>QKJP01000047.1 GCA_003249255.1 Bacteroidales bacterium
GAGAAGTAACAATAGGGATCTGAACAATGATTTCACGGATTAATGGATTGGTATGATTTTAAAATAAGTTACAAATCAAAATAATCCAGTCATCACACAAAACCTACTGACATAGGGTTGTCACTTGCTATCCTTTTCTTTGCCATACATTAAGTAAAAACAACATTATGGAAGCAAAGAAAGTAGAAGGCACATTAGTTGCCGTGCACAGTTTAAAAACAAACCTAACAAGGATTTATAAAAACATAGGCTTAACCCCCAATCAAATAATGGAAGAATTAGGTACGCAAAACATCAAAGCCATTGCGCCACAAATATGGAAATATACGGGATGTGATGGACAGATGGATACCGAGTTCACATTAGAAGTGTGTATTCCGGTTGAAAAGAAAGGTAAGAATACAAATTTCATCAGCTTTAAAGAGCTAGAGGCATTTACCTGTTTAACACACGTACACAAAGGACCATGGAGCGATTTCGCCAACCTCTACCCTATACTATTTAACAAACTGGGGCAGATGGGTAAAACACCTACTGGCAACTTTAGAGAGGTGTATCATCACTGTGACTTTGAAGATGTAAGTAAGTGCATCACCGAGATTCAAATAGAAGCTTAATTGGGTTTATTTTGTGCGCATTCCCTTTATCTTTACCAAAACCATTTAACACCATGAACAAATCAACAATAACAGCACCCAATCCCCAGTTAATTGCTTATTGCGGATTGTACTGCGGCACCTGCGCCAAATACAAAAAAGGAAAATGCCCTGGTTGCCAGAAGAACGATAAGGCCAGCTGGTGCAAAATTAGAACGTGTAACATAGACCATTCATTCACTAATTGTGCAGAATGTTACGACCTACCAATGGCAGATTGCAAGAAACTAAATAACACTATTGGCAAATTATTTGGACTGATTTTCAAAACCGACAGATTGGCCAGCCTGCGGTACATCAAAGATAAGGGCGAACAGGCGTATGCTACCAAGATGGTAGATTTAGATCAAATGGCGATAAAAAAAGGACAAAAAATATAAGGTGAACAGAATAGACCGATTAAGTGCTATACTCATTCAGCTACAGAGCAAAAAGGTGGTAAGAGCGCAGGAGATAGCCGACCGATTCGACATTAGCTTACGTACCGTTTACCGCGACATAAGAGCCTTGGAGCAAGCTGGCATTCCCATTGGTGCCGAAGCGGGTACAGGGTACTTTTTAAATGCCTCGTACCATCTGCCTCCGGTGATGTTTACAAAAGAAGAAGCGAGTGCATTTTTAGTGGCCGAGAAATTAATTATGAAAATGTCTGATTCGAAAGTGAACACAGCTTTCGAATCAGCTCTTTTTAAGATAAAGTCAGTGCTTAGGGTGAGTGAGAAAGAATACCTTGATTGCTTAAGTAGCAAAATTGAGGTGTTTACCAACGTAGCTCCTATGTGCAAAGGACAAGATTTATTTCTGATGGATATTACAACGGCATTGGCCAATAAACGATTGCTAGAAGTGGAATACACCGCTCATTATAGTGGCCAATGCAGCAACCGCACATTAGAGCCCATTAGCTTATGTAATTATGGCATGCGTTGGCACCTGATAGCTTATTGTCATTTACGACAGGACTATCGCGATTTTAGACTCGACCGTGTTTCTTCGTTAACGGTACTAGAAGAACAATTTAGCGGTAAAAATCAACTGTCATTAAACGCCTATTTCAAAAAGATAGCTAAAGAGAATAGCCTGTTTGAAATTGTACTAAAAGTGCAACACTCAATGGTTGAAAGCATGGCAAGCTCCAAGTATTGGTTTGGCTTGATTGAAGAGCTTGACCAGGGAGACTACTACCTCATGCGATTTGCCAATTCTAATTTAAAAACCTTTGCCAAATGGGTTTTGAGTTTGGAAGATAAAGTTGAGATTATGGCTCCCCAAGCATTGACAATCCTGGTGAAAAACGAAGTGGCTTTACTTCATAAACATTACAAATAGATGAAAATTCACTGTTAATTATGCCAAAGTGGCCATCTCGGTTTGATTAGTGCCACAGTTCGACAGGCTCTCCGTACCACATTGAAAGAACAAACATAAACCACTATTTAAAAGTAAAATCTGTTGTTCAATAATTCATCCACTACACTAAACAAGTGAAATCTCATTTACCCAACCATTCAATACCAATCGCTTTTCTCAACGGAGAAAAGTGTTTTTTCGCCTTTTAGTGCACACAAGGTCATTTCCAAACAGTAGAGTCACAGGGCGATATGATAAGTGAGAGTTTCTCCTTAAATCTATAAAAACACACTTTACATCATCAAAACACACCCCAAAATTTAAAAATGAGGGTGATTTAACTTAAAGAAGCAAAAGGTGTTCAGCTTGGCGTTACCACATGCAATTTTCGCTTGGCACTTATTGGGTGATTTTTAATGATCATAAAAAAGTGGATATAAGATTCACCCCACTTCAATACAAATCAAAAAAAGGCCTCAAATTAACATTTCGTTTTTTAAGTGCACAAAAAAAATCGACTTCTAGGGGTCTGAAATGGGTCTGAAACGTACCATTATCGGGTGTTATTCGGGTGTTTATTGGGTGCTGTTCGGGTCCTTAGGGCCGAACAGAACCCGAACACGACCCGAACATGGTACGACGCAGGTACGACCGGGACTCGAACAAACCTCAAAGCCAAACCCAAAACAGAAACACTTCAATGGCTAGTAAGGACAAAAAAAATGATTAAAAAGTCGATTATGAGGCTTCGTTTTTTCTAATAACAGACATACAATGAAAATAAATATATTTGCATATTCTAACCTGGCAATTAAGAGCCGTCAATAAACACACTTACCAAAAAGTCATGATCACAGTAACTGCGGCAATTATAAAGCAAGAATCAACCATACTCATTACCCGAAGAGCTCCAGGCAAACATTTGGAGGGTTATTGGGAGTTTCCCGGAGGAAAACTTGATGCCAACGAAACAGAACAAGATTGTTTAG
>QKJP01000027.1 GCA_003249255.1 Bacteroidales bacterium
TGTACTGAATAGAATACAGGAACACAAAGCCAATAAACTTCTGGAATTACTCCCTCAAAATTGGACGCCGGTAAAGACTCTAACTTAGGCAAAGATAGGTCACCTTGCAATAGTATGAAATGTGTACTTTACCGAACGCTTACATAACCACCGCCTCTTTTTTGTCTTTGATATACGCTTTAATGTTATCCAAATCTTCGATGGTACGGTAAACAAACACACCGGTTTTATCGATACCCGGTACCGGAGGAACAAAGGCCGAAGAACCGGTAGCAAGAACCAAATATTCGTAGTTGATTTCTACCTCCTGTGAGCTAATCACTTTCTTTTCCTCCCGGTTAATGTCTACCACTGGGTCACCGGTTAGCAGAATGATGTTGTTTTCTTCGTACCAGGCGCGAGGAGCCATTTTAAGGTCGTGAACAGCTGTTCCGGTATAGTAATCGGTTAAATGCACTCGATCGTAGGCAGCCCAAGGTTCTTCACCAAAAACTACCAGGTTATATTTTTCGCCTAAGTTGTTGTCAACAAATTTCTCACAGAATTTGTAGCCGGTCATACCGTTACCTACTACTACGATGGTTGGGAGAGATGATTTTAGTTCTATGCTTTTCATGTTGATTGTTTTTTTAGCTTCTAGCTGCTGGCTGTTAGCTTCTAGCTGTTTCGTTCTTATTGATCGTTTATTTCGATGTTTGAAATATCACATAATCTATTCGAAACAATTTCAGCTGATTGCCATATGCCGGCAGCTCAATATTTTATTATTTTTCTTTTTACCACTTAAACTTTTTCAATTGGAGATGAACAGCTAGCAGCTATAAGCTAGTAGCTAGCAGCTTCTACTCGAATTGTTCATAAATTATGTTTCTTTTCTATAGCAAAGATTCGTTTTGATTAAAATAAACAGCTAGTAGCTAGCAGCTTTTTTTAAAAACTTTCTTTTATTATCTCTTAAAATCTTTCCGGTTGATTAGTTTAGCTAGTGGCTAGTAGTTTTGCCATGATGGTTACACTCGCAATTACTTCCCCAATCGTGCGAGCCATCTTTGTATACCTCTTTTTTCCAGATAGGAACCTCAGCTTTTACGCGATCGATGATGTAGCGATTGGCAGCATAGGCATCCTTACGATGTGCACTAGAGGTGATTACGACCACTGCACATGCTGAAATTTCTAATTTTCCCACTCGATGGATACAAGTCACTCCGTTGAGTGGCCATTTTTCCTGAGCTTCTTTTAGTATCGCTTCGAAAACCGGCGTGGCCATCGCTTCGTGTGCCTCATACTCCAGGTAATCTACTTCCTTGCCTTTGTTTAACCCCCGCACTTCGCCACTAAATAAAACCATTGCTCCACTGTGTGGATGATGACTTTGAGCGAATAACTCGGGGATGTTTATGTTGGTTGATGTGATATACATATTTTGTTTTAGTTCGAAGTTCGGAGCACGAAGTCCGAAGTGTTGTTTTAAGCTTCTAGTCGCTAGCTTTTAGCCTCTGGCTTTATCTTTCAAATTGTTAGTTTTTTACTGTAGAAGAAAAGCTCTCTTGATTTAAATTATCATACTTCTGCCTTATCCCTTCTGTCTTCTGCCTGTTTTTACCCTCCACTATACGGCGGCAACAACGCCAATTCGTGAATCTCGCTAATTAAGAAATCTTCCCGACTGATGGCTCCATTAATGGCAATGGCGCATTTGCTGATTAGTTCTTCTGCATCGGGTTGAAGACTGATTAACTCGGCAATTACTTCCGAGAGTTTTTTTATCGTATACACCGGTAGGATGGTCTCTGCATCAAAGAAATCCTTCAAGCCTCCATACATATCTATTTTGATGCTGTTCATATTTTGTTGTTTTAAGTTCGGAGCCCGAAGTTCGAAGTCCGAAGTGGTACTTTATAATTGATAGTTTCTAACTATAAGGGAATAAACCTTTCAAACGAAATGATCATTCTTTTATCTAACAACAGTTAGTTTTAGGGATTTGATACGTTTGTAAATCAGTCTTGATACTCTGTACTAGTATCTTTATTTACTTCTGCCTTTTCCCTTCTGCCTACTGCCTTTTTAGAGTGCTTTCAAATCGTAATTATTAATTAACCATTAATAACTAATCATTAAAATTATCCTCCTATAAATTTCATACTGATACTAGAACCCGTAAACGCTACTTCTTGTTTCTGCGAAAGAGTAGTTTTTAAAGTGTTATATAACAGTTCCTTTGAGTGCATGTTTTGTAGCATATCCAAGCCCTCGTTAGCGCTTAGACAACCGTATAATTTACCGGTGCTATCCAAGCGTAATCGATTGCAATCTTTACAGAATGGTGCTGAATGATTAGCGATTATGCCAAAGGTTCCTCCCTGATCCAGTGTCCAGTAATTAGCTGTAGAATTTGTGGTTCTATCCTGCTTTTTAAAATTGTACCGTTGTGCAATTGTGTTGAGTATCTCATCTTGAGAAACCGTGTATTTGTGTTTGGTTGTGTGATAATCACCCATCTCCATAAACTCGATGTAACGCAGTTTAATGTTGTGCTTTCTGCAAAATTCCAGTAGTGGCAGTATTTGGTCTTCGTTTTTACCTTTCATAATCACAGCATTGATTTTTACCGGTAATCCCGTTTCACATGCCATAATGATGGTTTCTTTCACTTGATGAGCCTTCGAAATACCGGCCATCTTATTGATAACATCATCATCAATTCCATCTAACGAAATGTTTAGCGAATCGATGTTGGCAGCCAATAAGTCGTTGAGTTTTGGAGCTAAATACCAGGCATTAGTTGTTAAGCCTACATCAGCAATACCCAATTCTTTACAATGTTGTATTAATTGCATAAGGTGTGGGTTAAGCATGGGTTCACCACCCGTAAAGCGAACTTGTTTTAGTGGTGAAACTTCATGAATGGCTGATATGCAAGCTTTGTATTCTGTTGCATTCAGCTTCTTGCCCTTAGTCAGACTGAGCTCGTTAGCCGGTCTGTTTAGTTTTCCCGATAAATGATCGTGCCCCACGCAATAAATGCAATTAAAGTTGCATGCATTGGTTAAGCTTACACGTAGCTTTTCGAATCGGCGGCCGTATTTATCTGTTGGTGCTTGCATTGTTCTTATAGCTTCTAGCTATTAGCTTCCGGCTTCTAGCTGTTTCTTTCAATCTGTTAGTTTTTTTCGTTAACTGAACTTAATTTTCAAGTTGTAAGTTTGGGCTAGTAGCTAATGGCTAGAGGCTAGCAGCTATATATTTCTTTTCAATTTCTTTCTCTACAAAACTATCCATCGGGCTCTCGCACAATTCGCAGCAATAATCTGCCGGAAGTGCACTAAACTCAGTTCCGGGAGCGATGTCTCTTGTGGGTTCCCCTATCATTGGTACGTAAACAGACAAGCAGTTACGGCATTCGTGAACTTTTACTTTGGTTGTTTTAGTGGCAATTGGTTTGGTTTGTACTTCTTTTAACTCAGGGAGTGAGGCATAATATTTTTTACTTAGCTGAATTAGTACGCCGGGCAGTTCGCGATGAGAAACGTCATTGTAATAAGAAAGGTATTCGTTTGTCTCCGGATTAAAATCTTTTGCATACGAAATGCGGTAGGTTTTAAACAGGTTTAGCCAATTGAAAATTTTTGGAAACCAGTTTTTCTCAATCAGAACCGATGTGAAAGGATCTTCGGGTTTGCCAATGCTAAAAGTCAGGCCAAAAGTGCGCACATCTACCTTGTCGAATTCCTTAACGATATAACGTTTTAAGTTTAGGGCTTCTTCATCGGCAAAAGGCAAATGCCAATACATCTCGAAAGAAGAGTGTTGCATATTAATACCAAAGTGGCCGATAAGTTGCTCCCAAAGTAAACGGTCTTTGAGTTGTATGTTTTTCACCAGGAAGCTTTTCCACGGGGTGATGCTGATGCGTGCAATGCCGGTTTGCAAACTCAATGCACAAATGTGCTCTATAAAATTGATGGAATAACGGTTGTTTCTCCAGTAGAATCCTGCCCATAAATCGTTAGAAGCAGCCATTTTATGAATGCCCTCGTAATAAGGAGGAAAATCCGGAATGCGTTTTAATGGTTCAAAATTACTGATGGTATTTAAGCGCAAATTGTCTGCAACCAGTTGCACCAGCTCGTGACGGTGGTATGCTTTATTATTGGTAATGATGCCCTCTAAAAACTCTGAGATGACAGGTATTTCTTTTGAGTAGATCAGTTCAGGCCATTCGAACATCCCCCGATAGCTTTCCGGGTCTTTTGATTTTGTGGATCGGATGTATAAATGCCAGTAATGCTCATGGCCGGAAGCAATGAAATTAAGGTGACCCGAAAAATGAGGAACCAATTTTTGAACCGGATCAACAATGTTGATTTTTATTTTCGGACGGTAATTAAACTGTTCCAAAATTATTATGTATGCGCCCGAATTAACCCATGAAGTAGACGGAAATACATCGTTTGCTACAAAAGAAGAAACGATGTTTTGTGTTTTTATAGCTGTTTTGCTTTTCCACTCAAAGTCGATTTTATGATTGTTCAAAAAATCTTCAACCAGCGTTTTTGATTCTATCGAAACATTAAACAAAACATCCTGACGAGAGCCGAAAGAGACATCACTGTTTCCGGCCAGCTTAGCTGCTTCCGTCAGCTTTAAAAACAAAGCAGGTGTTAAGATGCCTCCTTTGATTAAAATGCGAACTATGTGTTGTTTGTCTTTCATCTCGTTGTATTTATTGCGCTCCTTCGGAGCTATATTTCATTCTTTCGTAAGATCCATAGGGCGTTGCCCTATGCTAATTTCTATAAGGCTTTCAGCCTCAAAATAAAAAACTCTGTGCCACCGTGTTTAATACACCTTATGTAAAAACTTCTGCCTTATTACTTCTGCCTACTGCCTTTTTTATGCATCCACCCTCACACTTTTCTCCAAAATCGCTTTCACCTCTGGTTTGCAGCTGCCACAACCTGTTCCGGCTCCTGTTGCCAGGCACAAGCCTTGGAAATCTGTTTGTCCATTATTGATTGCCTCCAATAAATTACCTTCACCCACGTTGTTACAACTACATACCAATCGACCTTTCGCTGCTTTTACCGGAGCACCGCTTCGAAGCAGTGTTAAACGCTTTTCAGAAAGCTCTGTACCGTTTTCGATAAGGTCTTTAAACTCGTTAAACTCACTTTTATCGCCCATTAAAACAGCTCCAACCAAACGATCTTTGTGAATGATACATTTTTTATAATAGCGAACCGATTCGTCGATAAAAAGAATCTCTTCGAATTCTTCCTTATTTGGACGCTGCGATAAACCAATGCTGCACAGTTCAACACCGGGGAACTTCAGAATGTTCATTCCCACAGTGCCGTTATATACTTTGCTCTCGTCACCAAATATAGCCGCAGCCGCCACTGAGGCTTGTTGCTCAGCACCAAGGGTAATGCCGTAAAGGTTACCGTTGTATTCGGCAATCTCACCAATGGCATAAATGTTTGCATCACTGGTTTGTAAACGTCCATCAACCACTACACCTCGTTTGGTTTCCAGATTACTTTCTTTGGCTAATTCGATATTAGGCACGGTACCAATGGCATAAATAATGGCGTCGGTAAGAATACTTTGACCACTCTTAAAGATGATTTTATACGAGCTTTTACCCGATACTTCTTTTTTATCGACGGTGCCAATTTCATCATTTAAAAACAGTCGAATTCCTTTTTCTGAAATCATATCGGCCAACATGCCCGATGATAGCTTGTCCAATTGCTTATCCATTAAGCGTGCATTACGGTGAGCAATGCATACCTCTTTACCGGCTTCGAGCAGGGAAGAGGCGATCTCTAAACCCAGTAAACCTCCGCCCACCACCAGTACAGATTGTTTGTTGTTCATGTAATTCTTCAGGCGGTCTGCATCTTCACGACTTCTGATGGAGAAAATACCTTGGTAATCAACCTCAATACCGGTTGGCACATTGGGTCGACTACCGGTGCCCAACACCAATTTATCGTAAGCGTGAATGATGCCTTTCGAATCAATCACTGTTTTTTCATCACGGTTTATTTTTACAATCGGATTCCCTGTATGCACCTTGATGTTAAATGCTTTCATGGCATTGCTATCCATGCGAACCAAGTGATCCCAGCCTTTTTGTCCGGTATAATATTCGGGCAATAATATGCGGTTGTAGAACGGATTCTCTTCTTTTGAGAAAACCACCATCTCATCGCTTAAGTTTAGTGCTCTGTAATCTTCGATGAACTTACAAGCTCCGGCACCTGCACCCACGATAACAATTTTCTCTTTCTCTTTTTGATACTTTTTTACTTCAACGGCCGTGAATTTAAAATCCGGTTCTTTAGATCGTGAATCGATGAGGTCTGTGGTTAAGTTATTGGCTCTAACCACATCTCTGTTTACTATTTTGCCCCAATGCATAGGCATAAATACCACACCCTTCTTGATGTCGGTAGTAATATTAGCCGTCACTTTTGTACGTCCTTTCTTGCTAAGTACATCAACGAGCATACCATCTTCGATACCTCTTATCTTGGCATCATCGGGGTGAATCTCCACAAAAGCATTACTGATGTGTTGTTTCAATTTGCTCACCTTGCCGGTTTTAGTCATGGTGTGCCATTGGTCACGCACGCGCCCGGTGGTTAAAATCAGTGGCAATTCACCTGATGTTGGTTCTGATTTATTCTCACCTGTAACTGCAAATAATTTTGCTTTTGTATCTGCGGTATAAAATTTATTGTCGGTAAATAAACGTGCCATTCCGTTGGTTTTACCTTCTGGAAATGGCCACTGAGCAGAGCCTTCTTTTCGTAAATATTCGTAGCTCAGGCCGGTAATATCAATGTTTGTTCCTCTGGTTAAAGCCTTGTGTTCGTTAAAGATGGCTTCGGTGTTTTTGAAGTCGAAGCCTTTGAAGTTCATGGCTCTAGCAAAGTCTAACAGGATTTGAGTATCCGGTAATGCTTCACCCGGAGCTTCCAATACCTTTGGCAAATAACTGATTCGTCGATCAGAGTTAGTCATTGTTCCGTCTTTCTCTAACCATCCGGCAGCCGGTAAAATCACATCGGCATAATCGGCTGTGATGCTGTTGTTAGAAATGTCTTGCACAATCACCAGCTTGGCTTTCTTTAAAGCTTTCTCGACCATGTTTGAATTGGGCAGACTAACTAACGGGTTTGTACAAATAATCCAAAGCACTTTTACCTTATCGTCTAAAACAGCTTTAAACATTTCTGTTGCAGTATAACCCGGTTTGTCGGGCAGTGATTCTACTCCCCAAAAATCGGCTATTTCTTTGCGGTGTGCAGGATTTGCTAAGTCGCGGTGTGCAGGCAGGAGGTTAGACATACCGCCTACTTCACGTCCGCCCATGGCATTGGGCTGTCCGGTTAACGAGAAAGGTCCCGATCCGGGTTTTCCAATCTTTCCGGTAATCAGCGATAAGTTTATTAAGGATAAGTTTTTATCAACCCCAACCACACTCTGGTTTAAGCCCATCGCCCACATGCTGATGAAGCCTTTTGATTCGCCAATGTATTTGGCCGCTAATTGAATGTCTTTTAAAGGTACGCCACACGTTTCTACAGCTTCTTGTAAGGAGAAACTATTTAAATGTGCTACCAATTCATCAAAACCATTGGTATACCTGCTAATGAAGTCGATATCTGTGTATCCGCCATCAATCAAACACTTTGCGATGGCATTATTTAAGGCAGCATCAGTCCCCGGATTTAATTGTAAATGCAAGTCGGCAACCGAGCAAGTTTGTGTTTTACGCGGATCGGCAACAATGATTTTAATCTCCGGATGAGCCGTTTTGTGTGCTTCTAAACGGCGGAATAAGATCGGATGACACCATGCCGGATTGGCTCCTGTGATAAAGAAGCAATCTGCCAGCTCAATATCGTCATACGAAATAGGAGGGGCATCTTCGCCCAGCGCTAATTTATAACCAACCACAGCCGAACTCATGCACAAACGAGAATTCGTATCTATATTATTGGTGCCAATGTAACCTTTGGCCAGTTTATTTACCAAGTAGTATTCTTCGGTTAAGCACTGACCCGATACGTAGAATCCGAAAGCATCCGGACCGTACTTGTCAACAATGGTTTTTACCGTAGCGGCCGTACGTTTTATCGCGTCGCTCCACGATACACGCACACGTGGTAAATGCTTGGCTAAACGCATCTCGGGGTAGAGAAGTCGATCTGTGTAATCTTGCGCCACATGATGCAGGTTCATCCCCTTCGAACAAAGCATACCTTTATTCACCGGGTACAATTCATTTCCCTTTAAATCTAACCGCCCCTTATGATCTTTGGTAATGCTGATTCCGCATCCCACGCCACAGTACGAGCAAGTTGTGTTGTATGTTTTGTTCAAATTTTTCAAGTTGTTAATATTTAGCTGCTAGCCGCTAGTCCTGATAGTAATCGGGAAGATTCTAGCTGTTTTGTTGATTGATTTGAATTTTGCAGGATTAGCAAGGCGTTTTCAACTCTAAAGCCTCTGCTTCGGACTCCGAACCCCGTACTTTGTGCTTTTTACGCTACTTTTAGCGAAACTTCCATTTCTTTCGAAGCCTCGGCTTCTGCTTCTTCTGTAAATCTTACCGCAAATGTGACTAAAGAGATAAGAGAAACGGCGATTCCCAAATACAAAAGAGCATCGGTGTAACTCACGTTTTCCATTTTTAGTAAGAAACCGGCCATTACTGCACCTGCATTACCACCTGCGCCTACAATACCACTAACAGCACCAACGGCCTTTTTGTTTACGAAAGGTACTACTGAGAAAGTCGCACCTTCCGACATTTGAACGAATAAACTAAAGACGATCATGCTGCTGATTGCCAACACAAGTGAAGTCATTTGGCTGAATACGATTAATGCCAATCCTTCGATAAACAATACGGTGAATAAGAATAATACACGACCGCGCAAACCGAATTTTATACCGAATTTATCACCAAAGTAACCTCCTAAAGAGCGGGCAAATAGGTTCATCAATCCAAACAGTCCGGCAATTAATCCTGCTGTTTTAATGTCTAACGAGAAATTATCGGTATAATAAATGGCTGCAATGTTGTTAATAGTCAGCTCTATTCCAAAACAAGCTCCGTAGATTAAAAATAATCCCCATACACGATAGTCTTTCAGGGCAGCAGCAAAACTTCCTTTTGCTGATTTTGCTTTGATTTGATATTCGGGATTGTTCTTTTTTAAATCCACTAAATTCCCTTCCGGTGTGTCTGTAGTGAATTTATAATAAATAAAACCCATAATTAGTAAAGCAATACCCGGTACCACCATGGCATATCTCCAAGCTTCAGTGTTAATGTAACCTAAGCCAATGAAAGCACTAAATATTAAAGGCATTACCATTTGGGTAACTCCGCCACCCAGGTTACCCCAACCGGCAGTAGTTGCATTAGCAGTACCCACCACGTTAGGAGCAAACATGACCGAAGTGTGATACTGTGTAATTACGAAGGAAGCTCCAATTACCCCAATGGCTAAACGGAATAACAGGAACGATTCGTAACTGTTGCTTAAGCCGATTAGCATAACCGGGATTGAGCCTAATATTAATAAGGCCGCATAAGTAATTCTTGGTCCGATGCGGTCGCATAAATACCCGATTAGTAAGCGAGCAAAAATGGTGATGGCAACCGACGAAATAATGATATTTCCAATTTGAGCCTTACTTAGCATTAATTCTTCTCTTATAACGCCCATAAGAGGTGCAACTCCAAACCAGCCGAAGAAGCATAAAAAGAACGATAACCAGGTAATGTGAAATACGCGCATGTGTGGCGCTTTAAAGCTAAACAGGTTTATTTTGGTAGCTTTTCCTACTGTTGGATTTTTGGTAGATGTACTCATATCTGAAAATTTTTAGTGATCAAAATTTAATTAGGTAATAAAATACCTCATTGCAAAAATAGATATTTTTTTCATCCACCCACTAAAAAATGCAAGTTATTTACTTAGAAATTGTAAAAAATATATTTTGCCCCTGATAAAAAACATGGGTAAATATGTAAAAAGTCAGTAAATGGAATTTTGTGTTGGGTTTTGAGGGGGTGTTAAGAGATAAAATATGTATTTTGAATCGGGGAGGGTAATTTTTTTGAGCTTTTTACAGAATTTTTCCAATAAAACACTTGGGTGTCTTTTATTTTTGGTTGATGCTTATTCGATAGATGCCTTTAATGTGCTAAAGTGCAAATCAACTAAAGTGCAAATTATGAACATAGCTCTTGTGCAATACATGGTTGTGTTTTAAAGCTCAAAATCGGAGGGACTAATAAAATATATGAAATGGAAGTAGTGATTTTACTTTGTATTATTCTTATTGTGAGTGCATTGTGAAG
Source organism: Bacteroidales bacterium (assembly GCA_003249255.1). Lineage (GTDB taxonomy): Bacteria > Bacteroidota > Bacteroidia > Bacteroidales > Marinilabiliaceae > SZUA-582. The sequence goes on from QKJP01000027.1 coordinate 10,397, forward strand.
TTTGTCCTCTTTTTTTAAAAAAAGTACTGTTAACCTTTATGCGTTAGGTCTGTAATTCTACTAAACTAAACCAAATACATATAATAATGACAAGAGCTGAAGATATGTTAGTAGATAGAAGATTATTAATGGTGGCTCCTAATCCTTGTACAGAATATGTTCATGTAAAAGCCGAAGAGTTAGTTCGTAATGTAGTAATTTGTGACAAAACAGGTGCAATCATTAAAGTTGAGACTGTTAATGAAAAATCTAAGTTCATAGATATTGGATATCTTACTCCAGGATCATACATCTTAAAAATTCAAAATTACGATGGAGAGTGGTCTTCTCAAAAAATTACAAAATTATAAAGACCGTCACTCGTTATTCAGTTTCAATGCCGGAAATGATTATCAGAGAAAATCGTCAGATTCCCATATTTAAGCCCTGCAAATCTGCAGGGCTTTTTAATTACTAATATTTAGCGTGAAACAATCTGTCGAAAAGTGTTACTTAGTACAATTGGCATAGTGCACATCAGCACATTAAAAAATTCAATACTCTCACATTTCATACACATTTACTATCTTCGAAGGAGATTTTAATTTCCTTTTTACAATGAACCAAAAAAATAAGTTTTTTTACAGTATTGTAGCTCCTACTTTGTTGGCTATCACCATGTTTATAATTTCCTTTTACGCCATTATTATTCCCATTTTTGAGAAGGGTATGATGGATCGCAAAAAAGAAATGATCAAAGAGTTAACCAATACAGCCCAAAGTGTTTTAAAAGAGTATTACGATGCCTATAAGGCGGATAGCTTACAGCTGGAAGAAGTTCAGCTAAAAGCAGCCCAGGAGATAGGTCGTATGCGTTATGGCAAAGAGCAAAAGGATTATTTTTGGATCATTTCATCCGAACCGGAAATGGTCATGCATCCTTATCGCAAAGATTTGATTGGAAAAAATCTTTCAAATTATACCGATAATCATGAAAATAAAATGTTTGTTGATGCTACACATTTAGTTAGTAAAGAAGGAGAAGGCATCATTAAATATTATTGGCAATGGAAAGATGATCCAAACAGGGTAGAAGAAAAACTATCCTATGTAAAAGGTTTTAAAGAATGGAATTGGATCATAGGAACAGGGATATACCTTGAAGATGTAAAAGCCGAAATTAAAGAATTAAAGCGGCAACTTTTTAAGATCTCCTTCTTTATCATTTTGGTGATCTTTTTAATTCTGTTTTACGTTTTAAAACAATCAAAAATTATAGAAGAGAAACGAAAGAAAGCAGAACATCAATTAAGGTTGTCCATTCAAAAATATAAAAGTCTGGTTGATGCTTCTACAGAAGGTACACTTATGGTTGTTAACCGTAAGGTGGTGTTTGCTAATGTAAAATTTTTCGGGTTATTACAAAACGAAGACGAATCAATTATTGATACTGATTTTTCAAAATTGTTTGAGCTTAATTGGGATGATATGCTTGCTCGCATTGATAATCCTCAAAAGACTTATGCTTTTGAAACCAAACTGATCAACGGAAAGTACGGGATGGAAAACGTTGTAATTTCAGTCACACAGTTAACTCAAGCCGGGCAAACTGGATATATTGTGGTTGTAAAGTATGTCACCGAGCAAAATCGCTTACGAATGGATGCCCGTAAAATGTCTGATGATGTACAACTCACGCTTCAGTTGATGAATCAACCGGTAAAGAACCTGGTTCAGCCCAATATTAGTTGTGGCTTACGAGAAAGCATTCAAAACGCAGCCAAGAAAATGACTGATACCAATGCTTCCTTACTTTGTGTGAAAGACGATGCCGGGATCATTGGAGTGGTTACAGATCGTGATTTGCGCAAGCGTGTATTAGCATTTAATGAGAATGGTAATAATCCAATTTCTGCTGTAATGACTGCGCCTGTAAAAGTTATTAACGAAAATGCCTTGTTGTATGAAGCAGTGCTGATGTGCCAGCAAGAGCAAGTGTCACACCTTCTGGTAGAAAATAATAATGGTCATATAAAGGGAAACATCAGTTACCATCAGTGTTTAGAAATGCAAAAAAATTCATTAACACAACTGGTTCAAGAAATTCAACAATGTTCCCAAATTAATCAATTGAAATCTATTTATAATAAGGTTCCGATTCTTATTCAAGCGGTGTTTACCAGTACCGATAATATCAATAGTGTATCTCGTATCATTACCTCTATTGCAGATGCCATTAACATCCGCATCATAGAACTGGCCATTAAAGAAGTGGGTGAACCTCCTTGTGAGTTTGCCTTTATGGCCATGGGTAGTGAGGGAAGAGGTGAACAAACCCTAAAGACCGATCAGGATAATGCCATTATTTTTGAAGATGAAAGTGAAGGGAGTAAAGGTTATTTCTTACGTTTTTCTGAAATTGTTAATGAAAACCTGCATGCCGTTGGCTATTCCCGATGCAAAGGCGATTTAATGGCCGGCAATCCGGAATGGTGTAATGATTTAGAAGTATGGAAAAAACTGTTTTCCAATTGGATTCATAATCCTGAGATGTCAAACGTTTTGGATAGCTCTATTTTCTTTGATTTAAGATTGATTTATGGTAGTCATCAATTAGTTCACAAGTTATTGGATCATGTATTTGAAGAACTTGAAGACAATTCTGTTTTCTTTAAACAGTTAGCAAAGTCTGTTACGCGCCAAAAACCTTCAATCGATAAGAAACAAGTTGATATCAAGCGCTTTTTGTTGCCAATAATTGGTTATTTAAGAGTTCGATCTTTAGCTCATGGAATTCGTCAGACAAACAGCCTTTTGCGCTTAGATCAATTAGTTGGTCGTGATTTGATCCCGGAAATGAAAGCCGAAGAGGTTGAAAAAATATATAAGTTCCTAATGCATTTGCGTTTAAAATGGCAGGTAAGCTTAATTTTGGATAATGATCATCCGGATAATACGATTCTTACTAAAAACCTAACTGAGATAGAACTGGCAACATTGAAAAAAATTATCAGTGAGATCGCGAAATTGCAGGATGAGTTGCAATCGACTTTTAAATTGGTTGAGTAACCTTGTGATAATTGGATGTGTCGTTTTTTTATGAATGAAATGAATAGTTAACCATACCTCTTGAAAAATGGTAGTATTAAAACGCCTATTTAGTTGAAACGAATCGTACCATTTTTTTACAAGAATTGCTTCTTTTATTGTAACAAGTGTTTTGCTTGATGTGAAGCATTGCTTTAAGAGTCCATATTTTTACCAAGTAAACAAGGATATCTTGTGGCAATTATTTTACACAGTTAAAACTAAATTTTGGTCTTTTTGTGGTTTGACTTCAAAATATAGATTTTACCACCTTTAAAAGTCTATTGGCGTAGTTAATCGTGTCATCTATAAATTAATTTATCCTAAGCATTTAGTTTTACAAGGTTTAGGTCTAAATTGATAAGTAGAAAAACCTAAACCATGATTTTATCTAAATTTATTATCATATCAGAAGATGATGTATTCACAGCATTAATACATCGTTTTATAGTTAATAAATTTGAGCAAGCACAAGTTAAGAAACTAGTCAACTACCAAGCCTTAAGGCAACATCATTTTGAGAAGGTTCACTATGTCATTATTTTGGATAGTCCCTTAACAGGTACAGCAGAGTACGAAATTATCGCTTACATACGCTTGAAACAAGAGGTCTTTGCGCCCATTATATTTTTTAGTAATAAGGAGGACGACAGAGAACCTGCAATTCATAAAGGTGCCAATTTCTTTTTCAAGAAGCCATTTGTACCCGATGAAGTGACAGACCAAATTAGTATCATTTTATCCAGCATATATGAGTCCTTTAAAAGTTTTTAGACATATTATTCTAATTCTTTGTCTTGCCGGCTTACAACCGGTATGTGCTCAATTTGATATAGACTCCTTATTTAATGAGGCTATTAAGCATGCCGGGTTAAAAGAATACAACAGAGCAATAAAGGAAGCCAATCAGGTTCTGAAGTTGGATTCTTCCCGAAATGATGTGCGTTTATTTTTGGCAAATGTACATGGCTGGAAGCAAGAATTTGAAGAGGCGAATAATTACATCAATGATGTTTATGAAAATGAACCCGGTAATTCCCAATTGTACGATTCGTGGTTAAACATTTTACATTGGAGCGGAGACTATAAAACTCTGTTAAACACCTTGCAAATTGCAGCGGATAATGGATATCCCAATGCTTATAATATGGCACTCAAAACTGCTCTTGCTCACGAAGCGTTAGGTCAGTATGGAGCTGGTGTTCGGTATTTAAACCAGCATCCCGAGTTTTTAGATTCCTCAGCGGTTCGAAACCTCTATGACATGATGCGTGCAAAAGATCGTTCAAAAGTTTTGTCAGTCTATTATCGCCAAGATCTATTTGAAGGTAATACCCCAAAACCTCAGCATTTAGCCTACATCGATTATGGATTTAGACAAAAACGTAACAATTGGATTTTCCGTTTAAATTATTCGAATCGCTACGATAAGGAGGATCTTCAACCTGAAGTTGATCTTTATCATTTTTTTAATAACGGACACTATTTATATGCCAATTATGGTTTGGGCATACGTAAGACATTATTTCCTAATCATCGCTTAGGATTAGAATATTTTCTGCCCTTTGGTAAAGGATGGGAAATGAGTATGGGAGGGCGTTACCTTTATTTTACCCATGAAGACGTAATTGTTTTAACTGCTTCATTGAGTAAATACATTTCCAATTGGTGGTTTAATATTCAGCCGTATTATGCTGTTAAAGAAAGTGGTAATTCGATTACTACCTTATTTAGGAGCCGATTATATGGTGAAAATCCCATTAATTTTTGGGGGCTAGAGATCGCTTATGGAAATACTCCCGACGATCGGTTTTCTTATTCACAGGGAATCGAAACCGATTGGTTGAATTCCTATCGGATCAAAGTAGAAAGAAATTTCGCTCTTTATCCTACTACTGAATTAAGATTTGGAGTGGGCTATGCTTATGAAGAAATTCATCGTAATTACTCCAGAACACGCATCATGTTTGAGCTTTTACTAAAACAACGATTTTAATGGATTTTTATAAATGGTTCATTTAATATACTATACAAAGCGTTTTTTGAAGTATCTGTTTTTTTTGATACCGGTAATTGGTATACCCTTTTTGTACATTCCTTTTTATGATTTAGGGTTTATTGAATTTGCTAATCCTTTATATCCTTCTTTTCAATGGTGGGTGATATTGGTTGCCTATTTCATACTTAACAGTGTTACAGGAGTCTTATTATTTATTGGATTAAGCCTTTATTTCACTTACGAAAGAGCCAAGCGAGATAAGATTTTACCTAAAATGACCAGAGTTTTTATTTATATGGTTGTCGATTATCTGTATGCTGAGAAGTATCTGGATGATGACGCAAGAGAGGCTTTCTTTCAAAAAATTAAAAAGTTTACAAAACATAAGCTTCACGTAGAAGCACTTTTTTTGGCGATGACGAAAATACAAGAAAATGTAGCCGTGAATCATAGCCGAGATTTCAAATCAATTATTAACAATGCCGGCTTGAATAAAAGCATAAGAAATTTTTTGTTCTCGTATAATTTAACAGAACGCATATTAGCCATGCGTATTATTTCTTATTTAAGGATCAAGAACCAGTTTTACGAAAGACAAATTTTTAAATATTCAGATGATAAAAACTTTGCACAACGCTCTGAAGCCTACACAGCTATCATCAGACTAATGGAAGGTGAAAATCAATTTGCTGAGTTTATTGGAAGTAAGTATAACCTTTCGATATTTGACATTAACGTAATCGTAAATGCAGTAATTAAGAATCAGAAAATGAATGTTGATTACATCGATTTTCTTTCATCTGATTTAAACCGGAAGGTAATTGTCGGTTTGATTTTGGCAAAGTTCAGATACCGAAAGGGCTCAAAAAGCTTAATCTTAATATTGAATCATTTGGGTAATGAAGATACATTTCTAAATCGACTTGCCTGGGATTCATTTTTAACCTTAGTCCCAAAGGAAGATGCCACCGATATTATTATAGATCGTTTTAAAAAAGAACCGGAGGAAATTCAGTTAATCATTTTAAAAAATTCATATGGATTTAATAGCGACAGGTTGTATGATTTTTTAGTTGAAATAACTAAAACAGAGAGTCTTTTGGTGAAAATTGCAGCCCTCAAAATCATTTTTGCAGAGAAGTTTGAAAAGATAGCTCAATTTATGGATAATGCAGATGCAGAGGTGCAAATTGCTCTACAAGAAATTATTGATATTAATGTGGGGAATTAAAAAACTGAATGTCCTCAATTAGACGTAATGAAAATGATTGGTATAACACAAAAAAACATCAACACAAAGGCACCAAGGTTTATAATTTAACTTCATAAGCTCTGTGTTAAAATTACTATGCGTAATAACGGATATACACTAAAAAAATAACATATGATGGAATTTATACACAGTAGTTTTAACCTCTTTTTTTTAATATATGGTTCTACACTTTTCTTATCATATATTTTAATAGGGGTGTTATCCAGTTTTGAATTAAGTTCTTATACAAGGCGAAATAAGTTTTTTAATTTTTCTTCTATTTCTGAGTATAAGGTACTGCCATCTATCTCAATCATCGCTCCATGCTATAACGAAGCCAATAGCATTATTCATAACATCCGCAGTTTGCTGTCGTTGCAGTATAATAACCTTGATGTTATAATCGTAAATGATGGTAGCAAGGATAATAGTTTACAAATGATGATCGATCATTATAAGCTTGTAAAAGTAAACTACGCCTATACGCCCTCGATAAAAACGGCTGTCGTTCGTAATATCTATAAATCAACAGAAGCGGCTTACAGTAATTTAATTGTTGTGGATAAGGAGAATAATGGGAAAGGAGATGCTTTAAATGCCGGGATCAATGTTTCTCGCTCCGAATTATTCTTGGGTATTGATGTGGATTGCATCATTGAACATGATGCTTTATTTAGGATGGTAAAACCTTTTCTGGAAGAAGAGAAAAATAAGAAAGTGATTGCATCAGGAGGAGTTATTAGGGTGGCTAATTCTTGTGTTATCAAAGAAGGGCGCTTGATAAAAATTAATTTTCCCAAGAAGCTATGGGCACAATTTCAATGCCTGGAATATTTTAGAGCCTTTATTCTGAGTCGCATGGCTTGGAGTCGTATTAATGGACTTTTAATTATTTCAGGGGCATTTGGACTCTTTGACCGTAAACTCGTAAAAAAGGTTGGAGGATACGATTGTACAACTGTAGGTGAAGATTTGGAGTTAGTGATTCGCATGAGAAAATACATGCATGCTGTGGAGAAAAAACCTTACCGGGTTGCATTTATTCCTGATCCTTTGTGTTGGACTGAGGTGCCCAATTCACTGAAAGTTTTATACCAGCAACGTAATCGCTGGACCAGAGGGTTAATTGATTCTTTGTTTAAACATAGAGATATGTTTGCTAACCGTAAATATGGGCGTATTGGATTAATTGCTTTTCCCTACTGGTTCGTGTTTGAATGGTTAGGTCCAATTTTTGAGTTTATCGGAATCTTGTATTTTTCCGTTATGCTTTATTTAGGACGTATCAACATAAAGTTTTTTCTTCTTTACACATTGTTCGTTTTAGCCTTCTCTGTTTTGTACAGTTCATTTGCTGTCTTTTATGAGAAGTATGTGTATAACCGTTACAAGGGAGTAGGGTTTATGGTTAAAGTATTCTTTTTGTCAGTCATAGAGATTGTAGCCTATCATCCCTTGAATTTGTTTTTTGCTCTGGCCGGAAATTTTGACTTTTTTATTCGTAAGCGTCACAAAGGATGGGGAACAATGGAGCATAAGGGATTTGATAGTTAGAAATTTTAAAACTAAGACTTATGAAAACAGGTATTCCACAAATAGATGAGTATAACCAAGGTTTTGAAGAGGTTATGAAACAGGTGCAAGAATATTCTATCACTAAAAACTATGACCGTTTACCTGAAGTTATTTCGGAACTTGAGATGTTATCTCTTATCGGATTTCCGTATGAGGAAGAATTATTAAAGAATTCAGGTGTTTCAAATTTAGAAGCTCATTTAGAGCAGCATGGTTTGTTTAAAGCAAAGGTAAAACAGTTTAAGTTAGAGTTAGAATACCTAAACCCATCTTTAAGTGATAATTTGTTAGTTTTTATGAAAAAATGGTATTTGTCACATATTCAGCAAGTAGATAGTATTTTTGTACAGATTCAGGTTGATGAGAATGGTGAATATCATTCTTAAAAAAATATGTGGTTTATTACTTCTAAGTGGATGGATGAGTGTCTTTGCTCAAGAGAACATTTATGACCCAAAAGAATTATTGTTTTCTAGTTATTTATGGTATCCCAAAAGATCGGATGTACCTGTAGGCCCCGGTGATAATAGATTTGGTCTTCATGAAGATAATGTGGTTGTAAATCAAAAAGGTGAATTGATTCTGAAAATTCTTCAAAAAGAAGGTAAGTGGTCGTGTGCCGAACTCGTTTCTAAAGATAAGTTTTCAGAGGGTTATTATGAACTTGTAGTACAATCAGACCTCAGTCGCTTGTCGTCAGGAGTTGTTTTAGGTTTGTTTTTATACGACGATAATAAAGCGCCGTATTTCGATGAGGTTGATTTTGAGTTTTCATCCTGGGGAATTGATGGTGAAGTAAAAGCTCAATTTGTAGTACACCAGGATAGTTTGGAAAAACATCATAGGGCTATTCCTTTCAGAGTAAAAACTACTGTCCATCAGTTATTTGTTAAGCAGGATAGTATTGTGTTTTTATCAAGGCAAGATCATGAAGAACCGCCCTATATGGAACATACCTTTGCAAGACCACAAAATTTCACCTTTGAGAATACCCACTTTCGAATTAATTTGTGGTTGTACCATCCATCAAAATTATCACGAAAACGAAAAGTTTCTAAAGTGATTATTAAATCGTTTTCTTATGTTCCTATTGGTTCAATAAACCGGTAACAGTAGTTACAAAATCCCGGTGAGGATAATTTCCAATATTTTGACTTGGTATACTAAATAGATTTAAATCATTGGGATGGATCGCACTTTTCAGAGAATTACGAATTCCTTTGTAGCCTGCTTCTTTGGCGATATTCAGTATCTTTTCATCATCATACCCGCTTCCATAAGGTAAGGCTAAATAATTAATGCTTGTATTTAAATTTGCTTCTATTATTTGTTTTGATTCGGTTAATTCTACTTTTACATCATCATAACTTACTTCTCCGGTGGTAGCTAATCCTAATTCTTTATGGGTTTTGGTATGGGAACCAAATGTGAAAATTTTCTCGTTATCCGGATTGATATAATCTGCCATTTCATTAAGTTGTTCCCAGGTTGCATAAGCCACTTCTCCCACATAACCTGATACGATAAAGAAGGTTGCTTTAAGATTGTATTTTTTAAGCAAGGGAAAGGCAAGAGGATGAACAGATAAATCGCCATCATCAAAAGTGATAATTACAGCATTCTGTGTAAGTTCCATTTCCCCTTTTTTAATCAATTCCAAGTCATCGAAGTTGATGACTTTAAAGTTATTGCGGATGTAAATCAAATCTTGTTCAAAGTTGAAAATGTCCCTGTGATAATATGGATCTCCGGTTCTTCCATAAACTAAATTATGATATAGTAGAACAATAATCTTGGGATTTTCAACCTTGGGAACCTCTATTTCAGGTAGAACATCTTCATCAACATAGCTCCAATCGTGGTCACATTCCTCACATATGGTAAGGCATTCTTTTGTTTCTTCAGATTCTTTACAAGCGAATAATAAGAGGATGAGTGAGCAAAGTATAATTGTTTTCATAGTTTTTTTAGTTATCAGGATTTTGAGGAAAGTCTTTTAATGCACTTTTTATCATGTAATAGGCTTTTTTTACTTGTTCATAGGTCTTGGGCATGGAGTAAGAATCCCATTTGTCCCATTTAAAACGTGGTGTAGATACTCTCGAATTGCCTAAAATGGCTGTGATTGCAACCCCATCCGATTCAACTGTTTGAGTATTATTGCTTCCGCCATTGAGCTTATAATCTGTAATGTGAACTACTTTTAATTGAGATGGATCATTAAAATGAATCATTGCCCATGGCAGTTTTAGAATAATTTCAAGTTCATTAAAAATCACCGCATCGCCTCTCATTGGGTTATTATTATTTCTAATTTTTAAATTGCCGGCATCAAATTCAGAACCTGCACAAAAATCTTCATCCCGGTGGTTTTTCCAGATAACTTTATTCCATCCTTTATTAGTCGTGGGGATGGATCTAAAATATTGATCTTGTTTTGGGTAGCCATTCTGTCCAATGCCATAAAGGTCGTAAGCTTTGGTGACGTACAATTGTGCATTCGTGGGAGTTATGCTGATGCAAAATTCCGGACGGTTGGCACATAATTGTTGATTGGGTAGGACAGCTTCGCCCTTTCCTTTGTTGTAGGTGTCCAGAGCTAGCCAAAGGGTATCACCGGTACTTAATTGCCTGGTGAGTTTCACTTTAATGTACAAGGCCTCAATATCCTGAGACATTCTCACTTGTTCGATTCGTTCTGAGTTTGAGCCATAACCAAATTGTGAGAAATCAGCTTCATTAGGAATAAAGGAAATGAGTCCATAGTTTTCTTCAGCACTAAATATATTGTGCCATCGGTTTCGGGTTGCAGGATTGGTTTGTTGACCAAAAAGCCACACATATTTAAACCACTCATCTATCCAGGAGAATAATATTCCACCACCGCAATCGGCGTTTTGGATATTATTCATCATACGTACAATGTATTGGCCTTGTTGTTCTTCGCTTAATCCTCCATGGTGCATACCGTTGGAGGAGTAACGGGATGTTCCCCAGCTACTGGATACTCCAAATTCAGAAATGATTAAAGGACGATTGGGATAATGGGTTTTTAAATCGTGTAAATAACCCAAATAGCTGTTGCTTCCATATTCATCCTCGTACAATTGATATTCAGGATCACAAACCATAAAATCAGGGAAATAGGGATAAACGTGATAACTTGCGAAATATCCGGCCGGAGCATTGGTTTCATCGATTCCATCTAAATTGACAGATACCCAATCTTCAGGTCCATTTTCTGTGGGGTGTTCAATGGGATCTAAAGTAGGCCAGCTAGAGAAGCTGATGGGGTGTTGCTGTAGATACTGTTCTTTTTCGTAATTCATAGCCTTATCTAAGCGTTCGGTCGCCCAAACCTCAATGGCTGATCCTTCGGCTAAGGAAAAAACAGAGCCTTGATAACTGGTGATATCCGGATTTAAATCATTGGTGTAAAAAACTTCATTGGCATAAATTTCTCTTCCGATAATGTATCCTAATAACCAGGGAGATACATCTGTATCGTAATTTCCGGAAGCCCATCCCCATCGTTCAGGTAGTTGAGCCTTACCATGTACCACATCAATCACTTCTTTTACTCGGTTATCAAAGTAGGTAGAGATGGCTTCTTTTTCAAATTCTGTACTCGCATTTACGTCTCTTACAAATTCTATTTCGCTGGAGTAAAGGTTTGCTTTACCATCCCAGCCTTCATATTCTTCGTCGAGCCAGGCACCATGCATTAAGTATAAAGGTTGAGCCGGATTTGCATCATTAAATTTTTTAAGTTCTTGATAAAAGCGAGGGTAATGCAAGGTGTATATTCTGATGAGGTTATATCCGGCATCACTCATCATCTGGAACCATTTAGCATATTGCTCAGAAGTAGGAGCCATTTCAGCCGGACTGGTACCGGGGATTGCCGCTCCAAGGTTTATTCCTTTTATGTAAAAAGGCTTGTAGCTTATCCCATCGTGTTGCTCAATGTATTTCTGACCACATTTAAAAGGAATGAATTCTGAGTTATTGATGGTAAAATTATTGGGGTTAGAAGTGATATTTACATGCTTTAAATGATGCTTGGGGAAGTTATCGCCAGAGATGGTAACCGAATATGAAAGTGGTGTAGGACTCTGTAAATTTAGATCATTGAAAGTGTTTTCTTCTTTGTAGAAGTCTAATCTTGCACTGGTTAAATCTGTAAATTTAATACTTCTGTTTCCGGAATTCGTTTTGAAGTTTATAAAGCAAATCCGGTTTTTAATGTGATGGGCAATGGAAGCGTAATTCCATGAAAAGTTATGAATTCCTTCCGGACATGCTTGGTTTAATAAGAGGTATATTTCTTTTCCATTTATATCGTAAAATGCTAATCTTAAATTGGATGCTGATATTAATTTGCATTTAAATTGAATGTTTTTTGAGAGGTGATCAAAATCAGCACTTGCATACAACAGTTCATTAAACATTGACGATGAAAGAAGAGTGGTATACTCTCCCTGAGCATTGGTTGTTCCAGAAGCCGTTAGATTTGGATATAGGTTATTGACAATTTGAATGGTTGCATTTTTACAAGGACTGCCATCTGAAAAATTTATCGTTCCATTTAATTCCTGAGCTTTCAACGAAATGTCGGTAGATAAAAGGCAACCTATTGGCAACAAGATGCAAAAGAGGAGGTTGCGCAATGAAACGAATGATAAATGCATATTATGGCAGGTTTGGTTACTTATAAATATAACCATTAACAGAATTACTTATCCCTTTGGGAAGTAGCTTCTTTTATGAGTGCCAATAGAATGATGATAAATGAGGGGATTTTTTGTGTGTAAGTTTTTAGAAGTTAAGGTTGTATATATGGGTTTAATAATTTAATAAGCTCATCTTGCTTGATTGGTTTGGATATATAATCATCAAAACCTTGGTTCAAATACCTTTGCCTATCTATTTTTAAGGCATGAGCAGTTTGTGCTATAATTATTTGATTAGGTTTTATTTTTTTTATTCGGGATAATGCTTCTTCTCCATCCATAATTGGCATTTTGATATCCATCAAGACAAGATCAAAACTTAATCCCTCTTCAAAAAGATTAACTGCCTCCAGTCCATTGATTTTGTGGGTTATTTTTATGTTTGTCTTTTTTAGATATTGCTTCAATAGTAAGAAGTTACCGATGGTATCTTCTACAATTAGCACTGTTTTATTGCTCCAGTCTGGGTTTAGGATGCCGGAGTTGTTTTTAGGAATTGTAGTTACGCCTTTAGTACAAATGGTATTTTGAGGAATGACTAAATGAAATTTTGATCCAATTTCCGGAGTAGATTCCACTTTGAGTTGGCAATTAAGAAGCTCTGCCAGCTTTGAAGCTATTGATAAGCCGAGTCCTACACCACCAAATAGAACATTGGGGGAGTTTTCAATTTTTCTAAAGCGATCAAAGATGTGATTAATCTCTTCTGGTTTAATGCCTATTCCGGTATCTTCTACAGAAATAATGATATTATTGTTTTCATCGTATTTAGAAGTGATTTTAATATTTCCTTTTTTGGTGAATTTTAGGGCATTACTTGTAATATTTGTAAGTATTTGTAGAATTCTTAAAGGATCAGAATAGATGTATAAGTCATCCTTATTCAGACGATTCTCTAATTTTATATCGACTTCGTGGTTTTTATTGTTGACGTTTGTGTTTTCAAACAGATCGTTTAGAGTTGTATTGAGGCTAAATACTTTATTAACTAAACTAATTTTATCCGCTTCAATTCTACTTATTTCGAGTATGTCATCAATGATGACCAATAGGTTGTTAGAGTTATTTGTAATCAGGTCAATATATTGGTTCAAGTCCTCTTTCGGAAGAGTATCATCCTTTAGCAATGACGAAAAACCAATAATGGCATTCATTGGTGTTCTAATTTCATGGGACATGTTGGCCAAAAATGCGGATTTTAATTTGTCAGCTTGTTCTGCCATTTCTTTAGCCTGCTTTAATTCTTTGGTTCGGTCTTCAACTAATTTTTCCAGATTTTCTTTATGGAATTCTAATTCATCTTTTTGTTTAGCTAATGCTTCTTTTTGAACAAATATTTCCTCTCTGCTCATTTCAAGGTCAGCATTGATTTCTTGCAGTTCAATAGTTCGTTGATCGACTAATTTTTCAAGTCGGTACTTTTGTTTTTTTATAGATTTGATCTTTAAAAAATAAAATAATAATCCAATGCATAGGATTGTTATGCCAACAGCAATTTGAAAGCTTAAAGTTTTCCAAAGTGGAGGTTTGATGGTAATGGAGATTGTTTTGATCTCTTTACTCCAGTAACCATCGCTGTTAGATCCAATTACTTTAAAAACGTAGGATCCTTCATCTAAGTTAGTATACTTGGCTTGCCTGTTGCTAGCATCGGTTGCTATCCAATTGTTGTCATATCCTTCTAATTGATATTTATATTTGTTTTTGTGAGGATTGGAATAGTTAAGTGCCGCAAATTCAATGGTAAAGTTATTTTCTGAATAGCTTAACGTAATATCTTTTGTGGTGTTTAAAGCTTCTTTTAAAATTACTTTGTTGTTTAATTTTTCATTCACTAAAAGCGGGTGATTCATAATTTTCAAAGAAGTAAAGACAACATTGGGATTGATGGTATCTTCTTTGAGTTGATCAGGGTAGAAAGCGTTAAAACCATCTATTCCCCCCATCAGAATTTCTCCATCGGCTAATTTACAGCCGGCAAGTTCTACAAATTCCAAACTTTGAAGCCCATCCGATAGGTCATAATTACGGATTTTATTTGTTGTGGGATCGAACTTACTTAAGCCTTTGTTACTCCCTATCCAAAAGTTACCATGGTCATCTTCAATTAGCTCTTTCAGTGTATTGTTGGCAAGCCCATCCTGGGTAGATATCTGTTCAAATGTACCGTTGTTCCAGTTACTACCTTCAATATATTTGTTTAATCCACCGCCCATGGTTGTAATCCAGATATCGCCACTTTGGCTTTCAATGATTTTTATTACATGGTTAAAACTAAGACTTAGTGGGTTGTTAATATCACTTTTGAAAACCGTGAAATTGGGATTTGTTTCCAGCTTGTTTTCTTTATTTAACAGCATTAAACCGTTAAAAGAGCCGATCCATAACCTTCCTTTTGAATCCTCCAAAAAGCTACGAATAGTATTGGAACTTAT
The DNA here is from genome assembly GCA_003249255.1 of Bacteroidales bacterium. Taxonomy (GTDB): domain Bacteria; phylum Bacteroidota; class Bacteroidia; order Bacteroidales; family Marinilabiliaceae; genus SZUA-582. The sequence continues at coordinate 25,457 of QKJP01000027.1, forward strand.
GTTGCTATTGTTTATGTCAAATTGATCTGTTTGGTATTGGCCGTCTTTGTTTTTGGCACGATACAAGCCTCCATTATACGAGGCTAACCAAATTATATCATCCGAGTCTTGATATATATTCATGATCATCCCTCTTTTGATAGGGATATAGTGGGGTATGATTTTAAACGTGCCATTGCTTGGGTGAATAGCTGCCATCCTGGCATGATAAGCGGTTCCCATCCATAATTCATTTTTGACATTACTTCTTATTGGACTGATGTCAAAAACTATGTTTTGTTCATTGGGAATGTTGTTATAATAAGCTTTAAAACCGGATTCGTAGTTCTTTTTGTTTTTAGAAGACAAGAAATTCACACCACCACCTTCTGTTCCAATCCAAATGTTATTGTTTGGATCTTCATAAATGGAAAGCACTTTATTGTTATTTAAACTACCTGGAGTATCGTTCGAGCTGTAGCTTCTAAATTGCAAATTATAGGGATTGTATTTACAAATTCCTCCGCCGTTAGTCGCAATGAAAACATTACCGGAAGGATCAATAAAGATGTCATTAATGTTATTACTGGAAAGATCATTAGGCGTGTTTCCTGCTGTAAAATGTTGTTCTTGGCTAAAGCAGTTCTTTTGTGAAGGATCATATTTTATTTGATAAACTCCCTGGTCACTTCCTACCCAAAAGATGGAATCTGATTGCTTTTGAATTGAATATACTCTACCGCAATTGAATTTTTTAACATCTTTAAGGCTGATTTGATTATTTTCTAAATGAAACTGACATATTCCTTCATTAAATCCGATAATAAAATGATTGCCAATTTTAATGGGGGAGTTGATGTTACTATAATAAAGATTTATAAAAAATGGTTCTAAATATGGTTTAGTGTCTGGATGAATAATAACTTTAGCCAGTCCAATGTCCATTGATACAATAACTTCGTTTTGCTCATTTTCAAAAAAGCCAAAGTAGCGAACTCTTTGTCCCTTGGTAATCGAATCGTTTAAAGGATTAACGGAAGTAATCTGATAAGAACCATCTGGGTTACTTTGAAAACAATCGACTCCATAATAGGTTGCTATAAAGATGCGGTTTTTTGAATCGCAATACACATTTTGAACAAGGTTGCTACTGATCACTTTTGATGAATCCGAATTGGTGAAGTTGGTAAACTGTTCCGTTTTGGTGTTAAAACAGCTAATGCCTTTGTCTAAGGTGCCAATCCAAAGGTTGCCATACAGGTCTTTAGCTATTTTTGTGGTCAGATTACTGGCGATACCGTTGGTGTTGTTGTGCGAAATTTGATAAGTTTTAAATGAGTTACCATCGTATCGGTTTAAGCCATCGTGAGTGGAGAACCAAAGAAATCCATCATGATCTTGAATGATATCAGTTACGTCATTTTGAGAGAGTCCATTGGAACTATTAATTTTTTCAAACATATAATTAGTAGCTGTCAATGAAATACAGCTTAAATAGAAGAATATGAGGATTATACTTTTCATAGGAGCATTTATTTATTCCTATTTTTTTATAAATATAAAGCTAATCCAAATTATTATCCAGTATATTACATACACTGTAAAGGGTTATTGGTGAGTTTGTTTATTGGGTACATTAAGGTTTTAATGCATGATTGGGAAAAGTATAATAAACTGAATGTCTGAAATTAGGAATCATGTAAAGAATATAGTCCTTTCATCAGTGGTACGAACAAGATGCATGGGGTGTAGAGATTGAAATGCGATAAAAAAACTTAGTGACTACGGAGATTCTGAGTTTAAATAAACTTGTGCAATCAAAGGATAAAAATTTTTAAGGTCAGTAGATAAGTACATACATTTCTGCATAAATCTAAAAAAAAGCCCCAAAGTGGGCGATATCCCCATGTCTAACCTGTATGGGCTGGGATATTAATCAGGTATTTTATAAACAATACCATGCCATGATATTCATAGCCCTTCAGGCAATGCTGAATAATACGCTATCTTTGATGCTAACGTAAGCTTACTATTGATCAGTATTTAACGACTTAACTCTAAAAATTTTTTGATTTCATTTATTCCTGATTGATCAGATATTCTTGAATGCAGTTAATAAAGGTCTTTCCGTATTTTTCAAGTTTAGCTTCTCCCACGCCTGAAATCATTAGGAAATCTATTGATGTTACCGGTTTTTTCAGAGCCATTTCTTTAAGGGCAGCATCGTTAAATACAATATAAGGAGGTACTTTATCTCTTTTTGCAATGGCAAGTCTTAGTTGACGCAAGCTTTCAAATAACTCATCTACAATAATATCATGATTTTCATCTCGAAATGTTTCCATTGATTTGGATTTCGAACTTGGGGTATCAATGGCTTGTGCTAATTCTACGGTGCGTTTACTGTATAAAACCTCTTTTCCGCTTTCACTTATCGCTAGTGCAAAGCCTCTATCATAAGCAATTTCGAATAATCCAAGGTTAAGCATTTGCATAATGTATTGTTGCCAATGGTCTGTTGAGATCTCTTTTCCTACACCATACGTTTTTAGAAAATGATAGTTTTTATTGATTAGGTCTTTATCAGATGAGCCTCGCAGAATTTTTATAAGCATCTGGGTACCTACTTTTTCTTTTGTTCTAAAAGACGCAGCTAAAGCTTTTTGAGCAATGATAGTGCCATCAATCATTTTTGGAGGATTTTTGCATACATCGCAGTTACCACAGTCTTCCGTTTGGTGTTCGTTGAAGTAAGTCAGGATTATTTTGCGCCGGCAGGTTGTTGCTTCTGCAAAGTGTTGCATTCGTTTTAGTTTTGAAATATTAAGTTCAGCCTGGCCACTTTCCAAAGCAAATTGGTGTAAAATAAGCGCATCATTATAATTGTAATAAAGTACTGTATCACTAGGTAAGCCATCTCTTCCGGCACGGCCTATTTCTTGGTAATAACTTTCAATGTTTTTGGGCATGTTGTAATGGATCACCCAACGAACATTCGATTTATCTATCCCCATACCAAAGGCAATGGTTGCACAAATTATTTGTATTTCATCATTGATAAAATCAGTTTGTACTTTATTACGTTGTTTGGCACTCATGCCTGCATGATAAACTCCTGATTTAATTCCAAAATTTTCAAGTGTTTCGCTTAGAGACTCAGTATTTTTTCTGCTTAAACAATAAATAATGCCACACTCTTTCTCTCGTTTTTTAATGAAGGAAATAATCTCATTTTCTTTCTTCTTTTTTGATAATCCGCTACGTACTCTTATACTTAGATTTGGCCTGTCGAAAGAACTAATGAAACGACTGGTGTTGGTTAACTTTAATTGTTTGATGATGTCTTCACGTGTAAGTTTATCGGCAGTAGCAGTTAATGCAATCACAGGCAACTTAGGATAAGTTTTTTTTATAATGGATAGCTTTGTGTATTCTTCTCTAAAATCGTGCCCCCAACTCGATATGCAATGAGCTTCATCAATGGCAATAAGAGATACTCTTGTGGCATTCATTAAACGATCAAACTTACTGATTAGTTTTTCCGGGGATATATAAAGTAGTTTCAAAGCCCCTGTGCGGTATTTTTCCCATGTCGCAATGGTTTCAGCCGGAGTTTGGCTCGAATTCATATAAGCAGCCTTAATATTCGCACTATGTAATGCATCAACTTGGTCTTTCATTAAAGAAATGAGGGGTGAAACAACGATGCATGTTCCTTCCATTAGCAATGCCGGTAGCTGGTAACAAATTGATTTTCCCCCACCGGTAGGCATCAATACGAGTGAATCTTTGTGATTTACAATGGTTTCAATGATTTCACTTTGTAGAGGTCGAAAAGAATGATATCCGAAATGCTTTTTGAGAGTTGATTGGGCTAGTTCTGAAGTTTGCATAAAGGTTTTTGATAGGTTTAATATCAAATGTATTCTTTATTAAGAATAATTTCAAGCAAAAAATACCCTCAAGGTTTTTAAAATCTTGAAGGTATTTTTTGCTTGACGATTAACAGAGACAGCTTATTTACCCATTGTCTTCTACTGTTATTTATTATCACACAAATAGTTTTTAAAAAAACATATACGCTATACCGTAGCAATATAACTGCTCAAATTATCATCTCTCTCCAATCCAAGCTTTTTTCTTAACCGATGGTGTGACATGTATATGCTATTTACAGAGATGCCTAATAAATCAGCTATTTCTTTGTTTGAAAAGTTGAGTTTAATCAGTGCGCAGTTTTTTAAGTCATTCGATGTGAGAGTAGGATGCTTTTTGCTCAGTCTTTCGTAAAAACCCTGGTTAACCTCTTTAAAACGAGTATTAAACTCATCCCAATAATTGTTGGTGCTTTTTTGTGTATTCTTGAGAATTCGGGAGTTTGCAGCATCCTTGGGTAGTTTATCTTTAATAAACTCGGTTAGTTCATTTACTAGTTTTTCTTTTTCAACAAATTGAAGGGTAAAAGTAGTTAGTTCCTTGTTTTTAGATTGCAAGAGCTTTTTATTCAACCTGCTTTTTTTGCGTTGATAGTAAATGTACATGAGCATGGCTATCACAACAATGACCAAAGAAAGAATGAAGAGTGTGTTTTTTATTTGAATCAGTTCCTTTTCGCGTTTGTTAGCCTGGAGTTTTTGTTCGTACAACTCCATGTTTTTAGTATCAATTTCTTGCCGGTGTTTGTTCTTTATTTCCAGTAATTCCTTGTTTTGGTCACTTTTAGAGCCAAAGTAAAGTTCATTAAATGTTTTCGATTGAAGCATGCATTGGTAGGCTTCATTAGTATTTCCTTTCAAATAATTCAATTCTCCCAATTTAAACAACAAATCACCCTTTATTGATTTATGAGCTTCGTAGGTATCAATGGCACTTAGGCTTTTGTGGTAGTAATCAATTGCTTTAGTGTGTTGATTGCTGTGCGCATAAGCATCGCCCATAAAAGAATATAACAACACCAAATAACCTTTATCAGTTTCGTAAATGAGGTCTTTCTCTTCGATGTTTTGGAAGGTTGTAATGGTGCGATTCAAGATGGCAATGGCTTCCTCGTATTCTTGTCTTAGTATATGAATGCTTGCTCGTTCTGCATACAGGTAGCCTTTTTTAACTTCAGATATCTGAGATTTATTAGCAATTAAAAAACAAGAGTCGAGGTAAAGTTCTGCCTCTCTGTGTTGAAAAAAACCATTGTTTGCAATTACCAAATTGTAAAAGGAAGAAACCAATGTTTGGTCAGTAGATAAGCCTTTTTGGTTAAGCGTTTTATTGATGGATAAGGCTTTTTTATAATATGTCAAAGCTTCTTTTTTGTTTTTAAAGATGGTATATAAGGCACCAAGTCCTTCATAAGTTTTGGCAAGGTGAATACTGTCCTTTAGTTCCTCTGCCAAGATTAAAGCTTCCCAGGCGTAAGTATAGGCTTCCGAATAGTTGAGGTTTATTTTATGAATTTCTTGAATGGTAATCAGGCATTCTAATAGGTTTGAACTATCTGCTTTTTCTTTGTAATTATTCAAGCAAGAGGATAGTAAAACGAAAGAAGAATCCGGATGCGTACTTGAAATTGCAACTGCATGTTGGTAAAGTGTGTCGTTTTTTAGTGAGGTATATTGTAAACTGTTTTCTGCACTCGTGTAAAGTGTAAAAAAGAGAAAGTAAAGGTGGTATGTTATCTTAATTAAGTTATTCATAAATAGATAAATAAAGTCTTTGTTGTAAAGATACAAAAATCATCTTTCCAAGAGATTAAAATAGCCGTTGTAAAGTTATTGTTAGATGATTATTTCAATTTGTAAATATATGATAAGGGGTTTTTAGCAGCGATAGAGGTGGTAAGTGTATACTTGTAAAACAATTTGGTAGAAATCATTTATGAAAAAATAGGTTTTATCAAATAAATACATCACTAACTAAATTCAAAAAAATTATTATGAATCTAACAAGAAAGTACTTTTTAGTGGGTGCACTTGCGTGTCCGCTTTTAAGTCTGGCACAAACAAATGTTTCGGTCAACTGGAACATGAAACATTCGGTTAACGGTGTTTCTGACTTTAACCGGGAAAAGCACATTACACTTCATTCAGCATTAGGTGAACCGGATTGGAACGGCGAATACGATAAGATGAATTATCTGATGAATGACTTGGATGTTTATTTTGGGCGCGATAATGGTTCTTCTACCTGGAAGTTTAAAGCAACCCCAATGACCAAAGAAGCTGTGGAATATCCCGATAATCAATATCCTGATATGGACGAAATGGTGAATTTTGGCCAATGGTGTAAAGATCAATATGAAATGACGGATGCCGTGCGACTTCAATTTGAATCGCGCTCCAAAGAAATGATTCATGGAACTAATCCTCACCCTACTTATCCAACTTTATCGTGGCATCCCGGAGCTTGGACAGAAACTGATCCATCATGGTCTCCGCTTTTAATAGAAACTTCAGCAGACTGGGTAACTCAATATTTAGATAAGTTTTTTGCTCACTCTGCAAGTGAAAAAGGGGAGCCACTTCCTAAATACTGGGAGGTGATTAATGAGCCGGATATGATTTATATGACCGGTTCGGGAATGCACACCAGTTTGGAGCAGATTTTTGAATACCATAATTTGGTCGCTCAGGGTGTTAAAGCTCGATTGGGTGATAAAGCACCTCTTATTGGTGGAATGACCTGGGGCTTACATGATTTGCACAAACAAGATGGCATGGGGCGTTTTGATTGCGGAATGGCTCCGGCTAATTATCATCCCGAATTAAAAAAGATTTACGAAGCGGCCTGCCAAACAGAGTATACCAATCATGGAGCTGAATGGTTTCAGTGGGATGCTGAGTGGAAAGGCTTTATGGATGCAGCAGGTGCTAATATGGATTTCTACTCCATTCACTTGTATGATTGGCTAAATTGGGAGACAGGTGCCTATTCCACCCAACGAACAGGAGGTCATGTTGAAGCAACTTTAGATATGGTTGATTGGTATCAGCATTATAAATACGGTGAATCTAAACCCATTGTTATTTCTGAATATTGGGCAATTGTGGATCAGACTAAATTAAATGTTGACCCTAAATATCAGGATTGGGCTAACTTACGTACCTTCTCAAACATGCTCATGCAGTTTCTGGAAAGACCAGATCTAATTGTTAAATCAATGCCATTCGCACCCGTTAAGGCTGAGTGGGGTGATTATGTTCACGAAGGTACTTTTTATCGCTATCCAATTACGATGATGAATAAAGATGACCAAGGTGAGTGGCAATGGCGTGAAATTATTAAATGGTACGAGCTTTGGTCTGAGGTAAAAGGTACTCGTATTGATACAAAAGCTACCGATGTTGATGTTCAGGTAGATGCTTATGTAGACGGTAAGGATGCTTATTTGATATTAAATAATTTAGAGTTATCGGAGAAAACGATTGCACTTTATTCTTTTGGACTTGAAAATAATTCCATTGTAAATATTTCTACCAAACGCTTATTTTTAGATACTTCACTTGGAGACAAAGGGCAGCCTGTTTTAAAGAAAGTGGACTACGACAAATTGCCAAAGCACATTACCATGGCTGCTGAAGAAACCATGATTCTGAAAATATCCTATAAGAATGATGTTGTAATCAACGAAACCAATAAGGAGCAAAAGTATTATGGCGAAGCTCTAAATGGAGGAGTAGAACCTTTACGGGTGAAGGGTGAATTAACGGCTGAAATTAACAATGTCAGCATCCCACAAGTTGGAGAAGCACAATTAAGAATTTGTGGTTCATGGCCGGCTAATTGGGTGGTCACTTCTCATAAAGAACATACCATTAGCATTAACGGTCACAAGTTAGAATTAGATATGGATTGGCGTGGAAATACTTCCGATGCCCAGTGGTTTGGTGTGCTAGAATTAGATGTGCCAATGGAATACCTTCAGGCTAATAATACGGTTCATTGTAAACTTGTTGGCGAAGGTACTTATGCCAATGTAAGTTTACGTGTGTGGGATTTCTCCACTCAACCGGGAAGAAACAGCGAAATTGAAGTGTTGCCTATCGAACTTCCAAATGAAAGAATCGAAGCCGAAAATTATCATGACCAAAGTGGCGTTAGTGCCAATGGCGGAATTGTTGAAAGTTTTGGAACAGGCGATTGGATGGATTATAACGTGAATGCTTTAATTGCAGGAGACTACAACCTGGCCTTTAATTACGCGACAGACCGTTCCGGTATCATCCAAATTAAAACTTATGTGGATGGTAGTACTACGCCAATAGTTACAGATTTAACGAGCACCGGCGGTTGGGGCAAGTATTTAACGAAGGCCGGTGTTGCTGTGAACTTAAGTGCAGGAGCTCATAAAATTCGCATCGAAGCAGTGAATGATATTAATTTAAATTACTTTTCATTAACGAATAACGGCATTATTCCGGTTAGTTCCATCGAATTAAATAAATCTTCCTTAATTATCGAACCCGGAAAATCGGCCAACATGCTTGCGGTGGTTTCTCCAAAGAGTGCTACTGATAACACTGTTACCTGGAGTTCTTCTGATGAGAGAATTCTAACTGTGAATGCCGAAGGTATTGTAACCGGAGTTAAGGAAGGTACTGCTCAATTAACAGCTTCTGCTCAAAATGGGACTGTGAAAGCCATGTGTGCTGTAACCGTAAAAGCCAATAAAGTAACCGGGCTTGCCTTATCCTCACAAAAACTATCGCTTCCGGTAGGTGCTCAAAAGCAAATTTTAGCCACTATTTTTCCTTCCAATGCAACTGATAAGCTTGTAGTTTGGGAAACGAGCAATAATCAGGTTGCTACTGTTGATGAGAATGGATTTATTACTGCTGTATCACAGGGTACTGCTACCATAACGGCAAAAACAAATGATGGAAACTTTACAGCTGCATGTACCGTAGATGTAAAAATTGTTAATGTTGAAAGTGTCCAGCTAAGTAACGAACTTCTAGGTTTAAAAATTGGAGGTGTTCATACTTTAACGGCTTCAGTTGTGCCTGCCGATGCAAGTAACCGAGCATTAAAGTGGAGTTCTGATAATACCGCAGTGCTTACCGTTGTAGATGGAGTGCTAACTGCCAAAGGCTTAGGAAGTGCAAATGTAACAGTTACAAGTGTTGATGGAGGAAAAACAGCCGTGTGTAAAGTCTCAGTAAAAAGTAACGATAGTTGGTTAGTGATAGAGGCCGAGTCGTTTACTACAACCGGAGGTGTGTTTGATGATTCAAAAGATGGAGGCCCCGGCAATGGAGTAGCTATTGATGGCGGAATTATTAATTATGTGAATTCCGGTGACTGGACAGAATATCAGATAACCATTCCTGCATCAGGGCAATACCAATTATCGTATTTGGTTGCTTGTCCAAGTAATAATGCAAACATTACCATTTTGATTGATGGTGTTGAGATTGCTGTTGATAAGCTTCCAAATAATGGTTTGGAAAGTGCCGGTTGGGATGCATACACTTCTATTGTGGGTTCTGTGGTGAATTTAAATGCCGGTACATCCACCCTGAAAATTAAAGCAGGGACTGAAGCTTATGCCTGGAATTTAGATAAGATAGAGTTGGCAAAAATCGCAGAAGTTGCAACTGATGTTGATGTTGTTTCATCTTCAAAAGTTGAGTTTTATCCAAATCCGGCAAATGATGTACTCAATGTAAGCGGACTTCAAGGTGAATATTATCAGTTTACCATCACCAATATGGCCGGAGTTCCTGTAATTAGCTCATCCTTTAATGGACTTGATAATGCAAAAGTTGATATCAGTAAACTTACAGATGGTATGTATTTGCTTAATATCAATAATAGTACGGAGTCTCTTATGAAGAAATTCTATAAAATCTCAAAATAAGTTTTCTATTGTATGAATAACACCCGGTTTTAACCGGGTGTTTTAAAAAAAAATAAAAAGTGAAAAGATTTAGTTTATTAGTTTCAGCATTGGGGTGTCTGATGGGTGTTTCAGCTCAAAACCCTTTTATTACCGAAATGTACACCGCAGACCCTACTGCTCGAGTTTTCAATGATGTGTTATATGTTTATCCGTCGCACGATATCAGTGGTTGTACAGAAAGTCAGGGTGATAATGGGTATTGCATGCCGGATTACCATGTGTTTTCAACTACTGATTTAGTAAACTGGACAGACCACGGTATGATTATCGACCAAAACGATGTGCCTTGGGCTAAGAAAGATGCATACGGCATGTGGGCTCCCGATTGTATTGATAAAAACGGAAAATATTACCATTTTTTTCCGACTATTCCGCAAGATGGAAGTGCTTTTCGTCGTATCGGTATTGCTAAATCTGATAGCCCAACCGGACCATTTACAGTTGAGCAAAACTATTTACAGGGCGTTAAAGGTTTCGACCCGGGCTTGTTTAAAGACGATGACGGCAAAGTGTACTTGTATGTTATTAACGATGGTGTGTTAAGTGGTATTCAGTTAGGGGATGATATGGTTTCCACTGTTGGCCAAAAAGTGGATATTCCAATGCCTGACGGATATAAGGAAGGGCCGTTTACCTTTAAAAGAAACGGAATATATTACTTTACTTTTGCACATGTGCCGGATAGAAACGGTATCAGAGCTTATGAGATTGGATATGCAACAGGTACTAGTCCGCTAGGGCCATTTACTTACCAAGGTACAATAATGCCGCGTGTCGATTTTTACCAGTACGATACCAACCATGCCTCTTTTGTAGAGTGGAAAGGGAAGTGGTACATGTTCTATCACCATTGGTCCTTGAGCGGAAATAACCGTTTACGTTCCATCAGAGCCGACGAAATTACTTTTAATCCCGATGGTACCATTCAAACGAAAGAAGCAACCATCAGAGGCGTTGGTATTCCTAAGGCCGGCGACATCATTCAGGTAGATCGCTACAACGAGATTGGTAACGCACAGGTTCATACCATGGAGGAAGGTAGTACAGAGCCAAAAGGTTTTCAGGTGGATTACATTCAAAATGGTAGCTGGGTACGGTTTAACGATGTTGATTTTGGTTTAGGTTACCTTAAAGATGTGAGTGTGAGAGCCGCTACACAAGCGAGTGGTGGTACTGTAGAATTAAGAGTAGGAGCGCTAGACGGACAGCTTTTAGCAAGTATTCCTGTTACTTCTACTCAAGCATGGAATAATTACCAAACCTTCACAGCAAATTTTACTTCAACTGTCACCGGGGTACAGGATATATTCTTAGTCTTTAAAGGTTCTGATCCTTTCCTGTTTAACGTCAACTGGATTAAGTTTACCGAGAATGATGTGCCAACTTCTTTTTTAGAAAATGAATGCTCTGATGATGATTTAGTGATTATGCCCAATCCTGCAGAAGACATCATTACCTTAAACAAGAGCGTTCAAGATTATAAAATCCTTAACATGACCGGCGAAACAGTATTGCTTTCAAATAACAAGTCGGTAAATGATATAAGTGTATCAAAACTAAAGAGTGGTACTTACATCCTGGCATTGGCTGATGGTACTACCCAAGCTTTTGTGAAGAAATAATTATGGTGATTGAGGTAAGATTTTTTTCTATTCAAAAATGGATAGCCCCATAAATGCACATAAAATTTTAACACAGAGACACAAAGGCACAAAGTTTATTTGTTTTTTTACTCTGAGTCCCTTTTTCTTCTCCTGCATCGGGCCATAGCCGTCAAGCTAATATTGTAAAGTTTTATTTTTCATTTACTTACAGGGTGTAATTCCCCATATAGAGGAATTGTCAGTATTTTTCCCCATTTTTGTAATATTATTATGTAAATAAAATGAAGGGCACT
>QKJP01000026.1 GCA_003249255.1 Bacteroidales bacterium
ATAGCATAGGGGTTCCACCTCTTCCCATTCCGAACAGAGAAGTTAAGCCCTATAGCGCCGATGGTACTACATAGCGTGGGAGAGTAGGTCACTGCCTTTTTTAGAAAAAGCCGTTATTCATTAGAGTAACGGCTTTTTTGTTTTCCAACACTGTTGTATTTTCACCCAGTAAGCATACGGTAAACTACGCATTGTAAGCTATTGTATACCTTCCTATCCTTGACTAATCTTGAGTCTTTACCCGCGTCCAATTTTGAGGGAGTAATTCCAGAAGTTTATTGGCTTTGTGTTCCTGTATTCTATTAAGTACATCGGTTTGCCATTACAATTGTTCTACATCATTTGATTTACAAGGGACAAAAAAGGAATACATCATCGCCGCATTTTGTGCGGCTTAAAGAGAACCTGCAAAAAGTTATTTTTATTCCCTGAACTAATGGGCAAACTGCTTTTTAGATATGCTTGTTGTTAATTTAAAGATATGAAAAGCTTCTCCTTTAATGAATGCTTACAGCATTTCATTTTTGTTTTTCAAGGCAATTGTTTTGCGATTGGGATTTTTATTGTAAATGTAGTTCCTTTTCCTTCTTGAGTTTTAAAATCAATAGTGCCTTCTGAATTAATAATGATATTTTTTACAATTGCTAATCCAATCCCAGTACCACTAGTTTTGGTAGTGAAATTCGGTTTAAAAATATTAGGAATTATTTCTTTGGAAATACCATTTCCATTATCAGTAATTTTGATGATTGCATTTTGGGTATCTTCTTTTAGTAAAATGGTTATTTTACCTTTTATGTTTTGTGGAATGGCTTGTACCGAATTTTTTATTAGATTATTGAAAACGCTTACTAATTGATCTGGGTCAGAAGTAACATAAATATCTTTGGGAGATCGCTTAAATTCAAAGCTTATGTTTCTTTCTGATTTTTGAAATAAAGCTAAAACATTATCAATTTTTTCTGTGATATTAACTGATTTGTACTTCGTGTTCGGCATTCTTGCGAAGTTTGAGAATTCATTAGCAATTCGATGTAATTGATCTATTTGCTCTGTCATTGTATTTGTGAATCTTTCTAAAAAACTGTCGAAATCATCTTTTTTATCATTCCAGGATTTCATGAGGTATTGAACACTCAATTTCATTGGTGTTAATGGATTTTTTATTTCGTGAGCAATTTGTTTAGCCATTTCTCTCCAAGCAGATTCTCTTTCTGAAGTCGCTAATTTTAATGCGCTTTTTTCTAATTCATCAACCATGGTGTTATATACAGTAACCAGTTGACCAATTTCATCTTCCTTTTTATAATCAATCTTGTTATTTCGTTTTCCTAGTTTCACTTTTCTCAGAGCTTCCTGAAGTTGATTAAGTGGTCGCGTTATTCTTTGTGAAATAAGGATCGCTATCCCAATGGCCAACATTGTAAAGATGAAATAGGCATTAATAACTGCTACTAAAAGAGATGATACTTGTTCCTTTAACTCGTTGGTACCAACGAAGTAAGGTAGGTTTATATAGCCTAGCAATTGATTGGAATTATTGTATAAAGGAAGATAAGCAGATGTGTAAGTAAGTAAGCCTATTGATTCCTGTTGAATATATTCATTACGGAGTTTGTAGCGAAGTTCATATAAAGCTTGCGGATTCATATTTGTGCCGGTAATTCCTTTTTTAAATAGCTCCGGGCGTGAGGTTGCAACTAGTTTTCCATTTTGGTTGTATAAATTAATATCAGTAAAGAATATGTTTGAAAATCTTCTTAATAAATACTCCAAATAATTTTTCATTTCTGGTTTAATGTGCGCTTCATTACCAATGTTATCTTCAAGTTCTAAAAGAACTGATTTAATTCTTTGCGAAAGCATTTGCTCATTATTCCTTTCGTATTGGTGTATAGAATATTTTACAATACTTATTCCCATTACGAATAATAAAGTCATAATTAGTCCAATAAAAGTATATTGCATTCGTTCGTGAATGGATGATCTAAAAATGATTTTTTCTTCTCGGTATCGAATTAAAATTAACAGGCCGGATGAAAAAATGAATGTAAGAATAAAGAAGATGGAGAACCCTAGTAATATCAGAAAAGGTTTTACGTTTTCTCTGCTTAAAATTATAGTAACTTTATTATTCGGATTGTATATCAGGTGCTTCATTTCATTTTGAGAAATGCTTCTTTTTATTCCTATTTTGGTGGTTGTTTTTGTTAACTCTACAGGGTATTTGTAATTCCCATATTGTTTAACCAATTCGTTATTTTGATATTTCGCATAAGAATATTCCTTTACAGAGCCAAGCATTAATTGTTCTTCATCACTGGTTAGAAGTTCCGGATAACCTAAACCTTGAAAATGGGGTTTAGAATTTATTTCAATGTACAAGGTTGTTTCCAGATTATATCCCTGAAAGAAAGGTAGTGCACCAAAGTAAGTTATTCTGCCATTATTGTTTTCTAAAAAATAAAAATTTGAGGTGTTATCCACTTGTATACCATTCCTCAGTAACATGTTATTAAAATATTGATAACATCCGGTAGTAACGTCACTGTCTTTAATATGTAATTTTGCTTGAGGCCAACATGTAATTATTTGTGTTTCGTACCTACTCCAGTATCCAACAAAATAGTTCTTTCGAATGTGAGTTTCTATTAACTCATTGTTTAAAATCGACTCACTTAATAATTTTTGAAGGACAGTATCTTTATATATTTTCGATTCTAATTCATGGAGATATAGTTCAGCAGTTGGATCAGTTTCTTTGGTGAGTTTAAAGGATAAGTTTTCAATTAAGAACTCTCTATTCTTTTTTTCTTTTATTAGGTTTTTTTGGTACAGAGAATAGATGTTATAGGAGGAGAATAGGATGATGATTAATAAAAAGTAACCAAAAGCTAATTGATTTTTTGAATTTCGCTTAGACAGAATAAGGATGCAAAAATAGATATAGATAAATGTAAATTCTACAATGGAAAAGGTATCTGAAATAACTATTGAGATTATAACGAAAGAAACTACAACAATTAACGTTAGTAGTAGTGATTGATATTTTGATATTGAAGTTCTAAAAGTTGCAATAAATTTATTACTAAGAAAAAGAAATGCGATGGTTAATAGAGTTATAAATGCAATTTCGGTAAAGCTTACAAAATTGAAATCTTTTATATGAAAGAATAGAGATGTATGTGATGAGTTATTTACAGCCAAATTTATTAACCATCCTATTAATTGAAAATATGAAATGAGTCCGGTAATTCCGATTAAAAAAAGCCACTTCGTTGAAAAAGAGTATTTTGAGAAATTAATGTATCTATATATCCAATAAGAAAATATTAGATTTAAAATAGAGATGATTAATAAAGCCCCAAGTGAAGGTAACCATTTAGAAACCGCAAATGATACCGGAGAAAATAGTTCTATTTTGTTTAGATAATCAGGTGCTCCATAGCGAATAAAAAGAATATAAAGAGCTGATAAGTAAATAATTCCAAAGTAGCTGGCCAGAAGATTTTGATTGTTTGTAGTAATTCTTTTAACCATTTTAGAACCTGCTATTATAAAAAGAATAAATGATAGCAGGCTAAGGAGTAATGATAGGGTTTGAAGATGGTGAAGTTTAATTTGTTGTTTTTCAAAAACTAAAGAAAATAGATAGAATTTGTTTTGATCATAAATGGCAGGAATAGATTTGTCATAACTCAATAGTAATTCAGGATTTGTAGTGAGGTCATACGAAGAATGAAATTGATTTTTGAGAAAGTTATTCTGGTAAGAAAATTGCTTTTTTATTGGAGACAGACCAATAAAGGTGTAATTATGAACTTTTAGATTAGCATTTATATACCATCCATTAGCTAGTTTTATTACGCTTCTATTAGATTCGAATTGGTTTAGTGAGTTTGGGATTATGTTTTGATTCGACCATCCTATTAAGGTTGTGTCTTTATAAACAAGGAATTGATTATCTTCATGGTAAAGAGAATCCATTAATTGGGAAATAGACATCTGTTGATTAACAAGTGTTGATGCTACAGATTTTAATTCCTGAATTAGATTTTTTTGTTTCTGAATGGTTTTTTGTTGAATTATTTCAATGTCTTGATTTATAATATATGATGAATCGAATTCATAATTTAACCACCGGCTAAAAAAGAATAAAGCACAAGCACTAATTAATAATATGATGATGGAACGTAGCTTTTTAAGCATTTTAATGTTTTATTATGGTATGCAAATAATGTGCTATATATGAAAGAAACCGCTTATATGTAAGATAATTACAAATTTTTCTTTAAATGTGGTGATAGGGTTCATTTCTTAGAATGGTCATTGCCCGGTAAATTTGTTCAGTAATGATTAATCGAACCATCTGATGGGAAAATGTCATCTGAGAAAGTGCAATTTTATCATTACTTTTTTCATACACTTCATTCGAAAAACCATAGGGACCTCCAATAACGAAAACAATTCTTTTTAAACCCGATATACTTTTTTTTTCGATGTAGTTCGAGAATTTAACGGATGAAAACTCTTTCCCTTTTTCGTCTAATAAAGTTATGTGATCACCGGGTTGGAAATTTTGAATGATTAATTCGCCTTCAAGTTTTTTTTGTTGATCAGTTGAAAGGTTTTTTGTTTTCTTTAAATCAGGAATAACCGTTAACTCAAATGGAATGTAATGTTTTAACCGGGAAACGT
Source organism: Bacteroidales bacterium (assembly GCA_003249255.1). Classification (GTDB taxonomy): domain Bacteria; phylum Bacteroidota; class Bacteroidia; order Bacteroidales; family Marinilabiliaceae; genus SZUA-582. The sequence continues at coordinate 4,699 of QKJP01000026.1, forward strand.
ACTTATCTATACCGGTTTGAAGATATTTCTCATCGGTTTTTCCGATCATCAATAATACAATTTTCATTATTTACTTTTTATTAAGTTTTGAAAGATCAAAGGTCTAAAAAAATGGATTAAATATTGTATTTGTATATTTGTAAGTTGAAACGTGAAGGTAGAATTTTGGGTTTTAAATTACTAGGAGATAAACTTACTGATTGTCATTGAATCAGGAATAATAAAATAACCTTATGAAAAAACGGTTGAATAGAGTAAATGTTGTTGTTTTACTTGCACTGTTTCTTGTTGCAGGAATGAATGCTCAAGTTTCAGAAGGAACATCTCAGGATATTGTAAAGGCTGTAAAGTCAGGTGTTGCAATTAATTTGATAGAACACTTTCATGAAAAAATTGAATTTGTATTACTAGGTAAAACCGGAGTATATAGTAAAAATCAAGCAGAAATGGTTTTGGACGGTTTTTACAAAGATTATCCTCCTACAGATTTTAAAATAATACATACCGGAGAAAAGGAAAATGCTTCTTTTTCAATAGGTATTTATACTTCGGGCAGAAAAACTTTTCGATTTACCTTTTTGACAAAAGAAACATTAAATAAAATATTGATTCATCAATTAAGAATTGAAACACAAGATGAATAATCAAAAACTTATAGATCGATTAATCGAGATTGCAATAGCAGAAGATATAGGTGATGGGGATCATTCTTCGTTATCTTGTATTCCGGAAGAAGCTCAGGGGAAAGTAATGCTGTTGGTTAAAGAATCCGGAATCTTAGCCGGATTAGAAGTTGGAATTGGAATTTTTAAAAGAATCGATGCTTCAATAGAATTGGAAGTATTAATGGCAGATGGGGCTGTAATTAACCCCGGAGATATTGTATTACGAGCAAAAGGTCCGGTCAGATCCTTATTACAAGCAGAGCGTTTGGTTCTAAACGTAATGCAGCGTATGAGTGGTATTGCCACGAAAACCGACGAATATGTGAAGTTGTTAGCCGGAACTAATACGAAGGTGTTAGATACACGTAAAACAACACCAGGTATGCGATTGCTAGAGAAAGAGGCAGTGAAGATTGGAGGAGGTGTAAATCATCGAATAGGTCTTTATGACATGATTATGCTAAAAGATAATCACATCGATTTTGCAGGTGGAATCGAGAAGGCTGTAAATTCAGTAAAAGCTTACCTGAAAGAAAAGGGTAAAAAATTAAAAATAGAAGTCGAAGTTCGTAATTGGGAAGAATTAGAAGAAGCATTAAAGCAAGAAGGTATAGATCGAATTATGCTTGATAATTTTGATGTTGAAACTACTAAAAAAGCGGTGAAGCGTATTGCAGGACAATGTGAAACCGAATCTTCCGGAGGTATTACAAAAGATCGTTTACGCGAATATGCCGAATGTGGGGTTGATTATATCTCAGTTGGTGCTTTAACTCACCACATTAAAAGTTTAGATTTAAGCTTAAAGGCTTATTAATGGGTGAATTAGGAAAAGTGAGAATGAGCTAATTAACTTTCTTACTATTCGATATTTACTCATAGGATAATACACTCTTTCTAAATAATTAATAAGCTTATTATTTAGAAGCCATGATTTTTTTAGCATGGTTTTTATGATTTCAGAATAAAAACAAAGGCTGCCCAATTTGAGCAGCCTTTGTTGTATTAAAATACTAGTTTACTTAAGCATCTTTATGGATTCTTTATTGTCGATCGAAATAAGGTATAAACCCTTAGTTAAATTAGAGGTGTTGATAAGCTGTCCTTGATTAATATTTTGCTCAGTTAAAACAAGTACTCCTGTTGCATTGTATAGTTGGAGTGTTTGGATGTCTTTATTAACGAGGATGTAATCTTTCGTTATCGTAATACTGTTTTTAGAAGTTTCAGTTAGGATATCAGTTGTTACAGATTGTAAAACTAAGTTCTGATCAACCGCATTGTTATTATTTATAGGAATGTTCTGCAGTATATCACTATGTTCGGTTTCAGTGAAATAATTGTTTCCGTCGTAATCGATGAAAGCAAACACCATATATTCTCCATTACCAGGTATTTCGATGGTATAATCATACGGGAAGCTAGGGAATTCTTCAGAAAGAACAATTGTTCCACTGTAGGTTTCATTATCCCATTCGGTTTGTAGCATTGCAAGGATGATTAAATCTCCATCGCTCGAACCATCAATTGTAATGGTACCCGAAATAGTTTTTGCTATGGTAAAACTCCAAGGATTTGTATCTGTATTAAAGCCTTCGAAATAATTACCTGCATTATCTCTAATACTCGATCCGTCAATTAGAATGTTGTAGTTGGTATTAGCGGTTAAAGGAAGATAGGGCGATAGATCGATTTTTAATGTTGAACCGGATACCGAAACTCCCGGGTCGTTCGAATTAATGATTATTGGAGTGCCCCCATCAGTAATTGTGATGTCTACGTCTGCTTCGAGAATAATGTCTTCAGCAAAGTCTACAACAATCATATTGTCGTATTCAGACATATCCTCATAAGTTAAGAATCTGGCATTTCCTTCAGCTCCATTGGCAGGGTATTGGTTTGTAACTCCTCCAAAGATATTGTCTACGATTGTAATGTTTGCCGAATTTGAAACGTTTGCCGAATTGTTTGCATCAATCAATCTAAAGTAATATAGGCCAGCTTGTGTTCCCATAGGCAGATCAAAGGTGTATGGCTCAGATGTAACATCAAATGCTTCAGTGAAGGTTTCATAGTTGCTTTCATCACCTTCTGAAATCTGTAGGTAAAGTGAGGTTACAGCAACGCTTTCATCGGTAATTGTCCAGGTGAAATCAAAACTGTCTCCGGGATTTAAAGTTTGTCCATTCGGAGAATCCAAAGTGAGTGTTGCTGTAACAACCGGAGTTATTAGTGTAATACTAACAGGGTCTGATTCAATGTCGCCATTGGCATCCACCATTTTTAAGAAATATTGGCCGATTGCTTTGCCGGTAGTTTCAAATACGAATGATTCGTCATCGTTGCTTATAGAAGAGTCGTTCACCTTTGAGTAATCAAGTTCACCGGGGCCTTGTACCATTAGGTTTAGGTTAGCGATTTCACCAACCGTACTCCATGTTACCGATATATCATCACCTTGATTAAATTGTTGTGCTTCAGTAGGGGTATTAATTTCGATAGACGGATCGATTAATGTTAGATTTATATCGATTACATTTTCTACGTTTACATTAATATTTTCTGAAAGTTGATAAGGTTCTGAATTTCCATTAAACTCACCGTCGTCATTTTTATCGATAAAAGCAAAAAGGGTATAAGTGGTGTTAACGGGTGCGGTAACGTTGTAGTTGTAAGGGAAAGTTGGGTTATCAATGATGATGTAGCTATCTGGTTCGGTATCTCCTCCATTATTATCTATGAGTAATACAATCAATTTTCCGGTAGCTGAGCCCGTATAGGTTATTTGGCCACCAATTGCCGGTGCAGTGGAGAATGTCCATTCGGTAGTTGTTCCGGGGAAGAAATTAGGAGTGCCGGCAAGATCAGATACAGTAGAGCCATCGATTAAGACCGAATAGGTGGTGTTTCCCTTTAGAGGTAATTGAGCCGATAAATCTATTTTCATTCCATAGTATTTCATTTCACCTCCATCGTTATATCCGATTAAAGAGATATCGGTGTCGGTACTTAAATTAATGACTTCTGCATCGCCATCGGTTAAAGTGATAGTTTTGCCGCTTGCTACCTCAATTAATTCTTTAAAACGTATCTGAATCGTTCCGTTATCATCGTTATATTCGTCGTAAAATAGCATGGTAGAAAGACCAGTTGTGCCATTATCAGGGCTGAGTTGTTCGATTCCTGCAAAGTGAATGTCAATTACATTTAATATAAATACATCTGATTTGTTAGCGGTGTTTTCTGCATCTACTAATCTAAATGAGTATGCATTTTCGGAGGCGTTTTCGGGAACTGTTAAAGTGTAACTTGGGTCGTCTGCCGGAAAGGAAGCAAATGGTTCATATCTGACACCATCTTCAGAGAACCACAGTTGTAAGGTGTTTACCGTGCCGCTTGTGATAGTCCAGGTAAAGTCAATGTTGTCACCCGTATTAAAGCTTTCGCCACTAGTTGGCGTATCTAAGATGATAGTGGCGGTTATAACCGGATCAATTAAAGTGATGTTGACTGCCTCTGATTCTAAAGTACTGTTTGCGTCTTTAAGTTTAAAACTATACGCGCCCAATGCTAAATCTGTGGTTGGATGGCCATAAATATCATCGTTAGGGTAGATGTCTTCGGTATTAACGACTGCAAATTCGGTATCTCCCGGGCCTTGCATTAAGAGTTCTAAATTGTTGATTCCATCTGAGATATCCCAAGAGAAGTAGATGTCGTCTCCTTTATTGAGATTGCTTCCTTCGGTAGGAGAGGTTATGCTTATGGTATTGCCTGTAATTGAAACGGTGATTTCGTTGGAGGCATCTATAGGCGGAAAGTTCTGGTCGATTAATTTGAAAGTGTAGTCGCCGGTAACTAAATCGGCGGGAGTGTCGAAGTAATAGTAGTTGTCACCTGCAGAAATGTCGTTGCCCGCTGTGCTAAATGTAGAGAAGTTGTCGTCGGAATAGACTAAATCGACTAATGTAAGTTCTCCGGGATCACCTGTCCAAGTAAAGCCAATGGTCTCGCCTGCTGTGATGTTGGTGTCGTTTGTAGAAAGTGTGAGTTGTGCTGAAGCATCTGTAATGGCAATCAATAAGAGTGCATTGATGAGTAAATAAATCTTTTTCATTCGCTTATAATTTAAGTTTAGATTTTAATTGTTAGGAAAAAGTTAGGTCATTTTTGAAAAGAAATAAAGAGCTTAAATCAATTGTAAAGCCTCTTTACTTAATTATCAACCTTACTTGAATTACGAATTATTTGGTGCTAATTTAAACTGAAGCCTGAAAGGCTTTAATAGATTAGCATAGGGCAACGCCCTATGATTATACGAATTACAAACCAAGCCCGGAAAGGGCGAAATAAATTTAATCATGCCACAATCCCTATCTAATGTGTATGTGCACATCACATTTAGCACTAAGAACCGACAAAATTTGATAAGTCCAAGTATTGAAAATGAATTGTACGCCTACCTCGGTGGTGTTTGCCGGGAATTAAAATGCAACGCTTTGCAAGTGGGCGGATATATGAATCATGTTCATGTATTATCAGTCTTACATAAAAGTATGACGCAAATAAAGTTGCTGGAAGAAATTAAAAAACGATCGTCTAAATGGATTAAAGGTAAAGGGCAGGAGTACCGTAATTTCTATTGGCAGGATGGCTATGGGATATTCTCTGTTAATCCATCGGAAATTGAGGTTGTTAAAGATTATATAAAGCATCAAGAAGTGCATCATCAAAAAAGATCTTTTGAGGACGAGTTTCGTGCTTTTCTAAAGAAATATAAGGTTGAGTATAAGGAGCAGTATGTTTGGGATTGAGATTTTCGCCCTTTCAGGGCTTGATTTATATTACGTTTATTCATAGGGCGTTGCGCTATGCTACTATATTGAAGCCTTTCAGGCTCGGTAATTAGGGTAGTGATAAGATTTTTTATATGAAATGTGAGTATTTGATAGGGTATAAAGATACTATGAGCCTTTCAGGCTCAACGATAAAAGGATAGGGCAACGCCCTGTTTTATTTGCACCGTGGGAATCCAAGCCCTGAAAGGGCGAGATGATATCATACCTAATTCCAACTCGTTTAAAGATAAAAAAAGAGGTTTCCCAAGCGGAAAACCTCTTTCAATTTATCATCTTAATGTAATCTCTGTGTTATTTTGCTGCAAGCTAACTTGTAAAAACTAAAAACATATTTGCACATTAATAAATTAGCACATCAGCACATCAGAAACTTATTTCAATCGAGCAATACTCTCTTTAAGAACCTTAATTTTCGCTTCCGCATCTGCTTGTTTTTGCTTTTCGATGGCCACTACTTTTTCAGGAGCGCTATTCACAAACTTTTCGTTGCTTAACTTTTTAGATACAGAGGTTAAGAAGCCTTCTGTATATTTTAATTCTTCTTCCAGTTTCTTTAACTCAGCTTCAACGTCTAATAAGTCGCCCATCGGGATGAAGTACTCAGTTGCCTTTACTAAGAACGAAATAGCACCATCCACTTTTTCAGATACGAAGTTTAATTCCTCAAGATTACACATCTTGCTTAATACAGCATCAAAATCTTTGTTGTAAGAACCTTCGTTGTCTAAGATGCTTACTTTAAGCGCATCTTTTTGAGGGATGTTCTTTTGCTTGCGAACGTTACGGATGCCACCAATCGCCTCTTTTAATAACTCGAAACGAGCAAGGATGTCTTCGTTAACCTCACCACTTTTAGGCATGTCAGCTACCATGATGCTCTCACCATCTTTACGGTCTTCTAATAACTGCCAGATTTCTTCTGATAAGAAGGGCATAAATGGATGAAGGAGTCTTAATAAATCATCGAAATAAGCAATGGTTGCAGCGTAAGTTTTGCCATCAATAGGCTGTTGGTAGGCAGGTTTAACCACCTCTAATAACCAGCTGGAGAATTCATCACGGAATAAAGTATAAACCGTCATCAACGCATCCGAAATACGGAACTTGCTGAAGTGATCATCAATCACAGCAATGGTTTGATTTAATTTCTCGCCAAACCATTCGATACCTTTAGCAGCACTCTCCGGTTGCTCAATAGTGTTATCCACTTCCCATCCTTTAACAAGGCGGAAAGCATTCCATATTTTGTTGGCAAAGTTACGCCCCTGCTCGGTTAAACTTTCGTCGAATAACAAGTCACCACCGGCAGGTGAGCAAAGCAACATACCTACACGAACGCCATCTGCACCAAACTTAGCAATTAAGTCTAACGGATCGGGCGAATTACCCAATTGCTTAGACATCTTACGGCCTTGCTTATCGCGCACCATTCCGGTGAAATATACATTCTTAAAAGGATAGGTGCCTTTAAACTCATATCCGGCCATAATCATACGTGCTACCCAGAAGAAGATAATGTCGTGCCCGGTAACCAAATCGTTGGTAGGGTAGTAATAATCAATTTCTTTTTGGTTGTTGAAACCATCAAATACTGCAATTGGCCATAACCACGATGATGCCCAGGTGTCTAATACATCTTCTTCTTGTTTGATATCATCCAAAGTAAGATTTGCATTACCTGTTTTTGCTTTGGCCGCTTCTAAGGCTTTTTCGGCAGTTTCGGCTACCACAAAGTCACCCCCTTCAAGGTAGTAAACAGGGATGCGGTGTCCCCACCATAACTGACGCGAGATACACCAGTCTTTTACGTTCTCCATCCAGTGACGGTAAACGTTTTTGAATTTCTTAGGGTGAAACTCCACTTCATCATCCATAACGGCTTTTAAAGCAACCTGAGCCATTTCGCTCATCTTTAAAAACCATTGGGTAGATAATTTAGGCTCAATTACCACACCGGTACGCTCAGAACAACCTACTTTGTTGGTATATGCTTCAACTTTGGCTAAGTTGCCGGCTTTCTCAAGGTCAGCTTCAATTTCGTTACGAACCTCGAAACGATCTTTGCCTACGTATAATTGAGCTGCTTCGCTTAAAGTACCGTCATCGTTTAAGATATCGATGCTTTCTAAGTTATGACGCATACCAATTTCGTAGTCATTGATGTCGTGTGAAGGCGTGATTTTTAAACAACCAGTACCAAACTCCATGTCTACGTATTCATCTTCGATAATCGGAATCGAACGTTTGATTAATGGAACAATTACGCGCTTGCCTTTTAAGTGGGTAAAGCGCTCATCATTTGGGTTGATACAAACGGCTGTATCCCCTAAGATGGTTTCTGGTCGAGTGGTGGCGATGGTTACAAACTCTTCGCTACCCTCGATTTGATATTTTAAGTAGTAAAGTTTTGAGTTGACTTCTTTGTAGATAACCTCTTCGTCAGAAACGGCAGTTTTTGCCGATGGATCCCAGTTTACCATGCGAATACCCCGGTAAATTAATCCTTTGTTATAAAGCTCAACAAATACTTTGATTACGGCTTCGCTACGAGTCTCATCTAACGTAAAACAAGTACGATCCCAGTCGCAGGATGCACCTAGTTTTTTTAATTGATCGAGGATGATGCCACCGTGTTTTTCGGTCCATTCCCAGGCATGCACAAGAAAGCCATCGCGTGTAAGATCGGATTTTTGGATACCGGCTTCTTTCAGTTTGTTTACCACTTTAGCCTCGGTGGCGATAGAAGCGTGGTCGGTACCCGGTACCCAGCAAGCATTTTTACCCATCATACGAGCACGGCGCACAAGGATATCCTGAATGGTATTGTTTAACATGTGCCCCATGTGTAATACACCGGTAACGTTTGGCGGAGGTATTACTATTGTGTAGGGTTCTCTTTCGTCAGGAACTGATTTAAAGAACTTGTTGTCCATCCAGTATTTGTACCATTTGTCCTCGGTCTCGGCCGGGTTGTATTTACTTGCTAATTCCATGCTATATATTGTACTATGTTATCTTGAATTATGAAAGCGCAAAAATATAAAAATTTGGGGAATGTTACATTTAGTATCAAGACATAAGTATCAAGACTTGATGATACTCTAGAAGGAATCGAAGCTTGTATTAGGAGAAAAAGAATCTTGACACGGAAAATCACAGAAGAACACGAAATGGATAAATGATTTATTCCTTGATTCGTTTCGACAAGTCCATCTGTTCATGTAGTATTCTTGTTATTTCGATTGAATTACTACTTAGCTTACGATAAAAAATGATATGTCGCTTAGCTTTTATGCCGAAGAGGTTAGGCGTTATTCCTGAGTAGTTTTTTCCTAGTTTGGGATTGTTAGCTATTTCCTGACAGCTATTAATTAGCATTTCATAATAGTTGTCAGCTTGATGTTCTGACCAATTATATAGGTGTAGATCCAAATTTGGTTTAAGTCGGCAACGGCTTTATTCGTTAATCTGTAATTAGCCATTACACTTTCTTCTTGCTTTTAGCTTTTCTAGGTTTTTATGAGGATCGAAATCATGGGCAATAGCACTGTCAATACCTTCCTGTATCGCATTTCTTAATGTAATAATTTTTCTTTCTTCAATATCCTTCAGCCCTCTTTCAATGGATTTTAGTTCTTCTGCTTTTAATGCTTCCTGATCGTCGGCAGCATCTATGTAGTCATCTTTAAACGCTTCCAATTTATTGATGATTGCTGAGTCGTCTATTCCGGCGATCCATTCAATTAGATCTAATTTTTTACGCTGAATACACATAAGCTTCTTTTTTACAAAGTTAATCAATATTCGTTCGGGTGACTACTTTACGTTGTATACTACTCACGAGGTTAATTTGGTTTTGATTAAAATAACCACGAAAGTCTCGGTAAAAACACAGAAACAGTTTTCATCAGTCTTAATCTTTTCAATGAAGTGCTGTGAATTCAGTGGTGAAAAGTATTAACTACAAAAAGCACAAAAGAACACGAAATGGATAACTAATTTATTTCGATTAATCTGGTCTTTTGGCAGCTTTAAGAATACGTTCTAAATTTCAATATACAGGTATAGTGATATAAGGTATCTACTTTAGGCGTAAAGTTTGGTAAAATAACCGCCTGAACGTCACTACTCAGTATAGACAAATGGATTTCATATAATACAAAAGCCCGAAGATTTAAATAACCTTCGGGCTTTTGACTTAAGATATTTTGAGATTAGAACAGACTAAGTGCATTAACGATAATAAAGCTTGCCTACCGAATTATCAACTTCAGGATAATTGTTTGCGTTGAAGTTTTCAAAATTAAGATTGATACCATGTATTCTTGTAGTGTCGCCATTGCTTGTAGTAGTAATTTCTTCAAAATGGTTATTAACGTTATTCGAGAGGGATTTTTCGCGAAGGTCATATACAAAGAATAAACCATTATACGGATTGTTTTGATTGGTATAGTCAGAATAGGTCTTGGTTGTGAATGTGGTGTCGGAGTAATGAATATTTTCATCACCAATATCCTTAGTGATGCTCCAGTTTGCTTCATACACACTTATGAGATTATTATCTTTAAAATTATAGGTGCATTGGGTAAAAGATTTAAATAAATTATATTTTTCTGGGTTGTTGATGTTAGTGTTTATTGTTATTGAAGAATCAATTTTGGAGTTGTTATAGTAATACTTAGTGACACCCTCATACCTAAAATCATTGCTTTTTCCATCATAGATTGAAAAGTTAATGCTATCTAATTGAGTACCGGTAAATGAATATTTTTCATGCCTTAAATATTCCTGTTTTATAGGAAAAGCTGAATAATTAAAATATGAAGGATAGCTTTCTGAATAACGAAAAAAACCTTCAGTTGGATATCCATTTAAATATAAAACGCTATCTGTGTATTGAGTATATAAGTTCTCACCTTCGGGTGTTATGTAATACGGTTTTTTCAGTATAAACTGATTGTGGGAATTGTATTGATAGGTATAACCGCTTTGGGTTGCTTGTTCTTGACCGGTATAAATTGGGAAATTCTCTGTTTTGATCAATAAACATTTGTTATTAACACTGTATAAAGCTTCTGCTTTTTCGACTTCATTTTCTTTATTGCATGAGAAAAAAGTAAATAAGACTAATGTGATAAGTACTTTTGAAAATAAAAGATTATTGTTTTTTGCCATGGGAGATTATTTAATTATTAGTCAGTAGTAATTAATGTGCTTATGTGCTAATATATTAATGTTTAAATTAACTTTTAATTATTCAACTTTTATCGATTGCCAAGAGTGCAATGTCTGACCAACTAAGCATTCTTGTTAAATAAAAGTCAGCAGTGGGCAAAGGTAATGATTTTAAGAAAAAGTCTCTTATTTGTACGGAATTTTAAAAGTTGTATTAGATCTAATTTTAGCCTCTCTTGATAACAAGTAATAATAAAAGCCAGTAAGCAATAGACTACTGCCTTCTGCCTACTGACTTTATTTTACTTCCATTAATTAGCAAGTGCATTTACACATTCTCACATTTACTAATTCACCCATTAATTACTTCTTTCTCCTTCGCTTAACGGTATCGTTATTACGCACTATGATGGAAGCAATATCGGCCGAGAGTGCTTCGTATACAGTTGGGTTTACCATGTTCATGGTATTTAGGTAAGGTACCAGCTTGTCGTTTATCAAGTCCATTATTTCTTTACGGATGGTACTGGCAGCTTGTGTGGTATTGTCTTTATTTTTCTCGGTACGATAAGCTTCTTCGGCTACTTCAAAGTCGCTTTGTGCTTGTTGCAAGCCGCCCATCAAAGTTTCTACCCCACTTAACTGCGCTACCTCTGGGGTAACCTTCTGAAGGTCGGTAACTAAAGATTTTATCTTTGATGATTGTTCTGTATAGCTAAGTTTGTTAATGGCAACACCATAGTTATCATAAACTTTATAAGTTTTTACGGCTGCTTCTTTAATAGCCGCATCAGGGTGATGCATATAGCCTTTAAGCAGGTAATTAAGGTCACTTATCAATTCGTCGCGTACTACATCAACTTCTGCAAGGTCACTTTCTGCCTTGATGCTGTTGGCAGCAGCAGAAATTTGTTGCCCCTTATCGCTTAGTTGTGCAGTAAAGTCCATTAAAAAGGCATCATTTTCAGGCGTATCCTTCTTTAATGCTGATACTATTTGTGATGTGCTAGTGTCTACTTCGCCTACACGGCTGTGTGCTGCAAGTTTTTCTACTTGGGTCATGATTTGTTATTTATATGATTAAAAAAATAAAAAATTAGTCTGTTTAAATAGTTGCTCATCTTCTTCTCGTGGTGAGAGATGGAAATACATTGTCGGAGAACTTTCTCCAGACGGATTGAAGAGAAAATGATCCGTTGGAATGCTCTCTCCGAATGGATTGATGTATGCGACCGTGTCGGAAGGTTCCCTCTGAACGGATTGAAGTAAGTGACCGTGTCGGAAGGTTCTCTCCAATGGTAGGGACTTTACCGACAAGGTCCACGCCTTGTTTTCAATGGGATGCACCAATTGAGAGTGTGAGCTGGCGTTGTTGTTAGAGGTTCTTTTAGGGTTCAAAATGAATTAGGGTGTAGGGTTATTGTTCTTATTGCTAACGAATATAATAATTTATGTTAAGATGTAGTAAGATGGTAAGGATTTATAGATTGGGAAATGGAACAAATTGGTATAACTACGGAAATTACAGAAAAAATTGTTTTGTGTAGATCAGTGTCTTAGGTAGTTTAAAAACATAAACCGCAAAGAACGCAGAGGAGTCGAAGAGATTTTTTAACTGCGAAAGTCACTAAAAAGCACGAAAAGCTTTAGTGTAGTTTCGTGATTTTTGTAGTTAGAAATATCAACCGCAAAGAACGCAGAGGAGTCGCAGAGGTTATTCAACTACGAAAGTCACTAAAAAGCACGAAAAGGTATCATGTTGTATCGTGGTTTTTGTAGTAAAACAAAACCCTCAAGGTCTTTAAGACTTTGAGGGTTTTCAATTCTTTAATAGATAATCTTTACTTCACCACAATCACGCTGCGGTAAGTCTCATTCGCGGTTTCAACGGTATAAACATACACACCGGCAGCGAAGGTAGATACATCAATGGTGTTGATGCCTTCGTTAAGTGCTTGTTGTAATACGATTACCCCATTGGTAGTGCTTAAGGTAAGTTGACCTTGCGTTGGCACTTCGAAGTGGATGACATCTTCGGCCGGAATTGGGAAAACTTTGTGTCGAGCATCGTTGGAAGTGATTAACACCGGAGTATCTTTTCGCACAATTCTATCAGAACCGGCCTCTGGATATGCGGCTGCAGTGATTTCACCCTTTACACCCTCTACCAGGTAGTTGTATAAGGCTTGTTGATACGTTACTCCCAAGGTAGTAAACGCTTTGTTCTCACCAAAGTTAAACTGGTCGCCGCCTCGAGCTGTAAAGTCAGGCAGGGCAATGGTTACAGCAGGAGCTTCAGCCACCACGTTTCCTTTTACCACAATAGGCGTACCGTTGCTTAAATAAGCCGACCAGATACGTTGCCCACTATTGCCGCCGATTACGTTTCCTTCGTTATCGTATTGAAGCGATTTTTCGGCTTTATTCCACTCGATATTGATTCCTGCCACTTGTAAAAAGCGACCCGAGCCTGAGTTTAATCCACCTTCCAGTGCTGATACACTATTCTCTAAAGCTGCCTTTAAAACTTGAGGCTCTACATCTTCGATAACTGCCACGAAATTGGCAAACGGCAGGATGTCGAAGGTATGTAACTCGTTAATCGGGCCTGCCGGAATAAGGGTATTGTTACGGATACCACCACCGCCAACTAAAGCCACATCCGGTGTTTTTACGCCAAAGGCTTCGTGCAATTCGGTAGCTTGCCACAGCATAGCATCGGCCACTAAGTTACCCAGGTTGGTTTCTATGGCACGAATGCTTGAACGCGTACCATCTAAATCTACCTCACTGTTAGCAATCACGTTGCTTTCGTAGGCATCTAAGGCATCTTTAACCGGCTGCTCTGCATTTACCCGAAGTGCTGCATCAAAACCGCATTCATCCGGACGAACTAAATACAATCCGCTTTGGTCGCTCACTTGCGTAACATAGCCGTTCTCATCAAAATTAAGGTCTAAACGGCCCACGTATTTGTACTCACCCGGAGTCGTTACCAAGTAAACGTTTTTGTCTTCGCTGTCTTTTACCACAATTGGGTACTTATCGTAGAAAGCACCATCGCCCGGGAAGGTAGCCGTGCTTTCGTTGCCCAATAGTTCATCGCCACCCCCGGCAATTACCACATCCACATCTTTTAATGTAGCGACTAATTGTTTTTCTTCGTTGATGTCTTGAAGGTGACTTATCACCACAATTTTATTGATACCTTGCGCCGATAGTTTATCAACTTCGGACTGAATAGCTGTTGCTACCTGATCGTTAATGATGGTGTTACGCGGAGAGGAGATGTAGTCTAATGACGGAGTAGTGGCTCCAACCACACCCACTTTTACACCTTCTTTTTCGATGATGGTTGAGGTGGCAATTCGGCCGGCATCAACAAGCGCTTGTAAGTTGGCTTCGTTGCTAAAGTCTAAGTTACAGCTTAAGAAAGGAACATCAGTATCAAAATCTGTAATGAAATCGGCCAATACATCGGGGCCAAAATCGAAATCGTGATTTCCAAAACAAATGGCATCATAACCAATTTGAGCCATGGCTTTGGCATCAAAAATACCGTCTTCGTTGTTTAATCCGGCATTTAATTGCGGTCCGGCTAAGAAGTTATCACCCGATGAAAGAGTGATTGAGTTGTTTTCAAGCTCCGAACGCAATTTGTCTAACTTCGCTTTAAAGGCCGCAACGGTGCCGTATAATCCGGTTTTGTCATCTGTAACCCCTAATAGTTTTGATTCGCCATCGTTGTTGTGGAAGATGGTTAAGTCGTAACGCTCGTTGTAATGCTCGTTAAAATCTACGGTATAATACCAGTCGTTGGCCGGTAAATCTGTCCAAAGGCTGTTTAAGAAGGCCGCTACGGTCATGCTTCCCCGGTCGCCCGATTGCATTAGGGTGTTGATTAAAGCGCCGTCTTCTTTGCTCATAAATTGCTCGTCGCCGTTGTAATGTGCGGTGTAAGCCCGTGTGTAAGGCATTTTAAGCATTTCGGCAGCTTGTTCTGGCAGGTTCATAGGAGGCTGCATCAACAAGTATTTCACTAACGCAGGGAAACCGTTTTGCAAATAATCTTTCGCATACGTTTGGAAATCGTCACTCACCCCTTCTACATTTTCTAATCTTCCCCCGGCTAACACAAGCGTTTCATCATCGGCAATTTCAACAACCCGGTAAGGCGATGGGTAGGTTACTAAAGAACCGGTTTGCACATCGGCAATCACATTACCTTTGCGGGTAATTTTTTTGGTGATGTCTTGCGCATGGCTATGCCCGGTAAAAACTACTTTCATGCCGGCATCAGCTAATTCTTCCGATACCGATTGCCAATTCTCGATCATGTAATCGGGTAAGAAAGCACTGTGCATGTCGTAATGCTCCAACATGCCGTGGTGCATCATGGTAATCACTTGTTTCCCTTGTGCCTTAGCATCTGCCAAAATAGACTTCACCCAAGTAAAGGTCTCAGGTTTCATCGAACCGGCTGTTTCGGGGTAATCATCAGCAATGTTGTTCTCGTAATGACACACATCAAGTGAAAGTACCCAGAAAGAGGTGGTGTTATCAAATTTCTCCAGGTATGATAAGGAGTTGGCATCTGTTAAATCGGCATCCGCATAACCAAAAGCATTGTAGGTAGTTTTGAATTCAGCGGGTGTTACATGAGCTACCGGAGTAGTTGTTGCCTCATTAAACGATACGGCATGCGGGTTGTTGATGTCGTGGTTACCCGGTGCCACAAATACCTCGATGCCCTTGCTTTCTAAGGCCGCAAAAGCTGCCGCCACCGCCTGATGGCTCACTGCCTCGCCGTCTTTGGTGAGGTCGCCCGGTACTAAAATAAAATCAGGATGTTCGTCGATGATTTTTTGCGTCATTGCAGCTAAAATCTCATCACTTTCGACCAGCATCTTGCGGTCTTGTGCCAGGTAGGTCTGAAAAGCAACTCCATCTTTCACCAATAACTCAGGTGCCATGTAATGAAGGTCTGAAATCACCATGAATTTAGCCTTGTCTTCTACCTCTTTTTGTGCGTACACGCCAACAGACCCCGATACTTCGTAACCGGCTACCAGCATGGCTTCACCCGTTGGGCTGTCTTCTTTAGAGATGAA
The DNA here is from genome assembly GCA_003249255.1 of Bacteroidales bacterium. GTDB lineage: Bacteria > Bacteroidota > Bacteroidia > Bacteroidales > Marinilabiliaceae > SZUA-582. Next base: position 20,509 of record QKJP01000026.1, read on the forward strand.
AGTAAGGCCTTCAGGACTTTCGTTGCCCTCGCCGTTAAAGTAGTCGTAATCGTTGATGTATTGAATAAACTCTACATTCATTGGGTTGGTAATGTCGTATACCATGATGGCATTCATTCGCTCAAGACCTACAAAAGCTAAGGTTTTACCGTCTACCTTTCCAAGGGTGATGGTTTCGGGCTCTACGCCTTTGTCGTCGCTACGGTCTTTAAAGGCTGCTTTGCCCTGCGGACTGTTCATTATGGTTTGAAGTGCCATATCCGAACCACTGTCGAAAACCAGATTACCAAACTCATCAAAGATAGAAAATGAACGACCACCCATGGCAAATAACTGGTCTGTTTCACCATCGTTATTTAAATCATCCCAGGTAGGGCAAAGGATGGTTTTTAAGCGGCCTAAGTTATCCGCCGCTTGTAAATCTTCTGCATTCGGAAATCTTTCTGCATTTAAAGTAAGGTCTTTAATGCGTACCTCGTCTGCAAAGTCGCCATACTCGCGACCGTCGCCTTCGTTAGCCGTTACAAAATAGTTAAGGCCGTTTACATTGTAAGTGGCAATGGCATCGGGCATTAAAGTTCCCAACACCGGTTGGTTGCTAAAGGTGATGTTCTCAGCCTTGTCAGAAGTTGCCATTTGGTAATTGTTATCAAAAGAGATGATACCAAGTACGGTGTTGTCTGTTTCGCCTGCTCCGGCCAAACCAAAATCGTTGTCGTTGATAACGGCCATTTTTCCGTTAGGCAAAAGGGCTAAACCTTCGGCTTTATCGCTAGGCAGGTAACCAATAGATGGTAAGTTTACCATTTTACGCTTGAAAACCGGCTGAATGCCAGCTTCCACAAGTTGGTCAGCCGTCATTAATTCTAAGGTTTCGCCGGCTGCTAAACGAGCCGTTTCGTTGTTTAAGATGTTGGTAGCACCTAACAGGTCAATTTCGTAGATGTACTTTTTGCTGCCTTGTGAGTTCATGCCTTTCGAGTCGCGCTCAATCACTCTTATTTTACCGTTACCGGCAAAGCAAGCATCCCCAATTTTGTCAACCGCACTTTCTGCAGTTCCTTTATAGGCATTACGCTCTAGTAAGTATACATACTCAGCAACCGGCGTACCGTCCGTAGTGTTGATGCCCAAAATGCGAATGACATCTGAGTTTTTGGCAGCGCTACTTGGGTTGTACATGGCCGATTGAATAAATGCGTAGATGATGTTGTTATCTTCATCGTAGGCAATTCCTTCGAAACCACGGTTAGAACGACGGTTGTTGTAGTTACTTGGTAGCGTTTCGGTACCGTAAGTTCCTTCAGCGGTTTCTGTTAGGATGGCAGTGCCCTCAGGAATAAAACGCTCAATTAAGGTACCGTTTGCAGCAAATTTGTAGATAGACGGACGGTTTTCGTCGCACATCCAGAAGTTACCATCTTTATCTCTGATGATGCCTTCGAAGTCGCCACCAAAGTTATCGTAGCTTAATTTCTTGTAATGTTTCGCCATTTCTCCTACTCCAACCGTATAGTCTGCTTCTTCAGCTGTGTTAACCAAAGTAACCGGTACTTCGTCTTTGCCTTCGATGTTGGCTCTGCCCGAAATAGGCGTTGTACCGTCTTTTGCAGTCAGCATTACTTGCTCGGTAGGGTCGAAGCTGATAGCTCCTGTGGTGTGATTAAGCGAAAACTTAACCATACGCGCCTGGTAGTTGGGTAATTTAAACGGACGAAGGTCGCCTGCTGCACCTGCTACGCCTTTTACAGGTTCTTCATTAGGTCCGCGGTCGGGTACTGCCCAAAATACAGAGGTTTCTTCGGTTGATTCAAACTGGTCGTAGCACAAGCCCGAGAAACCACCCAATAAAACAGCAGGGGTGTTGGTTCCGTAAGCAGGCGTTCCAAGCACCGGCCAGTTAGAAGCTTCGTTTAAGTTGTAAGTTTCAACAGAAGGTGTTCCTTTCGAGAAATCTTTGTAACCAAGCGGAAGGATGTCAATTACCGTAGCCGTAGCCAGGTCAACTTTAGCCACAGCATTGTTTTCTTGCAGGGTTACAAAAGCAGTGGTGTTATCGTCCGTAATGCTAACGTATTCCGGTTCTAAATCCTTAGCAACCGTTTGCCCGGCATTATCCTGAATGCGAACGCCGATACCCCGTAAGTAGGCTTTTTTATCGTTAAAAGATTGAAAGTTTGCTTGTGCAACCGTGGCCGATTCAATACCGTTTGTTAAGTTGATGATGGTGATGCTGCCTTCCGGGTCGTTGTCGTAGGCATCGTTAGGTTCGCCTTCGTTAGCCGCTACAATGTAGTTACCGTCTTTCGAGAAAGTAACCATGTCGGGTAAAGCACCTGCATCGAATGTTTTAATTAGCTCTGCATTGTTGGCATTCAATAAGGCTATTTTACCGGCATTCTGCTTTACTTCGGCTCTGATGGCCACAGCAATGTAATCGCCAAATGAAGCCACCGAAGTAGCTTCGCCACCAATTTTTGTGAAGTTAAAAAGGTATTTAAGAATTGGCGAAGAAGGAGACGAAAAGTCGTAGGCATCAATGGAGCCATTAGGGCTGTTAAGCACCCATAGGGTTTGGGTGTTTTTGTTGTAAGCTACAATTTCGGCGGCGGTTTCTTGCCCCACCTGAATTTTAGCTATGTTGTGAAATTTGGGAACTTGTGCCGTTAAAGACGATCCCAGCATACCGGCCATCAGCAGAGAGGCCAGGTACTTTCGTACAGTAGTAAATCTATTGCTCATAAGATAGATGATTGTATTTGGCGCAAGTTGTCCAATCTATCTTAGCTAAAGTTGTTGTTAGTTTGACTTATTTGTTAAGATGTTCTAATGTGAAGTTTTTGTGTTAATCTTCTTAAAGTGTTTGAGGATAGGGGTGAGAGTAGGAAGTGTGTTAAGAGAATGTATATCTTTTATAAGCCAATTGTTATTATGCAACAACAAGGGCAAAAGTTTACTGAATATTGGATAATCAAGCGATACAGCACTAATGCCATAAGCTCAATGGTAAATTTGTTTTATTCCAATTTTAATGAGGGTAGTTGAGAATGTTGTAGTCCTTGCTTTGAATTTTTTCTGAATGTCCGCAATTATGCATAAATCAAAAAAAATAAACATTACGACTAAAAACTCAACACTGAGGCACAGAGATTTATGAAAAAAAATAAAAAAAACTTGGTGTCTCCCTGTCTCTGTGTCGAAATAATTATGAGTATTAACGGATATAGGTAAATTTTTTCGGTATAAAACAAAAGACAAGCCCTAGTGTGGCAGTTAGGTAAAATGTAAATATCAGGATAGCTGTAAGATGTGTTTTAGATGGTTTTTATCCAGAAAGAAAGGCCCGACATGATAAGTTCTATCGAAATGGTTCCAAGTAAAAGGGCTATTACTCTACCTGCAATATCAATGTATTGTTCTATAAGTTCTTCCTTTTGGGTTTGTATTTTATCGTGTATTTTTTTTAAAGAAATAATAATTGTGATACATAACAAAATGGCAATTGTTATGGCCGCAATGGCTGTTAGTTTATCATGTCGTTCACCAATGATGACACTATAACTTATTGTTCCCGGTCCAATGAAAATTGGCATCGCAATGGCGCCAGCTATATGTTTTGATTCCCCGCGTAAAGATTCTATTGAGGCATTGCCTTTAAAAATAAATTGTAAGCCGGTTAACAGGAATACAATGCCTCCAAATATTTGAAACGATGCAAAGTGGGCATTAAAAACATTGTCGAAAATTGAATCGCCTAATACCGCAAAGGCTGTAAAAACGATTAAGCTAATGACTCCTGCCCGTATTAAAATCTTTGTAAAATCTTTTGAGTTTTTTTTCTTAACAATATCAATCAGATAGACGATGAGCAGAAAGGGATTTAATAATACCAGAAGCAGAATAACTGAGCGTATAAAATCGTTCATATTTCCATATCAAAGGTGTTTGTAGTAAATATTCATACTCTCTATATTACCGGCTATGTTGGTGTTTTTTATAAGAGTACCAGAATAATGGTAGTTGTTTTTTAAAAATGTTTTATTCATTGCAACGGAGTTTAAACGGGCAATGGTATAAAGTGTATTAATGTTCTGCTTTTTCATTTGAATCTCCATTTCTTGGAGCAGTAAGGACGATAAATTGTTTCCTGAATGATTCGGATGGGTTGCAAAGTCAGTCATTTCAGCATTCCGGGTTTTAAAATCAATTTCGGCAGACGATAAGGCAATTAGTTTTCCGGCTTTTTCAATGCCATAATATTGCACATCTTCCTTCATGGTTTTTAAGATGTAATCGGCATTAAATATAGGGAAGGGGTACGATTTAAAAACCTTCCGGTAAATGCTTGTAATTTGTTCAATGTTCGATTTGTTTAGTAAGCGTATTTCGAATTGTGGGGGTTCAGGTATTGTTTTATTAGTTTGATCTTTTTCAATAGACAGCAGGTCAGATAAAATCAAAAGTTGGTCGTTTTCAATGTTTAATAATCGGTCTGAGTTTAAAAACTTTGATACAAAAAACACGTCGAGCTCATCGTTGTAAAAACGCGGTATTTGCGCTTCCATCAAGTAGCCGTTGGCAAAAAATAGAGGCGCAAGATTTTTTGGTACTTTGCAAAATATCTTAGAATAGCCATTGTTAAGAGCCAGCGTCATTAGTTCTGCAATTACCAAGTGTACATCAAGTGGGGCTAGTTTCATTAAGTACACCCTATCGTTATGTTTGCCGTGTTGGATTACAGAATCTTTTCCTATCGTTTCAATGGTGTCAATCATGATCTTCCCTTCTTTGTAATCTTTCGTTATTTTTTGGTATGAGTGAGATGGTATCGCAAGAGTCTGATAATAGTTTTTCAATACCTATGGCAACAGATTCATCTCGTTCATTAATATTTAAGTCTAAATCGCATTTGTCGCAATTGCGATCGCACATTTTAGGTTCGTAACTATCGGGTTCTTTGTAAGTTGTGATAATGCCTTCGTAGTTGCGCAATACCACTTTATTGGTAGACCATGAAATGATATAATTAGGCATTACCGGTATTTTACCACCGCCTCCTGGTGCGTCAATAACATAGGTTGGACGGGCAAAACCACTGGTGTGCCCAATAAGACTTTCCATTATTTCAATTCCTTTACCAATGGGTGTTCTAAAATGAGATAATCCTTCCGATAAATCACATTGGTATAAGTAATAAGGTTTAACTCTGTTTTGAACAAGTTTGTGTAACAATAATTTCATAATGCGTGGGCAATCGTTCACATCAGCCAATAGAACCGATTGATTGCCAAGTGGGAATCCTCCGTCTGCTAATTTGGCTAATGCTTCTTTTGCAGAGCTGGTTATCTCGTTTGGATGGTTAAAGTGAGTATTTATCCATAAAGGATGGTGTTTTTTTAAGATAGAAACCAAATTGTCTGTAATGCGGTAAGGAAGCACAACGGGCATTCTTGTTCCTATACGAATAATTTCTACGTGGGGTATTTGGCTAATTTCTGTTAATAGCCAGTCAATTTTCTCATCCGAAAGCATTAAGGGGTCGCCGCCCGAAAGTAAAACATCCCTCACTTGCGGAGTATTCTTGATGTATTCGATACCTGCTGATAATTGGTCTTTTGAAGGTGTGAAATCAGTATCTCCAACTTTTCGTTTTCGGGTGCAATGTCTGCAATACATCGAGCAGGTATTACTAACATGAAAAAGTACTCTGTCGGGGTAGCGGTGGGTGATGCCTTCTACCGGGCTGTCTTTGTCTTCAGATAATGGGTCGGCAAGTTCAGAACTTAGTGTTGTAAGTTCTTCAATTCCGCCAAATGCTTGTTTGAAAACCGGGTCGTTTTGATAGTTGCTCCTATCGATAACCGATAAATAGTAAGGGGTAATAGATAAAGGGAATTTCTTAAAAGTTTTTTCTAAATCGCTTCTTTCCTTCTTGTTGAATTTTATTCCGGTTATTAGTTCAAATTTGTCTAATGATTTAATAGAGTGTTTTATCTGCCACTTCCAATCCCTCCAGTTTGATAATTGGGGTTCATTATCAATCTTATTTGCAATCTCTTTTTGTACTTTGTTATAAATCATATACCGTAATTTGTTTCTATGCGAACAAAAGTACGAAAATGATATGGGAATACTAATTTTATCCGGTTTTAATTGGATAAATTAATAATGAATGCGATAAGATTTGTTTATTAGGAAAAGGAATCGTTTTCGTCATTTTCTTCTAAGTCACCTCCTAAGGTGATTAGAGGGGAGGCTTCTATTTGCTCTATTTCTAACAGTGTAATCAACGTATTTAAGCTTTCTTCGACTTTCTTAATTTCTAAGTCTTCTAATTTTTGAAGTTTTTCAGATAATTGTTCGTGTAGAAGAGATGGGATTGTTCCTAAAAGGTTATCCCCGGCTGAGGTTAGTGCAATGTTAACAACGCGCTTATCCCCTGATTTTGGTAATCTGGCAAGAAAACCTTTCCTTTCAAGCCGGTTAATAATGCCGCTTACAGTACTGGAATTGAGGTTCAAAAACTTCTTTATTTCTCCTTGTGTTGCTTGGTAATTCGGTGAGCTATGAAGGAAATTTAGACAAAGAACCTGTGGAATACTAACCCCGTATTCTTTTTGAATTTTTTTTGATTCGATATCTATTGATCTTACAATCTTTCTTATTTTAATAAGAATGTCTGCCGTGTCCATTGTTGAGTTTATATTGTGAAAGTACACCTGTTTTTGTAGAAGCAATCCTTTGAAGCTTTAAAGCTTAACTATGATTGAACTTTAAGTCGATCATTTTTTTGATGTGGTAGTGTTAGAAAGAACTTGATTCGATAATTTTTTATCTACTTAATCCATATGTCGTATTTATCTAAAAGTCCTGCTATTCCTGTGAGCGCAAACTTCGCCTTTCTAATTTTATTTAGTTCAGGGTCGATGCTGTAATTTATTGCCGTGGTGAAGTCCGCTTTTTCCAGATTTGAGTAATGAAAAACAGCTTGTGCTAAATCACAATCGTCAAACGAAGCACCCTCTAGTTGTGTCTCGGTAAAATCGACCTCCTTTAAACTGCAGTTGGTAAACTTACTGGCTATTAGTTTAAGCTGGTAAAAGTTAGCGTAATCGAGGTTGCAATGGTCAAACCAAAACGAGAGAAGGAATTTATCGCAGTTATCGAATTGAATGCCGTTTAAAACGCAATTTTTAAAATAACTGGCCTGAAAAGCCGTGTTATCAACCTTGGCAGCACTTAGTTTGCAATCTTCAAAATTACAATCGAGAAACTTAATGTTCGATAAATCCCCTTCAGAGAAATCACAGTTCTTAAAAGTGCATAGTTCATATTCACCGACTTCCAAAGTGCTTTTGTTTTTGAAAGTCTGCTCATCAAAATATTTAGCCATGTTTTAATAAATTTAATAATGATTCTCTCGGGACTAGTCACTCCATCAAAAATTCAATCCAAGCTTCATTCCCCATCGGGTATATTTTCCATCTTCAAAGCCTGCAAATATACCCACATTTGCCATAAAAAAGATGTTGCTAATGCCATATCCAATTTCATTGTAGTTTTTATAGTCTGGTGTTGTTAAGTAGCTTAGTTTAATGTTTTCGTTCCACAGGCGGTTGCTAAAAAAGGGTAAGTGCTTAATTAACAGGTAAGGCGATGAGTAGGCTGCATGCGCTTCGGTAAACCATTTGTTGGTACTGGCTTCATAGTTATTTAGTAGAGTAAAGTTATCGCTGAGGCTTCTAAAAACGACCGGGCTTTCCAGAGCATTAAAATGCGCAAACTGCGAAAAGTGCATTTGTTCATTTCTTAAGAAATAACCGGTTTTAGCGCTCCATTTAAAAGAATGAAAGATGCCCCAATTGATGGTTTGATTCGCCGAAGTTTCTAAGTATTCATGTTTAGCATCACTTCCCAATAGCTTATCAAAACTTCTTTGGTAGCGAAGTTTAAAAGTAGGGTAGTTCGATCCCAAATACTGCTTCCTGCCTTTTATCATTCTGTATTTAAGTTTGGGCGTGTAATCCAATTGAATAGAAATGGAAAGATCCTGCTGATTGTTCAGATTCTTCTCGGTTAGAATTGGGTTATCAGGGATGTTTTCTTCGTAAGCTTCATCATTCTTATACAGTGAGAAGTTGGTGGTGTTTTCAAGTTGTTTGAAATCAATATAGGTAACATTAGAATAAAGCCTTGCGCCATGAAAAAGATCCAACTCTTGACCAACTGTTATGTAATTACGTTGATAAAGTTTCATGTAGTGTTCTTTAAATCCTAAAGCGGTAATCATATTTAACGTTGGATCTATGCCGTACCAGTAATTAAAATCCTGACTTTTTTGTCCGAACGAAGAATAGAATTTAGCTCTTCTGTCCGGCGCAAAAGAATAGGAAAAATGGTTCTCCCAATTCAATGTTTTACGGGCAAAAGCATACTGAAAAGTCGGAGCGGTAAAGAAAGTACGGTTCGAATCAACCCGGTAGCTTAACTCAAATTTTTGACGAAAGGTAAAACCATCAACCGCATTAAAACTTATGTTCGCCAGCTTGGCCAAGCCCTTGTATTTTACCTGTAGGCTAGAGTCTGAAGAATAAAAGTTTTTATCGTTGTGCAGGAAATTATAAGTTTTTCCTATCAATGATTTCTTTTTCTGTTTATGCGAAATCGTGTCTTGTGCTATGGTTTTAAGATTCATTGAATCTTTAATGATGAACCCTTTTTCTTCGTTAAGGGTTAATGGAATAGGCCGAATTGAATTCCAGTAGGCAGCATCCCGTTTAATGCTATCTTTTTGGTGTTTTATGGTATAAGTTTCTTTTACTTCCAAAGATTCAGGTTCATCTTCAGTTTGCTTCGATTCTTTTTGCATCAGCTTGGCCAGCTTAACCATGTCGCGGTTATTTAATTCCTCTTTGGCAAAAAGCTTTTCAATCTTTTGCCGGTTTTTAGAAGGCGCTTTCTCTTCATTCACCTTTTCGTTTGCTTGTGTTTCATCAATATTGGCCTGAAGAATAGGAGGTACTTTTAACCCGGTGTTAAGATCAATGCTTTGGTACTTAACAGATCCTGCATAGTTGTATTTCCCTTTTACGCCCATAATAGAACCGGCCAACGCAACTTGATGGCTAATGGGTAACCAGGCATTATCTTTTACAGGAGCATATACTTGCTTTATATTCACGGTCCCAAAAAAAGCTTCAGTATTCACATTGGTCGAATGGATATTCCATAAACCATCCACAATGTAGATGTATCCCGAGTACACTTGTTTGCTTTTTCGCTTAGGTATAATTTTGATTTTGTAGATCATGTTGTCGCCTTCTTCAAAATAGCCCTCGTACCGGTATTTATAATATGCAAAGGCATTGTGGGCGAGGGGAGAAATGTGAATGCCATTGATGGGTTTGTAAAAACTGGCATTTATATAACCCATTACATCGTTATCTTCCGATTCAGGAAAAGTTGAGCGTTTAGAAAGAACCGTGTGCGTAAATTTATCAGGAGCTGTATATTCAATTTTATTCACCGTTTCCAATACGTAAGTTTTACCTTCTTTAATGGTTTCACCTTCAGTTTCCTTTTCAATCATTTTTTTGATCAGGTACGGAATTTTTTCCATTTCCAAGGTTCCCTTTAGGTATACATCTGCTGTGTAGTGTTCGGTTTGATTAAGGTAATAAGGTGCGAGACTAATGGCTTTTCGTAATATTCGATAGGCCGGGTCTTCTTTACCATTGGTAACGATTACTTCTCCTAAGGTGTAGCTCTGATCTTTTAATGTGATGTTTTTCGAAATAAGTTGATCTGTGATTTTAATTAGCTGTTCTTGTTGTTGATAGCCAAGGCTTTTAAATACCAACCGGTATTCTCCTTTCGGAAGGTTTATTTCATACTCCCCTAAATGGTTAGAAGTGGTTCCGATAGAAGCTTCTTTTACATAAATGGTAGCGTAGGGGATAGGCTCGCCGATAGTGTTTGTAATCAGTCCTTTAATGCCTATTGCGTTTATCGAAATTGCAACAAGTATAAATGCTAGTATTGTTAAGATCAGTTTCATTCTTATTGAGTTATGAGTGCAAAAGTATTATTAAGAGGTTTATAATTAGGTTATGGATGAGTTAAAGTTTTAATAACGTGCCAAATATTCTAAAGGTTTGAATGCATCGGGTTTATGGATGCGTTTTAAGGATGTGAAAAAGGAATTTTCTAATTTTTTGATAGCGTATTGGCTTCAATTTTTATTTACATCGTTTGGCCAATGGAAGAATTGGTCTGCATCGCAGTGCAGGTGTTAATATTGAAATGGATTAAGAGCGGAAATATTCGAGTTATGTCTCTAATTCATTTGGCTTTAGTGTTGTTCATAACGCGACTGAGGAGAACTCTAATTATGTATTTAGTTTATTTTCTCGAACATTACCTGATTTTATTTCAGATGAGCAATTTACTAAATATGAATTTGGAAATTATGTCAAGTTGGAAAGCAATGAGAAACTCAAGCAAATGATCGTTGATGAATATGAACTTAGAAAGGAATACTTAAACTTTAAACTTATTTACTAAATAAATTGTGGTACATCATGCAAATAAGTCTATTATCTAAGGTCTAACTTCTATTTATCTAGTTTAAAACTTAATCTTCAAGGCATTATTAATGGTATAAAACAGAGGATCCACTCCCGGAGGAACCTGATTGTCGTAATCGAATTTACCATAAAGTGAAAAGGCAAAAGTATTGGAGATGTCAAATTCAAATTTTGTTTCACTCATTATCCGGTAATCAGAAGGAGCAGAATAGTCCGGTTCATAATACGACGAATGTTCAAATTTAACTTGCCTGGTGATTTGCCAGGTAAACGAAAGCATGGAGCTGAATTTTACCAAACTTTTGGTTCTTTTGTATTCCTCAGTTTCAAATAACTCTTTTAAGTAAATGGTGTAAGCCACTATAAATAAAGAAAATTTATCTTTATTGGCCACGTTAAAACGAGGACCTGCACCAAGAATGTGTCTGTGTTTAAGTTGTTTGATGCGGTTGTATCCATATTGGTAAAAAGCCTCTGCAACTATAATTTTATCAGGTACCCAATAGTTGTATTTAAGCATGGCATCACCATTGTTTACATTACGTTCATCGTTAAGTTGACTGTAGCCAAGGTTTGAAGAAAAAAGATAAGTGTTATCCCTGTCGTTATACTGTAGTTGTACTTGAGACGAAACCTGAGTCATGTCAGTATTTGTATGCACAAAATTAAAGCCAAGCCTTAAGTCTCCTTGTAAACCTTTCTTGTCTGCTTTCGTTTTACTTTTATCAATGTTAACTATCTGCGAATAGCTTATCGAATGAAGCAATAACAGGAAAAAGCAACTCATTATGTGACTCCTCATACCCAAATCTTTGTTGCAAAAATAGTACTTATGCACAAGATGCCATTGTTTTGTTTGAAATTATCTAATGTCGTATGCATTAATTATTCATTAAACTTTAATCATTAAAAAAGAGAACCTAAAGTATTTAATCTGTTATAAACTCTTATCTTTGCACCTTCAAAAAAACAACGTAAAATAATTTTATGCCGGTAGTTTCGAAAAGAGGAGAAGAGATGCCACAATCACCAATTCGGAGATTGGTACCTTTTGCAGAGGCAGCAAAAAAGAAAGGTACACATGTGTACCATCTAAACATTGGTCAACCCGATATTAAAACGCCAGAGGTTGCCATGGAGGCCATACGCAATGTTCACATGAAAACAGTCGAATATAGCCATTCTGCCGGTATTGAATCCTATCGCCGTAAACTTGCCGATTCTTATGCCAAGCATGATATTCATGTTGATTATACCGATTTGATGATTACAACCGGTGGTTCAGAGGCGGTTATGTTTGCTTTTTTAAGTTGCATGAATATTGGAGATGAGGTAATTATCCCAGAGCCATTTTATGCAAACTATAGTGCTTTTGCCTATTCCACAGGGGTTACTGTCGTACCAATTCCATCAACAATAGAAACTGATTTTGCTTTACCTTCTATTGAAGAGTTTGAGAAACGAATTACGTCTAAAACCAAAGGAATCTTAATTTGTAATCCCAATAACCCAACCGGCTATTTGTATTCGTCCGAAGAAATGGAGCAGCTTCGTCAATTGGTAAAAAAGTATGATTTGTTTTTACTTTCAGATGAAGTGTACCGCGAGTTTTGTTATGATGGCAAAGAGCACATTTCTGCCATGCATCTTAAAGATATAGAGCAGAATGTGATTATGATAGATTCTGTTTCGAAGCGTTACAGTGAGTGTGGTGTTCGTATCGGTTCATTGGTTACAAAGAATAAAGGAGTGATTGATATCGCTATGCGTTATGCTCAGGCTCGTTTAAGTCCTCCAGGAATTGGACAAATTGCAGCAGAAGCTTCATTGGATACACCTCAATCCTATTTTGATGAAGTATATGAAGAATACATCGCTCGTCGGAATTGTTTGGTTGAAGGATTAAATAACATACCGGGCGTCTATTCTCCTATGCCCAAAGGTGCTTTTTATACCGTGGCAAAATTACCGGTAGATGATACTGATAAGTTTTGTGAATGGATCTTACGTGACTTTGAATATGAAGGTCAAACCGTCATGATGGCTCCGGGCACCGGTTTTTATTGTACCAAAGGTATGGGATCTAATGAAGTTCGCATTGCTTACGTTTTAAAAGTCGAAGATCTTAAAAAAGCTTTAGTTACCTTAGAAAAAGCATTGGAAGCATACCCGGGTCGGGTGTTCGACAAAAGCTTGGTTTCAGAAAGCAAAATCTAACATTTTGAATTTCGAATTATTCATAGCTAAAAAGATTCGGTCCGGAGGAGTTACCGGAAAAAAGTTAGCAGGGCCTGTTATTAAGGTGGCTACACTTGGAGTTATTTTAGGTATGGTAGTGATGATTTTATCTTTAGCCATAGGTTTTGGATTTAAAAAAGAAATACGTGAGAAAATAGTAGGATTTGGTTCGCACATACAAGTTATGAGTTATGATTATAACGAATCCTTTGAAACGAATCCTATTAATTTTGATCCGGCTTTTATTGAAGTACTGGATTCCATTCCCGGAGTTGAAAATGTACAAGTGTTTGCTACCAAACCGGGAATTATCAAAACAAAAGATGCCTTGCAGGGCATTGTTTTAAAAGGTGTCGATCACCAATACAACTGGTCCTTTATCGACGGTGTCTTGCAAAAAGGGGAGGTGTTGAATTTAAATGATTCAGTTAAATCAAATGGTATTTTAATATCAGAAGATTTAGCTTCTATGTTGCAGTTAGAATTGGGAGATCCGGTTCGAATGTACTTTTTTCAAAATAGTATTTTAGCCAGAAAGTTTACTGTTACCGGTATTTATAACTCTAATTTTCCCGAATTTGATAAAACTTTTGCATACGTTGATATTCGTCATGTTCAAAAGTTAAATGGCTGGGAGCAGAATGAAGTTTCCGGTTATGAAATTGGCATTGAAGATTTTAATCGTTTAGATGAACTAACTCGCGAAGTCTATTTTCAGGCTTCTTCACGCATTGAAGACGATGGAAGTATGATGCGCACCCGAAGTATTAAGCAAGTGCAGCCACAGATATTTGGATGGTTAAACTTGTTAGATATGAATGTGTTGGTTATTATTGTTCTAATTGTTTTAGTGGCCGGTATAAATATGGTATCCGGGTTACTTATTCTGATTCTGGAAAGAACGAATATGATTGGAGTCCTTAAAGCTTTAGGCGCTCAGGATAAATCTCTTCAAAAAGTTTTTTTATACCTCTCTACTTTTATTTTGGGTAAGGGATTATTAATTGGGAATCTATTTGGACTTGGAATTTGTTTGCTTCAAAAATACACCCATTTTGTGAGCCTTGATCCTGTTGATTATTATTTAGAATATGTTCCTATTCATATCAACTTGTGGCATGTTTTGGTGCTTAATTTATCTGTTGTAGCACTGACGATGTTAATGATGCTAGCACCCTCTTTTTTAGTAGCTCGCATCTCTCCGGTAAAAGCTATTCGTTTTGATTAATCTTTTAAAAAATCAAGCCATAATAATCTGAATTTTTTATTTATTTTAAATCAATTATTTGATTTATCTGCTTATGTCTGACATGATTCAATTGTTTAAAAAGGCGTTTGAAAAACCTCTTCCGGGAAAAGAGGCTCAGGAGATTATGTCACCAACAGTTCGCTTTACCGGTCATATACATCCGGATAGAACAAAAGCCCGTGAAAGCAGTGTTTTTTTATTGATTTATAAAAATGAAAATAACAAGTGGGTGATCCCATTTATTAAGCGTCCTGAATATGATGGCGTGCACAGTGGTCAGGTTAGTTTTCCGGGTGGAAAATGCGAAGAATTCGATGCGTCTTATTTAGACACTGCTTTCAGAGAGACAGAAGAGGAGATTGGAATAAAAAGAGATCAAATAGAGTTTGTTGGAGCTTTATCCTCCATATATATTCCAAACTCTAATTTTATGGTTTATCCTCAGGTTGGTATCTTGCGTAACGTTCCTGTGTTTACGCCTGATCCACATGAAGTAGAGAAGATTTTAGAAGTTGAAATCGACTCTTTCTTCGACATGGAAAAACGTTATGAATTTATACGTGAAGTACGCGGGGTTGAAATTATTGCCCCCTATTTCGCAGCTTCCGGTCAGAAGATATGGGGAGCAACAGCCATGATGATGAGCGAATTTGTTGAATTTGTTAAACAAAATGCTCCATTACTTAATCTAATATTACATTCTTGTAATGATTGTAACGTTCCAAAATATCAATGACATAGTGGTAAGGTTCCTCTCCGCGGCAATAACCATATTTGACTACAGGATCTGAATAATATTTTGGTTTCGATTTATTAAGTAAAAAGTAATCTACATTGTTTTCCCATATTACAGGATTTTTACCGTTTTTTTCAGCTAATCGCATTGCATCTTGTATGTGACCTAGACCTGCATTGTAAGATGCCAATACAAACTTTATTCTTTCGTCCGGATCTTCAATTTGATTTTTAAATTTCTTATCCAGCCAAACGAGGAATTGCAACCCACCTTTAATATTTTCTCTGGGAGAAGTGATTTTCTCAACTCCAAAGTGTTTGGCTGTGGCCGGCATCAATTGCATTAAGCCTATTGCTCCACACCAGCTTTCAATTTCAGGAAGAAAACTAGATTCCTGATAAATAAGCGATGCAACTAAGCGCCAGTCTAAATCAAGTTTTTTGCTTTCTTCTTTTATAATTTCATCAAATTCCGATACCCTTCCACCTTTAATGGAATGAAAGCCTGTATTGGTCAGGTGACGAGATCTTTTACTGATAAAGTATTTGGCATAGATGCGTTTATATTTTTTGGTTTTCTTAAAGCTGATTAACCAGTTGTTGACCACATCTAATAAATCCGGAGAATTTGGACGAACGGCCCAGGCTAATTTTTGAGGAAAACTGATGGCCGTATTTACATCTATGTTGTTGTAGAAATTTAGATTAACTTTTGCCATGTTTTCATCGCATACGGTATACGGAATTTCGCCATTGGCAACTAAGCCAATTAATTGTTCGGTTTCATAATCTGGTATTTCTACAATTTGTATGCTGTCTCCAATCTCATTCGATAAACTAGTAAGGCGGTCTACATAAGAGGAGCTTTCTTGTACATAGATAGTTTTTCCGGCTAGATCAAGTTGATTTTTTATTATCTCATTAAATTGAGTTGTATTATTAATTTGTTGGTTTTTAAATTTCTGTTGTACCAAAACCTGCCTGGTCACGCTGTGTGCTTCTGTAAATTTAATTCTTTCACTCCTTTTTTTTGTAACCGTTAAGTTAGAGGCAATTAAATCAACTTTACCTTCCAGTAAGTCATTAAAACTTTGTGCTAAATCGTTATTAACTGTTATTTCCAATTTGATGCCTAGGTGGTTGCTAAGTGCCTGAAGCATTTCAAATTGGTAGCCTAATGGGCGCCCTTTATACACAAAGTAGTTGGTCGAATTATAGTCGGTTACAATTCTGAGCTTGCCTCTTTTTACGATTTCATCTAAATCGATTGTAGCTAACTCAATTTCTTTGTTTTTTTGAGTTTTAGGATTGTGAAAGTTGCAGCCACTTATGCTGAATAGAGCAATTATGCTTAAAAAAAATCCAATTCTTACCATGCGCAATGCGGTTTTAATGGGGCTATAACACAGTGAGTTATGAGGCCTTAAGGCTGGTATACGCAGTTTTAGTCGTAGAAGTTCCAAGAAACACCAAATTTTATTGTGCTTGGATTTGCAGGGTAATAAATTGAGTTATAGAATTGTTGCTTACTGTAGTCTTGCGAAATGTTATCTAATTTAACGTATACTCTGGCTCTTTTAAGTAAGAAATTCACAAAAACATCGGCCATCGGGTAGTTTCCAATTTTTTCTATATTCTGACTAATAAATTGTGCACTTGCCGGATCATATAATTGTGCATAATATTTGGTATGAAACCTAAAATCAAAACCGATTTGAAAATGGAGTACTTTAGATAAGGTGTTTTCGTAATAAGTTGAGTTGTAGTAACACAAATCTGGTAACGGAATAATCACTTGATTGCTGCTTAGCTGGTAGGTAAGCTGGTGGTGACTGTGTATGCGGTTAAATATGATAAAGTGTTGGTTAATGTTAGCATAATAAACCTGTAATACATCACTGCTTTGTGTTGGTGTTCCTGTACTGTTCCAATAGATATAATCGTTGAGTAAGTGTGTACCACCGCTTAATTCAAAACGTTTTGTAGGAATTCTAAAACCGCCATGAATTTTTATTGTTTTTTCTTTTTTAAAGCTGTTATCCCATTTTCGGTGGTTCGAAAAGTAGTAATTTTTAAAGAATTCAGGTTCTTGAAGATAAATTCCTCCATTCGCAAAAAAGCCGGCGGTATCTTTAAATAATCTAAAACTTGAATTTAAATGACCGGTAATTTCAGAATCTCCGGCTCTGTAACCTTGGAAATATAGCTTTGCCCCTGCATTCCACCAGAAATTGTTTCCCAGGTTTTTAAATATCTGACCTCCAATAGCCGAAGTTATTAAGGTCGTATCATTGTTATTAGAATATGGATAATCCTTCTTCTGCAACTGTTTTTCTGGGGCGCGTTGATAATTATAAAACTTTACGTCATTTTCAATATAAGCCCTTAATCCAAATTTAAGAAACTGATTAGCTTCCTCATTAAATTTTATTTGAAAAGTGTTGTTGATGGAATAATGAATGGTACTGTCTTTAGTTTGTAATGTGTCTCTGTAGGTATTTGGGTAATAAGGGGTTGATGTTTTGCTTGAATAATAGGAAGGGAGATTGTCAATCGTATAAGATCTAATCCCTTCTTCCAGGTTCATGCTGTGAAAAAGAGTGGTTACCGGTATTTTGTAGGCTATTGAATCGCTATTTATTTTAGAAATGTGCACAATCCCTAAAGATTGATTCAAAAAAAGTTTTCTGGATCTTACGATGTTTATTGCATCCTGAAAATGTACAGGGATTTCTTCAGGAGTGTCAAAGTTAATTTCATTCTCAGGGATATTACCTAAATTCACACCACCGTTTTCGTAGTTTTTAATTTTAGCGTAAAGAAATCCAATATGTAAGTTGTAGTTAATACCATTGTAACTTGTCCAGAATTTAAAGTTTTGGTTTTCTGCTTTTTGAGCTTCGTATTGTCCAATGGATGAATGCAAGTTATAGGAAGCTCCGATGTTCCAATACTTATTGATGTTTTGGGTAAAAAGCGTTTTAATACCTTCTTCAGATCTTCTTTTAGGCCCTCCAAAATGGTAGGTTAAGTTAATATAAGGTGTTTTTGTATTATAAAAGTTTAAGTTTTCAGGTTGGGGAATGTAGGCTAATAATGTATTGTAAAACATGAAGCCATAATATTCATCCCGGTCTTGAAAAACATTTGAAATGTACGGACTACCGTAGTTCCCCAGGTAATTACTTGAAATGCTTTTTTGGTTAATTGGATTATAGTTTTGATAACCTGTTGATAGAGTGTCTACGGCAACCGTGTCGCTCAAAGTAAAGTGATCGGTTAATACCCAGGTTCTAACATCCGGTTTTATAAAATCACTTTTACTTTTTGCAGTTTCTTTAGTTTTATTCTTTGCTTTCTGAGCATTAATATGCCAGCTTTGGGTGAGCAAAACCAGCACTACTAAAAGTTTGATTTGTTTTAAGGTAGACATCATACATTAAAAGGCATTAATGCTCAGTTAGGAAATTACTTTTGACGCATAAAGATACTGATCTGAATCCCATTGAAATTCCACTTTTCTCTAATTTTATTTTCAAGGAATCGCTTATACGGATCCTTAATGTATTGTGGTAAATTACAGAAAAATGCAAACGCCGGATTGGTCGTTGGTAATTGAGTAACGTATTTAATTTTTATGTATTTTCCTTTAACCGCAGGAGGTGGATAGTTTTCAATAAGTGGTAACAGATAATCATTAAGGTCTGAGGTTGAGATTTTTGTATGTTTATTTTGATAGACTTCAATCGCTGTTTCTAGTGCTTTATGAATGCGCTGCTTAGTTAATGCAGAGGTAAATACAATTGGGTAATCTGTATATGGAGCAGTTTCTTTTCGTATCAGCTCTTCAAATTTCTTTGTGGTATTTGTTTCTTTTTCGATTAAATCCCATTTGTTAACCAACACAACCAATCCTTTTTTATTCTTTTGAATAAGATGTGCGATTTTCTGATCTTGACCTTCAAAACCTCTGGTTGCGTCAATCATGAGTAGACACACGTCTGAATTTTCAATCGCTCTGATTGCGCGCATTACCGAATAAAACTCCAAGTCTTCGCTTACCTTTGTTTTCTTTCTTAATCCGGCCGTATCTACCAAATAAAAATCATGACCATATTTATTATAACGGGTATAGATCGAATCTCTAGTTGTTCCAGAAATAGGGGTTACTATATTTCTTTCTTCACCAATAAAAGCATTTACAATGGATGATTTACCTGCATTGGGTCTACCTACGATAGTGATGCGAGGAAGATCTTCTGCCGTTTCTTCTTCTTCATGGACTTTCTTTTCGAATGAATTAACCAACTCATCCAGAAAATCACCTGTACCGGCACCATTTATTGATGAAATTGGAAATAGAGTTTCTAAACCTAAGGAATAAAAGTAGCTTGCCTCGGCGATTCGATCATTGTTGTCAACTTTATTTACAACAACCATTACTTTTTTTCCCGATCGACGCAGGATATCTGCTACTGCCTCATCGTAGTCGGTAATACCTGTTACAACATCAACACAAAACACAATCACATCCGCTTCGTCAATGGCAATGAGGACTTGCTTGCGTATTTCTTCTTCAAAAATATCATCCGAATTGGTGGCATATCCCCCGGTATCAATCACCGAGAATTCGACACCGTTCCATATTGCTTTTCCATATATTCGGTCTCTGGTCACACCAGCTTCTTCGTTTACGATGGCCGTGCGAGTTTCTGTAAGACGGTTAAAAAGGGTAGATTTTCCAACATTTGGACGACCTACAATAGCAACGATATTTCCCATTTTGATTTTATGTTATTATGTTTTCGGGGGTGCAAAGGTAATGAATGTCTATGGTTTCACAAACCAATTAAGCTTTCTTAAGAATGCTTTTATTTAAGCTCGTAACCTCTGCCTTTTAAAAAGTTATCTTGATCACGCCAGTCTTTAGATACTTTTACATAAGTTGATAAAAAGACTTTTTTGTTTAAAAAGGCTTCTATGTCTTTGCGCGATTCAGTACCAACCCATTTTAACTTGGTTCCTTTATGACCGATGATAATTCCTTTTTGTGATTCTCTGGCAACATGAATGAGGGCACGAATATCCACTCTGTCGTCACTTTCTTTAAATTCCTCAACTTCGACTTCCACTGAGTAAGGAATTTCTTTTTTGTAATGTAAAAGAATTTTTTCCCGGATGATTTCACTCACAAAAAAACGTTCAGGCTTATCTGTTAATGTATCTTTATCAAAGAATGGAGGTGACTCAGGTAATAATTCAATAATTCTGTTTTTTAGATTGTCGATATTGAATTTGTGTAAGGCCGACATCGGAAAAATTTCGGCAGTTGGCAATTCTTTTCTCCAGAAATCAACCAAATCATCCAGCTTATCTTGCTCCACTAAATCAATTTTATTGATCACCAATAGAACAGGGGAAGAGGTTGATTTTACAGCATCTAAAAAATCGTCATTTTTATCAGGTTTTTCAAATGGATCTGTTTGATAAATAATGACATCAGCATCATTTAAAGCAGATTTAGAAAACTTCAACATGGATTCCTGAAGTTTGTAATTGGGCTTTAAAACCCCCGGTGTATCCGAAAATACAATTTGATATTCTGGTGTGTTTACAATCCCAAAAATACGGTGGCGTGTCGTTTGTGCTTTGGATGTGATGATTGATAAACGCTCACCAACCAATTCATTTGAAAGGGTTGATTTTCCTACATTGGGATTACCTAGAATATTTACAAAACCTGCTTTGTGACTCATATCTTGCTTTCTTGTTGTTTGCAGCTGCAAAAGTACAACAATTAAATGGAAGCACGAACAAACCCCTTTGTTGAATGATGTTTATTTATTTAAACAGAGTTTGATGTGAGTATAAGTATTTTTTTTATTCATTATCACATATGGAATAAAAAGTCATTTTGTTCAGTTAAATATTGTTTAGAGAATAGGATTATTACTTGAAAAATTAGTTGTTTTGCAAAATCTAAAAAATTATGAATAAACCGAGCATGTGAATTCGAATGTTCCAATAGGTATTCAGGAGTATCGATAGTTATCTGGAAATCAAAATTATTTGGAGTTTCATGCAGTAGTAAAAGTAAGAAAAAAAACACATAAATCACCCATGCAAAACGTTACTCGCAGGGATCTCGATAGCTATCGGGAGATTAACATTTTCTTTTGCGACTTGGCGTCTTTGCGTGAAAATTATAAACACATGAAAAAAGTAATTGGAATCATCCTAACCCCAATATTTCATATTTACTTTGGCTTATTGTTGGGGATTTTTCATCCCATTCAAGTTGTGACCCGTTACATATTTGGAGAATCAGCCAGAAGAAAAGTGGTTGATGTTTTAAATAGATTTTTAGTTGGGGGAATTGCAATTATGGGAAGCAGGCCAAAATACATTGGTTTGGAAAAGATTCCTGAGGATCGCCCTCTAATTGTAGTTTCAAACCATCAAAGTTTATATGATATCCCAGCTCTTTGTTTAGCGTTTAAAAAACAGGGTACGAAGTTTATAGCCAAGCAATCCTTAGGAAAAGGCTTACCAAGCGTTTCGTATAATTTAAAACATACAGAATCGGCTTTAATAGATCGCTCCAATGGTGGTCAATCTGTAAGAGAGATATTAAGGGTAGGTCGCTTAACTGAAAAAGAGAAAAATGCGGTTTGTATCTTTCCTGAAGGTACTAGGAGTCAGGATGGTAAATTGAGAGAGTTTATGCCGGCAGGTGTAAATACTTTGGTTCGTGCTGCACCATCTGCATTGATTGTGCCTTTTGTTATAGATGGACACAGTAAATTGATTAATAATGCAAAATTCCCATTTGTGCCCTTTGTAAAAGTTATCTATACAGTTCTTGATCCAATCGATCCAAAGGGAATGGAAATTGATGATTTAATGAATGAGTTGGAAAGTAAAATTAAGGAGCAACTTCATCAAAATTAATCGGAATTTAAAAGATAGAAATTGAACCCTATTGAATCTTTATTATAAAGAAGTCGATAGGGTTTTTTTTCCCATATAGATAATGTACATTTGTGACTTATTAATATTTTGAAGTGTAATGAATATATTAGGTCGACACAATTTTCATATCCCGGTATTAGGGTTGGGATATTCTATTGATACCCCCATTCAGGTTGCTCCTTATGGTATTTCATCAGTGATATCACTGGTTGATGATTCTCTAACGGAGAGCATGCGTGAGTTTTATAGCAAAAAGTTCGATTTTCCGTTTCAAGCAATATCTGAAAAAATTGAGGATTTCCGTGCTAAACGAATTACATCCTACTTAAACATGGTGGATGTAATTATAAAGCAAAAAGTTGAAAATCTTAAAAGAACTGCTTTCGAAGCTGGTAGTGAGTTTGAAAAATATGTTGATATGTTGCCAAATTTTTCTGAATTGAAGAAAAAATTTGTTGAAGCAGCTAAAGATATCAAAATAAAAGAAGAGCTTAAGAACTGGATTGAAGAACACCTTCCGGTTGGTGATATTGATGTGAATATCATGACTAAGCTGGATAAAGTAAACTACAAAGACGGCGAAGAACTTCCTATTGAGTACAATGATGCACATGCTGCATTGCGTGGATTTGCTAACAGTAACTTAAGCTCGTCTTTAGTACTATCTGCAGGCATGAGCCCTCGTTTGTATAGTTATCTTGAGAAGTTTGAAGACTTTTTTCCTGATGCGAACGGAATTGTAAAAAAGAAAATTATTTTAAAAGTAAGTGATTTTCGCTCCGCTTTAGTGCAAGGTAAAATGTTAGCTGCTAAGGGTATATGGGTTTCTGAATACCGTATTGAGTCTGGTGTAAACTGTGGAGGACATGCTTTCCCAACGAATGGATTATTATTTGGACCAATTTTAGAAGAGTTCAAGCAAAATCGGTCAACGCTTCTTGAGACTTGTATTGGTGTATACGAAAATGCCATTGAAACCAAAGGGTTAAATAAACCTGCTCAAACTCCTGAATTGTTAGTGACTGCGCAAGGTGGTGTTGGTACTTCTGACGAACATAACTATTTAATGGAGAAATACAACATGGATAGTGTTGGATGGGGAACTCCATTCATGTTAGTTCCTGAAGTGATTAGTATTGATAATCAAACACTTGACCTTTTGGCAAACGCCAAAGAAAAAGATTTGTATTTCAGTGGATTATCTCCTCTTGGAGTGCCGTTTAATAGTGTTAAATGGGCTTCGATGAGTGAATTGAGATGGGCTAGATTTCAAGAAGGAAAACCTGGTTCACCTTGTACTAAGCAATATTTGAAGTATAATACTGAATACACAGAGAAGCCAATTTGTACAGCTTCAAAGCAATATCAGACTTTAAAGATTGAAGAGTTAAAACAAGCCGGATTGTCTGAAGAAGCATATCAAAAGAAATTAATGAAGATCATTGAGCCTGAGTGTTTATGCGTAGGTTTAGGTATTTCTTTGTTAGAATCTAAAGGTATTCCGGTGAAAGATACCGATAAAGTAACGGTATGTCCGGGGCCAAACTTGGCTTATTTTTCAAAAAAGTCTACGCTAAAAGAAATGGTAGATCATATTTATGGTCGTACTAATTTATTGGATGAAGGACATCGTCCTCACATGTTCTTAAAGGAGTTTAAGATGTATGTTGATATCTTAAAAGAACGAGTAGAGGAATTGGATGCTGAGGATGCTAAAGCTAAAAAGCAAATAGTAGCTTTTGTTAAAAATATTAATTCTGGTGTTGAGTATTACGAGTCTATTAGTGAAGAACTGGAAAGTGATTTTGCTACTGATTTGGCCAAATTAAAAGAAGAAGTTGCTGTTATTACCAAAGATTTATAGTGGTAATAATTCCATAAAAAATAAAAGGCTGTCGGAATGGACAGCCTTTTTTTATGAGTCTAATTTAAAATTTCTAAGTCTTTAATTTTTACATTGAACTTGGCAACAATGTCACCAGCTTTGTTTTGAAAGCCTTCTGCACTAGGAACGCCTTCAATTAATACCCGTTTTCCTTTTTTTAAGTATTCAGATATTTTAGTGCTTTGATTTTCGTTTTTCCACCATACAGCACTAACCCATTGGGTGTTTTCAATTTTATTTCCTTCTTTGTCTTTGTGGCTTTGGTTTACCGCTACATTTAAGTTAATCGCATTTCTGTTTCCTACTTGTTTCACTTCGGCGTCTTTTCCTAAAACACCATTTAAAATAACTTTTAGCATTTCGTATTCGGTTTGGTTTTACATTAAGAATACTATTAAATTAAAATTCTTTTAGTAAAACTTTACTCTTTACAAAGGAAGAAAAAAATCGTATGGAGTTTAAAAGTCGGTATCTTTGTTTTTGGCAACCAATTCTTTTGTTGAAAGTAAACCACAAGCTGCAAAAATATCTTCACCTCTCGATTTTCTGATGGTGGTTGTAATTCCTTTGGCGCTTAATTTATCTCTAAAATGTTCCATTGTTTTACGACTGCTACCCTTTAGAGGTGAGTTTGGTATAGGGTGAAAGCAAATCAGGTTCATTCTGCATTTTAGCCCGTTTAGCAGTGTTGTTAAACCTTTTATATGACGAGCTTGGTCGTTTATACCTTCAAACATGATGTACTCAAATGAAATTCGTCTTTGTCGGCCAAAGTCATAAGTTCTTAAAGCTTCAATAACTTTCTCTACCGGATAAACGCTTTCGATAGGCATCAATTGATTTCTTTCCTCGTTAAACGGCGAGTGAAGACTAATAGCAAGATGTGCTTCTGATTCTTCTATAAAACGTTGCATGGCCGGAATAACTCCAATGGTAGATACGTTAATTCTTCTCGGACTCCATGCGTAACCCCAATCAGAAGTTAAGATTTCCAGGCTTTTTAATACATTATCTATATTATCCATCGGTTCACCCATACCCATGTATACCACGTTGTTTAATGTATCTCTTTCCGGTAAACTGGCAATTTGATTAATGATTTCGCCTGAAGATAATTGTCTTTGAAACCCTTGCCGGGCAGTCATGCAAAACAGGCAGCCCATTTTACATCCTACTTGGGATGATATACATAAGGTGTTTCTGGTTTCTTCCGGTAAGTAGGCCGATTCAATATAACCATTGTCTATGGTCGAGTAAAGGTATTTTTTTGTGCCATCAACTGATTCCTGAAACGATTCCGGAGCGACTAAACCAACTTCAAATTTTTCATTTAAAACCACTCTGGCATTTTTAGATAGGTTGGTCATCTCATCAATAGTAGAAGCATGTTTTTTATAAAGCCAATCTGCTATTTGTTTAGCTGTGAATTTTGGTAAGTTTAAATCACTTACTATGACTTGTAATTCTTTGAGCGTTTTTCCAAAAAGTGCTTCTTTCATCTTTTGTAATTCCTGTTGCGATTATTTTTTAATTCTTCTTTATCCTGTTTTGAAGACTCAATTGCTAAATCATTAAAAATAGATTTCTGCAATAATATGTTCAAAAGGGATTTGTTTGGCAAGGAGTATTTCTCTTACGTCAATAACCATTTGAGAGTTGCCGCAAAGATAGTATTTATAATCCTTCGGTAAATTATTTTTCTCGTTCAGATGATTTGTTAGCCTTCCATCTACTATTCCCGGTCCGGATTCACTTGTGCAAAAACGTTGATAGGCCCCTTTCAAGTGGCTCTCTATTAACTCTTGAAAATAAAATTGATCCAGTTTTCTGGCTCCATGAAGAAGTGTTACATTCTTTGGTTGGTATGATTTTATCATGCTAATGAAGGGAGCAATGCCGGTTCCGGTTGCTATCCAAATACTCGGTTTTTCATCCCAAATAAAATTTCCAAAGGGTTTTGAAATAAAAACTGTATCGCCAATGTTTAATTTTGCCAATTGAGGCGTTAATTCTCCTTCGTTGTGGACATCAAATAAAACACCGATTTCGTTTTCATGAATTCCTGATGCAATGCTGTAAAGACGTGGTTCGTCATTGGGATTAACAGCTAAAGCAATCACTTGTCCGGGAGTAAAATTAAAATTTCTTTCAAAGGTTATATAAAAGGTGTTGTTAGTTAGTTCTTCCTTTGTCTTAACCTTAATTTCATCAAGTTTTATGCATTTTCGTTCTGCCACTGTTTTTATTTTTAAACAGTTTAGGGATTGGATTTGTTGAATAAAAAAATCCGGAATTAATCCGGATTTTATTTTTTTATTCTACTGGAATATATACTTCAGTTATCCATTTCGAAGGATCAGGCTCTTCATTGGGGTTGGTTAGGTAAAGCTCAAATAAGTCAGCTCCTTTTATTGGCTTTAGCCCTTTGTGGTTAATGTAGGCGTAAGCTGCGGACCATGCATTTCCTAAATGTTCATAATTTCCTTTTAAAATGACTTTTACGACTTTTGTGGTTTCCAACTTTCCAATGTTAAACCCTTCATCACCAGTGGTGTAGTTTTCAGGAACAGGCATTCCCGAGGTGTAATTACATTCAGTACTCGTGAAATCAAAGTTGTGGTAAACCGTAAGTGCTTTGTTGTAACTTAAGCTGTCTTTTGAACAAAGCTCTTCCAGTGATTTAAAGGTTTCAGACATCGAAGTACTTATTTCATTCATCGGGCATGTTGCTGTTTTTCCCACGTATGAAAAACCGTTAAATGCAGTAAGGCCTACAATTTCGATTTCAGAATTTACTTTTCCGGTTTCGATGAATTCTTTTAGCATTTTTAAACCACGGTCATAATCCATCCCTATTATGGGTTCCATAAATTTTGCTGTAAATCTTAATAAGAAAGGCATTTCTCCATTCATGCCCCAGGTAATTTTAGTCGTAGAATCAGTACTTGCCTCAAAGTTCCAAAATACCTTGTAAGATGACTCAAAAGGCTTAGAAAATCGGATTTCCTGATTTATGCTTTTATTCATTTCAAGGCTTGTGTGTTCTATTTCACCGGCACCCACTAATTCGCCATTCCATGTATAGATATCTCCTTGTTTTGTGCCTTCGTTGCTAACCGATATTTTAGCATTCGGTTCCATGCATAACCACGGTGACCATTGAGGCCAGCTATTAAAGTCTGCCACAGTTTTATAAGCTGATTCAACCGGAGAATTAACGGTTATGGTTTTTTCTACTTCAATTTTGCCATCCAGAGTGGCTAGCCATATTAATAAGCCTGCTGCAATTAATCCAATGATTGCAAAGAATATAACAATTACTTTTTTCATGATTTGTGTTTATTTTATAGTTTAAAAATTATCGGAGTGCTAAGTTCGCTTTCTCTTCCATATTTATCAATGGAGGAAACTTGAAGAGCATATTTTTCTCTTCTTTTTTTTGATATTTTATTCAGTTTTATTTTATTCATTCCGGTTGTTTTGTAAAGAATTGTTTGATTCGAAATCGTGTTTTTTAAATAAATGATGAAGATATTATTTTCTTTGCTCGACCTGTTTTCCCATTTAGCTTTTCTCCGATTAGCTTTTACATGGTAGATGGTATTCGTATTTTTTCCGGATTCATGGTAATGATATGGTGCAAGTTTGGGTTCTTTGTATAGGCTTTGTTTTAAAGTGTCCTGTAGTTGATACAAGTCCCGTTTAAAATGTTTGTAACTGTAAAAAACGTTTCCCTTTACATTATTAAGTTTTCTGGAAGATGTAATTTGTAGTGGTAATTCAGTCTTGTTTTGCCACTGCGCTTTCTCAGATCCTATTTTATAAAGCGCATGACCAATATAAATAGGTATGCCATAACTATTATCATTCCACCAATTGGCCAAGGTATTAAAATCAACAGTAGGATGTTCTGTATGCCAATAAAGTTGTGGGATTGCATAATCTATCCAGCCTTCTTTCATCCATTTTGTAACATCAGCATATAGATGGTCGTAATTCGTAACACCTGCCTGGGAATTTGAACCTTGTGGATCATCAGAAATGTTTCTCCAAACGCCAAAAGGACTAACTCCGAAGGCTATTTCCGGATTTGATTGTTTGATCATATCCGAAATGTCTCTAATGGTTTTATTTACATTTTCTCTCCTCCAGTCGGCTCGTGAAATGCTGTCGTTACCTAAGAGGTAATTGTTATAGTTAATGCTGTCGTTAAAGTCTTCACCTGCTTTGGGGTAAGGGTAAAAGTAGTCATCCATGTGAATACCATCAACCTGATAGTTAAGTATTATATTTTGGGTGACTTTTATTATGTGTTCCTTTGACGCCTCCAGAGCAGGGTTGAAATAAAGTTTGTTTGCATACTGTATAAACCATTCCGGATGAAGATTGGCCGGGTGGTTTTCAGGTAGCGGTTGAGTGCAGTTCATTTGAGCCCTGTATGGATTAATCCAGGCATGTAATTGCAATCCTCTTAGGTGGGCTTCATCTATCCAAAACTTAAGCGGGTCATAAAAAGGCTCTGGTGCTTGTCCTGCAATGCCGGTAAGAGACGAGCTCCATGGTTCAATGTCAGATGGATAGATGGCATCCGAAGAAGCTCTAACTTGTAAAAATACCGTGTTAAGCCCAAGCGATTTTATATCATCCAGGATATTAAGTGCTTCTTTTTTTTGTTGGTGGGTTGGGAGACCGGCTTTTGAAGGCCAGTCTATGTTAGCTACCGTTGCTACCCATACGCCTCTCATTTCAAAATGCTCCTTTTTAACTTGAGCACTCACATTTAAAGCAAAAACAACTATTGTACAAAGAATAGAAAATCTGAATGAAAAAATCATCGTGTTATAGTTTTATCCAAAAATAAAGTTTTTGAAATACTTTGATAGATTTTATTTAAAAATTGAGTAACACTTGCTTTCTCAGCCGGCTATTGAAAGCAAATAGCTTAAATTTCTCTATCTTTAAAAAAAGTAATCAGAGATGGCAAGATAAATGAAGTTTTTAGGCATACATAAAATTACAGATACCGTTAAAAAGAAAGTGGTTATTGGCTTCTTTTTAATGCTGCTAATATTATCAATTGTTTCGATAATTACCATTTATGGTTTTAGTCGCTTTGGAAAATACATTGAAAACAGAAATTCGGTTGGCGATTTATATGAGCTTATTTATCAATTACGTATATCAGAGAAGAGTGCGGTTATTACAAATGATACAACTTTAATTCAAAAGGTCGATTCGTTATCAAAAACAGTAGATTTAGAGTTGGCAAACTTACTATCACTGAAGCTAAATGTCGATTCGAGATCCATTATTGAAACGATGGTTAGTCAGAATAAAGACTTTAATAAGGAGTATAAAACCTATTTGGAATATAGAGGCATTAGAGTAATTGAAAAAGCTAAAATTGATAGTCTGTATTTACAAATAGAAAAGTCTGAATTAACCCAGATCACGCGTATTGCAGAATGGATATCTCCCAAAAGTGCATTGTATAAAGAAATTCTCCTGCATTATTACAAAGCTCGTGAAAATTTAAACTTATTACGAGCTCAGCAAGCGTTACTCGAAAAAGGATTATTAGAGGTTAAGTCTGTAGATACCATTCATTTTTGGGTTGATGAGATTTTAACACATACTTACCTGATTGAAAAAAATGTTAAAGACCGACTAATATTAGATGCTCTAACCGGTATACGAACTAATATCCGGCATTATGAACAAGGTATCGTTCGGATGATGCGTCTTAATAATAGTCTTGCTCTTGAGAGTAAAAGTTTAAATCGTTTGTCTAGTGAACTATTAAATAATTCCAAAATCATTAGTGAAGTTCAAGCAACCCAATTGGCATCCTGGAATGATATAATTTTAAATGTACTTGTGTTTCTTGTGATTATGGCCATTTTAGGCGGTGTTGTAATTCTTATTTTCTTTATTCATTCCATAACCTCTGATGAACAACGACGCCTTGTAAATGAAATGGCCAATGAAAATAACCGTCGTTTATTAGACAATATCATTAATAACAGTAAATCATTGATTTATGTAAAAGATATAGACAGGAAGTATACCCTTGTCAATCAAAATTGGTGTAAACAGGTTGGGTTAACCGAAGTAGAGGTGATTGGAAAAACCGGAGAGCAATTATTTCCCGATAAATCAATAGGGCAATGGGGTGGATATGATGATCAGGTTGTTAATTCAGCATTGCCTGTTCAATATGAAGAAGAGATTACTTTAAAAACAGGAATAGGATATTATTTAGTTAATAAATTTCCATTACGCAATAGCGATGGCAATGTGATTGGTGTTTGTGGGACCTTAACCGATGTTACCGAATTAAAGCAGGCTTTACGAGAACTAGAAAAAAGCCGTGAGAATTATCGCAATATTGTGACTAACGTTCCCGGGATTGTATATAACTGCAAGATGGATGATAGTCGTACGATGAAGTTTTTAAGTAGTGGATTTGAGAAAGTTACAGGGTTTGAGTCGAACCATTATCTGGATGGAGTACGGTCATTTACAAATTTGATCTACGAAGGTGATAGAGAACGAGTGTTGAGCACCATAAAACAAGCAGTTACGCGTAACCATTCTTATGAAGTAGAATATCGGATTGAAGATGTGCATGGTGAGTTACGTTGGTTGCATGAGAAGGGAATGGCCGTACCATATCCTGATGAAGCCGGTTATTCGCTTCAGGGGGTAATGATTGACGTTACCGCCCAAAAAGAAGCAATGGCTGAAGTAATGATGCGAGATCGATTTTTAGAAGGTGTTTCAGAGGCTGTTAAAGAGTTAATTGTTTCTCAAGTGGCACAGGAATCTATCCAGCGATCTTTGCGATTGGTAGCTCAGAGTGCAATGGTCGATCATTCATTTATCTTCATTAATGAAAGTCCGGATCGTGAAAATGATTTTCCTAAGTTTTCTCATTTGTTTGAATGGCAAAAAAACAATATAGAACCTCAGAAACGCCATAATTTACAAGGGATTTCTTATAAAGAAATAAGTTCCAGATGGTATCATACTTTAGCTGATAAAAAAGAAGTTGGAGGATTTAAAGATGACTTTTTACAAGAAGAACAACGCATGTTTGAATTGTTAGGGGTTCAAAGTTTATTGTTGGTTCCTGTTTTTGCGCGTGATAGATTTTGGGGTTTTATTGGTTTTGCCAATGTCAATAAAGGTATGCCTTGGATTGAATCGCATAAATCGATCTTTAGAGCCTATACTGTTACTTTAGGTATTGCAATTGCCAAGGAAAATGATGCGAAATTATTAAAAGAAGCTTTAAATACAGCCGAGGCTGCCACCCAAGCTAAAAGTGATTTCCTTGCCAGAATGAGTCATGAGATACGTACCCCGATGAATGCCATCGTTGGCTGGACACATTTGGCCATGGAAAACGAAAGGGATACTAAGCAAAGCGAGTATCTTCGAAAAATACAAGGTAGCTCCAAAGCCTTAATCGGAATCATTAATGACATATTGGACTTCTCAAAAATTGAAGCCGGGAAATTAGTCATTGAGCGTATTGAATTCGATCTGGAAAAAGTATTTGATGATTTGAGTAGCATGGTTGCCTATAAAGCTCATGAGAAAGGAATTGATTACATCTATACTTTACATGCCGACGTCCCATTGAACTTAATTGGAGATCCATTACGTTTAGTTCAAATACTGGTTAACCTGGCCAATAATGCCATTAAATTTACAGAGGAGGGAGAGGTTGTAATCAATGTTTTAATGATGGATGAGGTCGAGGATGAAGTTGAAATTCTATTTGAAGTAAGTGATACCGGCATTGGAATAAAAGAAGAAATTCAAAAACATTTATTTGATTCCTTCTCGCAAGCAGATGTGTCGACTACTCGCAAGTATGGAGGTACAGGTCTAGGTTTAGCGATTTGTAAAAAACTTTCCGAATTGATGGGTGGTCGCATTTGGGTCGAAAGTGAACCTGGGAAAGGAAGTACCTTTTATTTTACCATAAAAATGGGTAAACAAAAAGTTCAAAAAAGAGATGTTCTTGTTCCTCCACAAGATATTAATGGAAATAAAGTTTTATTGCTTGATAATCATTCTTCAACTTCCTATGTGTTGAAAGATATGTTGGAAGCCTTAAAATTTAAAGTTGCTTTAACTCAAAAATGTGAGGCTGCTGTTAATGATTTGATTGCCAGTAAAAAAGAGCGTAAATTTGATTTAGTCATTGTTGATTGGCAAACTCAAGGTTACCATGAAGCCAAGGCTTCAAGCGAAATTTTTAAGCTCATTCATCAGGAAGTTCCATTGGTTATAATGGTTTCTGCATTTACTCAAAGTAACGAACTGCGGGGCTTACTAAAAAATGAAAAAGTATTTGCTCTGGAAAAGCCCGTTAATTATAGCAGTTTATTTAATGCATGTATGGAGGCATTAGGGAAAGAAAAATCTCAAATGTCTTGGCGAAGAAAAGAACCCGGTATTTATTTAGAAGAATTAAAAGAAATGCAAGATGTTATCGTTCTTTTAGTTGAAGATAATGATACCAATAAGCAAATTGGAATAGAGCTATTGGAATTAGCAGGTTTATCTGTTGAAGTGGCTGATCATGGTGCTGAGGCCGTAGAGATTGTTAAAGATAGAGGTCGTGGCTATTTTGATCTGATTCTTATGGATATTCAGATGCCAGTTATGGATGGTATTGAAGCTACTCGGAATATTTTGGCAAATACTGAACATGAAGATGAGTTTATTATTGCCATGACAGCTGATGCAATTGGGGGGATAAAGGAAAAATACCTCGAATGTGGAATGGTCGATATGGTTGCGAAACCAATTGATCCAGAGCAATTATATAAATCAATTCTGTATTGGGTAGAGCAAAAGAGAGGTGTTCAAATGTCCAAAGCAAAACCTGTTTTAGCTTCTGATAATGTGTTGGAAGTGAACGAAGATGTAGTAGAGGTATTGCCAGTTATAGAGGGAATTAATGTGGAAGAAGGAGTGAGGCGTTTTGCCAATCGATGGGATTTTTTCAGGCGCTTATTGCAACGGTTTTATGTAGACCACTTAACATTTATCGAAGACTTTAAAAAGACCAAAGAAGAGGATGTTGAAAAAGCTGAAAGATTGTTGCATTCATTTAAAGGGATTAGTGGAACAATCTCAGCACCTGATCTTTATGAAATAGCTATTAAAACCGAAGGTGATTTTAAAAATAGTAATCCTGAGTTTTCGGAGAGTTTTATAAAAATGGGAATTGAGCTTAATAAAATATTGAAGGTATTAGCAGATAATAAAGAAGTAGATGTGGCTTCGTATAAAAAATCGTAGAGAAAAGAATTGTAAATGAGAGGGGTATTAAAATGCTTGTTTGTGCTGATTACTTTTACAGCTTGTCTTCAAAAGGAATATGACTATCCGGGTAAACCCTTGGTGTGGTTTGATTTTAATGAGAATTTGGATAATCATGGTATGATGAAATTATCCCTAACCGGTAGTAAGGTAGTTAGTTATGGGACTGTAGAGAAGGATACAGTTTTGGATTTGTCATCGCAGGCCTTTTATCGAAAACCTCTGCAATTTGAGTTTCCTACTGATTTTTCGTTTAATGATTACGATGGATTCACTGTCGCATTTTGGTTAAAAAAAGAAGCGGGCGACGTGAATTCATATACTGTTTTATCACATCAAAAAATGAATACAAATAAGCACGTCGGGTGGGAAATAAAAACCACGCCTGAAGGTAGTTGGCAATGGAAACTTGCCGATTCAATTCATACAATTGAATACCGACCTACTGTTCAACTACAAAGTATCGAAGCTGATGAATGGACCCACTTGGCATTTAGTTTAGATCGAATTCATAAAGAAATCAGGTTTTATTATAATGGAAAGAACGTTGCTATCTATGGGTTAAATAATATGCAAGTAGATCTGGATCATGCCTATTTGAGTCTGGGTACATCTATTGTTAAGCCCGTGGATAATGAAGAATTATTTAATGGATTAATTGATGATTTGGGCATCTGGTCAAGAGTTTTAACTCATGAACAAGTGCAAACTTTGTGTTCAATGAAGCGGAATCCTGAAAATAATTCTAAATCACATTCCAATGATTTCTTGAAATTGATGACTTGGAATATCCATCATGGAGGTCGCACTGTAGGTAAATATGTTGGATTAAAAAGGATAGTTGATATCGTAAAAGAAGTTAATCCTGATATTTTGTTTTTACAAGAGACCAATGGTGCCGGCGAATTTATTGCAGATGGTTTAGATTATTGTTTTTACCGGCGGGGAGAAAATTTATCCGTATTAAGTCGCTATCCAATCGTCAAAAGCTATGACTTC
Organism: Bacteroidales bacterium; assembly: GCA_003249255.1. Taxonomy (GTDB): domain Bacteria; phylum Bacteroidota; class Bacteroidia; order Bacteroidales; family Marinilabiliaceae; genus SZUA-582. The sequence goes on from QKJP01000026.1 coordinate 54,515, forward strand.
TATCGATCTGAGCATTTGGGATGTGTTGATGTTCGTTTATCAGACGATATGGATGTGATGGCATGTCCAATTTATTTAAGTGATCAACCCAATTTTAATCCTTACATAAGGCGAGGAGATGCTGTAGTGGATTCCATTTTGGCTGGTGAAACTCAATCACGAGGGTTAGAAACCAAGTTTATCTTAAGTGAATTAAACCAAGTTTTATTAAAAAAGAATCATCAAGCAATTATCCTTGCCGGAGATTTAAATTGTGGCTCTCATTTGGATTGGACAGAACGTAATCGCGAAAATAATTATGGTTTAGCTATTGAATATCCATCTACACAACAGATATTTGAAGCCGGTTTTGTCGATAGCTATCGCCATATTTTTCCTGATGAAAGGGATCACCCAGGATATACTTGGTCACCTATTATTGAAAATACAGTTAAGAATAGAACTAATTTTATTTTTTACACCAATGATTATTTAGAAGCTGTAGATAGTTATTTGGTTGAAGATCATCAGCTGGGTTTTCCTTCCGATCACGCAGCTTTAGTTACGGTATTAAAAATTAAAAAATAAATAGTTTTGATTTAGGGGTGATTGGTTTTTGGGTTGTCCTTACATTGTAGCAGCTAATTAAAAGATAGATAGTTTAGTATGAGTAATCCGTTTACACAAAATGGTGATGAGCCTAATCTATTAATGCAAATTCAAAAGGGAGATGAAAAATCTTTTGAAGTGATTTTTAGAAGATATTATGCTCATTTAGTAATGTTTGCAAAACGTTATGTTTCAGATAAGGATATGGCTGAAAACATTGTGCAAAGCGTATTTGTGCAATTTTGGGAAAAACGAAATAAACAAGAAATAAATTCTTTAAAAGGTTTTTTGGTTGTGGCGGTAAGGAATCGTTGTCATAACGAGCTAAAACATCAGGGGGTTGTCCGAGAATATGAAAAAGTTACTACAACTACAACTTCTGAAATGGAGTGGCCAAAATACGAAGAAACATTTTACCTGAATCGAATTAATCAGGTTATTGACCAATTACCTGAACAACGGCAAAAGATTTTTAAAATGAGTAGGATGGATGGTTTGAAATACAAAGAAATTGCCGAAAAGCTGAGTATTTCTCCCAAAACCGTAGAAGTACAAATGGGCCATGCTTTAAAGTATTTACGAGAAAATTTACAGCCATTAAAAAAGCAATTGTTAGGAATGTTTTTATAGGCATCGAGATATAATATGATTGTTTAGCTAAAGAAAATGGAAGATTATACAAATATAAATTGGGACTCTATTGCAAAAGGAGTAGCTGGAGAATTATCCCCGGAGGAACTACTACAAATGCAAAATGAGTTAAAAGATGCTCCAGAAGCAGAAAATATTATGAAAGAAATAAATGATATATGGGATGCTGTAGAATATGCTGATGAGCTCAAAGAAATCAATACTGACGCCGCATGGATTGCTGTAAAAGAAGACATTAGTCGTAGATCAAGGTGGCGTAAAAAACGTACCTTTATTTCCATTGCGGCTACTCTGGTTCTTTTATTGGGGAGTTATCTAACCCTTCATTATTTAGGATTCTACGGGACAGAAACTTTGGTTGCCAATAATGGTATTGCAAATGTTGAATTAATTGATGGAACCAAGGTTGATTTAAACATTGGAAGTGAATTAAAATATCCACAAGCATTTGATGAAAATGAACGAAGAATTCAATTAAAGGGGGAAGCCTTCTTTAAAGTCGCCCGAGACGAAAATAAACCTTTTGTTATTGAAGCAGGAGATATCGAAATCAAAGTTTTAGGAACTTCGTTTAATGTAAATACCTATAAAAGAGCTAAAAATTCAATTGTTATTGTTGAAATTGGAAAGGTTTTGGTGACTGCGATTGAATCCAGAGATACAGTCGAATTAACCGTAGGAGAAATGGCTGTGTTTAATCCTCAAACCGGAAAATTAGAATTTGCTAAAAACAAAAACTTAAATTATAATTCATGGGCTACACGTCAACTTGAGTTTAATAAATCTTCTTTAGATGAGGTCTTTAAAGTTTTGGAAGATGTTTATCATGTAGGAATTGATATTGATAGCAGTGTCCATTTAGATGAAAAAGTATTAACTGCCTCTTTTAATAATCATTCACTGGAGCATATCTTAAAATCAGTGTGTTTAACTTTTAATTATAACTTCACTTTGAATGCTGATAAAACTCAAGTTTTGATAAAAAAATAAATCAATTCAGAGCATGAAATTGTGACAAAAGGCCTCAAAAGGCCTTTTTTACTTTAAGAAACGGTTACGATCATATTATGTTAGTTATATTTCATTATATTTATTCGGTAGATAAGATATTGATTCGATAAAACGTAGCCGGAATAAAGAATGAAATTTTTTTTCGCTCTTATTTTAATAACTCTATTCATATTTAGTACTTCTAATGAAATAGCTGGTCAAGAATATACTCTTGATTACGAGCATATTACCATTGGAGACTTTATTGATTCATTGGAAGTAAAAGCAGGAATTAGCGTTTCTTATGATGCCAGTGCTTTTCCTGTTGATAAATACATTTCCATAAAAGTCACCAATTTTACGGCAAAAGCTGCACTTGAGAAAATTCTTGAGAAGTATCCTGTTGAGATTTCAGTTTTAGATGGGCAGGTGATTATTCATGAAAAAAAAGGGATTGATAAATCTTACGTAACAATTAATGGAACCATATTTAATACAAGGTCTATGGAAGCATTAGACTTGGTAAATATTGCAGTAGATGGTAAATCTATAGGTACTGTTAGTAACGAAGATGGAGAGTTTGTGTTTAAATACGCGCGGAATTTAGAAGGTAAGTATTTGATATTTTCACGCTTAGGATTTGATCATCAGGTAATTGCTATGCCGGGTGTAGATACGACTTTAACAATTGCTTTATCTGAATCCAGCATTCCTATTTCAGAAGTAAAAGTAAGTAACGAAGATGTTAGAAGTATTTTAAGAAAGACAGTTGAGAACCTTAAAAAAAATTATCCAAATGAGCGGAAGGAATTGATCGGTTTTTTTAGAGAAACTGTTTCTCGAGATAAGGAATATTTAAATGTCACCGAAGCTTTGATTAGTATTCAGAAAGGAGAATATCAGAACGAATACATCAAAGAGCGTGTTAAATTCATTAAAGGTCGCAAAAAAGATTTTGGAAATAAGGGTGGGATAGAGTTTAAAGTTCAAGGTGGTCCATTTTTATTTTCGCGGATCGATCCTGTTCGAAATCGTGATTTTTTTCCTGTGTTTGATCACCAAATATCGTTTGTTGATGATTTTAATAAATATAAATACGAATATTTTGGAAAAACTATTTTAAATGGGGATGTGGTGCACCGGATCAAATTTTATCCACAAAATGATGTCGACGAAATTTATTACACCGGGGAGTTGTTTATACATTCCGAGAGTTATGCCGTTGTTAAAACTTATTATGGTTTAACTAAACCATCTTTGCGTCGTAGTAAATCTGCCTTTGTGATGAAAGAGAAGGGTAAAATAAAAACAGTACCTGTTACCATTTATTTTACGGTTGATTATAGGCAGCAAGGTGATGTGTGGATGCTAAGTAAAGTAAAAGGTAATTTGAAAATGCGTGTTATCAACAGAACCGAGAATGTAAATACACTTTATAATGCCCAGTCTGAATTATTAATTACGGAAATGAAACCTATGTCGGGCTCAAAATATAAATATTCTGAAACCTTTAAGGAAGCTTACATTTTATCCGACGAAATCAATGCCTCTGATGTTGATTTTTGGGACGAATACAATATTATTAAGCCCAATCAAACGATAGAAGATGCTTTTCGATTTAAAAAAGCAGATTCTAAAGAGTAAAGTCGTTGAGTATTCTTTTCTCTTTAGAATCAGCCTAATAATTGGTTATTTAAATGCTATGCACAATGAACCTGTAAATAATCTATTGTTGACTTTACGGATGTGAATTGTGGAATTTCATCGTTTTTTATATTCAAATTGAATTTGTTTTCTAAATAAAAAAGAAAACAGTTCATGTCTAATTCATCAACAAACAGTTCATCTTTTAGAGATGCGTTTTCACTAATTCTATCCTTAGGCACCCCAGTTTTTCTTAATACTTTGTACAAGTTTCTTCGAATCGCCTTTAAATTCATAGTAGTATTTTTTATTGTTTCTACAGGTATGACAAATTACTTGCATGGTGGACGTACGCAATTATTCATTTTTTTTAAAATAAAATAAGCCGCAAAGTGTAGTGCATTGGATATTAATAAATTGTGATGATTTTGGAGATAATTTATTTCAAGAAAACCTATTGTAGTATTCTTAATTATCTTTGTATTTCATTTAAAAGATAGACAATGCAGAATTTATTTGAATGTAAAGTTAAATACGAGAAAGTAGATGAGGCTTCAGGGCAACAGAAAAAAGTAAATGAAACTTATTTGATAGATGCCGTTTCTTTTACCGAAGCTGAGTCCAGAATATACCAGGAAATGGAAAAAATGATTAGTGGCGAATTTGCAGTTACAAATATCAGAAAAGCTAATTATACTGAAATTTTTGATAATGAAGATGGTGATAGATGGTTTAAATCAAAAATTTCATTTTTATCCATTGATGAGAAGTCGGGTAAAGAAAAGAAAGTTTCTAATCAAATATTGGTGATGGCATCTGATATTAAAGATGCTTATGATAAAATTTATCAGGGTATGAACGGCATGACTCTCGATTTTGACGTAAATGCTATCACCGAAAGTCCGATATTGGATTTCTTTTCATATTTTGGAGAAGATACCGACGAGATTCCAGCTCATTTAAAACCCCTGTCAGAGTTTGAAAATAGAGAAGAAGTTGAATAATTTGAATATAAAGTCCTTTAGAAATAAAGGACTTCTTTCTTTCTCGAATTTTTTCATTTAGAATAGTTATATTTGGGTATAACCTAAAATTAAAGAAATACAATGGAAAATTCTATCGACATTCAAGAAGAGATAAGTTTAAAACTTAATCTCAATTCACAAAATTTACTCCGAATTGCATCCAAATGGTCGCGCTTTTTAGGAATAATTGGTTTTATTGGAAGCGGTTTTATTGCCTTAATGGCTTTTTCAATGGGAACTATTATGTCGGCGCTTGATTCTGCCACAGGTTCGATGATTGGATTGGCTCCTAGTTTATTATTAACCATAACATATTTAGTAATAGGGGGCGTATATTTTGTTTTATCTTATTTTTTATTCCAATTTGGAAATAAGGCCAAAGAGGCAGTCGAAAATAAAGATGAAATGGTTCTTGAAAAATCGATTTTGAACTTGAAGCAATTCTTTATGATTAATGGGATTATCATTATTGTGTACTTTGGCTTAATCGTATTAATGTTTTTAGCTGCGATTGCTTTTGGAATAGGAAGTATGTTATAATTTCAGGATTCATTATTTACACTTATATAACTGAAAGTCGCTTTGTAGAGCGGCTTTTTGTTTATATAAGACTTTGTAGTCTGTTATTTAGAATGAACTATTTTTAGATTTTTAAGTTATTGTAAACTTGATTGTTGATTTTGTTATTATTTAGAATGCTCCCCGTTAATAAAAGATAAAAAGATCTCAAAATATTGCAAGTTGTTTATTAAAGGTATATATTTGTTCAACAAAGCATTTAAAAACACAATAAAAACTATCAGTTATGTCTACAGCACAATTCAATACACATTTGATGTCTTTACAAGATAAGCTGTTATATTTTGCATTAAGTTTGACTGCAAATGATGAGGATGCTCGTGATTTATTACAGGAAACAACCTTAAAAGCACTTACATATAGGGAGCAATTTGTTAATAATACCAATTTTAAAGCATGGATTTTTACCATCATGAAAAATACCTTTATTAACAACTATAGAAGAGTACAAAAAACAAGAAGCACCTTTGATAGCACCGAAGATGCCATAAGAGCAGCTTATAAAAGTAATTATTCATCAGAAACTCCTGAGAATGTTTTTGCAGTCAAGGAGATGAACCAAAAGGTTGAAATGTTGGATGATGATTTTAGAATTCCTTTTAAAATGCATACCCAAGGGTTTAAGTATAAGGAAATTGCAGAAGAATTAGATTTACCGATAGGAACGGTGAAAAGTCGAATCTTCTTTACTCGGAAAAAGCTTCAAGGAATGCTTGAAGGCAAATAATATTTGATGAGGTTTTGTGAAAATGTGCCGGTGTAGGGGAAACCTTATACCGGCTTATTTCTTTAAACTTGTTTAATATTAGTAACTTCATAAACTGTTGAGAGACTTAAGTGAGCTTAATGTGATTAATTGGAATATGTTTTATTAATCATATGGTTTGTATTAATGTATCTGCGTTTTCACGCATAATTTTTAACCAAGGCACAAAAGCACAGTATTTATGAAGTAAAAGCATAATGCTCTGTTTCACATAATCTCTGTGTTGATGTTTTTTTAACGTTATGCTAAGTAATTTGCATGATGTGTAATGGTTGACATTTAAGAGTGTATTGAAATAACTTAAGGGTGTATGAACAAATTAGCATTTATCACCGGAAGTACGAAAAGGATAGGTAAACATTTAGCAGAAGTGTTAGCAAAAAATGGCTATAGTTTAATCCTACATTATAATACGAGCGATTTAAAAGCACGAATTTTGGCTCGTGATTTAGAAATATCCTTTCCGCAGCAACATTTCTATACATCTGGGTTTGATTTGAGTAATTGGAAATTATCTGGAGCGTATTTTAGAAATTTGGTTAAGAAATTTCCAGTGCCCAATCTTATTATTCATAACGCTAGCGAATATCTTTCCGGTAAGATGCGAGAAACATCTATTGAAATGATGGAAAAGATGATGGGGATTCATTTTTTTTCTCCTTTTTTTATTTCTCAAGAGTTTGTGAAACTAACTGATCGGGGAGAAGTAATTGCTATTGTTGATGCTCAAGTAGTAGGCAATGATACATCTCACGCAGCTTATTTAGCATCAAAAAAGAGTCTAACAGATTTTATTAAAATGAGTGCTGTAGAATGGGCGCCAAATTTCAGAGTGAATGGAATTGCTCCCGGTCCGGTTCTTCCACCTGAGAATTCTGAAAGTGAATATTTTAATCAAGTAGTTAATAATACACCACTTAAAAGTCAAGTCTCACTTGAATCGATTTCTAGCGCAGTACTCTATTTGATCAACAATAAATCTGTTACTGGGCAGATCATGTTTTGTGATTCAGGTCAGCATTTAATTCAAAAGTAAATTATATTTGTAAATGTATTGCTTAGCATGGGAAAAATAAAGATCAAAAACTTACTAATAAGGAGCTATGTTGGTTTTAATCAGCATGAAGTTGGTAAGAAACAAGATGTGTTGTTGAATGTTGAAATTGTTTACGATTCTTCCCTTGAGGAGAAAAGTGATCAACCTGAGGATGCATTAGATTATCGTACTATCACAAAAACTATCATAGATCAAGTAGAAAAGAGTCGTTTTAACCTGATTGAGGCATTGGCAAGGATGGTCTTAGAATTGTTGATGGAAAATTCCCGGGTTCAAAGTGCAGAAGTTGAAATTGATAAACCCCATGCTTTGAGGTATGCCGAAAGTGTATCAGTAACCTTAAGTGCTCTAAGAGATGATGTTAAGTAATAATGAAGTAATCGTTGGATTAGGATCAAATATCGATCCTGATAATAATATAGAATTGGCATTGGATAACCTAATAGACGTTTTCGATGTTATTAAAGTTTCTGATTTGGTAAGAACCAAGCCAATAGGAATTACAAATCAAGCTGACTTTATAAATGGAGCGGTTTTATTAAAAACCGGTTTTACCAACGAAAAAGTAAAAATGATTTTGAAAGACATTGAAAATCGTTTGGGTAGAGATCGGAGTGCACCTAAATATGGCCCTCGAACCATTGATCTGGATATTGTGGTGTGGAATGGGAATGTGGTTGACCCGGATTTTTATAGCAGGGATTTTGTGCGTTCATCCGTTCAACAATTATTAGGGCGAGTGCGCGAATAGTTATTCTTGCATATTTTGAACTATGAAATCTATTTCTGCCTTATTTATTTTAGAAATGTTATCAGTAGCACCAATCGTTTTTTTAACTAATATTTTTTCGAAGAAGTTCATTTTATCCACTAAAAACTCATAACCTGGAAGGACTATGAACTTGGCGTGTTTTAGTATTTTTTCCGGCAATGATTTTGCGATTTGGTCTTGAGCAATTTTTGATTTTTCCATACAACACACAAATATTCCGAGTTGCTTAGTTAATAGAATGTTTAAATGTTTTTTACAAAAGTTAGTGGTTTTTTTGTGTGTGACTCCCATATGAATTGAGCATCCCAATATAATTTGGTCATACTTATCAATTGATTTTAGCTGATGATGTTTTAGGTTGATTAAGTCTACTTCGGTATTTGTTAAATGTGCTGCAATTGTATGTGCCAGTTTTTCGGTTGTGCCGTGCTTGGAAATATAGATAATAGCCGTTCTCATTTTCTTTAGTTTCTTTTTTGCAAATAGATTAATGATTGATTTTCTGTAATCGTTTCCGTTTTAATCCTGCTATAGCCCATGTGCTGATACAGTCCCAAGTTTTTTTCATCCTTATGTCCGGTAAATAATTCGTACACAGAACACGAATTGAATGGTTGCTCAATGGTCTTCAAAAGTTGTTTGCCATATCCTTTGTTTTGGTATTCGGGATGAACAATCAATCGGCCTATATAGCAGATGTTGTTTTTTTCAAAAGCTCTTACACTTCCTATGATGGAATCATTAATCTTCAATTTAAGGAAAAGATTTTTTGCATAATCTTGAAGGATTGATTCATAGCTTTGAGCCAGAGGTGGGATGTCAGTAGTATTATAACGTTCTCCAACTTCTTTGTAACATGTTTTTTGCAGCTTTAGAATTTCTGATAAATCTTCTCTTGTTGCAACATCAATTTTTATGGCTTCAGTCATCTTTAGTGTGCATTGATTTTTCTATGACCATTGAAGATACGTATTTGTGTTTTATTTTACTAATGAACAATGGATCAAATTAATTTAAACTATTGGAGTTGAGTAATAATATTTGATTACTAAAGATAATCCGGGTGTTTATTCATATAGGGTTGTAATCAATTTAAATGTCTGCTAACTAGAAGTATCTAGTTAAGAACTTTGCATAACCAAACCAACCTATTTTATGAAAATTTCTCACGCACTCATTGTTGTCTCTTTGGGGGTGACAAGCCAACCTGTTTTGGCAACTAAACCGTCTAATAAATTATCAAAAGCACCTTCACCTGTATGTGATTTAAAAGCAACTCCTGTTGATCCAATTTGTGAGGGAAAGAGCGTTTCGTTAACAGCTACAACATCTTCCGGGGATTTGTTTGAATGGCGGGATGCGAGTGATAAAGTATTAAAACAAGAAATTGCTCCCGGAGTAAGTATTCCGGCTGTTCAACCAGTTGTTTCACCTTCAGCTACATCCATTTATACTGTGCGTTCTACAGTCGGATTAAATTTGGTTAAAAATGGAGATTTTGATCAAGCAATGACTAATGCTGAAATCGATGCTTTGAGTGATTATAACCTAAGAACTACACCTGGGGATCTCAATCCCTATAATTCTGAATTTGGCATTGGTCATTCTGCCAAAGCTTTTAATAATGCCTGGTTTTTAGAACCCGGCAATCCTTATGATCCTTATGAAACTAATCCACCTTCAGGAAATATGTTGGTTTTTGATGGATCAAGTAATACCTCATTAATTGTTTATAAAACCACCATAGATGTTGAGCCCAATAAAGATTATGTTTTTTCGGCTTGGGTATGTAATATTCATTCCTTGCATTCTTTTCCCTATAAGTTGCAGTTTACCATCGGAACTACCCAACTGGATATAATAGATGGTTCATTAACCAATACCATTATTGATAATACGAATCCTGAATGGTTTAGGTATCATACCGTTTGGCCTTCTGGTTCAATGAGTGGAACTATAGAAATTACCCTCAAGAATACTAACAATAGTTATAATGGTAACGATTTTGCTTTAGATAACATCAGTTTTCAGGAAGTGTGTGAGGATAATGTTCAAGTTGTTGTAAATGAAAATCCAAGTGTCATTCTTTCTGACCAGGAAGTGTGTGAAGGGTTGGAATATACCATAGATAATAATTCAGTCACCAAAGGTACCGGAAATATATTGACTCATACCTGGAAAGATTTATCTGGTATTTTAAAAGCCACTGATGTACAAAATCCGGTAGTTATAGGCAATGCAGGAGTAAAAGTGTACCCATTAACCTATACAGTTACTGATGAAAATAAGTGTTCCGCTAGTGAAACCATTGATTTTTCTGTTAAATCATTACCCATTACTACTCCAATGGTACGAGAAATTTGTCCCGGGACTAGCTTTACTTTAGCAGCAAATCCTTCCAAATCTTATATTTGGGAAGATAAATCGGGCAACGTATTGAGTGGCTCTGATCTCACAGTTAGTGATGAAGGTGTATTTACCTATAACGAAGTTGTTTCGCCAACTGCATTAGTGTGTGCCGAAACAGGTACCTTAGAGATTAAGCATTATTTAGTTACGGCTCCAGTAATTAATGGAGGAAAGCCGGAGGTAGAGTTTTGTGAAGGGGATTATGTTGATATCGATGCAGGAGCTTATTCTAATTACGATTGGAGTGATTCATCATACGATCAACGCCAATACAGGATTACCACCGATAAAAGCGCACTTTCAGTAACGATTACTGATGCCAATGGCTGTAAATCAAGTTCAAATTCAATTGATGTCATCGTAAATGCCAATCCTCAAATCACAGGATTAAATAAGCAATTTACTTGTGAAGGGCCATCTTATCAAATTAAAAATAGTGGAGTGGTGGCAGGAGACGGATCAACCTTAACGCATTTATGGCAAGATTTAAATTCTATTTTAGAAGATGTAAATGTACAAGAACCAATAGTTAAGGCTGCCACTGTTGCCAATCCTTCTTACGGTCTTCGTTATACAGTAAGTGACGAAAATGGATGTAGCGATGCCCTTGATATCGCCTTAGAAGTAGGGGCTTCAACAATTATTCCTTTGGTTCAAGCCGAAATTTGTCCGGAAGGCACATATTCATTAACTACACCTTCCGGTAAAACTTATAATTGGTTTAATGGCACTTCGCCATTAACAAATCTCAATGTGAATGCAGAAGGGGTTTATTCTTTTGTGGAACAAGTTCCGGCAGGCACTAATTCCTGTGGTGAAACAGGATCTATCGAGATTCAGCATTATGCTGTCACTACTCCGGTGTTGAATGGAGGGAAAGCTAGCATTGATTTGTGTGATGGTGAAATGGTAGATTTAGATGCGGGTTCTTATGCGGGTTATGATTGGAATGATTCACCTTTTGATGAACAGCTTTATACCATCTCATCTTCCAAAACGGCACTTGCAGTTACTGTAACAGATGGAAACGGCTGTAAAACAACATCAAATGCTGTTGATATCGCTGTTCATACCAAACCTCAGATTAACGGTTTGGGTAATTTATTTACGTGTGAGGGGAATGTTTTCCAAATTGAAAACTCAGGTGTTTTACCCGGTGATGGATCAACCTTAACGCATTTATGGCAAGATTTAAATTCTATTTTAGAAGATGTAAATGTACAAGAGCCAATAGTTAAGGCTGCCACAGTTGCCAATCCTTCTTACGGTCTTCGTTATACAGTAAGTGACGAAAATGGATGTAGTGATGCCCTTGATATCGCCTTAGAAGTAGGGGCTTCAACAATTATTCCTTTGGTTCAAGCCGAAATTTGTCCGGAAGGCACATATTCATTAACAACACCTTCCGGTAAAACTTATAATTGGTTTAATGGGACTTCGCTTTTATCAGTTCTCAATGTGAATGCAGAAGGGGTTTATTCTTTTGTGGAGCAGGTTCCGGCAGGCACTAATTCCTGTGGTGAAACAGGAACGATCGAGATTCAGCATTATGCTGTCGCTACCCCGGTGTTGAATGGAGGGAAAGCTAGCATTGATTTGTGTGATGGTGAAATGGTAAATTTAGATGCGGGTTCTTATGCGGGTTATGATTGGAATGATTCACCTTTTGATGAACAGCTTTATGCCATCTCATCTTCCAAAACGGCACTTGCAGTAACGGTTACAGATGGAAATGGCTGCAAAACAACATCAAATGCTGTTGATATCGCTGTTCATACCAATCCTCAGATTAACGGTTTGGGTAATTTATTTACGTGTGAGGGAAACGTTTTTCAAATTGAAAACTCCGGTGTTTTACCCGGTGATGGATCAACCTTAACGCATACATGGGTTGATCCAAGCAATATTTTGGAAGATACGGATGTTCAGGAGCCCAATGTTAAAATAGCCACAGTTGCCAATCCTGCCTATAATTTGCAATATGTTGTGAGTGATGAATATGGTTGCGAAGATGTGGTTGATATTGAACTTGAAGTAGGTTCAATACCTGTGATTCCATTAGTTCAAGAGGAAATATGCCCGGATGGAAATTTCCTATTAAGTTCCCCAAGCGGAAAAAATTATGAATGGTATGTTGGTAATGCCCCAAGTATCACACCGGTATCTGATTTAAGTGTAAATGCTGAAGGATTGTATTCTTTTATAGAACAAATTCCGGATGGAGTTAATGCTTGTGGGGAAATTGGAACTTTAGAAATTTCTCATTACGCTTCTCCCAATCCCGAAATTAACGATGGCAATCAAACCTTAGAAATTTGCCCAACCTTACCAGTGGATTTATCGGTTGAGCTATCAGATAATCGAATCATCAATAGTTACAATTGGAGTGAAGATGATGGGAGTGCTGATGAGGTATTAACCACAAATTCGCTTGGTACTTTAATATTTGTATCAGTCATTGATAACAATAATTGTGAGTGGAGATCGAATGATGTAACATTAGAAGCTCAGCCTCAATTATCCTATATGCTCGATCTTGATCAACGCGTTTGTCCTTATAAGCCAATTGAATTACAAGCAGAACCAGGTTTTGTAAATTATAGTTGGCTATTAAATGGCGTATCTGTAGGAACAACTGCAAGTATTATGGTTGATGCAGCAGGTACCTATACATCTGTAGTAAATGATGGATGTTATGAATATAGTGCGGATGTCGATATATCAGAATCGGAAATTCCGGTTTATCAATTAAGTGAGCAGGATCCTTTCTGTCCAAATGAAGATTTAATGCTTGATGCAGCAGAAGGAGGAGTTGAGTACGAGACTTACCGATGGTTGATGAATGGTACAGAGGTTTCAACTAATCGTTATGTTAAAGTGCGTGAGCCTGGTATTTATAAGTCAGAGGTGTATGATGGCTGTTATGCTTTAGCTTCTCAAATAGAGATAGAGGCTTTACCGGAAGGTACTTATGAGTTGAATCAGGATCAGGGTATTTGCCCTGAAATGAAAACTGTTTTAGAAGCAAATTCTGATTATCAAAGTTATCGATGGGAAAAGGATGGTGTGGTTATTTCTAATAATCAGATGATAGAAGTGACAGATCCTGGAACTTATGTTTCAATCGTTAATGATGGTTGTTATACTTATACATCTTCAGTGGAATTAGAAGTTTATGCACAACCTAAATTTACTACTGTGACAACGATTCCGGGAGAAGCAAAAGTGATTGCCGGAGAAGGGCAAGCGCCGTTTAAATATGCAATTGTTGGTCCGGATATTGATTTTACCAATTTTAGTGATGAAAATCATTTTGAAGATTTATTTGGAGGTGATTATCAGTTAATTGTGAGAGATGATAATGGTTGTGAGAATAAGCAACTGGTAAATGTGCCACACCAGTTAATTTCAGCTCCAAACTTCTTTTCACCTAACGGGGATGGGGTTAATGATTATTGGGAGATCAAGAATATACATAAATATCCGAATTCTACAGTGATCATTTATGATCGATTTGGAAAAACGCTTGCAGAATACAAAGGAAGTGATAAGGGATGGGATGGAATGTATAATGGTCGATTATTACCAATGGATGCTTATTGGTATGTGGTTGTTCAGGAAAAAACAGAACTGGTATTACAAGGATTTTTTACTCTTTTAAGGAAATAAATTCATTAGGAATTGAGAATTGGAGAAAAGACATCTTGAGGTGAGTAGATAAGTACATACATTTTATTGATAAGTTTTTAACTACTTACCTCTAAAGACTTTTTTGAGTTTTTTCTCCAATTTTTTAATGCGAAAATAAATCAATTAGACCTGTTTTACTCTTTTCATTGCAGGTTCTAATACTTTTCTGAAGAAAGTAGCAGCCAAACTACCTCCAATAATGGGAGATAGAATATATATCCAGAAGAAGCCTCCTGAAGTATCCGGGAAAGCATAATCTTTCCAACCAAATATCCAGGCCACCATTCTTGGACCAAAATCACGAGCCGGATTTAACCCTGCTTGCGTTAGTGGTGCAATCAAGCAAATAATGGAACTTACTGTTAATCCAATAAATACCGGAGCTAATTTGTTTTCCGGTTTTACAAGATTACAATCTTCTGTTAATGCCATAATCATCAATACTAATAAAAAAGTACCAAATGCTTCTCCGGCAATGGCTAAAGGCATGGTTACAATAGCAGTAGACCCTTTCACCGAATAATATTCACCAAACATTTTGGCTGTTTGAATAGATGCTTCAGTACCACGTACAATTCCATTTGCTGTTTCAAATTGTGCAATAGATGGAGAAAATAGGGAATATATGGCCAAACCGCCCATAAACGCACCAATTAACTGAGCAATAAGATAGACTGGAAGTTTTTTGACATGCATTCTTTTGCTAACGGCCATGGCTATACTTACAGCAGGATTAAGGTGTGCATTTGATAAATGACCTGTTAAGTAAATCGCCAAAGTTACTCCAATGCCCCAAATCAGAGCTATTTGCATTAAGCCGGAATGGGCATCAAATAATATTGTAGTAGCCACAGATCCACATCCGAAAAGTACAAGGATGAATGTTCCTAATACTTCACCCAAAAATTCTTTTTTATAATTCATCGAAATCTACTTGGAGGAATAAGTAATATCAATCGTCAGTTTTTTAGCTTCTTCAACACATAGTTTCACATCGTTCAACCCTATATTTCCTTTGTAAAGTTGTTTTTCTTTGTTTTGGGAAAGAATGTCTTCGTATAATTTAGTGTAATCAGCTTTGGCTACAGCTTCGGTAGTTTTATAACCACAAGTGTATAAGACAAAGGCAAAGGTGGAATTAACCCATTTAATGCGGGTTAAATCACACAATTGGGTTATTAACCTTAGTTCGTCTTCATTTACTTGAACACTTTCGCTTAATGTAAATCTATCTTGTGGTGTTAGTACCTTGTCATAAAGTTGAACCGCAGTTTTGATACCTTGTTGTTCAAGCTTTTGAATACTTGTTTGACTTAGGCATGAAAAATCTTTTAATTTCGGAGGCGTTTTTTGGTAACTCTTTATTTCTCTCAATAATAAAGTTAAGTAATCTATATCAACCTGAGTTTCTTCCGAGTAATTAAAGGTAGCCTGTTTGTTTTTACATTTAATAAGCAGTTCCTTAATGCTTTGAATACCGGCATTAGTCAGTAAGCTGAATTGATAATCTATGTTGTTTAATAACGGTCTTCTACTTGGTATTAAATCTGAAGTTATCAGGCTTTCTTTAAACTGATTCAAGGTGATTTTACTCAAGTCGATATAGTAGGCCATCATTTAATTATTTAAGGAAATACCTACCGGACAGTGATCTGATCCCATCACATCATTTAATATAAAAGCATCTTTTATCTTTGGTAAGAAATTTTCACTAGCTAAAAAGTAATCGATTCTCCACCCAATGTTTTTAGTACGGGCACCGGCACGATAGCTCCACCAGCTATAAATATCTGTTTGTTTCGGATAAAAATGGCGGAAAGTATCTTTAAGTCCACCATTGGTGAAACGATCCATACCATCAATTTCCTTTTGTGTAAACCCAGCCGATTTATTGTAGTTTGCTTTGGGGCGAGCTAAGTCAATCTCAGTATGTGCTACGTTAAAATCCCCACAAACTAATACCGGTTTTGTTTCCTCCAGTTTTTTTAGGTAATTGTAAAACGCTAAATCCCATTCTTGACGGTAATCAATACGGTTTAAATCATTTTGAGAATTGGGAACATATACGTTTACTAAAAAGAAATCTTTGTACTCAGCACATAACACACGGCCTTCGTTATCATGTTCCTCAATGCCCATGTTTGGAGTAACGTTTAAGGGTTCTTCTTTTGAAATGATTGCAACACCGGAATATCCTTTTTTTTCTGCCGAGTTAGAGAAAATATGATAGTCGGTTAAGTCCTTAAGAGCCTCTGCAACTTGATCATCCTGTGCCTTGGTTTCTTGCAGGCAAAGTATATCGGCATTCATTTGATTAAAATCTTCAAAGAAATTCTTTTTAACAACGGCTCTTAAACCGTTTACGTTCCAGGATATTAATTTCATTTTAGCTTTATATGTATTTGTTTTATCTTTAACTACTAAACAATTTCAATTTGTTATGGTTGAAAGAAAGGAGGTTTTATTGCGGCCGCAAGATACAGAAACTCTGTTTTTCAACCGCTTTATAAAATTGTAAAAATGATTTCTTTACAATTTCTTAAACTTACATTAAAGAATTTTGATGATTACAATATGAATTATATGGATTCAGATATTCAAATAGATCTTTCCCAATTGGTAGAAGAGTATACCGGTGAGATGTATCAATGGGCCTGCTATAAAGTTTCGAACACCGAGCTAGCCAAAGATTTAGTTCAAGATACTTTTTTAGCAGCTGCTGAAAAAATCGATACTTTTAAAGGAAAGAGTTCACCCAAAACCTGGTTGTATTCCATTCTTAATAACAAGATTGTGGATGTGTATCGCAAAAAAGTAAAGCAAGCTCAAAGCATGGATAATGAGGTGTTTTCAAAATTTTTTAACGATAGTGGTGAGTGGAAAAAAGATCAACGTCCACTGGATTGGGATGATCAGGAAGGGCATTTGCTAGACGATGCTGAATTTCAAACTGTGTTGCAAAAATGCTTGAATGCATTGCCTGAAAAATGGAACTTATGTGTGAAATTGAAATATTTAACCGGAAAGAGTGGGGATGAAATTTGTCAGGATTTAGACATTACTTCATCTAATTATTGGCAGATGATTCATCGGGCAAAATTACAATTGAGAAATTGTGTGGAAACTAACTGGTTTAAAGGGTAGAGTAATGAAAAAAATCATGCATATATTATTGCTTTCATGTTTGAAAGCTACTGAGTTAATAGAGAAGAGATTGCATTTTAAGTTAAGTTGGACCGAAAATATCCAGTTGAAAGTTCATAAAATGATGTGTAGTGCTTGTAATAATTATGAGAAACAAAGTGAAATCCTGGAAAAGAGCATTGCAGCACAATCTCAATCTGAAATTACAGAGGAAGAAGTTTTAGAATTGAAAAACCTAATTAAGCGCAAGCTTGATCAGTAAAAATTATATTACGCTCCATAGAATCTTAGTTTTTGCCCGTTTAAAACAATTATCCCTGTGTTAGTCTGTTATTAACACAGGGATTTTTTTTATTATTTCTGTCAGGAATAAAAAGTTTCATCTACTAATCCTTCAAAACACGAAGATCAAAAGTCTTTAGTTATCAATCTTAAAAAAAATTAGTAGTCATGAAAACAATTCAAAAAGTATTATCAAGTTTAGTTGTAGCTCTTCTTGTTTCACTTTCTTCATTCGCACAAGAAGGGGCAAAGGTAATTGGTGTTATAAATCATGCAGATTGGTGTGGAGCTTGTAAGAAAAACGGCGAAAGAGCAAAGGCAGCTTTTGAAGCTAATAATAAAGATGGTGCTTTTCAATTTGTTGTTAATAATGTGACCAACAAAACAACAAAGAACGAGTCTGAAGTTGTATTAGATAAATTAGGTTTAAAAGCAGCGATGAGTTCAAACAGAGGAACCGGAGTGGTATACTTTTTTGATGCCAAGAGTAAAACTTATATCAATAAAATTAGTGTTGCTAAAGAGGATGAAAAGTTAGGTGAAGCCATGAATTTAGCCAGAAAAGAGGCTAACTAATTAGGTAAGGCTTTTTATGGGTTAACGTCTAATTGAAAAACTGATTCAGAAATTATTAAAAACAGACACGAAAATTATTTGTTATGAAAGTAGAACTCGGAAGTAAAGCGATCGATTTTAATATGAAAGATATTTATGGTAATACAGTAAGATTATCAGATTATCGTGGAAAGAAAATTATTTTAAGTTTTTACAGAAATGTAAATTGTCCATTTTGTAACCGTCAGGTTCATAAAGTGATGAGTTTGGGTAATCGGCTGAAAAAACAAGGGGTACAGTTGTTATTCTTCTTTGAAAGTTCAAATGAAAAGTTACGGTCTAGTACATTTCATCAAGGAATTAGTCCATGGCCTTTAATAGGAGACTCCGAAAGAGAAGTCTATAATAAGTATGGGGTAGAGCAATCAACCTTAAAAATGATGAAAACTATGTTTTTGGCAAATGTTAATAAAGCGAAGAAAGAAACGGCTGCATATAATTTGCCGGAAGATAAGGACGCAAGCCTGAATCTAATTCCTGCCGATTTTTTTATCGATGAAGCGTTTACTGTGGTACGAGCCCATTATGGTTCGCATATTGATGATCATGTTGATATTGATGATATGCGTGAATTTGCAGGAATAGCTAACCCATTTAAAAACGTAAGCTAAAGCTATCTATGAAAAGAACTGCAATTGATAATTTGGCACAATTAAAATCCCTATTATCTAATTTAGATAGTAGGGAGTATACTGCAAAGAATGATGTTTTATCCGGATCGAGTATTGGCGAGCACATTCGACATATATTAGAGTTTTATGTCTTGCTCATATCAGGGGCGAAAGAGGGGGTGATCTGTTATGACAAAAGAGAACGTAATGTCTCTTTGGAAACTGATTTAGCTGTGTCGATTAGCTTACTAAATACATTAATTGATGAGGTTAGTTGTATTGATGATACTGCTTTTATTGTGGTTAAAGCAGATTATTCTCGAGTGGGTCAGGCTGAAAAAGAAATAGCCAGTTCCGTTTCACGAGAGTTGGCTTATTGCATTGAACACAGCATTCATCATCAAGCATTAATCAAAGCCGTTCTTATAATGAGAGGATTAATTCATCTCATTCAGGAAGATTTTGGGCTTGCCTATTCAACCATTCGTTATCGAAATGAATCATGTGCACAGTAAGTTACATACCATCTATTCGTGATCATCAATTTGTACTCACGTCTAATCGGGATGAGCGCGAGTATCGTTCAACGCAAGCGCCTTCTAGTCATGTGTTAAATGGAACTGAGCTGGTTTTTCCAAAGGATGGAAAAGCGGGAGGATCTTGGATTGCTGTTAATAAAAAAGGTCGAATTTGCTGTTTGTTAAATGGGGCTTATGAGGTTCATCAAAAACAACGACACCATACCTTGAGTAGAGGAATTGTTCTCAAAGAATTAACGGCGTCAGAATTACCTGTAACCGAATTTTTCAACCGATTTCATTTAGCTAATGTCGAACCATTTACTATGGTTATTATAACGTATATCGAAGGCGAGGTTTTGCATTTAGAGGAATTTATTTGGGATGGAAATCATAAACATTTCCAAAGTTTGAATAAAGCTATTCCTCATTTGTGGTCATCATCTACATTATATACCAAAGAGCAGAAAGATGCCAGAAATAAATGGTTTCAAACATTTATATGTCAGACAGAGCACAAGCTTTCCTATCAATTAATAAATGCTTTTCATGGCGGAACACATACCGAGGATGTTTCCACTAATTTAGTGATGAAGAGAGAAGGTGGCTTAAAAACAGTGAGTATTACTCAGGTTTACGATGAAAACAATGGTTTGGTAATGGATTATGATGATTTATTAACCCTTAAAAAATACCATTTGGAAATATGAATCAAAGCAAAGACATTACCGGTTTTGCTGTTGCCTTGGCTTGGCCCGAAACCTATTGTAAACAACCTGGTTCGTGGTATGATGGGATTACTTTGGCCCTGAGAATTAATAAGAATAACTACTATAAAGTTGGTCATGCAGCTCTTCTGCTAATAAGCAAACAATCTAAAGAAGTCAGGTATTTTGATTTTGGAAGATACCACACCCCCTATCAACATGGAAGAGTTAGAAGTGTTGAGACAGATCATGATTTAGCCGTAAAAACGCTTGCTGAACTCTCATCTGATGAAAGAACGCTTGTAAATTTTAAAGAGATCTTGTTTGAACTTCAAAACAATTCCTCATGTCATGGAGAAGGAGTATTGCACGCTTCATACTGCGGAATTAATTATGAAAGTGCATTATTATTTGTGCGTCAAATGCAAAGAAAATGTCCGGTTCCTTATGGACCTTTTAAGATGGGTGGAAGCAATTGTTCTCGTTTTGTACAGTCAGGTATTTTGGCAGGGGGACCAAAATCAAAATACCGTTGGTTACTTCAATATAAAGTTCCATTTACTCCTACTCCAATCAGTAATGTGAATGCTTTAGAAAATAAAGAAGAAATTCCACGCCAATTAGAAGGTGAAGTGTTTTGTCCGATTAAAAAGTTGAAAAAAGAGTTGTTAGTTGCTACGCTTCCCGCTCCGAAAAGACCTCCTTCAATTCCTTCAAAAGCACAGTGGTTAAGTGGAGAAGGTGCCGGTTCCTGGTTTGAATATCAACTTGATGGAACTATTATAAAAATGACAAGGTATTCAACAAAAGGAGTGGTGGAATGTACCGGACTGTTTGAAAATAAAGATGCACTCAACCTTCTTATGGAGGCCAAGGATGTATCAATTGCATACCCAAGTAACTGTTTAAGTATTGTTTTGAAAGTAGGTGATAAAGAATTACAATTCGAAAGAGCTTATCAATGAGAGTTATTCACCTTAAAGTAAGCTACATTTTCTTCCAATTCGCGAATTAACATTTTGATAGAGTTAGAGTAATTCGCAACATTTTCAGAAACACTTGCATTCTTTTGTGTCTCTACATTTAGCTCTTGAAGGGCTTCTGCTATTTGTTGAATTCCAGTGCTTTGTTCAGAACTGGCGGCAGAAATTTCTTCGATGAGTTTTGAGGTTTGCGTAATTTCAGGAACCAATTCATCAATATCATGCCCAGCTTTTTCAGAATTCATAAAAGCTTTGCGCGTTAACTTTTCTATTTCCAGAGCTGCACTTTTACTTTTAACTGCTAATTTGCGTACTTCAGTTGCCACCACATTAAAACCTTTACCACTTTCCCCGGCTCTTGCAGCTTCTACAGCAGCATTAAGGGCTAACAAATTGGTTTGAAAAGCAATTTCTTGAATCACAGATATTTTTTCTGCAACAATTCCCATCGCATCTCTGGCCTTTGTGGATGATTTTTTACTTTGTAAAACCCGATGCATGGTTTGTTTTGAAATGCGGGCTGTTTCCTGGGCATTTTCAGTGTTTTGATCCACTGCAGCTGATAGTTGAACCAAAGTTGCCGAAACTTCTTCTGAAGCAGTAGCAATCGAAGATGAGCTTTGAGACATGATATCTGAACTCGATACAAGTGATTGTGTGGAATGATTGATTGATGATGACTGATTGTAAATTTGCAGAATCACATTCGATAATCGCTGAATCATCCTTTTAAGATTGGTGTTGAGTTCTGATAATTCGTTCACCGTTTTACTGATATTCGGATCAGATCTGAGGTCGCCAGTTGATATTTTTTGGATGTAATTAGCGGTGTCTTTTATTGGTTTAGAGAGTTTTGATGCCGTAAAAATGGTTACTAAAGAGATGAATAACAGGCTTATAACGATTATTATTTTTATCACTCTGAAGATGATATTAAACTCTTCCATCATTTTTGTTTCAGAAACCTTTAATACGAGTTTGGTGTCAGATGTACCTTCTCGGTAAATTGGCGTAATGGCAAAAAAGTTTCTCCCCTCAAATGTTGATTCATCGGTAAGTGTACTCTTGATACTGTCTTTTTTAGCACCCAGATCTAGATATTGCTTATATAGATTTATGTTCTTTTTTCTAAACTCTTCCGGTTTAATAACAGTTCCATCATTGTTGATAATGAATAATTTATATTCCGATAGAGAGGCCAGGTTGTTTAAGGATAACGAGTTTTCCGGAACTTGTCCAATAATAACGGCAGCATTTTCTGCGTTGAGAGATAAGTTTTCGAGAGTAGATTTTGTAAGGGAAGATCTGAATAAGTAAATAGTTGTAAAATAAACCAATAAAAACATAGTCAGTGACGTCAAAAGCACTGAGAATGAGAATTTTTGTTTTATGTTTAATTTAATTTTAAACATCTCTTAATAGTATTGTGAAGAAAAAGTTACAGATTATCAATATAAAGCGCAATATTAATTATAGCAATGTCATTTTATGTATTTACCCTGGTAGAAAAACGTTTAAAAGTGGCTTATGAATAATAAATATTCTATTTTTACGGCTTCGTTTTTATAATATTGATAATTATAATTGGATATAAATATAAGAAAATGAGTTTATTACAAGGAAAAACAGCTATTATTACAGGTGCCGCTCGTGGTATTGGAAAAGCAATTGCCCTTCGCTATGCACAGGAAGGTTGTAATGTAGCATTTACTGATTTAGTATATAACGAAGCCGCTGAGGCGACTGAGAAGGAGCTAGAAGCATTTGGTGTAAAAGCGAAGTGTTACGCTTCTGATGCAAGTAACTTTGAGGATACTCATAAAGTGGTAGATCAAATTGTTGCTGATTTTGGTCAGGTTGATGTGTTAATTAACAATGCCGGTATCACTAAAGATACTTTATTGATGCGTATGACAGAAGATCAGTGGGATGCTGTTATTAATGTAAATTTAAAGTCTTGTTTTAACTTTACAAAAGCAGTTCAAAAAACAATGCTGAAACAACGTTCCGGTTCTATTATTAACATGAGTTCTGTTGTTGGTGTAAGTGGTAATGCAGGTCAGGCTAACTATTCTGCTTCTAAAGCAGGTATGATTGGTTTTACTAAATCTATCGCTAAAGAGTTAGGTTCTCGTGGTATTCGTTCTAATGCGATTGCACCGGGATTCATTATCACTGAAATGACAGGTGTTTTACCGGAAGATGTGAAAAAAGACTGGGAAAGCAAAATTCCATTGAAACGTGGTGGTACACCGGAAGATGTTGCTAACATCTGCGTATTTTTAGGATCAGATTTATCAGCTTATGTAACTGGTCAAACTATTCACGCTTGTGGTGGTATGAACATGTAAGAAATTTTTGTTTATTATAAAAGGGGTGAATTTTTCACCCCTTTTTTTATCTGTAAAGTATCGGTTTTCAAGCGGTTTTTTATATTTTGTGTTTTCTCAATTATTAAGAATCGAACAATGAAAAACTTTACCTTTGAAAGTCCAACCAAGATTATTTTTGGAAAAAATAGGATTCATGATTTAGCAGCTGAGATTTTAGCCTACGGAAATCGTGTATTAATGGTTTATGGAGGACAATCCATACAACAAAATGGTTTGTATACTCAGATTACAGAGCATCTAAAAGAAAATGATATTTCTGTTTTCGAATTAGCAGGCGTTCAGCCAAATCCTCGCTTAGAAAGTGTTCGAGCCGGAATCGAATTATGTAAAACGTATGAAGTCGATTTTATTTTAGCTGTTGGTGGAGGAAGTGTAATCGATTGTTCAAAAGCTATTGCTGCCGGTGTAACTTATTCTGGAGATGTGTGGGATTTTTTCATTCGAAAAGCAAAAATCGAAAATGCACTTCCCATAGGTTCTGTTTTAACATTAGCGGCAACAGGTAGTGAAATGAATGGAGGCACTGTTATTTCTAATCCTGAAACTTCAGAAAAAAGACCGGCAGGTAGCGATCTCCTAAAACCCAAATTCTCCATATTAGATCCAACCCTTACTTTTACGGTCAATAAATATTTGACATCAGCCGGTGTGGTAGATGTTATGAGTCATATATTTGAACAATATTTTACACCGGATCAAGGAACTACTCTGCAAGATCATATTGCAGAAGCGATCTTAAAAACCTGCATTCAATATGGTCCGGTTTTGATGGACGATCCCGAGAATTATGAGGCTCGTTCAAACATCATGTGGGCATCCAGTTTAGCTTTAAACGGATTAACAGTTACGGGTAAAATGTATGGTGATTGGGCGACGCATTACATCGAACATGAATTGAGTGCTTATTATGATTTAACGCATGGTGCCGGTTTAGCCATCTTATTTCCCGTTTGGATGAATTACGTGTTGGATGAAAAACGAGCCTTTAAATTTGCCGCTTACGCGCGTAACGTTTGGGGTGTAACGATTGAAAATGATATGGAAGCAGCTCTGGAAGGCATTGCTAAAACAAAAGCCTTTTTTAAGGAAATTGGAATGCCTGCTTCTTTAGGTGAAGCTAATATTGATGACTCTAAATTTGATTCTATGGTAGAAGGTGCTTGTAAGTTTGGGCCGATCGGTATGTTTAGAAAACTGAATAAAGAAGATGTTAAAAATATTCTAACTTCGGCCTTGTAATTTAAAGATCACAACCTCATTATGAAATTCAAGAGTCTGCTTGTTGCCATTTTGCTTAGTTTGATGTCTTGTAGTACCGTTTCCTATATGGATTTTGATGTGCTAAAGCCTGCTGAGTTTTTTGTGCCACCTCAAATTGCTAGTGTTGTAATTGTTAATAATAGTGCTGTCTATCGAGATTCGTCTGTTTATTCGGCTCGGGTTCAGGGTAAAGACATGAAGCTTAGTGGTGAGTTTCTAGATGCGTTTCCAGATAGTGTTATACAAAGCTTGGCCAGACAGCTTCAGAACCGTCTTTTCTTTGATACCGTATATGTTGCAGAGGAGAAATATTTTGAGGATGGTAAAGATCATATATATCAAGCCTTAACTTCTCAAGAGATCAAAGAGATCAGACAAAAGTATAAAGCAGATGGTATCATATCATTAGATGGTTATCGCTATTCCTCCTTTGTGGATGTGGATTTTTATGATGATGGGTTGTATCATTCTCACATGGAAGTAGGTGGGCAAATTATGTGGCGCTTCCTTTCAACAGAAAACGAAACCGAAATACTTCGTAAACGACAAATGGATACTTTATATTGGCATGGAGAAGGGTATAGTATTGAAAGTTCTGTAGAAAATTTTCCTGCTGTAATAGATGCTGTAACCGAAGTTGCTTTTTACTTAGGAGATTCTTTTGCGAATGTCATTTCACCACATTGGGAGTGGGTTAGGCGTAAGTTTTACTTGTCAGGGAATCAACATTTCTCGGCGGCCGCTGATTGGTTAAGGAAAGGCAATGTAAAAGAAGCGGAGAAACTATGGGGTTTTATTTATCACAATGGTTCTACTGCTAATAAAGCCCGCGCTGCATATAATATTGCAGTATCCCTTGAAAAAAATGGACTTGTGAATGAGGCTTATGAATGGGCGGTGAAAAGTTTAAATGAATTTCTGTTGGCCTCAAAATACAGTGTTTCAATCACCGAAATCATAGAAGCACAAACTTTAAGCAAGGAACTTAAGGAGAGAAAAGAAGAGTTGAATCAATTAAACGAACAATTTGGAGGTGTGTGGGGTGATCAATAAAACAAAAGTGTTTAGAAGATTAGATGTTATTTTTTTTCTATTGGGGAGTGTTCTCTTTTATGCGTGTAGCACAGTTGTAAGAAGTCAAGATGAAATTGAAGAAAAAAATGACCTTGCTTCAGCTTATACGAAACATGGAATGGTCTCTTTTTTGATTGCAGATGTTGATTCAGGAATTGTCATTGCCGAAGAAAATTCTCAACGCAGGTTAACTCCAGCTTCATTAACAAAAATATTTACTACCGGTGCCGCTTTACTTAAATTAGGATCGGATTATTCATTTGTAACTGATTATTATTTCCGAGCAAAAACAAGAGATTTTGTCATAAAAGGTGGAGGTGATCCCACTTATGGTTCGATGAGGTTTGAGATGACAAAACCGGAAAAATTATTTTCTGAGATTCTTACAGTGGTTAAACGCGAAGGGATTGATGGGATTCAAGATTTAATTATAGACCAAGGGATAATCGGAAATAATCATTATCCATCAAAGAGAATTTGGGAGGATATGTCAAATTATTATGGCGTTGCACCTTGTGGATTGAGTTTTGCTGAAAATACTTTTTACCTCACACTTCAATCCCCATCAAGAGTTGGGAAAAGATGTAGCGTTAAAAGCGTAAATCCGGATGTCGATTTGGATTTTACCTGTGATGCCGTTGCGGCCAATAATACTAAAGACAGTGCCTATATATATGGTCATCCTGAATTGAAAACCTGGCATGTTTCCGGAAGCATTCCCAAAGGTCAGGGCGCTTTTACTATAAAAGGAGCTATGCCAAAGCCATGGTCTGTTTTTGGCAATCAGTTACGTAATTTTTTTCAAAAGAATGGGGTGAATGTTGCCGGTTCAATTCGCATTGGAAATGTATTAGAGACAGATAAAAAACTTGGATTTCATACTTCTCCCAAATTATCAGAAATTGTCAAAGTAATCAATAAGAAAAGTCATAATTTATATGCTGACCATACTTTACTGGCTTTACTTGGTGATTTAGAAAGAGGCTTTATGTGGGATCAGGCACTTAAAGAAATGAGTAAAATATGGCGCGATAAAAATCCTGAATTCACAGGTTCTTTTTATGATGGATCAGGGCTTTCACCCTTAAATGTATGCAGTGCTTCAGATATGGTAAATGTTCTTACGGTTATGCACCATTCTGATGAAGCTAAAAGTTTTTACGAGTCATTGGCGATTGCAGGAAAAGATGGAACATTAAAAACCATTTTTACAGGGGAAGATGTAAAAGGAAAAGTGCTTGGGAAAAGTGGATCTATGACAGGGGTTTTAGCCTATGCCGGTTTTATACATACCGATAGTGGCAAAACCTTGGCGTTTTGTATCATGTATAATAATTTTGATGAGACTTATAAAGAAATTCGGAATTCCGTTGAAGCATTAATTTCTCCATACATTAGGACATATTAAGGAGCAACTGGCTTAAGTTATGTGCTTTAAGTTAATTGTTATTTCTACTTGTAAAGTTTTAGTGTAAGTATTGTTCTGCTAGGTGAATAGTATCTTCTTTCACTATTGGTATCGATGTTTGTGCTAAATGATCAAATAAGTATTAGTCAAAAGTTTAATTATTGATATGTCTTTCAATGTAGCTAACAGTTTCATTATGATGTAGTTTAATGCTTTTTAGATGAACAAGGAACTGCTTTGTTTAGAAAAAATGTTGGAATTGAACATTGTTTTAAGTGTTGAAAAACAATAATGTTGTACCTTTGGTGCACTAGTACTTGAGCGTTATTTTACTTTGTTTTACCAAATAAATATAACCTTTAATCATAAAAGTAGTATTGATGGGTGAATAACTGCTATCGTTTGTCATATATTAATATAGATAATGTGTTATCAGGGCTTTATAGATGAACTTAAATATTACTATTATACAGCATGATATAGTTTGGGAAGATTCGAATAGAAATTTCAATCTTCTTGAGGATAAAATTGCGTTGGTGTCTGATAGTGTTGATCTTATTGTTTTGCCGGAGATGTTTCACTGTGGGTTTACAATGAAGCCTGAACAGGTGGCATTGACGCATGGTGGTATCGGAAATGAGTGGATGCAAAAAATGGCAGATTTCAAGAAATGCTGTATTTTGGGTAGTCTGGTAATCGTAGAAGATGGTAAATTTTATAATCGCTTATACGTTCATTTTCACAATGCTGAGGCTGTATATTATAATAAGCGACATTTGTTTAGAATGGGAGGCGAAAATCTTGTTTATGAGCAAGGAACAGAGCCTTTAATTTTTCAATATAAAGGATGGCGGATTAAGCCATTGATTTGTTACGATTTAAGGTTTCCTGTTTGGAGTCGAAATCAAAATGATTATGATCTTTTAATATATGTGGCGAATTGGCCTGAATCAAGACGTGATGCATGGATGACCTTGCTAAAAGCCAGATCTATCGAAAACCAATGTTATGTAATTGGTGTAAATCGTGTCGGAATTGATAGCACAGCAACTTATACAGGAGATTCGTTAGTGTTTTCACCTAAAGGAGAAGAGTTATTAGCCCTTGTGGATAGTAACGATAGAATTGGCGAAGTTCAAATTAATAAAGATAAATTAGATCAATTCCGTGATAAATTTCCAGCCTGGGAAGATGCGGATGATTTTATGATAATATCTTAGAGTAAAGCATTTTAGTGCGTGCATTTATGTGATATTATTCTTATATTTAAACAAGTGGGGTAGGTTTTAGAATTGAATTGTTTGGTGTTGAATATAATTAGTAGAATTTTTAATATATCCAGGAGATGAAGAGTTATAAATTAATGGTCAGTGATGAAAAAGCTGGTTTTGTGATGGAGTTGTTGGATAATCTTGGTATTTCTTTTTCTGAAATAGAACCGGTTGCAGAGCCGCGTATTTATCCGGGTGCTAATTTTGAAATTAGATCCAGAAAGAGCGGGGGTACGGTAGCCAAGAATTTACATAAGCCAACACAAAGTTCGGTTGAAGAACGTCAGGAGAGCCTTCTTGATGTGATGAAAAAGATAGAAGCTATGCGAAAAAAATAATTATCGTTTACGCTATTGTTTTATAATCATTTGCTTGTAGTGTGTAAAGGTTTCTTCGAGGTAGAAGTAAGCGAATGTTTAAACTTTGTGATACCATTATGATTTGTCTTGTTGTGTTGAGTAAAAATAAAATACTGTTCTTAAACATTTATATTTTATTGAAAAAACACTACGTAAAATGGCAATTTCAGAGTAAATTTGCAATCAGTTAAAACAAACTTTAAGCATTATAATATATATGGAATTTATTGATAGCCTAAAACAAAAAGCTAGTACCAACAAAAAGCGAATTGTTTTACCCGAAGGATTAGAAGAAAGAACACTACAAGCAGCAAATACTATTTTGCAAGAAGGATTTGCCGATGTGATATTAATCGGTAACCCTACTGAGATGAAAGCAAAAGCTTCAGAGTTAGGATTAACCAATATTGATAACGCTGAAATAGTTGATCCGGAAAATCATGCTAAGATGGATGCTTATGCAGATATGATGGTGGAAATTCGTAAAACGAAAGGCTTAACTAAAGAAGAGGCTTTAAAGCTGATTAAAGACCCATTGTATTTATCAGTTATGATGATCAAGGCTGGTGATGCTGATGGAGAAGTAGCCGGAGCCGATAATTCAACCGGAGATGTGCTACGTCCAGCATTTCAATATGTAAAAACAGCGCCTGGTATTAGTGTTGTTTCAGGAGCCTTTATCATGATTCTTAAAGATAAAGAATTTGGTAATGATGGTATGATGGTATTTGCCGATTGTGCCGTTCATCCAAATCCTACAGCTGAAGAACTTGCAGAAATTGCAGTTGCAACAGGAAGAACCACTCAAGCCATTGCCGGATTTGAGCCGAAAATTGCCATGTTGAGTTTCTCTACCAAAGGAAGTGCAAAGCATGAAATGGTAGATAAAGTTGTTAAAGCAACAAAATTAGCTCAAGAAAAAGCTCCTGATTTAAAAATTGAAGGTGAACTTCAGTCCGATGCTGCCATTATTCCGGCTATTGGTCAAAAGAAAGCTCCAGGTAGTGAAATTGCAGGTCAGGCAAATGTTTTAGTTTTCCCAACTTTAGAAACCGGTAATATCGCCTATAAATTAGTTCAACGTATGGCCGGGGCTGAAGCTATTGGTCCAATTTTACAGGGAATGGCTGCTCCAATAAACGACCTGTCAAGAGGTTGTTCCGTGAGTGATATTGTGAACCTGGTAGCGATAACTGCAAACCAAGCAGCAGGAACATTATAAAATAAAAAAAGGGTCTACAAAGAGGCCCTTTTTTTTATTGTAGTATTTGAATCAAAAATATACAATTGTATCTTTCGTAATCGCAAAAAAAAAATAATTAAAATATAGAGTAAATGGCAAAAGTATTAGTGGAGCCCATAGAACAATATGCACTAAGTCAGAAGAAAAAATCAAATGCACTTTTTTCTAAAGTAGGTATTGTAGGGTGTGGTAAAGAAGGACAAAACATCGCTCGTATAGCTAGTTGGCATGGTTTGGAGGTTATTTTTATTGAATTAAATCAGGAACGCATAGATTCTGCAATCGAGAACATGAGTCAGGTTTTAGATTCGCGTATTCAAAGCTGGGGATTAACTTCGGGTGAGAAACGTGCCATCATGAGCCGTATTAAAGGTACAACTGATTATGAACAATTAGCAGAATGTGATTTTGTAATAGAAGCCATTCGTTCAGATGAAAAAACTGGCGAAAGAAGTATTGATGCCAGAAAAGAAGTATTTCGTAAAGTTGAAGAAGTAGTTAGCCGTGATGCGATTATCGCGACTAATGCAACAACTATTGTCATTACCGAATTAGCTTCTGAGTTAAAGTTTCGTGAGCGTTGTGTAAGCCTTCACTTTTTTGTGACTTCACCAGAAGCTCGCATCATTGAAGTAGTCAAAGGATTATATACCTCAGAAGAAGTGTATCAGCGTGTTTGCACCTTTGTTAAATTAATTAACAGAGATGTGATTCCGGTTGAAGAGTCAGCAGGAATTGTTAGTGTACGCTTATTTGTAACCTTATTAAATGAAGCTTGTGCCACCTTGATGGAAGGTGTTGCTTCAATGGAAGATATTGATAAAACTATGGAAGTTGGTTTAGGTATGCGCCATGGACCTTTTAGATCAGCTGATATCATCGGATTGGAAAAAGTGGTAAAATGGATGACCAATTTACATGAAGAATTTGGTGCGCAAAAATTTGCTCCATCTCCATTGATTCGTCGCTTAGTACGAGCAAAACGATATGGTAAGCATGTTCAGCACGGTTTTTATCGTTATGATAAAAATGGCAATGTAATCGAATAAAGCCTATCAGGAATGGAATAAGTTCGAAGCTTGTGCCAACATTTTTTAGGTAATAAAGAGTATATCAAGAAAAAAAAACAAAATGAAAATATTAGTTCTGAACTGTGGTAGTTCATCAATTAAATATCAACTGTTTTCGCAAGAAGGTTCTGAATGGTCCGTTTTGGCTGCTGGTGTTGTAGAGAAAATTGGATTGAAAGGTTCTTTTCTTAAACATGAAGCTACCGGAAGTGAAAAAGTTTTATTAGAAGGAGAAATTTTAGACCACAAAGCTGGTATTGATTATATTTTAGGGGTGATTGTAAGTGAACGTCATGGCTGTGTGAAATCTTTGGATGAGATTGATGCTGTAGGTCATCGCGTGGTACATGGAGGTGAGCAGTTTAACTCAAGTGTGCTAATCACCACTGAAGTCATCAAAAAGATTGAAGAGTGTATCGATATTGCACCACTTCACAACCCACCAAACCTAAAAGGTATTGATGCCATAACATCTATTTTACCTAGCGTTCCACAAATTGCTGTTTTTGATACTGCCTTCCACCAGACCATGCCGAAAGAAGCATATATGTATGCGATCCCATTATCTTTATATAAAAAGTATGGTATTCGTCGTTATGGTTTCCATGGTACAAGTCACCGTTATGTATCCAAACGTGCTTGTGAAATTTTAGGGGTTGATTACGCAACACAAAAGATCATTTCCTGCCATTTAGGGAATGGAGCTTCTATTTGTGCGATTAAAAATGGTGAATCAGTTGATACATCAATGGGATTCACACCGCTAGAAGGTCTTGTAATGGGAACTCGTTCCGGAGATATGGATCTTGGAGCAGCAACCTTTATTATGGATAAAGAAGAAATTGGTACTCGCTCTGCCAGTGTTTTATTTAATAAGCATAGCGGAATGTTAGGTTTAACCGGCATCTCTTCTGATATGAGAGAGATTATTGGTGCTGCCGATGAGGGAAATCCTGATGCAATCAATGGCTTAAACATTTATTTTTATAGAGTTAAGAAATTTATTGGTTCTTATGCTGCTGCCATGGGAGGTGTAGATATTGTTTTATTTACCGGTGGTATAGGTGAAAACAGTGTACCAACTCGTGCAGGAATTTGTAAAGGATTAGAATTTTTAGGTATCGACATAGACGAATCTATTAATGGTGGAATATTTGGTGAAGAGGCTGTTATTAGTAAAGCAGATGCAGGTACCAAAGTAATGGTTGTTCCTACTAATGAAGAGTTAATGATTGCTGTTGATACAAAAGAGATTGTAGACGAATTAGCAAATAGATGATTTTTATTGTCAATTGAAGATCTGAAAGGCGGTATTTTTTACCGCCTTTTTTCGTTTTTGAACGTTTATGAGTATTTGTTCCATTTATTTTAAACTTATATTTGTACTGTTAACATAATTTGGAAAGATAAAATAAATAAAATGAGCTGTTATAAAGTATTAGTCATTAACCCAGGTTCTACATCAACAAAAATTGCAGTTTACGAAGGCTGTGAGTCAGTGTTTTTAACCACACTACGACATTCTGCCGAAGAATTAGCTCCATTTGCAGATATTGCTTCTCAATTTGAATTTAGAAAAGAAGTTATTCTCAAAGAATTAAAAAATGCCGGCATTGATATTGATGATTTTAATGCAGTTGTTGGCCGAGGAGGAATGGTTAAACCTATTGAATCCGGAGTATATGAGGTTGATGAAAATTTAAAAGCAGATTTGAAAGTCGGAAAATTAGGTCAGCATGCTAGTAATCTAGGCGGTTTAATTGCGGATGATATTGCTAAAAGCTTAAATAATGTGCGTGCCTTTATTGCCGATCCGGTTGTAGTTGATGAGTTAGAAGATGTTGCAAGAATTACTGGTCATCCGGATATGCCACGTCGTTCCATTTTTCATGCGCTAAACCAAAAGGCAGTTGCAAAAAACTTTGCTAAATCGATTGATAAGAAGTATGAAGATATCAATGTCATTGT
This sequence comes from Bacteroidales bacterium, assembly GCA_003249255.1. GTDB lineage: Bacteria > Bacteroidota > Bacteroidia > Bacteroidales > Marinilabiliaceae > SZUA-582. The sequence goes on from QKJP01000026.1 coordinate 87,592, forward strand.
AGCTCACATGGGAGGAGGTATTTCAGTTGGTGCCCACCGTAAAGGAAAAGTGATTGATGTTAATAATGCAGTAGATGGTTATGGTCCTTTTTCGCCTGAAAGAGCCGGTACATTACCAACCGGAGCATTAATTGATGCGTGTTTTAGTGGTGATTATACACATGCCGAAATGCGTAAACTGGTGAATGGTAAAGGCGGTTTAGTTGCTCATCTTAATACCAATGAAGCCCATAAAGTGGTTGAAAATGCACAAAAAGGCGATAAGCAAAGCCAATTGGTATTAGATGCTATGTGTTATCAAGTTGGTAAAGCCATTGGAGCTTGTGCAGCAGTTCTAAAAGGTGATGTTCATGGAGTAGTTCTTACCGGAGGAATCGCTCATGGTAAAGTGATCGTTGATTACATTAAAAATATGGTTAGTTGGATTGCTCCTTTTAAAGTTTATCCCGGAGAAGATGAAATGAAAGCATTAGCCGATAATGCCATTAGTGTTTTGAACGGAGAAATTGAGTGTAAAAAATATTAAACTTATTTTTTGAAATTCTAAAAATGTCAAGGAGAAGTTCTTGGCATTTTTTCGTTTAAATGATCAAATTAATGGTTTATTTTCAAGAATAAAATGATAAGATAAATGTGTTTTTGGGATTGAGACAGATGGTTTGTGTAAAACAGTGTTATTGTTTTAGGAAGGGTTAGGTATTTTTTAAAAATTTATAAGTGATGCATGGTTGCTTTTACCAACGTTTTGTTTTTCTTTTATCATTTCTAATGTTTGTAACTTTAATTTTAAAAGGCAGTTAAAGTATACACTTGCTACGTTTAAAATAGCTTAATGCAAAAAATATTGTACAATGAATCATACTTTATATAAAAATATAGTTCTTAGTCTTGTAGTGGCTTTTCTTACGGTTCATAGTTCTCTTGCTCAAGCGGGAAAAGCTGTTTGGCCTTCATCAGTCCAATTTGATTTAGACACTATTGTACTTCCTGCATTACCTCAAAAAGTGGCGCAACAAAATGCAGGAGATTATGCCAGGTTAAAAAGTTTAATTTTTGCACATCCCTTCTTGGTTGGATATACGCCCTCCAATAGTGGTAAGTGGGTTCCTTTAAAGAGTGATAAAAAGATTTGGCGTTTAGCGGTTAGATCAAAAAATGCACATACTTTAAATCTAGTTTTCGATCGCTTTTTACTTCCAACTTCAGCTCAATTATTTATCTATTCTCCTGATCAAAATGAAATAATTGGTTTGAATAGTACCGATTCAAGATCTGGGCAATTGGCAACAAAACCAATCACCGGTGATGAATTGATTGTTGAAATATCATGCGATAACTCAGAAATAAATAAGATAGATGTTGAAATAGGAACCATTAATCACGATTATGTTGGGATTAAGGGTATTGCTGAAAGACTATTAAAATCATCCCAATCTTGTGAAGTTGATGTAGTTTGTGAACCCATTGTGAAAGATGAGGTTAGACGAAGTGTTTGTTTGTTTATTGTAGATGGATATTCTGTTTGTACTGGCACATTAATAAATAATACGGCTAAGGATGGAAAACCTTATGTTTACTCTGCTGCTCATTGTTTTCCACAGATGGATAAAACAGATCAGGCTGTTTTCTTTACCTTTGAATATGAAGCATTAGAATGCGGTATTGTCACAGGTACAGAAAATGACTCAAAAATTATATCAGATGGTGCTATGGTGAAAGCCATCTCGAAATCCCTTGATTTTGCGCTTGTGGAAATGAATACATCTCCTCCAGCGAACTATTCTCCATATTGGTGTGGCTGGAATCGCACAACTTCAGTAACAGGTCCTGTTTATACAGTACATCATCCTCAGGGTGATGTTAAAAAGGTATCTGTGGAGGACGATAATCCTATTGCGGAGTCTTTTTCCGATATCAGTTATTTTGAATCTGATGCACATTGGTTGATTAACCGTTGGGAAGAAGGTGCTACAGAAGAAGGTTCATCAGGTGCGGGTTTATTTACACAAGATGGATATATCATCGGTGCGTTATCAGGAGGGAGTGCCACTTGTACAACACCTGTAAGAGATTTTTTTTCACGCTTTAATAAAGCCTGGGATTACTTTTCTGAAGAGAATAAACAGTTGAAATGTTGGCTTGATCCTATAGGAAGCGATGCAATGAGTTTAGAGGGGAGGGATTACTATGATATGCCTGTCAGCGTGCCTGATACCAGGACGATCAAGGTTAAAACTAATCCTGTAAAAAATGGATATTTAATTATAGATCTTGGTGACGAAAAAGCTGACTTATTGGAAGTATATAATTTGCAAGGAGTAAAAGTTCAGACTCACAAATTAAATTCTCAAATTAATAGAATGCGTTTATATCCATTGTCCTCTTCTGCTTATATTATTGTTATCAAGCATGGCTATGATGTTATTCTAAAAAAGATGATCATGGTAAAGTAATATAAGTTGCAGTGCTTAGTATCTCTAATAAGCACTGTAATAATACCTTTTAATAGCCTTAGGTCATATTATTTTCTGTTGGAGCTTTAATCGACAGATTGAAACAGTCGTCCTATTAATAAGTTACTGGTTCTTTTTACTCTATAATCTTAAGGTTGTCTAAGCAAAAATAGAGTGGGATATCTACCTCAATGCTGCTTTCAACTTTTATTTCAAAATACAAACCATATATCAGTCCTAATTTACTGAGAGGAATGCTTGTCCATTCTTTTAAAGGGAAAAGATTGTCGGTATTATTGTAATTCACTAACAGGTATGTTTCAGGTTCGCCACTTTTATTGAAAGCCTTATCCAAGCCATAGATGTTAAGACTCACTTTTAAATAGTCATCGGCTTCCACAAGTTTTAGTTTATAATCCTTTATCGTTAAGTAGGTATAGGTTGAGTTGTTAATATCAATTGAATGGACTTTGTGGGCTTTGTTGTTGTCTTTAAATGTTATTTTATTGAATTCATCATTGTGTTGTTTGAAAACTGTGAAGTTTTTAGAATCATTAGCTCCTTTAGTCGAATACACGCTAAATTGATTGGTTTTATCATTGGTGTTGCGGTCTGTATTTTTACTTAAAGCAAACCCACCCCAATCAGTTAAATCTTCAGGATTATTTTTATTTATTACAGGTAGTTGGATGTATTCTTTATAATTAAAGGCACCATCTTGACCTGTATTGTTATAACCTTTTTCATTGAGTAAAGCTGTGCTGTTTTCAAAATCTACCATATCAAGGATAAAAACAGTAACATGGATTGAGTCACTTCCATTTTCATTGGACACAATAAATGTGTAGTTGTATTCACCTAAAGCTTTATTTTGAAGAACCAAATCCTTTGTATTCTGAATAAGTTCATTATTTTCCCTCCATTCGTATTTTGATGATTTGTCATAAGTTATTTTTGGAGAAATTGTAAAAATAGAGTCGGCATCAATACTATAGCCCTCTTTCGGCATGTTTAAAAAAACTTGTGGAGGAGGTAAGTCTTTGTCATTAGGATTACATGCCATGACCCCAATTAGAAGCAATGGCATGTAAAAAAATAGTTTATTCATCTTTTTTTAATTCAAAGTAGTGATCTAAAAAGTCTGGTAATTGCTCTACACCAATTCGTTTAGCCAATATTTTTTTGTCTTTATCAAGTACATAAAGCACAGGAGTGCTATAAATGTCGTAATTGTTTCTAAAGTTTGATTGATTGTATGGGTCATAAAGATTAATCCATTCGGTCAGGTCTTTTTCCTCAAGGAATTTTTTCCACTTTTCTTCCTCAACCTGAGTGTAAACAGTTACAACTTTCACTCCATGTTCAGCATATAGATCATATACCTCTTCTTTGATTTTTGGAAGTTCCTTTTTGCAATGACCGCAATCCGGATCCCAAAAAATAAGTAAAGTAATAGGTGCTTCAATTTCGTATAAACGGTAAAATTCATCTGTAGCAGATTGCATTTTAAAATCAGCTGCCTGTTTACCAATCATGTTAGGTTTTATTTTACGTACACGGTCTTCTAGTTTGGCCAGGAAAGTAGAATCAGCCCAATTTGCTTTTCCCGATAAATAATAGGTTTCTCCAATGGCAGCCATCACTCCATCCATTCCCATCATTTTGCTTTCCTGGTATTTATTAAACAGGTATGAAACCATAAACCTAAATGTAGCTTCGTTTTTCTCGGTCATATCTATAACCCTGTGAGATTCTTTAATTAACGAGTCTGGTGATTGAACTACCATTTTATCCAGGTAGTTATCTACTTTATTTGCAAAGTATGGTGTTCTTAACATGCGCTTATCCGTCATGTTAATGTTGTCGAAATAGTGATCTTTGTAATAGAAATAGCGTTTTCTTTGGATGATTGAATCCGGATTTGAAGCACCTTCCGGAGCCTCAAAGGTTGGCACTGTAACATCTTGAGTTCCTTTTAGAAAGGCAGATATGAATCCATCCGGAAATTTCTGTTCAATATCATCCCAATAGGCCTGAACTTCAGTGGTAATGCTTGTTAGTTTTTCACGAAGTTGAGAGACTAATTCTTCATTGTCTTTGTTGTTTTTAAGACTGTCTTGTAGTGCAGAGGCTTCTTTTTGTTTGGCAATGAAAAAACGCTGGTAGTCTATAAAAGCTTTGCTTTCTTCACTTCCGGTGATCTTGATGTGATCTAAAAAGTCTTTGGGTTTAGTCGAAAGTTTAAAGTTTTGCTCTTTTCCAATTAAAAGGTCAAAGTAGGTTTGATCCGGTAAGTAAACAACATATAAACCTTGATCCAGTAGTGAATCACCCTTAAAGGTGCAATTCCCTTTGGAGTCGGTAAATGCGGTGTCTTTTACCATAATTTGCTTGTTGTAATAGTAACCTAAAATCACTGAAGTGTCTTTAAGTTCCTCTATTTTAATGTCTATTTTATAAGACTGTGCTAAGCCTGAGAAGGCTAAAATAAAACAAAATGCGACTGATAATGTGGTTTTTAAATTTATCGTATTCATTTTTACTTTATTAAGTTAATAACCAAGTTAATTAATATTCAATGCTTTATTTTGAATTTCATAACCTGGTTAATCTGTAAGTTTGCTTGCCTATTTTTTTAAGCTGGCCAAGTAACCAATTTTATATAAATCATAAATCAGCATACTTGGATTGTTTTTCATCAAGTGTTTTTCTAACCGTAATACTGTTTTCTTAAAGAGTATGGCAATTATTTTGGTAAGTTTTAATTGCTGTACAATAAAGAAATATCTTAGTATGGTAATTCTGTTATTTATCAGTGGTTTATTACCATATTTATTGAGAATGAAGACTAAGGTTTCAATTCTTTGTTTAGTTTTTCTTAAAAAATGGTCATTTTCTTCTAATCCAATATGTACAACCGGATTGTTAATGTGTGTGATGCTAATGTTTTTTTCTTCTAATTCTATTCCGAAAACGGTGTCTTCGTGACCGGATCTTGGAATTTCTTCGTCAAATTTAAGGATTTCAAACAACTTTCTTTTGGTCAGGAAATTATTTGACATGAAACTTTTATTGGGTTCCTTGCTACGGTGCTCAGCATCAAAATCTTCTTTTAGTTTACCAACTTTCCATCTTAGAGAAAACTCACTGCCTGGAAGTGTTTGAGGATGAATTCGTCCGCCACAAACGATTAAGTCATCTGTATTTAAAAACGGCTTGTATTTCAAAAGGTAATCCTCAGCAATTCCGGAGTCACTATCTAAAAACAAGATGTTATCGTATTTAGCGGTTGTGGCTAACTGGTTTCTAATGGCAGCACAACCCATGTTTTGAGGCAGTTCAACATACTTGGTTTGATTTAATGTTGATACCTTGGAGTTATGTTCTTTATAACTTTTAGCTGAACCGTCATCAATAATATTTATCTCAACTTCGATGTCGTATTCTTTTGCCTGAGCAATAAGTTTATGTGTTAGGTCTACAATGTCAACGTTGAAAACCGGAATGCATATTGATAAATTGTGGGTCACTCTAATTTTAAATTTGTCGTGTTTGTTCTTTTAACCATTCATTTTCTTCTTTACTCAAAAAATGAGCCAAGCTTTCACGTACCTTTTGATGATACTTGTTTAACCAATCTACTTCATCTTTATTGAGTAAGGCGGTATTAATCGCATTTAGGTCAATAGGGCAAAGGGTGACGGTTTCGAATTCGTAAAATGCTCCAAATTCTGTTTCTGTAGCTTTTTGTACTAAAGTCAGGTTCTCAATTCTAATACCATGCTTATTTGGTTTGTATAAGCCAGGTTCATTGGAGGTTAACATTCCTTCTTTTAGCGCTGTGTTATTTATGGCCGAACTTATGCTTTGCGGGCCCTCGTGTACATTTAAAAAGTATCCAACACCATGCCCGGTCCCATGACCAAAATTTAAACCTTGTTTCCATAAAGGTGTTCGTGCCAAAGTGTCAATTTGTGAACCTTTTGTACCTTCCGGAAAACAGCAGGTTGCTACTGCGATGTGGCCTTTTAAAACGAGTGTAAAATCATTTTTTTCTTCTTCAGTTAAATCTCCTAAAGCCACTGTTCGGGTAATGTCAGTTGTGCCTTCAAGATATTGACCACCAGAATCTACCAAATAGAAGCCTTTGCGCTCCAGTTGAGCCGCATTTTCTTTTTTGAAAGCGTAATGGGGTAAGGCTGCGTTGGGTCCATAGGCAGAGATGGTACTAAATGACTCGCCATAAAAGTTTTCTTGCTCTTTGCGGAGGCTTAAAAGCTTTAGAGAAGCTGTATACTCGGTTAAATCTTCATTCGTTGAGTGCAGCCAATACAAGAATCTTACCATTGCAATTCCATCTTTTAGCATGGCTTTTTTGATGTTCGCTTGTTCAATGGGGTTTTTTCTACTTTTTAATTCCGTAATGATGCTCAGTTGCTCTATTTTTCTGGCCTGAGAGGGTAGTCGGTCATAAATTTTTGCATTACACCTTTGCGGGTCTAAAACCACGGTGGCCAATGCCGGCATATCACTCAGGTATTCGTAAAAATCTTCGTATAAGAATATTTTAATGTTATCATCCTTCAGAGCTTTCCCGATGCCGGATGTGATTTTATGGGGATCAATAAATAAATTGACGTTGTTTTGAGAAATAATCAGGTAAGCATAAAAAACCGGATTGAAATCCACATCAGCCCCTCTTAAGTTTAGTAGCCATGCTATTTCGTCTAAAGATGGTACAATATAATGAGTGGCATCCAATTCTTTCATTTTTTCTCTTACTGTGCTGATTTTATCTTTTCTGGACAATCCGGCAAAGGTTACCCCTAATTCGAAAATTTCCTCTTCTGGCATTAAAGGGCGTTGTTCCCATATTTCTTCTTCAATGTTGAGTTTAGCATCAAAGCGAATGTCAAAATTGCTCAGTTCAGTTTTTAGATTTCTAAATTGCTTCAGTGTTAACATTTTGCCATTGGTTCCTACAACCTGACCTTGATCTAGATGCTGTCTTAGCCAAGTTGAAAGTGAAGGGGTACTGATTAAGCCATCTTTATATAAATCAATCTCAGAATTGGCTAATTCTTTTTCAGCCTGAATGTAGTATCTTGAATCAGTCCATAAACCGGCCTCTTCATGGGTAACAATCAAGGTTCCCATGGATCCGGTAAAACCTGACATCCATTCTCTAAATTTCCAATGCTCAGTTGGATATTCACTTAAGTGTGGATCTGTACTAGTAATAATGTAAGCATCTAACCCAAGCATGGCCATTTGGGTTCTAAGATTGAATAGATTATCTGAGATGGACATAATTAATAGTTGTTAAAGGTGAGATTTGAATATTTGGAAAAGGTAACTACTGAAGTTGTAGGTTCTTTTTCTTCACCAATTATTCCGGTAAAAGATGTTTTCGATCCTTCTCTAAAAATTTTTAAATTAGAGATGTTTGGATGGATGAATTCAGCCTCATCAACTTCCCCGTTTATATAATATGAAAGTTTTTGAGGGAAGTGAAGATTGGTGTTTACATTTTCATTGGCAAGCTCAATTCCTTTTATCGATGAAGTGCATGTCAAATTAAGATTGCCTTTTTTCATTTCGATAAATCCATAAGTGTTGAGATGATCTGCAAAAACGATGGATTGTTCACCTTTTATACTTAGGCTGTCGCAAATACTTATGTTTAAGCGATCTGTAAAGCTTTTAATGGAATTGTTTTTGCAATTGTTGATGCCTATTAACGAATATTCACTGCTTATAGTGGTTTTATCGATTGCCTTTAATTGTAAAGAACAGCTGGTTACAGACATATTTACTTGATGTAACGAGTCAATAGTTCCTTCAATGAATTTTAAATTGAATTGGTGATTTGCTTTATTTATTTGATCAGGCTGAGAGTTAATAATCATTTTCCCATATTCAGCCTTGAGCATTATGCTTCCATTGGTATTTGTTAAGTAGGTATTGCCAAGTTCGTTTGTGATGTCCAGGTTTAAATTGAATGGAACTTTAATCTCATAATCGACAGTGAATGGATAATTTGAGAAGAACTCTTCTTCATAGACCGTTCTAAAACGTTGTTGTTTATCAAATAATGCTCTTTCGATTGTAATGTAATCGAATACTTCTTCAGCTTGTTCTTTGCCCTGTGCATCTACTGTAACAAAGACTTCTACTTTGATCGAATCAGATTCCCAGCCTTTTAAGTTAATGTTGCCATGGCGATTAATGATTCTTAAGGATTGAATTTTAGGATTTTTTAAAACGATTTTTTCATAGCGTTTAAAACCTTTTCGGGTCACAATAATAGAATCTTTTTGGTCATCTCCATCTTTTGTGTTAGCACTGAACACGAGTGAATAAAAGAAGGTAAGGCATATGGTAAGAATGAGTTGTTTCATTATGCTTGTTTTTGTTAGAAGTGCAAATCTTGCGTTTGAATGTGATTTTTTAGCTAAAATAAGGAAAAATAGCATGCTTAAAAATAAATGTCCTTAACAAGTCGAGTTATGTTGTGAACTAGTGTTTCATTCCACTTTTAAATCGCATACTAATATACGGCGAAACGAGTACATTGTCACCTCGGCAAACCTGAGTTATCGCCTCAATACGCACAAAATATTACGTGGTAAGCTTCCGCTTTAGTAATTGGCATGGCTCTTGTTTTTATTAAACAGGATATAATTAACTGTTGAATTTCATACAATAATGTAGCATGGTAGAAGTACATTTTTTTGAGAAACCCGGTTGTATTAATAATACAAAACAAAAGCAGCTCATGGCTGCAAAGGGGTATAAGGTTGTGAGTTATGATTTAATAAAGAAATCCTGGACAGCCGAAGAGTTAAAGGTTTATTTGCAGGATAGGCCTGTGGATGAGTGGTTTAATTTAAGTGCTCCCCGTATTAAAAGTGGCGAAATTAACATTGAGGTTTATAATGAAGAAAGTGCTTTAGAAGAGATGGTTAAAGATCATTATTTAATTAAGCGGCCTTTATTAAGAGTGGGGGATAAGTATGCGTGTGGCTTTGACAGTCCTTTGGCTAAGCAATTGGTTGAGGATGTAGATGTTGATTATTTACTAAGTTGTCCCAAAAAAGGGGATTTTCCGAGTTGTGATTAATGCTACAAAAAAGTAGAAAAATATAGACGAAATTGACAAAATTGTAACATCTTAAATTTTTGAGTTATGAAGATAGGTTTTCCAGCAGCAGGTTTGCACAACGAAAAAAAATCCTTATTGGCAGGGAGTTTTGTAGAGAGTGGTTTGATGGGTGTGTATAATACCCAAACGGATGAAATTGTGGTGGTGCCCAAAGAGAATTTTAAGAATGGAATTGTAGATTGGGTTCATGAAGAAGAAATAAGTTTGATCATTACGCCTGATATAAAGCCTATGGCCTTAAAGGTATTTAAAGAAGAGGGCGTGGAAGTATATAAAGCAATTGGTAAGATTTTGTCGTTAAATATTCAATTACTTTTTAATAAAGATTTAATGTCTTTTTCTGTAGAGTCTAAAATGCAGGAAAAATCTTCTTGTAGTTCAAGCTGTAGTTCTTGCAGCAGTACAACTTGTAATTAAAAAAAACAGATGAGTATCCGGACTTTTGCATAAAACCGATATTCTAAAAATAGAAATGTAAGAGTGTTCCTTTGGTTCTTGAAGGGACACTCTTATTTTGTATGATGAGCGGGCTTTTAGATGGCCGAGTTTTTTTAGACCTTTTCTTTTTCTGAAAGCTTGAATCCTGCAATTGCAAATCTGATTTCTGCAAAACTAATATTCTCACCCAGGTTTTCTTTGATTGGAGTTAGAGATGCATGACCAAGTTTTTTTATGGATGGCAATATGGTTTGGTATTTTTCGTCCGACAAAAAATCAGAAAGTTTTAGGACTCCTTCTTCAATAAAGTGCGCTAAATGGCCTTCGATAGTGGTAGTGGCTAAGGAGCGATCACTAGCAATTTCTTTTACCGATTTTCCACTTTGATACAAGTCAAAGCTGATTTGTTTTGTGTTCACTTTTACTTTTTTATCAGCCTTTTGTTCTTGTGTTGTCTTTTTGTTCCCCGATTTTGTTACATCTTCTTTGTTAACGCTTACATTTTGAGTGATATAGCCTTTTTCTGCCAGCTCATTCCGAGACAATTCTTTGTTGTGGATGGTTGTATCAATAAGTGCTTCGGTCTTTTTAATGACGAATAAGTTTCTTTTGAGTAAGGCTTCGATTTCCTGTATTTCGCTGAGGTATTTTTTTGTTCCTTTCTGGCTCTTTACGTTATTTAAATGATGTTGAGTATTTACCACTAATTCTTCGAACAGAGGCGAGAAATAATTTATGGCTGCATTTACCCGTTCCTTGGTTAATGGCAAGTAATTACTACCGCCTTCTTTAAGAATTTTTCTGAGTTGTATTGTAAATTTATCTGCAATGCTTTGAAGTGGCGTAAACTGATCGTATAATTTTTCAGCCCAAGCTTTGTGTTGTTGTTTATTTGATTTTTTTTCGTCTTTGTTGTAAGAGAGAATGTGGTATTTTAACTCATTAGCGGTTGGGCTAAAGTTAAAAGCATTTAAGAGTGCTTCTCTGATGTAAAGATGGATGTCTTTATTCAGTGTTAATTCTAAATTCTGCCCATCGTAGGTTTTTGCATACGATTCAATTGCTTTATCAATAGAAACCATGTTGTTCGAAATGGGTTGCGATAAAACAAGACCATCTAAGGATGTTAAGCGCGACAAAGCAACATACATTTGTCCGGGCGCAAAAGCTTTGGAGACATCAATAATGGCTTTTTCAAATGTTAAACCCTGACTTTTATGAATGGTAATGGCCCAGGCTAGTTTGATGGGGTAATGAATGAACTCACCAATGATTTTTTCTTCAATTTCGTTGGTTTCTTTATTTAAGGTGTAGCGTTTGTTTTCCCAAGTGTAGGGTTCTACCAGGGTAGCATCGCTTCCGTCTTTAAAGCTCACTTCAATCAGGTCTTTTTGAAGCTTGCTCACAAAGCCAATTTTGCCATTGTAATAGCGCTGTTCGCCACTGTAGTCGTTTTTAATAAACATCACTTGGGCACCCACTTTTAGTTCTAGCTTTCCTTCAACCGGGAAAAGGTGCGGGTCAAAGTCTTTCACTACCTCTGCTTCAAAAAAGAAGGACTTTCCGTCCAGTTTTTTTAATGCTGAATTGTTCAAGTCATCTGCCAACTGGTTATGTGTGGTGAGCTGAATGTATCCGTCTTCTTTATCAGCATCAAAACCGGGTTTGTAATGTTGATTTAGAACCGTAATGTCATTTGCGGTAATGGTATTGTTTCTAAGGTTATTAAGAATAGATATGAAATCCTGGTTTGATTGCCTGTATATTTTGTTGAGTTCGATGTATACCGGCTCGCTTTGCTGTAGAACTTTCGCATTAAAGAAATAGGGTGAAGCGTAGTATTTGCTTAAATAGGCTTCTTCAGAGTGTTTGACCACAGGAGGAAGCTGCAATAAATCACCAATGAATAAGACTTGAATGCCTCCAAAAGGAATCTGCCTTTTTTTTCTCACATTACGTAATATGGTGTCAATGGCATCTAATAAATCGGCACGCAGCATGCTTACTTCATCAATGATCAGAAGTTCTAGTTCCTGTAGCATTTTACGTTTTGTGCTATTCATGGAAAAGTCTTTGAATAGCGAGGCTGGCGTATTGATTTTTAAATTGGTTTGACTTTCGTGAAAGGTGATGTTTTCCGGGATGAAAGTTCCAAAGGGTAGTTGAAAAAGCGAATGCAAAGTAACTCCTTGCGCATTAATTGCCGCAATTCCGGTAGGTGCAGCTACAATGGTATTTTTATGGGTAGATTGTATAATTTTTCGAAGAAAAGTGGTTTTACCGGTACCTGCTTTTCCGGTTAAAAATATGTGTCGGTTGGTGTTGTTTATAAATCTTGATGCAAATTCAGTAGCTTCCATAGTCTAATAAATCTTCCTTACGCGGTGAAAATTGAGTTCGGTTAAAATCTAGTTTTTATTGTTTTGTATAGAGATATGCAGATTATTTTTAAACATTACTCTCTGTTTTATTCTTATGTACAGTCATCTCACAGTTTTTACAATCAAACTCTAAAGTGTAAGTATCCTTTTCGTTAAAAAGCGTGAGAGGTAATTGTTCTTTTACTTTCGGGTTTTTCTTTAAGCATAAGTTTTGTTGGTCAAGGATGCAATGCTTCGTAGTCATTACTGTTACATCGTTTATAACTGCTTGTTTTTCAAAGCCCCAATCAATGTTTTTTACCCCATGTCGCTCATAAAAAGCTTTGGCTTTGTTGTTAATGATGTTGTTGGTGAAGTCTTTATGGTCTTCAGGAAATGGAATGTTATTGACACTGAAATGAATGGTTTTGTTGTGATAATTGATCAGTCTGTTTTCTTGATGTCGTTCGGTCAAAGTTCGTCTTAAGCCATTGAGATCTTTGGAAGGGAAAAACCATTTTTTTTCCAGGTTAATTCGAATATTTTCCGGTAAAAATGGGGTGTTGCCCATTTTAGAGAGTTGTTGTTTAATCTGCATAAAGGCCACTTCGCCATTAGTAGCCGGAGAGTGTTCAATGTTTTCAGCGATGTAACTTGTTTCAATTCCATCCTGATCGCTAATGGTGCCTGTGAATCTTTCATCCACTTCATTGAGCTGAATATCAACGGGTATTTTCCGTGAAGTATTATCTTTTTTGAGGCTTTGGATAAAATCATGATCAAAGTTTCGATAGATGTTGGCTCCGGCGTAAAATGCTTTGATCTGATTGGGATAAATTTTGTTAGCATCTACTTTATTGATTTTTGCACCAATTAATTCTTTTTCTCTGGAAAAGAAACAGATGCCGTCTCCATTATGAATTGCCTTTTTTGAGTCAATGGTAAAATGATCTTTTTTTACAGAAATGATTCTGCCAATTTTTTCACCCATTGATTTGGGCGTGTCGATGTTCCAGATGCCTTTCTGGCGACCATTGATAAAGTAAGATGTAAAACCGCGATTAAAAGATTTCTCAGGTTCAGAATCAAAATTTCCTGTAATCATACCGGAGCTATCTTTTGTTAAATTCTCGTGCTTGTTAATAATTTCATCTAAAGCTTTGCGATAGTGGCTTGTTACATTACTTACATAATCTTTATCTTTTAATCTACCTTCAATTTTAAAAGAAGTAATGCCGGCTTTTATAAGGTCATATAAATGATCTGTAAGGTTTAAATCTTTGAGTGAGAGCAAATGTTTGTTTTTCTCAAGTACTTTACCTCTCTGATTTTTTAGGGAGTATTTCAATCGGCACGGTTGTCCGCATTCGCCACGGTTGGCACTTCTGCCATTAATGGCTGCACTCATGTAGCATTGTCCGCTATAGCATACGCACAAGGCTCCATGTATAAAATATTCGAGTCGTACATTTGTTTTTGAGCTGATTTCTTTGATCTGATCAAGATTAAGTTCCCGGGCAAGAACAACTTGATCGAAGCCAACACGTTCTAAAAACTGAACTTTCTCCACGGTTCGATTATCTAACTGGGTGCTGGCGTGAATGGGAATCGGCGGGAGGTTGGTTTCCAGTAATCCCATATCTTGAATGATCACCGCATCAGCACCAATGTTGTAGGCGTCGTGAATGAGTTGGTTAGCTTTGTCAATTTCGTGATCAAACAGGAGCGTATTAATGGCAAGAAAAACTTTGGCTTTGTAAAGGTGAGCATGTTTTATTAATTGCTCGATATCTTGGAGTGGGTTGCCTGCTTCTTTTCTGGCTCCAAATCCGGGGCCACCTATGTATACTGAATCTGCACCATGGTTTATGGCGCTAATTCCACATTCCAGATTTTTAGCCGGTGATAATAATTCTAAAGACCTTGTTTTGTTTTGCATTCTTACGCTTGTTTTGTACTGAAAAGTATCCTTACATGCCAATTGTTAATAGAAATTTCTATTTTTGCTCGTGTTGTAAGGTACCGGGTACAAATTTACGACAATAATTTATACAGCTAACCAATGCAGCATTTTGATGTCATAATTGTTTTTGTAGTAATGGCTTTCATCCTTATTTCTTTGTACAAAGAATTAATGGGGGCAGCGTTTACTTTTTTCATTGCAGTCATGGCTCTGGGGGTTTTTGGGATTTTAACACCTTCTGAAATATTGGGAGGTTTTGCCAATGAACAGTTAGCCGTTATTATCATGCTTTTGCTGTTGGGCGATTCCATCAGGCAAACTTCTGTTATTGAAATTTTCTTTTCAAAGATATTTCCAAGGTCAACTTCTTACCGTGGATTTTTAGCGCGAATGATGTTATGGGTTGGGGGCTTTTCTGCATTTTTAAACAATACGCCTCTGGTTGCTGTGATGATGCCGTATGTGCACCAATGGAGTAAAAAAAACAATGTAGCTCCATCAAAGCTTCTGATGCCACTATCTTTTGCCGCCATTTTGGGAGGTTGTGTAACCTTAATTGGTACTTCTACCAACCTGATTGTGGGTGGTATGGTGGTTGATCAGGATATTATTCCGAATATGAGGGAGTTGGAAATGTTCGATTTTTTTTGGGTCGGTTTTCCCATGTTGGTTGTTGGGTTTTTGTACCTCTATTTCTTTTCCTACCGATTATTGCCGGCTAAAAAGTCTGTGATCGATAATTTTGTGGAGAACGAACGGAAGTATCTGGTTGAAGCCATGGTAAGAAAAAATTCCAAACTGGCAGGATTGTCATTGGAGGAAGCCGATTTGAAAAATACCCATGGGCTTTATCTGGTGGATATTTGTCGTGGTAAATACACTTTTCAAGTAACCGATAGTTCTTTTGTGTTGCGTGAAGGCGATTTGTTGCGTTTTGCGGGCGATACCAATCATATTTCGGAATTACTCAACGAAAATAGTGGGCTCATGGTTCCGGGTGTTGGAATGATGTCTAAGCTAAAAAAAGCCCAGGTTGTTGAGATTGTAATTTCTCACAGTAGTACACTTATTACAAAAGCAGTACAGGATGTGAATTTTAGAGGGCGTTATGATTCTGCTTTAATCGCTATTCATCGAAATGGCGAACGTATTACTACCGCTATTGATGAAGTGAGGCTAAAAGCGGGTGATGTTTTACTGCTGTTGGCCGGCGATAGTCTTTCAACCCGGATGCAGGGCGAAAATGATTTTTATGTAATTTCTCAAGTAAAAGAGCTTCGTAAACCCGAACGATATAAAATTTATGTGCTTTTCGGAGGAACTCTTTTAGCTATTTTATTGGCAGCTTTAAAATTAGTTCCCTTATTTATCGGATTAGTACTAGTGCTAGCTGCTATCAATTTGCTGGGTATCGTTTCTGCGAAAGATTTACCTAAAAGCATTGATTATAATTTAGGGGTGATTATTGCCTTGTCTTTAGCTTTGGGTACTGCTATGATTAAGACTGGTGTGGCTGAAATGATTGCAGATGTAGTGATTAGGGTGTTTTCGCCATTTGGTAAAGTCTCTCTCTTGTTTGGGATTTACTTAATAACCTCTATTTTAGCAGCATATATTACCAATAAAGCGGCCGTAGCCATTGTGTTCCCTATTTCTATTACGGCAGCAGCAAACATAGGGCTGGATCCCACCCCATTCGCTTTGGTTGTTTCCTTTGCAGCAGCCGCAAACTTTATTACGCCTATAGGTTATCAAACCAACCTGATGGTATATGGTCCCGGAGGTTATAATTTTAGAGATTTCTTTCGGGTTGGATTTCCATTAACAGTCATTTACATGTTGATGACTGTGGGTATTTTAAGCTATATGTACTTCTAAAAAAAACAATTTCAGGATTGCAAAAAGTGCTTTTAGACTTTTATTTTTAGTTTAATATTGAACTTTAATGTAAAAATGTGTTTAAAAGTAGAAAATACTTTTATCTTTGGCAGTCTAAGGGATAAACATGCTTTACGATCAATTTCATAAAACAAGACGTTATTTTGCCGTCGACTGTGTGATCTTTGGATATCAGGGAGAGCAGTTGAAATTGTTGTTGTTTAAGCGTAAGCTCGAACCTGCCAAAGGTCAATGGTCCTTGATAGGCGGTTGGGTTAAAGAAGATGAATCAACCGAAGGTGCAGCACATCGAGTGTTGCAGGTTACTACCGGGTTAAAAGATATTTATCAGGAACAGGTTTATACATTTTCTCATCCAAGTCGAGATCCCGGAGGTAATGTTGTAACGGTTGCCTATTATGCTTTGATTAATATTGATGAAAAGATTAATGAGCTAATTGAACAGCATGGAGCTCAGTGGTTTCCATTAAATACTTTACCACAGTTAATTTTTGACCACTCCGAAATTGTTGAAAAAGCTTTAGATAAGTTGCGCTTCAAAGCGACTTACGAATTGATAGGGAAACAGTTGCTGGCTGAGAAATTTACCTTGTCTCAACTGCGAAGATTATACAACGAAATATTTCAAACCGACTTTGACCCCGGAAATTTTAGAAAGAAAGTCATGTCTTTAAAAGTTTTAGAAAAAACAAATGAAAAAGACATGTCAGAATCCCGCAAAGGTGCGTTTTATTTTAAGTTTATTGAAGAGGATGAGACCCAAGAAAAGTCAGGTCCTATTTTTAAAAGGTCTATTTAACTAGAATTTTATAATTGCAATAATAAAAACTGTAATGGAAACATTTGAATTTACTGAACATTCACACAGAAGATACAATGCCTTAACCGGAGAGTGGGTATTAGTATCGCCACATAGAACTAAAAGACCTTGGCAAGGTAAGGTTGAAAAACCACCTGTAGACGATCGTCCAGAGTACGATCCTAAGTGTTACTTGTGTCCCGGAAACGAGCGTATTGGAGGGGAGAAAAATCCGGAGTATAAAGATGTTTATGTTTTTCAAAACGACTTTAGCGCCTTAGTGCCGGATATTCCGGATGGTGACTTTATTAAAGGTGACCTGTTTAGAGCAGAGAGCGAAAGAGGTTTCTGTAAAGTAATTTGTTTTTCACCACGTCACGATTTAACTATTCCAGAGATGGAAGTTGATGCCATCAAAAAGGTTGTAGATCTTTGGCAGAAAGAATACAAAGAAATTGGTGGTTTAGATTACATCAACCACGTACAGATTTTCGAAAACAAAGGTGACATCATGGGTTGTAGTAACCCTCACCCGCATGGTCAGATCTGGGCACAAACATCTGTACCTGGCGAGCCTGCAAAAGAGTCTATCAAGCAAAAGGAATACTTCGAGAAGCATGGTAAGACTTTATTAGAAGATTACGTTGCTGAAGAATTGGCTTCTGGTGAGCGTGTCTTAGTTGAAAATGATCACTTTGTGGCTTTAGTTCCTTTCTGGGCTAACTGGCCCTTCGAAACAATGATCATCAGTAAGAAAGCGAAACAAAGCTTAGCAGAGCTTAATGAAGAAGAAAAGTTAGCATTAGCAGATGCATATAAGAAATTAACTGTTATGTACGATAACCTGTTTGAGGTTTCATTCCCTTATTCAGCAGGTATTCACCAAGCGCCAACGGATGGTAAAGATTACCCGGAGTGGCATTTGCACATGCATTTCTACCCACCATTGTTACGTTCTGCATCCGTGAAGAAATTCATGGTAGGTTACGAAATGATGGCTAACCCACAGCGTGATATTACAGCCGAACAAGCAGCTGAGAAGTTAAGAGCTTTACCTACGGTACACTTCAAAGAACAATAACATAACTTAAACAAAGAAAAAATGTCAAAAATAGCTGACTTAGTAGCGAAAATTAATGGGGGAGATAACCCGTTATTTAAAGAATTATATGGTAACGATACTGCAGTTTTAAAAGAGCAAGCAAATCGTTACATCAAATACATGGATGAGTTTAAAAACATCTATGGTTCTGATGAGGTAACTTTATTAAGCTCACCTGGCCGTACAGAAGTTGGTGGTAATCACACAGATCACCAATTAGGACGCGTTTTAGCAGGTGCAGTAAACTTAGATAACATTGCAGTTGCTGCTTCTAACGGAACAAATACTGTAAAGATTACTTCTATTGGTTTCGCTCCTTTCGAAGTTGATTTAAGTGATTTAGAAGTTACTGAATTCAAAGTAACGCCTGGTAACTTAGTGAAGTCTATCGCTAAAGGTATGAAAGAGCTAGGTTTTGAAATTGGTGGTTTCAACGCAGTTATTCATGGTTGTGTACCTGAAGGTTCTGGTTTAAGTTCTTCTGCTTCTTTCGAAACTTTAATTGGTGCGATCTTCTCTAACTTATTTAACGCTGGTAAATTAGATCCTGTAGATAACGCTAAGTTAGGTCAGAAAGCAGAGCACGCATGTAAGAAATTCTGTGGTTTAATGGATCAGACAGCTTGTGCGGTTGGTGGTTTTATTACCATCGATTTTGCTGATGCTGCAAATCCTATTGTAAAAGCTTTAGATTTTGATTTCGCAACAACTGGTTATTCATTAGTAATTACTAACACAGGTGGTAGCCACGGTGGATTAGATGAAGAGTACAACGCCCTACCGGGTGAGATGAAATCGGTTGCGAAAGAGTTAGGTCAGGAAGTATTACGTCCTTTATCGATGGATGATATTGTAAAAGGAATGCCTGCTATTCGTGAGAAAGTTGGAGACCGTGCTTTATTGCGTTCGATTCACTTCCAGGCTGATAATGCTCGTGTTGTAGAGCAGGTAGATGCTTTAGAAACTAATAAGTTTGATAAATTCTTAGAATTAGTAATCGAGTCTGGTTTCAGTTCATACATGTACAACCAAAACATCTTTGTTGGTGGTCATACCAAAGAGCAAAATGTGGCTTTAGGTTTAGCACTTTCTGATTTAGTATTAAAAGGTAAAGGTGCATGGCGTGTACACGGTGGTGGATTTGCCGGAACCATTCAGGCATTTGTACCAAATGATTTATTAGACGAGTACATCTCTACTTTAGAGTCTGTATTTGGTGAGGGTAACTGCCATAAGTTATTCATCCGTTCTAAAGGATCAATTGCATTAGATCTTTAATAAGTATTAATATAATGGGCACTTTTTTAGGTGCCCATTTTGTGTTTAATTAAATCCAAATTTATTTTTAGAAATCATGACAAATTCAAAGCAGAACTATACGGTTCCTTTTGCGATTATGTCCTTTATCCTCTTCCTATTAGGATTTGTGACATGGATCAATAACATTTTGGTTCCTTTTATGGAGGTGCAATTTAAAATTACACCTAGTCAGTCTCAATTAGTGAGTGCTGCTTTCTTTAGTGCTTATATCATCTCTATTCCTGTAGGAGGAATTGTTAAGAAGTTTGGATATAAGATGAGTGTAATTATCGGTTCAATCATTACGGGTATTGGTTGTGCTATCTTTATTCCTGCCTTGAATATTGGCTATGGGATGGTACTTGGAGGTCTTTTTGTAACGGCAATTGGTGTTGTTGTACTTCAAGTTGCTGCAAACCCATATGTACTAGCATTAGGATCGAAAGAATCTGCAGCTTCGCGTTTAACTTTAGCTATGGCAATTAACTCGTGTGCTGCTGTTCTCGCGCCTATTATTGGTGGTTTTATTATTGAATCGCAGGATGGTGTAAAAGTTGTTCATGAAGACATGGCGAAAGTTATGTTTATTGCATTAGCAGGCATTTCAATTGTAACCGCAGTATTACTCGTATTTATGAACCTTCCGGCAATTGAAGATGATGCAGAAGAGTCTACAGAAGGTGGAGGAAAAAGCGCATGGAGTTACCCTCACTTAATTTTAGGTTTTGTTGCAATTGGTATGTACATGGGACTTGAAGTTGGTGTTGGAAATTATTTCTTAAACTATGTAGAGTTTAACGTCGAAGGTAAAACTTTGGATTATGCAAAAAATATTCTAGGATTTTATCCTGCTGGTTTCTTTTTTGGTCGACTTATTGGTGCAGGTTTGCTTAAGAAGTATGAAGCATCAAAAGTATTATTAGTAAACTCATTGATTTGTGTTGGATTATTGGCATTATTTTTCATAAATAAAGGAAATGCATTCTCTGTATGGCCATTAATTGCACAAGGTCTATTCCTATCAATCATGTGGTCTGTACTATTTGATCTATCAATGAAAGATATTCCTGCTGCGGCTGCAAAATTAGGATCAGGAATTATTTGTACAGGTGTCGTATTTACTGGTATGTGGATGTTCATAATGGGTAAAGTGGTCGACGGAACAGGAACGTTAGTTGAAAAAGTAAATGAGGTAACAGGAGTAAAGGAAATGGTTATTGATCCAGCATCATGTAATTATAGCATTGCATATGCATTTTTCTTCTTATTCTATGCATACATTATCTTCTTCGCTTTAAAAGGCGCAAAAATCAGAAAATAATCAATCTATATACAACCTTCGTCAGAAATGACGGAGGTTTTTTTAATCTAGGACTAAAAAATGGGATGGATAAAAGTTATGTAAATCATCTATTATCTACTCTCTATTATCTTTTAGTCAAAAAAAAAATCCAAAAATTATGACAAAAGCTTCAGATCTTTTTACGCTGAAAAATAAAAATAACGTTGAAGTATCATTCATTGGTCGCGGTGGACAAATTACAGGTATTAAAGTACCAGATGCTAAAGGTGAAATTGACGACGTTGTAATTGGTTTTGATACAGTTGAAGAAGCCTTGGCTAATGATGCTTATTTAGGAGCACTTTGTGGCCGTTTTGCTAACCGTATCGTGAAAGGTCAATTTGAAATTGATGGTGAAAAGTTTCA
Organism: Bacteroidales bacterium; assembly: GCA_003249255.1. Lineage (GTDB taxonomy): Bacteria > Bacteroidota > Bacteroidia > Bacteroidales > Marinilabiliaceae > SZUA-582. The sequence continues at coordinate 108,778 of QKJP01000026.1, forward strand.
ATTAGATATCAACAATGGCCCAAATGCTTTACATGGAGGAAACGAAGGTTTTAACATGAGAGTTTGGGAAGTTGCACCTGTAAAAGATGCAAAATACGCTCAAGCCTATAAATTAACATTAGTAAGTCCTGATGGTGATCAGAAGTACCCAGGTGAACTTAAGGTAGATGTTATCTATGGTTTAACAGATGAGAATGAGTTTGTAATTGATTATACTGCTACCACAACAAAGCCAACAGTCATTAACTTAACTTCTCATGCCTACTTCAACATGAAAGGTGCGGGTACAGGTACCATCGAAAATCATGATTTAATGCTTAATGCTGCAAAGTATACTCCAATTGATGGTGAGATCGGTACAGTAACCGGTGAAATTGCAGATGTAAAGGGTACTGCAATGGACTTTACTGAAGCAAAAAAAATTGGTGAAGCGTGCAATGCAGACGATCCGCAGGTGAAGTTAGTTGATGGTATTGACCACAACTTCGTAATTAATGACTTTGATGGTTCTTTAAAATTAGCTGCAGTTCTTTCTGATCCTAACTCTGGTCGTAAAATGGAAGTTTACACCGATCAGCCGGGTGTTCAGATTTACACCGGTTCTCACTTTGATGGGGCTGTGAAAGGAAAACTAAATGCTCCTATTTCTAAATGGGATGGCGTGGCGTTAGAAACACAAATTTTCCCGGATTCTCCAAATAAAGCAAATTTCCCTAATGCAGTTCTTAGACCGGGAGAAACTTATAAGCATACTTGTGTGTATAAGTTTGGTTGGTAAGAAAAAATATGCTGATGTGCCAATGGAATAATGCGCCAATTATTTGAAATTGAAAAATAGCACGAAGTGTAACTTTAAATTTAAGAGATTAACAATTTTTGTTAGTTAACGCATAGAAAGGCTACTCATTTAGTTGGGTAGCCTTTTGTTTAAAGAGGACGTTGTTTGGTGAAACAATTTATGTATTCCTGCGTTTTTTATACCAAATGAATTTTTATTGAGCTTTTGGCAAAATTTAAAGCTTACTTTTGTAAATGCTGATGGTAAAAAAAAGCTATGATAATTTAAGTTTACCATTGGTATTGTGCTTTTAGAATAGAAGGAATATGGGGAAGATTATTATTAAGAATCAGGAACAGATAGAGGGAATCAGAAAAAGTTCTCAGTTAGCCGGGAATACCTTAAAATATATAAGTGAGCATGTTAAAGCTGGGGTTAGTACTGCCTATTTAGATAAATTGATCGATGAATATATCAGAGATAACGGTGCTATTCCTGCACCATTAAATTATCATGGTTTTCCAAAGTCGTGTTGCATCTCATTAAACGATGTGATATGTCATGGGATACCGGATGAGAAAACCATCTTGAAAGATGGCGATATTTTAAATGTAGATGTGACTACAATTCTGGATGGTTATTATGGCGATACCAGTACCATGTTTACCATTGGCGATATTTCAGAAGAAGCAGACCGCTTAATAGAAGATACAGAACATGCCTTGTATTTGGGCATCGAAGAAGTAAAACCGGGTAACTATTTTGGGAACATTGGTTTTGCGATTAATCGTTTTGCAAAAGCTAAAAAATACAGTGTAGTTTACCAGTTTTGTGGGCATGGTATCGGTTTAGAGTTTCATGAAGAACCACAGGTAGAGCATGCAGCACCGCGTAATTCAGGTGATTTGATGAAAGCGGGTATGATCTTTACCATCGAACCAATGATTAATATCGGAAAAGCTAAAGCCATCATTGATGAAAAAGATGGCTGGACGGCTCGAACTGCCGATCAAAAACTATCAGCCCAATTTGAACATACCATTTTGGTAACTAATGATGGTTATGAGATTTTAACCGATGTGGGTGAGTACAATATTTTTAAATAGGAAAAATGTGCTAATGTGCCAATGATACAATCTGCAAATGTTAATTAGCACATTGGCACATTAACCCATTTGCATATCTTTATTTTATGCACTTCTTCGATTACACTAACCCCAACCACATCGCATACGCCATTCTATTTGCGATTATTGTTTTGCTGATTTTTGCATTACTACGTTATAAACTGCTTGAATTCTTAAAGCAGCGCAAGGTTCAAAAACGATTCGAGCGAGGAAATAAATTAGAGCAAAAAGCTAAGACGCTCTTAAAGAAAAAAGGATTTACCATTGTAGATTACCAAGGAGCCTATGAGCATAAATACTGCGAAGATGGAATATGGTACTCTGCCGAAATTAAACCCGATTATATAGTTAAAAAGAAAGGCAAACAATACATTGTTGAAGTAAAAACGGGTGAAGTTTCTACCAGTGCCAAAAATCGCAATACCCGACGTCAATTGCTGGAATATGATTATGTGATTGAAAACGATGGTGTGTACTTGTTAGATATGGAAAATGAAGAGCTAAAACTTATTCAATTTCAATCGAAAGAGGAGAGGCGTTCGAGTAGTACTTTAAAAGTTGTTGTAGCCTTAAGTGTAGTTGGACTGCTTGTTCCTTATTGGCAGGTAAGGAGTTGTATCCTGCTAATTATACTTGGGATATATGGCTTTCAAAAACTGTTTAAGTGAATGCCAAGAAAGAAACAGCTGAAAAGCATATTAACATATAGTGCTTTTCAGTGTATTCGGTAATGTAAGATTGTTTTATTGTGTAGATAGTGGAAGCTTATTCGCATTCCAATCAACCATTCCTCGTTGAAGATTCACTATTTCCTTAAAACCTAATTCCTTTAATATCGCAACACTTCTTCCGGATCGATTACCCGATCGGCAATAAATATAAATAGCTTTCTCTTTGTCTAATTTATTAAAGTTGTCTCTGAATGAACCTGCGTAATAATCAATCATTATTGCCCCTTTAATATGTCCGGCATTGTATTCTTCCGGTGTGCGAATGTCGATTAATTGTGTTGAAGTTGTTGATACTATCTTATTGAATTCTACTGCACTCACGTGTTTTACAATGGCGTCTGATTGTGCTGATAATTTTAAGATGGCTAATAAAAGCCCGATGGATAAGATTAAAGCCTTTGTTTTCATATTGATACATATAGATTAATAAATATATAACGTGTCTTTTAAGAAAATGTTTACCGAAAATGTAAATGAATCTACTTGTCTATGTGTTTGACTACTTTACCAAAGTAGCAAATTTGCACATTATCGCATTTTCACATCAGTACATAAATATTGTTACTTAAATAACCTTAACTGATGATTCCCTAACATTTAATCTGCCGTTTAAAACAATGGTCTGAGGTACTATAATTCCTTTGTTGTTGATTTGTCCCAAAAGAAGTTCAGCAGCAGCTTGTCCCATCAAATCAGTAGGTTGACTAACGGATGTTAAAGGTGGATCTACATGTTGGGCTAATTGCGACTCTGAGAAACCAACAACACGAATATCCTCCGGAATCTTATAACCATGTCTTTTAAAAGCTTTCATTACACCAATAGCACTGTAGTCGCCCGAAGAGAAAATTGCTTCGGGTATTTCACCATTATTAATTAATTGCTCAGCAATTCTTTCACCTTCTTCGATGGTAAAACCGCAAGTAATCGTCTTACCCTCGGGCAGTTTATATTTCTTGTGGGCATCTTTAAAACCTTTAATGCGATCTTTTGCAAAACTTAAGTTGTGCGGATAAGCTAGATGAATAATGTTCTTCAAACCTTGATTAATTAAATGCTCGGTAGCAAAGAAAGCCCACTTGTAATCGTCGAATAAAACCTTTGAAGTATTTAATTCTGCCGGAACCCGATTAAAAAAGACGATGGGTAACTTCTTCTGAAGTAGTTCTTGGTAGTATTCAACATTTTGATCTTCAGAAGTGATCGATATAATTAATCCGTCAACCATATTTCCGACAAGAGTGCGTGCATTGGAGAGTTCTGTTTCGGCATCTTCATTCGATTGCATAACCAGCACTTGATAATTATGTTCGTGCAAAACAGACTGTGCTCCCATAATAATCTGAGGGAAAAAGGAATTCTCAAACTCAGGAACAATCATCCCAATGTTAAAGCTTTTTTGTTGTACAAGTTTTCGGGCAATAGGATTAGGAGAGTAGCCTAATTCTTTTGCAGTTTCAAGAATTAAATCTCTGGTTTCTGGTCTGATATCATACTTATCGTTAAATGCACGTGAAACAGTCGATACCGAAACGTTTAAGTGCTTTGCAATGTCTTTAATTGTTGTATGCTTCATTTGTTTAGATTAGAGATGATAGTTTATAGAAGTTAGATTTTTTGATTTAATACATTTAAATAAGAACCTGCCAGCCTTGCCCTTTGGCAGGTGGTCGTAGTCCCTGATAATGGTCGTTAAACTAAAAAACATTATAAATGATAGTCAAATATCGGAAATTTTCGGAAATCAAGGGGGAATTCCGAAAATGAGATTATTATCTTTTCTTTTTACATTTGCAATGTTGATATAGGAGATTTGAATAATTATTAACAAAAAAACACAGCTAGTGGCCGGCAGCTATAAGCTAGTAGCTGTTGAGAAATGATAATTTTATATCTCCAACGAAGAAGACTTTAAAGATTGTAATATATGGGAATGTATAATTTGCGTTGTGAAGAGAACAGTTACTTGAGTGAATATGTCACTAAAATAATCCAAAGCCTAAAACAATTGGCAAATATTAATTTAGTCGATAGCGCTTTAATCGAAGGTACACAAGCTAAGCAGGCTTTCGAAGCAGATTATTATCTCTTAGCCCATAATGGAACAGCAGATCCGGTGTTTAATTATGCCAATCAGGCAGCCATGGATCTATTCGAGATGACTTGGGACGAGTTCACCAATTTACCATCAAAATACTCCGCCGAAGCTGATGAACGTGAGGAGCGCGAACGCTTTTTAGCAGAGGTAAAAGCCAATGGCTTTTCGAAGAATTACTCAGGTATTCGAATTTCTAAAACCGGTAAGCGCTTTCGAATTAAAGATGTCCTACTGTGGAATGTGCTGGATGATGAGGGGAACAGAATAGGCCAAGCCGCAATGTTCGAAAGTGTGGAGTGTTTGTAATTATGTAAGAGTTTAACATTAAGAGCTCAATGTACGCACGAAGAATTATCGTTTTTTTTATCAGTGAATCTGCGGCATTAATGGCCGGAGGCCTAGTTAAATCCATCGTAGCGGGACGCTACGATGAACAGAGGTGATAGGTATTCTTTTAACCACTAAGGTTAATAAGTACATCACAAAGGACTTAAAGTGATTGACATATTATTCCTTCGTGTTTCCTTAGAGCCCTTTGTGGTAAAAAAAATAGCGGCAATTTTACACTATGATTAATTAATTCTTATCCCCTTATGTCTTTTTTCGGAAACGTTTCCGCAATAAAAAACGTTTTCGGAAGCGTTCCCGAGAATATTTCCTCGAAATACGCTAACTTCTACAAGTAGATGCCCATATATTTGTATTAAATCAACAGATAAAAGACAAAATGGGAAACATAGACATTGTCGTAATATTAGTCTTTTCAGCATTAGTTTTTATTAGCGGAGTTAGTTTCTCGAAATCGGGAAAAAACATGAAATCCTTCTTTGCTGCTGGTGGAGCATTACCTTGGTGGATGAGTGGTTTATCTTTATTTATGAGTTTCTTCTCGGCAGGAACATTCGTTGTGTGGGGATCAATCGCATATAGTAGCGGTTGGGTAGCTGTAACCATTCAATGGACGATGTGTATCGCCGGTTTAATAATTGGTTTTGTTATTGCGCCTAAATGGCAAAAGACCGGTGCCTTAACAGCAGCAGAATTCATCACTAATCGTTTAGGTTATAATACCCAGAAGATTTACACTTATCTATTCCTGTTTATTTCGCTTTTTACCACAGGAGCCTTTTTATACCCGGTAGCTAAAATTGTAGAAGTGTCTACAGGTATTCCTATTTCAGTTAGTATTGTGTTTCTAGGCGTCTTAATTCTTATCTATACTGCTGTTGGAGGTCTTTGGGCTGTTATTGTGACAGATGTACTTCAATTTGTGGTTTTAACTGCTGCTGTATTAATAGTGCTTCCACTCTCTTTTGATAAGATTGGTGGAGTTCAGAATTTCATCTCACAAGCACCCGATAACTTCTTCAATTTTGTGAATGATGAGTATACACCAGGTTTTATGATTGCATTTGGCCTTTACAACCTATTCTTTATAGCTGGTAATTGGGCTTACGTACAGCGTTATACAAGTGTCTCTACACCTAAAGATGCCAAGAAGGTTGGCTGGTTGTTTGGAGGTTTATATACGCTCAGTCCCTTAGTTTGGATGCTACCTCCAATGATTTATCGCGTTTTAAATCCTGATTTAGGCGGCTTAGCAGACGAAGGTGCTTACCTTTTAATGTGTAAAGAAGTACTTCCTCTAGGAATGTTAGGTTTGATGTTAGGAGGAATGATTTTCGCCACATCCAGTTCGGTCAATACAACCTTAAATATTTCAGCCGGAGTATTAGCCAATGACGTTTATAAACACTTCTATCCAAAAACATCACCGGAACAATTGGTAAAAGTTGGACGCTGGGCAACAGTAGCCTTAGGTGTTTTAACCATTCTTGTAGCCTTATTAGTTCCTATGTTAGGCGGTATAGTAGAAGTGGTTATGAGTTTAGCCGCAGTAACGGGTGGAGCTATGTTTCTACCACCATTGTGGGCATTGTTCTCTAAACGTTTGTCCGGTAAAGGAGCATTGGTGGTTACCATTATTTCTTTAACGATTAATTCCTTCTTTAAATTCGTTGCTCCGACACTTTTTGATCTAAAATTAAGTCGTGGTGTTGAAATGTCTTTCGGAGTTGGTATTCCAATAGTTCTGTTGTTGATAGTAGAAATCTACAAGCTGGTTACCAAAGCGGCAAACGTAGATTACGAAAATTATACAAAGCTTCAGCAGCAAGAGGAACAAGAAGAGGAAGATGCCGCAGAGAATAATAAGAAAGGTGGTCGCGTAATTGGTATCGGTATTGCAGCTACAGGATTCTTAATTCTTCTTTTATCTCTCATTGCAGAGAATGGCGGTACCATTGTAGGTAGCATGGGAAGCATTGTAATGATCTTAGGAGTATACGTCATTAGCAGAAATAAAAAATAGTAATACTTAATAGTTAAAAATACCAGGCGAATCTGTTAGTTAGGTTCCTTCCATATTTAGTATCTTATCAGTAATACTCGTGTATTATTTGGCAGAATGTTTTTAAGCAAGCTGTTCATTGTCTTGATACTTGATACTTTTCTGGCTTGTCCAGGTTAGGTGTAAACGCCCGGTATTTTTTCCTTCAAAAAACAATACAATTATGATAGTACAAGGTTACAGCGAAAATGTAAGAGCTAATAAATCGGTTACTATAAAAGCAGACTTTGTAGTTGCCGGAGGTGGTTTGTCTGGCGTATGTGCTGCTATATCTGCTGCTCGTAAAGGAGTGAAAACTATTCTGGTTCAAGATCGTCCGGTACTAGGTGGGAATGCATCTTCCGAAGTTCGTTTGTGGGCATTGGGTGCCACATCACACATGGGTAACAATAATCGCTGGTCTCGCGAAGGTGGTGTGATCGACGAGATTATGGTCGAAAATACTTACCGCAATAAAGAAGGTAATCCTATCATTTTTGATACCGTATTATTAGAAAAAGTAAAAGAAGAAGAGAACATTACTCTTTTGTTAAATACGGCTGTGTCTGGTTTGGCAAAATCTGACGGGCGAAACATTAAAGAGGTATACGCTTTTAATCCGCAGAACTCAACAAACTATACAATCGAAGCGCCATTGTTTTGTGATGCTACCGGTGATGGTGTTGTTGCATTTCAGGCAGGAGCAAGCTTTAGAATTGGTGCCGAATCGAAAGAAGAATTCGGTGAGTTATTTGCACCGGATGAGTCATACGGACATTTACTCGGTCATTCGATGTTCTTTTACAGTAAAGAAGTCGATCATCCGGTTAAATATGTAGCGCCATCTTATGCATTAAAAGACATTAGTGCCATTCCTCGTCATAAAGTAATTCGTAAAAATCAAAAAGGATGTAATTTCTGGTGGTTCGAATATGGTGGTCGTTTAGATACCATCCACGATACCGAAGATATTAAGTGGGAGTTATCTAAAGTTATATACGGAGTTTGGGATTATATTAAAAACTCAGGAGAATTCGAAGGTGTAGAGAATCTTGATTTAGAGTGGGTAGGGAATATCCCGGGTAAACGCGAAAGTCGTCGTTTCGAAGGTTTATACATGATGAAACAACAAGATGTGCTTGGTCAGCAATCTTTCGATGATGCCATTGCTTATGGAGGATGGGCTTTAGACCTTCATCCGGCAGATGGTGTTTATAGTGAGCTTTCGGGTTGTACACAGTGGCATTCTAAAGGGGTGTACGATATTCCTTACCGCAGTTTTGTGAGCAAAGATATTGATAACCTGTTTTTAGCAGGTCGCATCATTAGTTCATCGCACGTAGCTTTTGGTTCTACCCGTGTAATGGTCACCTGTGGTTTTGGAGCTCAGGCAGTTGGTGTGGCTGCTGCTCTTTGTAAAGAGGAAGAAATTAAACCTGCGCAGGTATTAGAAAATAACCGGATTAAGACTTTACAAAATGAATTGAACCTTAGCGGACAAAGTATTTTAAATGTCCCTATTAATTCCTCTTCAAACCTTTTATCACAAGCAACAGTAACTGCAACCTCGACCTTAAAACTAACACAACTGCCGGAAGGTGATAACTGGTTAAATTTAAATGTCTCTGCTGCTCAGATTTTACCAATGAAAAAGAATGAGAAATATTCTTTTAAAGTGAGAGTAAAGGCTGAAGAAGCAACATCTTTAGAGCTTCAATTAAGAAAATCAGAAAAGAGTAAAAACTATACACCGGAAATTATTTTAGAAACACGTTCGGTTGACTTACAGATAGGTGAACAAGAAGTGGCGTTTAGCTTTAATGAAGGTGTTAACGAAGATATGTACGGCTTTGTAACTTTTATGGCGAATAATAAGGTGAGTATCAAGGAAAGTGATCACTTAATATCGGGGGTGATGACAGTATTTAACGGAGTTAACGAAAAGGTTTCTAATAATGGAAAACAAACTCCACCTACAGGAATTGGTGTTGATGAATTTGAATTCTGGATACCTAATCGTCGTCCGGAAGGAAAAAATATTTCAATGGAGATTACACCATCGATTGATGCCTTTGAAGTTTCTAATCTCGGCAATGGATATGTTCGTCCATGGGGAACAGCTAATGCTTGGGTTGCAGAATTAGCCGATTCTCAACCAAAATTAACGGTTAAATGGAAGGAAGAAATAGAGCTTTTGGAAGTGACTTTATTCTTCGATACCGATTACGATCATGCCATGGAAACTGTTCAGTATGGTCACCCGGAGGATGTCATGCCATTTTGTATCCAAAATTATAAGATATTAACCATTGAAGGTGAATTACTTAAAGAAGTAAACGGTAATTATCAAACCATAAATAAGTTGAGTTTAGATAGCCCTGTAAAAACAAAAGGTCTTGTTATCGAGCTAGAGCATCCATCAGTAAATGTCCCTGCTTCGATATTCGAAATAGTATGTCAGTAATCAAAATAGATACATTATGAAAAAGAGTTTATCAGTCATAGTTGTTGGAGTAATGGCGATGAGTTTTGTCGCTTGTACTTCTCCTCAAAAGAAAACTGAAGAATCATCACAAAAGAGTGATATCGATTTATCCCAATTTGAACTTCACTGGAATGATGATTTTAATTATCCCGATAGCTTATTAGAAGAGAAGTGGATATCTGATAATAAATCGTACGAAGGCTTTGTTTTATGCAGTCGTTGGCGCGAAAATGCTGTGGTGCACGATGGTATTTTAGAATTAAAAGCCATTAAAGAACAACGAGGAGGCAACGAATGGACCTGTGGAAACGTTTGGACCAAAGAAGCATTTGGTTACGGTTATTTCGAGTGTCGATATAAGTATGCCGGTGCTACTGGAACGAATAATTCATTTTGGTTATGGCCAAAAGTTGGTGTCGACGAAGGTGAAAAAGCTTTTGAGCTAGATATTAACGAAGGTCATTATCCTAATATTATGAATACGAATATTCATAATTGGACTGATACGCTTGAAAATGGTTCACATTCTATGGATTTTAAATCGTTTTGGTTACAAGGCAAAGCAGAATTGAGTCCGGTTTATACGCATGTGTTAAAAGAAACATTAAAGACCAAGAAGCTTCGTATGAAGTCAAACCATCATACGAACATTCACATTGGAGAGTTCCGCATTTTTGCACCAAATGAAGGTGGTTACCCGGAAGGCAAACGTTTTGAAAATATTAACGAAGACAGTTTAGGTTTGGTGAACTTTGCCAAAGAAGCCAAGATAACTGCCAGTGGTGTATATAAAGATCAAATTCGTAAATCAGAAATTGAGAATGTAGCTGATGGAACTCAACATGCATGGATTAGTCAAATTGAAGGTGAGAAGTGGTTGGAGTTTGAGTTCGAAGATGAAAAAGAAATTGCTTGTATTCAATTCTTAAACGGATGGGACGATCATGGAGGCAATCGTAACTTGTTAAGCCAATATACCATAGAATATTTCGATGGAGAAAATTGGAATCAGGTCATTGAGTTCGATGGTCGTTGTGAAGATGATTTCTCCGAAGTATTTCATACTTATGGTTTATTGTGGACGAAAGACGAGTTTAACTTTTATTTTGATGGAAAGCTAATTCGTACAGTCCCTCATACACTTTGTCATGCAGAAACCAATATCTTGTTGAGCTTAGCAATTCTTAGCTGGGATATTGCAGGACCGGTTACCGATGCGATTGATGGTACGAGTATGAAAATTGATTACGTGAAATATTATAAGCCTAAGTCTAAATAGATTAATAAAGATGGGATTCAATAAAATAACATTAAAATTAGCCGTTGTTACATTTGCCTTAATAGTATTAAACGCATGTGCAAATAAAGAAAAGGAGGATGCTGGTAACTCTTTAAAATCGCAAGTTTTTCCATTTGCAATGCCAGATGAGAAACCTGATATGCCCATGAGTGCATCAACAAAACGCATGTTTAAGTATGCTGCCAAACGAGTTCAGGATAACGAGTTATTTACACAATTTAAGTATTCACGTTTACAAGGGTTCGACTACCATGGTGGTGATGGAACTGTTTCAAGAAGAGATCCGTCTCGTCCTATTTTAGTTGATGGAAAATATTATATCTGGTACACTAAGCGTCATACACAAGTCCCACCAATTGGTTATAGTCGAGCCAAAGAAGCAACAGATGTTATTCCTTCTACCGATTGGGATTTGTGTGATATTTGGTATGCAACCAGTAAAGATGGAATTACCTGGGAAGAGCAAGGACCAGCCATAGAAAGACCGGCAAAACCTAAATCGGGATGGCGCTCATTAGCTACTCCGGATATATTAATCTGGAAAGGAAAGTATTATTTGTATTACCAGGCTTTTGATGAACCTAGTGGATTAAGAGGAGATCTTTGCCCGGTTTCTGTCTCATACGCAGATTCACCGGAAGGACCTTGGACACATGGAGGAGATGCTATTATACCATTCGGAAAAGAAGGGGAATGGGATCAGAACGCAACACACGATCCGCACCCAATCGTTTTTAATGGGAAGATTTATATTTATTATAAAGCGGCTTATAATAAATGGCCAAATAAAAGGGATAAATATGCAGTTGCCCATGGCCTTGTTATAGCCCAAGATCCACTAGGTCCTTTTAAGAAGCATCCCTTAAATCCGGTAATGCAATCGGGACACGAGACTTGTTACTTCCCATATAAAGATGGAGTTGCCACTTTAGCGATTAAAGATGGAAACGAGCGTGAAACTATTCAGTTTTCGAAAGATGGTGCCAACTTCGAAATTGCCTCAGTGGTTACTTTACCACCTACCGCAGCAGCACCATATATTCCGGATGTGTTTAAAGATACAAAAGATGGACGAGGATTCACTTGGGGCTTATGTCATTTTGTAAATGCAGGAACACCAGAAAAGAGTTATTCGATTATGGCACGCTTTAATTGCGATTTAAGTCAGGATTATGATGAGCCGGCCTTTAAGAAAACAGGCGTTTGGTTTACCCCGGACACTTATTTCGAACAAGATATGGAAAGCCTTTACGAGCATCCGGAAGGCAGGTATATGAAGAAATGAAAAATGCATGGGTGATGTAGCTCATTGAAACCGAGAATGATTGGATCAATTCGGAAACTTGTGGAGTATAAAATAATAAGGTTGCTATTTTTATAATTTAATCACTATTAAGATTTTGTATAGTTATAAGGTTTAATAACCTTATTTTTAGTTAGCCGAAGGCACCTCAGTAGAATATCATTCACAACAAAACAACCTTATTACCTTTTAGCATTTATCGGTATTAATATAAAGTATTCCCCAGATATATAGCTTGATCCGAATGATTTTAGTTCCGGGAAGAAAAGAAGCGGTAATAAATAAAAAAAACTCCTGATTAATATTTCTTGATCAGGAGTTTTTTGTGCCCAAGGCGGGACTTGAACCCGCACGTACGTAGTACACACGGCCCTCAACCGTGCCTGTCTACCAATTTCAGCACTTGGGCAGTTGGAGCACAAAAATATAAAAAATGAGGAATTTTGTACTTGTTCAGTAATTGAAAAATAAAAAAAAATGTATATCCGTTTTTGCGCCTAATTATTTCAACACAGACCTCCCCAATGCAGGCATGGACACAAAAGCACAGAGTTTAGAAAGTAAAACGATAAAACGCTGTGTCCCTGTGTCTATGTATTGATGTTTTTTGGCGTGATGCCAATCAATTTTGCATTATGCATAATTGCGGTCATTCAGAAAAAAACTAATCTTTTTCGATGATGTATTCATTGATCTTAATTCCACCTTGGTTTTTAGTGTATAAGTATAGAAGATCTGATTGTAAGTAATTTAGGGCTGTTCGAAGGCGCAAAAAAAGAGATGAAATGCTAATGAAAGTTAAAATGCATTACCAATAATTAAAGGATTTTAAATTTTTATTGGTTTTTAATTTTATAAATCGATCCTAAAGGTTAATTTTAGTCGCTATTTTAGCGCAGAAAAACGGAGAAAATAATTTCAGATCATTATGGCCAATATATTTAGTAAGCTTTTTGGAGGCGGAAAATTTCCTTCAACAAACAAATTTGAAAGTCAACTTAACGAGTTAACAAGTACCTATAAGCGTTTTACAGATTATGAAGCATCTGAAAGTTACAAACGTTATCAAGAACTAGATGCAACTGTAAAATCAGGCGATTTTGTAAATAAAGTAAAACAACTTAAGACACAGAAGTTTAAGGATACTCAGGAGTTTATTAAGTATAAAGATTTTTTAACGATAAGTAAAGCGGCTGATTTGAAGAAGTATTTGAAGTATGTTGAATCAGGAATGCCAGAGAAACTTGATGCATTAAAAGAATCAGATGAAAAAAAGTACAATAAAGAAGTTAGTTCTCCTTTATATAAAAACTATGCGGCATTAAAAGGGTCTAATCGTCTACAAAAATACCTTCAATTAAAAGAATATGTGGAGTCTGAAGAGTTTAAAAGCTTCAAGACTTATATGGAAGATAAAAACAAGTTTAAAAAGTCAGATGAAAATTCACTTTTAACAGAGCATAAAGAAATTGAGAAGTCTTCTGATTTTGCCTGGTATCAGAACATAAAAAAGAAAAATTTGTTTACTGATATTGCAAGTTGGAAATTAACTTTTGAAGAAAACTTTGGAGCCTCAGCATTAGATAATTCAAAGTGGATAACCGGGTATTATTGGGGTAAAGCCTTATTAAATGATACTTATGTGTTAGCCAATGAGCAACAGTTTTTTACAGATAAAAACATACAGATTCAAGGTGGGAGCGCAGCGTTGGTTACTAAAAAAGAATCAGTTGATGGTAAAGTTTGGGATACTCAATATGGTTTTATTCCTAGGAAGTTTGATTATACTTCAGGTTTAATAAGCTCCGGTCAGAGCTTTAGACAACTTTATGGAAAATTTGAAGCCAAAGTGAAAGTAGATAGTGAAGCTAATTTAACTCATGCTTTTTGGATGGTTGGAGAAAGTGTTGCTCCTCAAATTGATATTTTTAGATTTTCTAAAGAAGATGCAAAAAAGTATGTTGCAGGCATACATACCATGGACGGAAATACTCCATCACATAAAACTAAATTAGTTGATGGTGCTGACTTTGGAAGTGATTATTACATCTACTCATTGGAATGGACTAAAGAAAAATTAACCTGGAGTATCAATGGTGTGAAAGTTCATGAGCAGAGTACAAATGTGCCACAAAATCCAATGTACATTGTATTAAGTTCACATATTTTGGATGCAGAAGCAGATGTAACGTTACCAAAATCAATGTATATTGATTGGGTAAAGTGTTATCAGAAACTCAATTAAGGAAGATTTTAAGATATTTTAAAAGGTCGGTTTTACCGGCCTTTTTTTATGTTTATAATTAACTCTGGTTTAACTTTAGAAGTAGTGAATTACTAATGTTTAAGTAGAATTAATCGATTAAAAAAAGGTGGTGAATTGGAATATTTAAAATGTTTGAAGTAATTTGAATATCCCAAACCTAACCTAATGATCTATTTAAATAATTTTTCAACCGGGTTTCCTAAGCCTGGTTGTGTGTTAAAAGGCATTAATGACTATTTAATTAGTCCACCTGATGATTCACTCAGGAATGGAGGTGGAGAGTCTATTGTTAATTCATGCCGTCAAAAAGTCGCCAAGTTTTTTAAATGTTCTAGTGAGTATCAGGTTATTTTGACGTCTGGGGCAACAGAAGCCTTAAATCTTGTATTGTTTGGTTTGTCAGGGATGTCCCATGTTATAAGTACAGTAACAGAGCATAACTCAGTAATACGCCCTCTTAAATTTTTAGAAAAAGAAAAGCAACTTACCATTAGCTGGATAAAATGTGACTTATATGGTTATGTTGATTTGGATGAATTAAAAGCAAATGTTCGTTCGAATACTACAGCTATTGTAATTAATCATTGTTCTAATGTTACCGGTGCAATTCAGGATTTGAGTGAAATAAGCAAAATTGCCCAAGATAAGGGTGTGTTATTAATTGTAGATGCCTCCCAATCAGCAGGGGTCATTGAAATTGATCTTTCTGTGACAAAAGTTGATGCCCTCATATTTACAGGGCATAAAAATCTATTCTCTACAAGCGGAGTAGGAGGAGTGGTCATCCATAAAAACTTATCCTTGAAGCCACTTCTTCATGGTGGTACAGGTGTTAAAAGTAGTCTACTTTATCAACCTGAAGAATTCCCTTATAAATACGAAGCAGGCACAATGAATGATGTTGGTTTTGTCGCCTTAAATTATGGCTTGGATTACATAGATTCCATAGGGTTGGATAATATTTTTAATCAGAAGAAATCATTAGTTGATTATGCTCTACCTCAATTAAAATCCATCTTAGATATTCAGGTGTTGGAATCTGAAACAACTCGAAAAAGCATACCAGTCATAAATATACAACACAACGAATTTAGCGTAGAAGATTTGTCCTATATTCTTCATCATTCTTATGGTTTTATAACGAGATCAGGATTACACTGCGCGCCCTTAATTCATAAATATATTGGCACAGATCCGGAAGGAACAATTCGACTTAGTTTTTCGCATTTGAATGTAAAGTCAGATATCGACCAATTAATAAAAGCCCTTACCGAAATCTCTAAATCTTAAGCTATGGAAATAATCAAAATCACGGAAATGGAAACTTGCTTTGATGGCACCTCCGTTTACGAACTTAGTTTGTCAGATGAGATGACCGAAGCATTTATGAAAGAACTTGTCTATAAAGGCTATCTGGATTATTATCCCAATTTTGCCCGACCTTTCTTTCGTATAAAATACCATGATGGATTTTATATAAAAGGGATCCTTGGCTCGAATTCATTGAGAGTTCATACCTACGAAAAGGCTTACTTAGATGAACTTAAGGTGTTTATAGAGGAAAGAGTTTGTGTCTAGCTGAAATAATTATTTTACACTATAGAATCGTATTAATACTCCAAAAGAGTAAAACCTAACCTTATGGCAGATAAGTTATTACAGTATTATGCTGATGCCAAAAAAATTGGCGGATTAAAAGCGCAAATGCGTCTGGCGATTATTACAAAGATCCCCAGTAGTAAAGCAAGTTCGGAACCTGATACTCCGGATAATATAAATGCTTTTGAAGCGGGGTTGAGAGAGATTAAAAAAGAGTTTAATTAATAAACAATGTAATTATGGCTAATTTTGTTAAAACCGAACTTAAAGTAAAACATACATTTAATCAGCGACTTAAGCGTCATTATTTAAATGATATTCAATCCGTTTATCATTGTCATCATTATAGTGCCTTGTATACTCAATTAGCAATTGATGCTAATGAAGAAGCGTTATTAGCAACCGCTGCTGAAGAAAATTTCTACGTGATGCTAATAAACTATTTTAAAGAAAACAATGTAGAAGATATAGAATTAAAAGTGATCTTGGCTTGTGAGTATTATTCAGTACTTGGTTTGGGTTCTCTTACTGTTGATGTATTATCAAATAATATGAGTATTGTTTCTTCTGAAAATTCCCATATCGAATTAGGATGGATAAAGAAATGGAAAAATTACGATAAACCTGTAAATTATATTGGTTGTGGTTACGTTTCGGCGATGTTATCTGCTGTATTAAATCATCCAATTGGAACTTTCGAAACTGTTGAATTACAAAGTATTGTGATGGGGTCAGAAAAAACAATTTTTAAATCGTATGTAAAATAAGATAAGATATGTCAATAGATAGAAAAAAAATTATAGATGATATGTCTAAAATTCAGGTTTTAGGTAATTCCAGAGGGTTAATTGAAGCGTTTAATGTTTATGTTAATCAATTACCTACTAATTTTTGGAATACCTTTGCCGAACGCTTAGTTGCAAAATCAAATTTAGATCTTGTTTCCGATGTTGAAAATTTATTGATTTACGCAGCTCGGGAATGTGGTTATCATACCGGTTATGGCATTATTACTTCAGAAGAGTGGAAGGCAATTGTTCAGCCCATGGTTGAAACTACAGAAGATGTGCTTCATGGAGCTTTTGCTGTATTTACAGCCTGGGGGTGGGCACAAACCGAGATTTTAGAATTGGTTCCGGGAGAGAAGATGGTTGTTCGCGCATACGATTACTATGAAGCTGATTCTGTTCTATATGGACGCTTAGATCGAAAGTGCGCTTATATGATTCAAGGTGTTTGTTCTGCATTTATGGCTCTTGCGTACTCAGGAGAATACGAAACGGATGGCTCTAAAGCTTTGGATTTTGAATGTATTCAAACCAAAGGCATCGAGTGTGGAGATGATTATGGGGAGTTTGTGATTGAAAAACGAAAAGAGTAGGTTTTTTGATAGGATTTTGTTTTCCCTCCGTGAAATTTATTGAATTCACGGAGGTTTTTTTTATTCAGGTATACTAAAGCGTTTCCAAAAAGTTTGATC
Source organism: Bacteroidales bacterium (assembly GCA_003249255.1). Classification (GTDB taxonomy): domain Bacteria; phylum Bacteroidota; class Bacteroidia; order Bacteroidales; family Marinilabiliaceae; genus SZUA-582. Next base: position 126,334 of record QKJP01000026.1, read on the forward strand.
GCTGTCTTTGCTTACAAAATATTTTTGGTTAACTGAGTTCTTTTTATTGAAGTCATTATAGTCATACATAATCCAAAGCGAGGATTCTTTAACAGTTGACTTGGTGTTATTTTGGTATTCACCGGTATAACTTATTTTGTACAAAGCGTATTTACCATTGTGTTTTTTATAGTCACTAATAGCACTGTATGAATAGTTACTATTCGTCGTACAACAGCTTCCGGTTGAAGAAGTCTTACCTCCATGAAAAAAGGCTGAACTTTCAGCATGTAATTCGTTTCTTAATATGGCATAGTCGCTCATGTTAATGTAAATTGTACCCTTGTAGCTTTTTATTCTTTTATCGCCGGTGGTTTCAAATGATGGATTCTTCAAGGAGTAATTTATTACCCATACAGAATCTGAATTGTAGCTTGTTTTCTCTGCAAGCGATAAGTCAAATTCATCCATGGTTTCAACATCTAGTACATTTGCACGTACTCTTACCACATCAAAATTAAAAAGTTCTTCAGCACTAATAATACCATCTTTTAATCCTGCTATCGCATAGTTTCTTCTAACTTCTTTACATTCAAATCTTCTGCTTGCATTAGATGTTGAAAAATCCCGTGATGTATATCCTGTTGAATCAGAGTAATGTATGGCGCATTCTGTAGTGTTGTTTTGTGTGATTTGTTTATAATAGGCTAATCCTTCGTAACTGCCAATATAATTATCTGTAATCATATTGCTTGAAGTTTTAAGAATTCCATAGAGTTTTTTTGATTTTGCCGTTACTTCCACTGAACCAAGATCGTAAGCTTGAGGGAATAATTTGATGATGCAGGGCTGCATATTTTTCAGTTCTTCAGCAAGAATTTCTTTTGGACTGTAGCCAACTGCAGATATCCTGATTGTTTTGTCTAATTGAGAATTGGGAATGGAAATAATAAATTCACCATTAAAATCTGTTGCTGTACCTATGTAAGTTTCTTTAACACCCAGGTTGGCAAATTCTACAGATTTTTGAGTCTTAGCATCAATAACTTTTCCTTTTAATTCAAGCATTTGACCCGATGTCCAAAACGAACAGCAAAAGAAAACTAGGATCAGGAGTGAAGAATGCAGATTATGTTTATTCATATTAGAAGTTTTTATACTTTTGATCAAAAGTATAAAACCATTTTAAATCACATGTCCTATGGCACTAAAAATCTTTGCTTTTGTTTTTCTTTTAACGGCTTTAAGTAGTTGTGTTGTTTCAAAGAAAAAGTATGAGGTTTTGATGTCGCAGAATAATAGTCTCGCATCTAAATTATCAGAAAGTACAAAAGAAAATAAGCAGTTAAATAAAACATTGGAGAATACCTTAGCTGAGTTTGAGCTTATCAAAGCTGATTATAATAAGAGTTCGGCTGTGAGTGCTGATGAAGTAGCAGATTTGAAAATTAAGCTGTCTAAATTATCACAGGGAGAAAAACAACTTAGTCAAAAGCTCAATGAGACACTGAGTCAAATTAAAGCTAAAGAAAAGGCAAGTTATGCAGTAAGTGAAGAGTTAGAAACGGCAATTTCCCAATTAAATGAGCTTCGAAAAGAAAATTCCAGCCTTGAGTTTTCACTGAAGCAAGCTCAGGAAAGAGGAGAGATGATGCAGTCGAGCATTAAAGAAAAGGATGCTGAATTGTTAGAGGTTAATAAAGAACGCTATGATGCGAAACAAAATCTAGAAGAGTCATCTCAAAAAATTAAAAAGATGGAGATGCAATTGGTTAAAAACCAGCAGGAGCTTGATGAAATTTCCACTGCATTTATTGCCCTAAGAAAAGAGTTGTTAAGTGCTAAATCGTCTAATAAAGTGATAGATCCAAATAATAATAATAACATTAACCGGATTGCTAAATTACTGGGTCATTATTAAGAATTATGTATATCCGTTATTGTGCTTAATTATTTAACACAGAGTCCCAAAGGCAATGAGTTTTTTCTATGAATAATCTAGTGCTCTGTTTCACCGCGTGCATCTGGCAGGTCTGTGATTCTGTATTGAGTTTTAGGCGTTATATCACTATTTTATGAATTGTGCGATATATAAACATTCAGATTAAGAATAAAAAAGAAAGCGATTTTCAATATTGAAAATCGCTTTTTTCATATCCAGACTGGAGTAGTTTTTTATTTTTTCAATAATACGTTTTTGAGGTCACTAGATTAGTACATACATTTCTGCATAAATCTAAAAAAGCCCCAAAGTATGCGATATCCCAAAGCCTAGCCTGTATGGGCTAGGATAGTAATCAGGTATTTTATTTAAGCACAAAGGTGCGTAGTCGTGTGATTAAGACTACGCACCTATATTTGTGCTAACAATATCATGCCATGATATTCATAGCCCTTCAGGCTATGCTTAATGACACCGCATCTTTGATGCTAACGTAAGCTTACTATTGATAAGTATTTAACTACTTACCTTTAATACGTTTTTTTAATTCTTCCTCACTTTGTAATTCTTCTTCCTCCACATTCTTAGTTTCTTCTTCTATAACTTTAGTTTCTTCAGTCGTTTCTTCTACTTCTTCATCTGAAATTTCCTCTGAATCATCTTTGTTGAAAGTACTCAGGAATCTCTTTTTCTTACTGTCAGGCGCTAAAATAAATGAATAGGATTTTTCGCCTAAGCCAACTTTTTGCTTACGTTCCTCTGATTTTAAACCTTGAATAAAGTCATTGTAAGCCTGATCAGAGGAAAGGGTTTGCATCATGCCGTTTTTATAAGAGTAGTATACCCAGTTTTTAGAATCAAATTGTAGGTAAAAATCTAACGAATTACCACTTCTTTTTCTGGTTATTTTAAGTTTAAGATCAACTGTTTTGTTAATCGAATAATCTTTGATAAAAGCCAGGTCTGCATTACCATCAGCAATGTAAGAGTTATTTGATGTTTTCCATTTCATATCAATGTTACTAAAAAGGAAGGTCTTATTAATAGCCGGATTCATTTCCGGAATTACACCAACAGTACTTCTGGCTTTGTCATATTTAGTTGCTTCAGCTCTACCAATCCATTCGGCCATTCTGGAAATAAAAGTGTCGGATGATAAGTTCGATATTTTTGCTTCAGAGTTTAGAATTGCAGAATATAAGATGTCAATTGAAGTTTGGTCAAAGAAGAAATTAATACTCATCATAGAGCTGAAAATAAATTCGTTATCTTCTCTTTTGTGAATAATAGTCCCACTGTTGTTGAGCTTTATTTGATCCATATCAATACCTACATCAAATTTTCCACTTGCCATTACATTGCAATCAAACTCGTTGTATCTGATGAGTGAACCTGTTGTATCGGGATTTTCATGTTTTATTTCAGAGGCTATGTCGAAGGATTTTACTTTTTCATTATAGATCAAGTATCCTTGAGATGTTATCATAGAGACATCGCTATAGTCTTTTCTATTTTCAAGAAAGGAACTGTATATATGGGTACTATCTTTGGTAATAAAGAAGTCTTTATAAATATTTTCGTACTCAAAATTTTGAATTTGCTCACCAACCGGGATTTTAATGTTTTTAGGATCAATAATATCTTCGAACCTGATATAAGTTTGAACCCCATTTCTACACGGATGGAGCATTTGGACACCACCATCAAAGGATAGATGTTTGTTTTCTGCTTTTAGATTTACCTTACCTTTATAGGCGAAATGCGAATCCAGGTTTACGAAATCTTTTTCAGAAATGGTTCCAAAGGCTTGAGTTCGCTTTTCATCATTATTCATTTCTATTTTGTGCATGTTAAGCGTGTATGTTTTATCGGCACCATTTGTAAAATCATATTTTCCATAACCGGTGTATGCATATTTTCCTTGTACCGTTACTCTGGCATCATATAATTTATGCGTATGAGCTGTGTCATTTACTAAAATAACCACGCTGTCTAAGGGGTCAATAACAGCATTTTCATGAATTGTTACAAAACCATTGTTGAGCATTAAGTTGGCATCTCCCACATCTATTTTTTTCACTTCTTCTGCATAGATGGTTTTATTTTCTACATCATATCTTGCCATTGGAACAAGAAATGATAAGGAGTCTTGTTTGCGATGCACCGAGATAAACTTGTTACCTTCTGTACCTCTCGCTCCCAGGTAAATGTCATTTTTATCCATGTGCCAGGAGAAGTTTGACATGTAAGAAATGTATCTGTTATCTGTAAATTCAACCTTACTACCACCTGAAATCGATTTAAAGGTACCTTGACGTTGGTCAAAGTCCAGGTGAGAAACAAGGTTGTCTGTCGAGAAACTAACACCTTCAACTTCACCGGCAACAAGGCTAAAGTCTGATAAATCAGCATCTAAGGTTCGAGAATAGAAATTGTATTTAGGTGAGTTAAGAGTAGCGCGTAGCATGTTTAATTTTCCGGATCCGGTTAAACCACCTGGAGCAACAGTCACTTCTCCACTTAACTCTGCTTCTTCACGATACATGACAAAGTTTTCATCTAAGGATGTGGATGTTAAATAATCTTCTTCAGGAACAAATTCAATAAATGTGAAGGTTGCATTAACGTCGGGGTATTCAACCCCTTCGGTTTGATATTTAACCGAAAATTCTTGTGTGTTACCTTTGGTTCTGTCCGGTAAAAAGGTAAAGCTTTCTGATTTACTGGTAGAGGTAAGGTATTCCAAATTACCATTTCCTTTTAATCCGGCAAAGCTTAGGTCAATGTCCTTGGTGAATCTAGCTTTTCCATCATAGATTGGGTAACCTTCAGGTGGAGTTGCTCTTTTAAATCCTAACGAATAATCTTCACGTATGGTCAGGTTCTCACCAAAATCCGGGAAAATATTGGAATGGAACTTTCCGCTAAAGTTAAAGTTTTCTGGTGTTAGGGTGTTTAAAGAATCCATTTCGAATGGATCTAACACAAAGTAGAAATCCTTGCGGGAATACGCTCCTCCCTGTGTTGCTTTACTATCGTAATAAACATGAGAATCTATATCACTTTTAAGGATGGGGTATTGAGGGTTGTTTGCATTACCGGATTTGTTATCCGGTGCATCAATCTTTAAAGACCCTGATAAACCGGCAATTGTGTTTTTGACATCTTTTAGAATGGGTTGACCAAAATAGTCTGTTTCGCCCGATTGAACTTTCATTTTTAAAGAGTCGATATTCGACATGTCAATCTGGAAATTTTCGTACGAGAATTTAAAGCCATTTCCAAAAAGGTTTAACATTCCAGCACTTATTACCCCATCAAAAATAAAGTTACGGTTAGCTTTTAAAATGAGTTTCTCTTTCCTTGGAAAAAATATTACATTTTGGTGATCACAGATGGCAACTGAAGTTACTCCATTTAAGTTAAGGTCGTAATTTTTTAAGTCAAGAAGTCCATTTGAGGTTATTCCAGGTGTTTGAGAATTAAAGGTAATGACATCATAATCTTTTTTACCCAGGCGGAAAAGTAAATAGTCTTTTAGGCGCTGTCTGATCTGGATTAAGTCGGTATTCACATTGTACTCAACAAATCCATACAGCGATAAGCCCATGACTTGTTGTCGAAGTTGATTTTCAGGTAAGCCCATGTATCTGGCATAATCTTGCACAGTAAAGGCATAGCCATGAAAATAATCACTGCATGTTTTAAGACCTTGTAAGGGATGAATGGCGTCCATTCCTTGAAGTTGGTTATAGAATCCTTCGCGATAGAAACTGAGTGATTCGAAGTTGGATTTATTTTCGGCAGCACCAGATATCATTTTGAGTTCCATAAACTGGTCACCAACCTTCCATTTGATCAATTCTACATCCATACTTACATTATGGAATGTGTCGAAATAGGGACTCATGGCTAAGCCATCACCTTGTCTGATTAGGTGAATTTCTTTAGTATCTGCCATGTATTTAAATACCAATCCGGGATGATAGATGTAAGCCGTGTCTAATTTTACTTTTATCTCTGCCAGATTACTTAATATGGTATTTTTTCGAAGTGCAAAATTTTCGGCTTTCGCAGTAATAAATACCGTGTCGTTTTTAAGGACTGTTATAATCGCCGGTTCATCATCAACAGATGACCCAAGGAATTTTGCTCCATTTTGAGAGAATCCTCCTTCATAATTGATATTGGGGTGGATGTTTTCAATGGTAAAGCGTTTTCCGGTTGAGGTGAATTTAGGGTATCTGGCGCTTTGGGGACTATCGATTTTTAATACCTTATGGTGGATGGATCCATCAAGCGGATAGTCAAAATAATGTTTGTTGTAGAACTCTACTGAATCAACCTGAAAGTCGGATTGATCCATCTGGATTTTGTAATTGCCAAAATTAGCATAAACAGAATCCCGATGAAATCCTGCCCTTTCCCAGTTTATATTTCCTTTTTCGCCATACCATATTTCCTCTAAAGGATAGACCACGCCACTTGTATTGTGGATAATGATGCTATCCGCTTTGGCAAGACAGATTAGATCACTTTCGCTTATTTTTATCGAGAGTTTTTCGTTTTCATAGGTGTAGCGAAGTGTTTTGTTGTTACTTTTCCATTTAACGGAAGGGGTTTCGAAGACTGTATTGTTTAATACAAATTCTTGACTTAAGCGTAGTAGGTTGTTGAAATGACGTAATTGGAATTTACGGTCTTTAAATAAATCATTGACTGCTAAATGCCAATTTGTGTAACTCTGCTGATCGTGCCCATTTTTCTTGAAAATCATAATGGTGGATAGGTAAGTGTGATAATCAGGGTATGGCCTTGCTCTTTTTACAGCCTGAATATTACACGTTTTTAAAATTGTCATTTGTTCTTCCGGGGATAACATTGTCGTGTCACTCCAGAATAGGGCAAACTCCTCAATAAACTCTTTTGCAGCTTTTTTATCGCTTGTGTTTTTAAATCGCTCGTTTAATTGTTCTACAAAGGTTTCAGGATTTTCAACGAACTTTTCTGCCTGACCAAAAATGGAACTTGTAAAAAGTATACCTGCAAGAAGGGTGAAAATGAAATATCTCATAAATAAAGATTCTATTACATGTAATTTTCCTGCTTGAAAATAAAAACTATTGCAGGTACACTAATTTAGTAATTCTCGATTGTAATTTCCTTATAAGTCGATTAATTAGCTTTATAAAACTTAGTAGCTACCCAATTTTTATCAATTTTATGTTCTTGATATTCAAGATTGTATTTTTGTGCTTCATTTTTGATGGCCTCTAAGTCTTCGGTGTAAAATCCACTAAAGAAGATACTTCCATTGGGTTTTAAAACTTTGGCATAGTTACAAATGTCATTTAATAATATGTTTCTATTGATGTTGGCCAAAATAATATCGTATTGTTGATCCACCAAAAGTTCTGCTCCACCCATAAATATTTTCATATTTTTGATGTGGTTGAGTTCAAGGTTTTCTATAGAATTGGTATAAGCCCATTCGTCAATGTCAATACCATCGATAGATTTTGCGCCTTGCAAAGATGCTAGCATACCTAACAGACCAGTGCCACAACCCATATCTAAGATGTATTTATCTTTTACATCTGTTTCAAGAATGTATTGCATCATCAGGCTGGTTGTAGAATGATGACCCGTTCCAAATGACATTTTAGGATCAATGATAATCTCTTTTTCTATCTCCGGTTGAGTTGCGTGGAATGGACTTCTTACGATTACCTCGTTGCCGATAACAATCGGTTGAAAATAGTTCTCTTCCCATTTTTTATTCCAGTTTTGGTCCGGTATAACTTCATCCGAAAAGCTAAGTTTAAGACCTTCGAAAGGAGCTTGAATAGAATTTAAATCTGCTTTGACGTAATTTTTAGAAGGAATATAAGCATCGAAACCTGTGTCAGATTCACAAAAACTATCATATCCCAGATCGCCCATTTCTGCAATTAATAATTCTCCGGCAATTTCATTATAAGGCTCAATGGTTACTCTTACTTTAATATATTCCATAGTTGTTTTGTTTTAAACTTATATTCTATTCAATTTGACATGTGTTGATGAAAGTAAATTATGTGCTGATGTGTAAATGCAACAATGTGCTGATTTAATTTCCTTATTATTCTTCTTTAAGCGATTGCCATAAACCTTATATCTGATCAACTAACTTTAATTGTTAGATAGCAGTAGTTCATGTATTTGACACAAAAAAGGCAGAACGGTAAATCCGAACTGCCCTTGTATCATACGACTGAGATCTTTTTAGAATGCACTGATGATTCCATTGAAATCTTCAGCGTTTAATGATGCTCCACCAATAAGACCACCATCTACATCTGGATTTGCAAATAATTCTTTTGCATTTGAAGGCTTACAGCTACCACCGTATAAAATACTTGTGTTATCAGCAACCTCAGCTCCATATTTGTCAGCAATTACAGAACGAATATAAGCGTGAATTTCCTGAGCTTGCTCTGGAGTTGCTACTTTTCCTGTTCCAATTGCCCATACCGGTTCGTAAGCAATAACGATTTTAGAAAACTCATCAGCGCTTAAGTGGAATAAAGCTTCTTCGATTTGAGTTTTACAAACTTCATTTTGCTTATTAGCTTCTCTTTCTTCTAATACTTCACCAATACAGAAGATCGGAGTTAAACCGTTGGCTAAAGCTAAATCCGTTTTGTCTTTTAAGATAGCGTTAGTTTCACCATAATATGTTCTTCTTTCAGAGTGACCTAAAATAACATATTCAGCACCTGTTGATTTGATCATAGCTGCAGATGTTTCACCAGTGTATGCGCCGCTTTCTTTATCTGCACAATCTTGAGCAGAAATGCCAACTAAATCAGTATTTACAGCTTTAACAGCTTCTGCTAAGTGGATGAAAGGAGTTCCTAAAACCACTTTGCAGTTTGGTTTGTTAGCCTCTAATAATGCGCTTACTTCTTTTGCTAATTTGATACCCTCTTCAAGAGTGTTGTTCATTTTCCAGTTTCCTGCAACAATGTTCTGTCTCATCGTTTTTAAAATTTTAGTTTATTTTATTTAAATCTATAGATTAGTAACAGTAGAAATAAAAATCCAGATGTCCATATTACTAATAGTCGCTCTGTACTTTGTTCTTTCAAGCTTTTAATCGTGTATGCTAAAGGTTCTTTTAGATCTTTGGCATTTGGTAAAGTTAAGTGGCTATATTTTGCCAGGATAGTCCCTTTTTGTAAAATCATTAATCCCGGATTATCGCGAATTATTGTTTTTAAGAATGTTTCATCTGCCACTAAATAATCAAAGCCGGCATTGTTTGTGGTGTCAAAGGTCATGATGGCTTCATTTGAAGATGATGTGACTCCATAAAAGGCATATCCCTTTTCAATGCAAATATGGTTAATTGCTATAAATTGTTCAATCGTTTCCGTTGATGCTTTTTCAACCTTTGGCATAATCATTAAGAAAACAGGTTGTTCACTGGCTAAAATTGATTCACCCATTTGTTCTCCATCTGTTGTTTCCAACATAAATCCATCAATGGGAGGTTGATATCCTTTCTGAACCAGCACTGTTTTTGTTTCTACAAATACCCAGGTCGAGTCTTCGTAAGGGTAATTTTCAGTGGTAAATTCCTTTTGTTCACCATTTTTCGAAAGTATGAATGTTGTACTGTATTGAGGTTGTGCTTCGCCTTCAGGTATAATCATTTGTTGAGGAATGTTTGTTCCAATTTTGAAAGGACGGAAATCCAATACCGGAAGACTGTGCAATCCATAATATGAAATCGATAAAATGAATAATAAGCCAAAGAATATGCTGGCACCTTCCTTAAAGGGGCTTAGTTTAGTTTGAAATTTGTTGCGAGCTAAAAAAAGATATACTGCTAGTGGTAGTAAAAATAAGTTCTTAAAGAACGTTTCCCAATTGCTTAATTTGACAGCATCTCCAAAACAACCACAATCACTTACCGGACTATAAATGGCACTGTATAAGGTTAATATCGTGAAGAATGCCATAAACAGCATGGTTGGTAAAGTGGCTTTTTTCGTTTTAAAAGCAAAAAACAATTGAAATCCTAGAATGAATTCGATGGTAGACAGGAGAATGGCAAAAATAACCGCAATGTAACCCAGGTTATGCAGGCCTACAATTTCAAGGTATTCACTAATTTTGATGGCCCCACCAACAGGGTCTACAGCTTTCACAAATCCTGAAAACAAGTAAAGTGCTCCTAATATGATTCTACTAAGTGTTTTAAGCATAAGTAAAGATTTTGTTATTCGGCATCGTTCGGGAAATCCAATTTAATCATTGCAAAAATTGCATAGTTGATAATATCCATGTAATTCGCATCTATACCTTCTGATATGATCGTTTTTCCGTTATTATCTTCTATTTGTTTGGTTCTGTGAAGTTTCATCAAAATAAGATCAGTGAATGAACTGATCCTCATTTTTCTCCAGGCTTCATCATAATCATGGTTTTTGTCACCCATAAGGTTTTTGGCCGCAATAATTTTTTCAAAATAAAGAGCGAGGGCTTTTTCATGATCCATCTCCGGTTGATCTGCCGGGCCAAGTTCTAATTGAATAATTCCCATGGCAGCATAGTTGATGATACCGATGAATTCAGAACGAATACCCTCATCAATTTTAGAAGTTCCTTTGGTTTCAATACTTCTAATGCGTTGTGCTTTAATAAATATTTGATCCGTCATGCTTGAACTGCGAAGGATTCTCCAAGCGGTTCCGTAATCACGCATTTTTTTTTCGAAGATTTCTTTGCAAACGTTGATTACATGATCAAACTGGCGGTCTGTTTTAGTCACTTTATGATGTTTTTATGAATTGTGGGGTAAAAATATCAAAAAATGATCAAAAAGGGGAATGGCTCTACAGATATTCTTTGTTTCGAACCGTTAATGTTTCGTTAAACTTTAATTGCAGGCACAAAAAAAAGACTGCTATGCAGCCTTTTTATATTTCCATTTTAAGGATTGGCTAGGGCATGAGGATACACAAACATTACATTTGGTACAATCATAACTGGGAATAACTTGTTTTTTGTCTTTGTCAATGACTCCTAAATCCATGGGGCATTTTTTTGCGCACAACATGCAGGTTTTACAACTATCGGGGTTAAGTTCTAGATCTTTGTGGGATTTAGAAAAGCTTTTTTGTATGGTTCCCATCGGACATATTTTACACCATGATCGGGCTTTATATTTGGCTGCCAGAATTAATCCTAGTATGGTCGTCCAGGTGCACATAAACCAAAATACTCGGCCTAGATGGTCTAGGTCTGTAGGGTTTTTTGCAATCGAAAAAGTCATCATTACTATCATCAATGCGAAGAAAATCCACCTAAATGTTATTGACTTTAGCCATTGGGGTAACGATTTTTTCTTTTTTTGGCTAATTAATTTTGTAAGCCAGTTTTCAAGAAATAAACCTCTCGGACAATAATTTCCGCAGTGGTACCGACCTAAGAAAGTGCTTAATACTATTGCTGTTAACATGACTATGGGTACAATAAAACCTAATACCGGAATAAACCATCCTAACAAGATTGTAACCGGCGCTAATACCGGAAGAATTTTCTTTGCAAACGTTGATTTCATTTTGAATTAATTTAATACACTGCAAAGATATATAAATATCTAAAAATATAGATATGTACATTGCAAAATGATGCAATTTTTATAATTAGTAAATGACAAAAATGATAAAATATTGTAATGTTGTCGTGTCAATTTATAAGAATAAATGCCTGTAGATCAATGAATGAAGCACTTGCTTATTTGCTGATTGGCTAAGGGTTTATTAATTTGTAAGGATGACGGGAAGTCATTTTCACCCTCAATCAATATGGTTAATTTAAGGCAAAAAAAAAGGCCTTTGTTCGTTAACAAAGACCCTTTTCAAGATATATGGGATACACTATGAAGCTCAATTTATTTTATTGATTTTGAGATGATATGCTCGAAAGAGAAACAGTATTTTTTTCGTGTCTGCTGATTAATTTTTTAGTTAGATCAATTTCACTGTGCATAGAAGGTACCAGTTGAAGCAGTTTTAGTTTCTCAGTTAGGTAGAAGAGTTTAGTGCTGTCTGATTTATTGCAAGCCCAATATGCTCTGTCCAGCCACTCTGAAGCATCGATAATGCTTTCTTCGTCGGTTTGGGAGCTGTAAATAATAGGAATGGCCCAACTGTATAACGTAACATCATCCGGAGTTTGATAGTAGCCTTTTAACTCATTGATATATATGGTAGAAATATATTCTTTCCAATTGCCTAATTTCCGCTCTAATTCTACGGTAAGTAATCCTTTTAATTTATAATAGTTTTTTGCATTTCGTTCATTAAGCAAATCAAAGTAACCTGTTAGTTCAGCTTCCAGATTTTGATTGTTTGTCGTACGGATAATCTGTTTGCCATGTGCTAAATAGGCATTGAATATTTTTTCGGCAACCTTTTTCTTTCCATAGACTTTAGCGTATTTTTTTTGATTTTTTAAAAGTATAGTAAAAACTGGCGCATTTATGTTGTTTACATACTTTATAAATAGATTAAAATCTGCTGCATTTAAAATATCATCAGTTAGACGAGACGTGAAATAGTTGTTCAGTACAGTATTTAATTCCTCTGAATTGTTGGTTAGTTGTAATTGTTCAAGTTTTTCACGTAAGAGTGATTGGTCATCAATACTATCGGTATGATTGATAGAATTCTTTGCAAAGCTAATTGTGGATGTAAGAAGCAGTGCTGTGGCGATCATAGTGTTTATTCTTGTCTTCATAGTAATAACGTTTAAAAAAGAACACCCTCTACAGTTTCCTTTTTTGTTTTGTTATCTATGTTTACTTAGATAACTCTATTGTGTTAGTATTTATAGATTAACCTCTTGTTGAATGTTGATGAATGAAGAAAAAAAAGAGATAAACTCTTGACAAAATATGTTTTTTACCATATACCAATACGTAGAGATTACCCTCATTAATGAGTATTTTTGTGAAATAGAATTTATACCCACAGACAAAAGAATAAACAAAAAACACTATCAATGGGACAAAGAGAAGATGCTTTACAGTATCATGAATCCGGAAAGCCGGGTAAAATTGAGGTTATACCTACCAAACCTTACAGTACACAACTGGACTTATCCTTAGCCTATTCTCCCGGAGTGGCCGAGCCTTGCAAGGAAATTGAAAAAGATGAAACAAATGCCTATAAATACACCTCAAAAGGAAATTTGGTAGCTGTTGTTTCTAATGGAACAGCTGTTTTAGGACTTGGAGACATTGGTCCCTTGGCCGGAAAACCCGTGATGGAAGGTAAAGGCTTGCTTTTTAAAGTATTTGCCGATGTTGATGTGTTTGATATTGAGGTGAATGAAAAATCGGTTGAGGGAATGGTGAATGTGGTAAAAGCAATTGCTCCAACCTTTGGCGGAATTAATTTGGAAGATATAAAAGCGCCTGAATGTTTTGATATCGAAGAACAGCTGAAGAAAGAATTGGACATCCCTGTTTTTCATGACGATCAGCATGGAACTGCTATTATATCTGCAGCCGGATTATTAAATGCAGTTGAATTGGCCGGTAAAAAGATTGAAGACATAAAAGTTGTTGTCAATGGCGCAGGGGCTTCTGCAATCATGTGTTCCAGACTGTATAAAAGTATAGGTGTGAGGCCTGAAAATGTTTGGATGTGTGATAGTAAAGGGCTTATTAGTTCAGACAGGCAGGATTTGAATAAATATAAAATCGAATTTGCGCAAAATAGTTCTTTAAAAACACTCGAGGATGTATTGGTTGGTGCAGATGTTTTCCTTGGTTTATCCAAAGGAAATGTTTTAAGTCAAGAAATGGTTCAGTCAATGGCTGCTAATCCGATCGTATTTGCATTAGCTAATCCTACTCCCGAGATAAGTTATGAAGATGCCATGGCTTCTCGAGAAGACTTGATTTTTGCCACCGGTCGATCGGATTATCCTAACCAGATTAATAATGTGTTAGGTTTCCCATTTATTTTTAGAGGGGCTTTAGATGTGTTGGCAAAAACTATCAATGAAGAAATGAAAGTGGCTGCCGTATATGCCTTGGCAGAATTAGCTCGTCAGGACGTACCGGATAAAGTAAATGCTGCCTATAAAAGCGAAAATCTACGCTTTGGTAGAAATTACATTATCCCAAAACCTTTGGATCCGCGATTGATTACCGTTGTAGCTCCGGCAGTGGCTAAAGCTGCCATTGAAAGTGGAGTGGCTCGTAAAACAATTGACGATTGGGATCAATACAAAATAGATTTGATGAAGCGTATGGGATTGTATAATAAGCTGGTTCGTGACCTTAGGTCTAAGGCTAAAAGTGATCCTAAACGAGTTGTGTTTGCTAATGCTGATCAATTTCGTGTTTTAAAAGCTATTGAGGTGGTTAATAATGAGAGAATTGCAATTCCTATCTTATTGGGTGATCGGGAGAAAATTCTTAGTTTGGCCAAAGAAAATAATATTGATGTGAATGACTTGCAGATTCTTGATATGCGCCATTCTAATCAGGATCAACGAAGAGAGAAATATGCTCACTTGCTTTATGAAAAAAGGAAACGAAAAGGATTAACCATTGAAGATGCCAGAAGTAAAATGTTTGATCCAAACTATTTTGGAACCATGATGGTTGAAATAGGTGAGGCAGATGGTTTCTTGGGTGGTTTTGCCAATAAATATGCCGATACCATTCGTCCGGCTTTGCAGATTGTGGGCTCCAATAATACCTTGAAACACATTGCTGGAATGTATATTGTAATGACTAAGAAGGGGCCTTACTTTTTTGCAGATACAACCGTAAATTATCAACCTTCTTCCCGAACCCTGGCAGATACGACTTTATTAACAGTCAATGAAGTTCGAAAATTTAATATTGAACCGGTTGTTGCCATGGTCTCTTATTCTAATTTTGGCTCAACAAAAGAAGGTAGTCCACAACGCGTAAGAGAGGCTGTTGAGTATCTTCATGAAAACTATCCGGATTTATTGGTTGATGGAGAAATGCAGGCAAATTTTGCATTTAATACCGAATTGAGAATGCAAAAGTTTCCATTTTCTAAACTTGCAGATAAAGAAGTAAATACCATTATTTTTCCAAGTTTGAGTTCAGGTAATATTGCATATAAGATGATGAGTGAATTAGGTCAGTGTGAAATTATTGGTCCTGTACTTTTGGGAATTCGTAAACCTATCCATGTTTTACAAATGCAAAGTACTGTTCGTGAAATTGTAGATATGGCTGCTATTACCGTAGTAGATGCTCAAAGTAAAAAAGACGAAATAATTAATTTGTAAAATGTAAGGAAGTCATGTAAGTAACGTCTATTGTATCAAAACATAAACAAGAGTTATGAGAAAAATAGCGTTACTTATATTATTATCCGGAATCACTTCTTATTTATTTGCACAAGGGTGTAGTGATGCAGGAGCATGTAGTATTTACCATTATGAGCGAGGTGATGAATCTCAAAAACAATTAAAAGCATCACTCTCTCAGACTCTTGAGCTGGGAGAAAAGAATGCAATAATCAATCAGACTGTATCAAGTTTTACTTTTTTATTTGATCAAACTCAGATAGGGATAAGTTTACCTTATCGTCAATCATTTTATAATGGTGAATATTATAAAGGTTTAGCTGATGTGACTGTTAGTGGAGGCTATTCTTTTAACGATAAAATTAATTTTGGTTTGGCCTTTAAGCTGCCCGTTCATTCAGCAAATGAATTAGATAAAGAGGGTTTTGTGAGACCAATGGCCTTGCAAACCAGTTTGGGCACTTATGATGCAATACTATCCATGAACTATGAAATGAATGATTGGGGAGTTGGAGTTGCCTATCAGCATGCGTTAACTTCTAATGAAAATACATTTATTCAAAACAAAAAGTACGAAGAGTTTTTAACTACAGCAGATTTTGAAAGAGGTGATGATGTGGTCTTAAGATTTGATCGTTATTTGAAGGGTGATGCTAAAACCTGGCATTTTGCTTTGGTATCCGTTTATCGTTTAAATGGGGATTATTCGTTAGGGCAGAAAATTAAAGGATCAGAGGGAGCTTCTTTTAATGTGCTAATAGATCATCAGTGGCACGCCAAAGAAAACAGAACCACAAATGTTTTCTTTGCGATGCCATTAAGAGTAAGAGAGGCCAGGCCGGATGGATTAACTCGTACCTTTATTTTGGGTGCCAAGATGAGTGGTTTATTTACGCAAAAGAAATCACCAGTTTATAGTTTCTAATCCCTTTTCCTGCAAATAATGGTTGGTTTGGCTAAAGTGTCTATTGCCCAGAAAACCTCTATGTGCAGATAGTGGCGATGGATGTGGCGAAGTTAATATGCAATGTTTCTCATTGTTAATGATCGTAGTCTTTTTTATGGCATAAGCGCCCCATAGCAGAAATACGACGTTTTCACAATGATCTGAAATGTGCTTGATAATACTATCAGTAAAGCGTTCCCACCCTTTATTTTGATGTGAACCGGCTTCGCCTTCTCTAACGGTTAAGGTTGCATTAAGTAATAATACACCTTGCGCTGCCCATCGGCTCAAATTACCACTTGATGGAGGAGTAGTGCCCAGATCATTTTCAATTTCTTTAAAGATGTTTCGTAAGGACGGAGGGAATTTTATATCATCATTTACCGAGAAACAGAGTCCATGGGCTTGATTGGGACCATGATACGGATCCTGACCTAAGATCGCCACCTTTATTTTATGAAGTGGGCATAGGTTAAAAGCATTAAATATTTTTTCGAAGGGAGGATAGATGGTTTTAGTCTTATATTCTTCGCTAATAAAATCGTCGAGTTGAGCAAAATAATCTTGTGTAAACTCATCTTTTAACAGATTTGCCCAATCTTCCTGTAAACTTCTTGTAAGCATTGAAAATTTTTTCTCAAAAATATGAAAAATACTTTTTTACCTAATTTAAAGCGCGGTAAGAATTGTTTTATGGTAGTAAAGTTTAACACTTGTAAATTTCTGTTAGTTTTGTGTTATAGAAGCTTAATCATCCATCATAAGAATTGTTTTTAATGAACAAGATCATCAAATTAAAAGGAGAATTATACGACCTGTCGCGCCCCAAAGTCATGGGGATTTTAAACGTAACCCCTGATTCCTTTTTTGATGGAGGAAATTATCTACATGAACAATCTTTGATCGACCAGATCTGTAAAATGATCGATGAAGGAGCAGATATGATAGATGTGGGTGCATTTTCATCAAGACCTGGCGCAAAGTTACCTTCTTTGGAAGAAGAGCAAGCTCGAATAGAACCTGCTCTTAATAGAATTCGAAAAGAATTTCCGGATGTGGTAATTTCTGTTGATACCTATCGTTCTCAGCTTGCCAAAATGGTTGTGGAGAAATATGGAATAGATATGATTAATGACATTTCAGGGGGGATGATGGATGAAAAAATGATACCAACTATTGCAGAGCTTCAGGTTCCATACATCATGATGCACATGAAAGGCACTCCCGATCAGATGCAAACCAATCCACATTATGAAAACATGGTTAAAGAGATCAGCTTGTTTTTTTCTTCTCAGTTAGATAAATGTCGGCAGGTAGGTGTTTCTGATGTAATTATCGATCCGGGATTTGGTTTTGGAAAATCTTTGAATCATAATTATGAGCTGTTGGAGGCTCTTCCTCAGCTTGATTTATTAAAATGTCCAATGTTAGTTGGTGTTTCTCGAAAATCGATGATACAAAAAGTTATCGGGACTTCACCTGAAGAATCCTTAAATGGAACTACGGTAATAAATACCATAGCTCTTCTTCATGGAGCAAGTATTTTAAGAGTTCATGATGTAAAGGAAGCTGTTGAAGCTGTAGCTTTGGTCAATCAATATACAAATAGTAATTTGCCGGCATGACATTTTTAGATATACGACTAATCGATTTAATTGATATTGTACTGGTAGCTTACCTCATGTTTAGGGTGTATAAGCTCATACGTGGTACAATGGCATTAAATATTTTGATTGGTCTTGTCATTTTTGTATTTTTCTGGGTCTTGATCAAGGCCTTTGATATGCAATTGTCTTCCAGTATAATGGATACCTTTGTTAATGTTGGGGTGCTTGCATTAATCGTTGTGTTTCAGCAAGAGATTCGACGTTTTTTATTGCTGTTTGGTTCGCGTTATAATTTGAGATCCCGGTTTTCGTTAGATAAGTTATTTATGACCGAAAGTCAGGGGATGATGAAAATATATGTAAAACCACTTGTGCGAGCTTGTGAATCCATGATGAAAACAAAAACAGGAGCTTTGGTTGTAATTACTAAAAATTCAGATTTGTTAGATTTTGTTCAAACCGGTGAGCTGATAAATGCGGTGATATCAACTCAATTGGTCGAAAATATATTTTTTAAAAATAGTCCGTTACATGATGGGGCTGTGATAATTACCGATAATAAAATTAAAGCAGCCGGATGTATTTTACCGGTCTCTCAAAATATGGAATTGCCCAAAAAAGTGGGTTTACGACATCGGGCTGCCATGGGAATTACTGAAGCTACTGATGCCGTAGCCATTGTTGTTTCAGAAGAGACTGGTCGTATTTCCTTTTTTAGCAAAGGCCAAATGGAAATGGGAGTTTCGCCCTCAGAATTGGAAGAATTATTAAATAATTTGTAAATAAAAGTGGTAACTTCATACCGCATAAAAAAAGATTAAGAATTCAAACAATGGTATTGAAGCAGGAGAGTATGAAAATTGCGATATGTGGAATGTCTGGTTTTATAGGCAAAGAGTTACGTCGTTTTTTTACTGCAAACAATTATCAAGTTATACCCATTACTCGAAAGGATCTTAAATTATCCGTTTGTAGATTAGCTGCTCAATTGGATGGATGTAAGATTATCATAAATCTTGCAGGTGCTCCAATTCTACATAAGTGGACCGAAGCTTACAAACTTGAATTGAAGCGAAGCCGGGTTGAGACAACCAATAAGTTGGTAGAGGTAATAAATGCCATGGTTTATAAACCAGAATTGTTTATATCGGCATCAGCCGTTGGTATTTATGATTCCTATGAAGTTCATGATGAATTTTCAACCCATTATGCAAAAGATTTTTTAAGTGAAGTGTGTCAAGAGTGGGAGGCTGAAGCTTTAAAGCTAAACACCGATAAGTATACACGTCTTTGTATAATACGCTTAGGCGTAGTGTTAGGCAATAGAGGCGGGGCTTTTCCCAAAATGATTGCTCCTTTCAAGTGGGGTGTTGGTGGTCGTATTGGTATGGGTCACCAGGTTTTTCCATTTATCCACGTAAAAGATTTAATGGCAGGAGTTTGGTATCTGATTCAGCGACACGAGTGCTTTGGGGTTTATAATTTTGTAGCTCCTGTGATGGCCTCCAATGAAGAATTTACTTTGGCTGTCTCAGCACGTTTAAAAAGACCTGCGTTTTTTAGAGTACCGGAACAAATTTTGAAAATGATTTTTGGAGAAGGATCTGATGTACTTGCCAAAGGACAGAAAGTGATACCATTCAGACTTCAAAATGAAGGCTTTGTTTTTTCTTTTCCCGATATCGAAAAGACTTTGGATGAGTTGCTCAGAAAGCAGAAAACAGAACATAAATAATTCATATAAACGAAAAGGCCTCAATTTTGAGGCCTTTTTTATGTTCTTGGATGATACTGAATCAGTGTGTCTTTTAAATACTCTTTGTCTAAGTGAGTGTAAATTTCTGTCGTTATGATTGATTCGTGACCCAGCATTTCCTGCACGGCACGTAAATTTGCTCCACCGTCAATTAAGTGGGTGGCAAAAGAATGCCTGAAGGTATGTGGACTGATGTTTTTTGTAAACCCTAATTTCTTTGTCAGATTTTTAATGATTGTAAAAATCATCACGCGACTTAGTTTTTTACCCCTTCTGTTTAAGAATAGAATATCTTCATGATCTTGGTGAATTGTTAAATTTCTTCTGTATTCACTCAGGTAAAGATTAATTTCTTTAATGGCTTTTGTACTGATTGGTACAAGTCGTTCCTTGTTGCCTTTTCCTTCAATTTTTATAAAACCGGATTCAAAAACCAGATTAGATACTTTTAAATCTATTAATTCTGATACACGTAAACCACAGCTGTATAAAGTCTCTAAAATAGCTTTGTTACGTTGTCCTTCCGGTTTGCGAATATCAATTGAGCTAATAATTGAATCTACTTCTTCGACCGATAAGATGTCCGGTAGCTTTCTGCCAATCTTAGGAGATTCTAATAATGCAGTTGGATCCTTATCAACCTTTTCTTCAATTAACAAAAACTTATAAAAGGATTTTATCCCACTTATGATTCGGGCTTGAGTTCTTGGGCTGATGCCTTTTTCGTTCACCCATTCCATCAAAGCTTTTAAATCATCTAAAACAATTGTTTCTGGCTCCTTGTTAATTCCGGAATCCTTCACAAATGTTACAAGTTTCATAAGGTCGGTTACGTAGGCATGTATAGAGTTATCAGACAACCCTTTCTCTAATTTAAGGTAGTTTTTGAACTCACTAATTTCTGATTCCCAATTCATAACATCTGATTTAAGTAATGTATTTCGTAATTAAATACAATCCAAAAGTACTTATTGCACTTATTAATTTCAAATTAATATACGAAAAAAATGTGTATTATAATAACTGTAAAATGTTAACTAAAGTTCTTCGAAGATTTTTTTATACCAATAAACAATCGTAATTTCGCAAAAAAATAAATGCCACTATAAGTTTTATATGAATCTTATAATTATAAACGGTCCCAATTTAAACCTCTTAGGAAAGCGTGAACCTGAGATTTACGGTAAAGAGACCTTTGGAGATTATTTTGAACAGTTAAAAGGATTATACCCTGATATTTCATTAACTTATTTTCAATCTAATTCAGAAGGCGCTCTTATTGATAAAATTCACGAAGTTGGTTTTAGTATTGATGGGATTGTTTTAAACGCCGGGGCGTATACTCATACGTCATTGGCCATTGCAGATGCAATAAGTGGAATAAGCTCTCCGGTTGTCGAGGTACATATTAGTAATGTTCATAAAAGGGAATCCATAAGACATAAAACATTTGTAGGTCCTGTTGCGGTTGGAACAATTGCAGGATTTGGTTTGGATTCTTATCGTTTGGCGATTGAAGCATTACTTAAAAGGTAGGTGAATAGTGTTAATAATAATTAATTAAATAAAAACTATCGTAAACATAATGTGTTGCGATAAAAATTACGCATTTCTCCAAAGAAAAATTATCTGTATGGAAAAGTTTACTAAGATTGTTGCGACCATCTCTGATAGAGATTGTGAAGTGGATTTTCTAAAAGAGCTTTATAAAGCTGGTATCAACGTTGTTCGTTTGAACACTGCTCACCAGGATTTAGAAGGTGTTTTAAAAGTTGTTGAAAATGTTAGAACAGTTTCTGACAAAATTGCAATTTTAATAGATACTAAAGGGCCTGAAATTAGAACTACTAAATGTGCAGAAGGTGATAAACTTAATGTTAAAGCTGGCGATGTATTTAAAGTTAGCGGTGACATTAATGGTTTAACCACTAAAGATCATTTATATGTAAGTTATAATGAGTTTGTTAGTGATATGCCTGTTGGTGGCCAAATTCTAATTGATGATGGTGAGTTAGAGTTAATCGTTAAGTCGAAAGAAGGTGATTACTTAATTGCTGAAGCAACTAATGATGGTGAACTAGGTAGCCGTAAAAGTGTGAATGTACCAGGTGTATCTACATCTTTACCTTCGTTAACCGAAAAAGACAAGAAGTTCTTACATTACGCTTGTGAAATCGGTATTGATTTCGTAGCTCACTCATTTGTAAGAAATGCTGATGACGTAGCTCAGGTGCAAAAAATCTTAGATGAGCATGAAAGCCCAATGAAGATTATTGCTAAGATTGAAAACCAGGAAGGTGTTGATAACTTAGATGAAATCTTACCTGGTGTTCATGGTATTATGGTTGCTCGTGGAGACATGGGTATTGAAATTCCTATGGAGAAAATTCCTGGAATTCAGCGCATGATGATTGGTAAGTGTGTTGCTGCTAAAAAACCTGTAATTGTAGCTACGCAAATGTTACATACAATGATCAAAAACCCTCGTCCTACACGTGCTGAGGTAACTGACGTTGCAAACGCAGTATTCTCACGTACAGATGCTATTATGTTATCAGGTGAGACTGCTTATGGGTCATATCCTGTAGAAGCCGTTAAAACAATGGCTTGTATTGCTCGTGAAGTTGAAGCTTCAAAAGATCAGCGTAATGACTTAGAGGTTACAATTGATGAGTCTGATGTAACTGCTTACTTAGCAAATACTGCTGTTGATGCAAGTAAAAGATTAAATATTAAAGCTGTAATTACAGATAGTTTAACTGGTCGTACAGCTCGTTATTTAGCTGCATTCCGTGGTAAGTGTCCGATTTATGCACTTTGCTACAATGAAGTTGTTGGTCGTCAATTAGCGCTTTCTTATGGCGTTTTTCCAACAATGATGGAAGAAGGTAAAGACAAAAAAGATATCTTGAAAAAGACTCTTCAGAAGCTTCAGTGTACTGGTGTACTTTCTGATACTGATTTAGTTGCTTACTTAGGAGGTAGCTTTGGTATCGGTGGTGGTACTACTTTCTTAGAAGTAATCACTGTTGAAGCTTTATTAAAGAAAATTGAAAACGGAGCTGACTAATTATTAGATCCGAAAAAAATAGGAAAGGGCGTTCATGTTTTATGAACGCCCTTTTTAGTATGTCGGGCATGGTAATGTGCTATCAAGATAAAACGTTCTTGAGTTCGCCCCGTTGATAGGAAGAACTAGCAATTGGCAAGAGTGTTGGGGGCGACCCCAAATCTGAAGGAAGCCATCAGCAAAGTCATCGTTCTAACGTACAGAAACTTGATATAAGGCTCAATAGAGAAGGGCAACCGAGCTATGGATTGGGAAAGCCCCAAAGTCAACCGTAATCGCTTAGAGTAAATCAAGTAGAACTTGACGAAAGTACGTTATCTTATCCCGAGAGGTCTCAAAATCTGTTGCATAAAACAACAAACTGAGCGGAGATAATCAGTGCAAGGTTTTGAGAAGTCAGCAGAAGACATAGTATTTCTGTTTTTTTTTTAGCAGAGAGAAGGTCTGAATCAGTTAATTAAAGAAGCAGTCAGACAAGACTTTTATCTATGGAGCACCAGCAACAAATAGCTTACCAACGTGATATGTTCATAGAACATAAACAGGAGGCTATTGGTCAATTTGGAAATCGTAAAGACGTAATTGGCGCGAAAACAACATTGACGAGGCAATTAGGTAGAGAGACGAATCAAGGACGAGTCTTTACAGAAGGGTTAATCGGTATTGTATGCTCATCAGACAACATCAGTAGGGCTTACAAACAAGTGAAAAGGAACAAGGGCGTGGCGGGAGTGGATAATGTTCCCGTTGGTAAATTTGCAGACTGGTTTGCGAAAGAAGGAGACGAGTTAGTAAACCAGATACTTCGGGGCGAATACCTTCCCTCGGCAGTAAAATCAGTAGAAATACCCAAGCCCAATGGAGGAGTACGTCAGTTAGGAATCCCGACCGTAAAGGACAGGATTATTCAACAGGCCATTTCCCAGGTATTAACTCCCATTTACGAACAAGTATTTTCCGATCAGAGCTACGGTTTTCGTCCAAATCGCAGTGCTAAGCAAGCCATTGAGCGAGCAAGCATCTACGTTAAGGAAGGTAGAAACGTAGTTGTTGATATGGATATGAAGAGCTTCTTTGATGAAGTAAATCATGATAGGCTGATGTACCGTCTATCGCAGCTTATTCACTGTAAGCCACTTTTGATGCTAATACGCAAATACTTGCAGAGTGGAGTTATGATAGGTGGACTCGTTCATCAACGCCTGAAAGGTACACCTCAAGGAAGCCCCCTTTCCCCACTTTTATCTAATATTGTTTTAGATGAATTAGATAAGGAACTCGAAAAGCGAGGGCACTACTTTGTTCGATATGCAGACGATTTCAGCATATTTGTTCGCAGCCAAAGAGCAGGCGAGAGGGTGAAGGAGTCGATTTGTTCATATCGCACAAACAAGCTTAAATTAAAAGTAAAAGAACAAAAAAGTCAGGTTTGCAAAAGCAGCGAGACAAAGTTTTTAGGCTATACCATACTCGATTCAGGGATGATAATCATCGCTAATCAAAGTGTGGAAAGGTTAAAGAAGAAAGTAAGAGAACTAACCAAGAGAAACAGAGGCGTAAGCTTTGGACAAGTCGTTTCAGAGTTGACACCTGTTCTTAGAGGTTGGTTAAATTATTTTCACATCGCAAAATGCAAAAGTCTCTTATTTAATTGGACGATTAAGAAAAAATCATGTAGATGATTTATTTATTGTGAAATATTGCATGTAATTCCCGTTGTTTAGTTGCTCGGTAATGAATTGAACTCTTTTATCAATCAAAAAGCAAATTATTCATTGGGTTATTTATGGAGTTTACAGCTGGGATTCTTTTGCAAGTAGTTTAGATATAGTTATCATCCCACATTAATTTTATGCAGGATATTCATTCAAAAAATCGGATGAATTTAGCTATATAATTGGGGTAGATATTTGAGTTGGACATCCCCCAAAAAACATGTTTTTACATGTGTTTATAATTTTCACGCAATGCCGCCAAAGTTAATTTATTCTTCCGGTATAGCTATCGGGACTCCTGTATGTAACTTTAATAATCGAATTTACATGTTCGTTTCATCTAATATTTACCTGGTTTTAATTTAATCTTAAAAATATTGTAATTTTTTTTAAGATATAAGTGGTTGAAATAAAAGCATCAAGCTATTTGGGTGGAAAAAATCTAAATGTGAATTGCATTTTTTATTTGCGTAAAGAAAAAACTTAACTTATCTTTGCATCGCTTTCAAAAACGGGGAAGTCAATAAAAACAATGGTTTGGTAGTTCAGTTGGTTAGAATACATGCCTGTCACGCATGGGGTCGCGGGTTCGAGTCCCGTCCAGACCGCAAAGGAAAACTCCTCGAAAATTAGGAAAATGTTCTTAATTATTTTGAAAGAAATATTTTGTGAAAATTTAACGGTTTGGTAGTTCAGTTGGTTAGAATACATGCCTGTCACGCATGGGGTCGCGGGTTCGAGTCCCGTCCAGACCGCTTCTTTTTTTTCACAAGTTTATAAGTTATTTTGGTTTGGTAGTTCAGTTGGTTAGAATACATGCCTGTCACGCATGGGGTCGCGGGTTCGAGTCCCGTCCAGACCGCAAAGAAGCTCTTCTTTTTAAGAAGGGCTTTTTGCATTTTCAGAGGTTAAAAGATTGATTTCTCATTCTTATTCTGGATCAAACTATATTTCTGGTGAGGATCAATTCTTTTCTCAAAAACTCTGATTTTACCATTGTCTGAGTCTTTGTATTCGGCCACCTAATCGTTAGCATGCCCGTTAAGTTAAGCTTTAATGGGGCTAAAAGCCCTCTCTG
Organism: Bacteroidales bacterium; assembly: GCA_003249255.1. Taxonomy (GTDB): domain Bacteria; phylum Bacteroidota; class Bacteroidia; order Bacteroidales; family Marinilabiliaceae; genus SZUA-582. The sequence continues at coordinate 151,783 of QKJP01000026.1, forward strand.
TAATAGGCAATGTCATTAAGTTAAGGCTGAAAGCCTTGTTTAAATTAGCTTAGGGCATCGCCCTACGTAAATTGGTTCGGTTTTAAATAGCTCTGTAAGAGTTAATATTTCTCAAGTTAATGACATTGCTGTAATAGGATAGGAATTTATTTCTATTTTGAAAGCAACGCAGTAAACTAGGTCTGAAAGACCGTTATGTAAGGCGATTATTACAGGTCAGGCTTACAGCCTTATAAATTCTACTATACGTAACACAGGTATGAAATCCCTGTGCTTTTATAAGATTGACTTTCAGGTAATTAATTAACTTCTAGTGGTTGTTTTAAACTCTTATGTAACAGTTATACTTAATCGTTAGTGGGACTGGTATTTAGCGTTTGATTTGATAAATGTTTTAAAAAGGGTATGTATAGTTTGAATTTGAACTATTTCTATTGCCCACAAGTTCTTGGCTTGATCCCTCATTATGCGTAAAAATGGATGTGTGTAATTATCTTAAACAAAAACTTGTTTCTATTATAAGGACCTGGATATTTGTCTGAATTCCTCAATGGTTTCCGGGATTATTTTCTCCACATAATTTGTGAAATGATGCAGCCTAAAAAAGTTTATGTCCCAATCAGGTCCAAGGGTAACTGTATTTAGATGTTTAGGAAGGTATACGAGTGCTTTCTTTCTTGTGCTCTTAAGATCCACTAGAATTTCCTTTAATTCGTATTCTTCGCCTTCGTAAAAGTTTAATATCCTGATGTCCTCTTGGGTTAAATCTTTTAGAAAAACGCCTTGTGTTTCGGAGTTATTATTTCTAATCAGAACAGGGTAGGTACTAACATCATTTTCATATTTAATGCATACCGTTTTATAGCCTTTAGCAGTTGCCTTTTGGGATTCAATAGTACGGCCAAGTAATTGATCTCTAATTTCGCTAAACATTAATGTGCCATAAACAAATAGATCCATAGGGAGTTGTTTAAAATGCTACAGTGAGTTTTAAGTTGATTCTTCGGGAAGTTAAGTAATTGGGTACAGCATATTGCTGATTATTAACATCACTTACCCAGAAATACGAAATGGTATTTTGAATATCAAATAAATTAAATACTTCAAGACTTAGCCAGAATTCATCTAAAAGACCATTGGGTTTTGGATTTTTTCCTCTTAAATCTTTCATTAAGCCAAGGTCAACTCGGCGATAATCGGGCATGCGGTTTACCGCCATGTATCTATCTGATTGAGGCGGTCCAAATGGTAACCCCGTTCCGTACAGTAGATTTAGATTAACTCTTAAGGTAGGGTTGTTTGGCAAATAATCCTGAAAGAACAAAGAAAAGGTTACTCGCTGATCCGTTGGTCTAGGAATGTATCCCGGATAAATGGTTTCAGTTGTTTCTGTTTCACCATTTTTATGAGTTACTATATATGAATCATCAGTGATGTCTTCTTCTGATTTCATGATGCTCATATTAAACCATGATTCTACTCCGGGTACAAAATCACCGTGTATTTTAAAATCAATACCAGTAGCATAGCCTTTGGCATTGTTTTCTCCTAAGTATCGTACCCTTACGTTATCAATTTGGTAGGGGATCAGATTGTCAAATTTTTTGTAATAAGCTTCTGTTGTAAATTTGAAAGGTCGATTATTCCAGGTGAAATATTTATCATAGCCGGCTACAATTTGAGTTGATTTTTGAGCTTTGATATCTGGATTTAAAATTCCTTCCGGAGTTCTGAGTTCCCGGTAAAGCGGACTTTGGTAATAAATACCTCCGGCCATCCTAAGCCGTACTTTCTTATTGTTGTTGGGATGTAGCAAGATGTTGGCTCTTGGACTAATTAAAAACTCATTGTTGTAATCCCAGTAATTGGTTCTAAACCCAAAGTTAAGAATGAGTTCTCCCAGATTAGTTTCTATTGGAAGCTCATCTTGAATGTAAGTTGTAAGGCGGTTTGTATTGGTTTCTTGTTGTGAATTGTAGGCATAAACTAAATCAACCTGATTGTCTGAATATGGAAGCGAGTAACCGGAAGAATCTCTCATTTCCCATTCATTAAAATAGTCTTTAAAGAATTCTTTTTGGCCTTTAATCTCCCATGAGAGGCGGTTGTTACTGATGTGATGTTTTCCTTGAAGAGCAAGGTTTGAGATGGTTCCGTATAGGGAGTTTCTGGCATGCTCCATGTTGCTTCCAACTCCTATGTTTTGGCCTTTTGAGCTTGATGATTTACCGCTAAAGTCAGGTGTAATTTCTTCCAGTCTGTATTCTCCTAAGATGTCAAAGTTTTCTTCTTCAAAAGTTTGGTAAGAAGAAACGGTTACTTTAAACCGATTGGAATAATTGTGTATATAAGATAAGGATGCAGCACCCATGGCGGTTGAAAACTGATCTTTTTCTTGGCCTTCGAAATAAATCACCAGGTTTTTAGTATCGCCTAAAGTACCAAAGGTTGTTTGTCTGGTAGTAGGGGTGAAATTATAAGTGTTGTTGGAGAAATAACCCAAGGCATTTAATTTCCATTTTTTGTTGAATTTGTAGGTCATAAATGCTTGTACATCAAAAAATGTGGGGTTGTAATCTCCTTCGGTATCCAAAGAACCTAATAGATATTGGTTAGTTTTATACCTTGCTCCGGTGATGATGGAAAATTTCTCGTTTTTAGAACTTCCTTCCAGGTGAGTTGAAGCTCCCAGAAAACTTGCTTTAGCACTTCCTTTAAATTCTTTTGGATCTTTGTAAGTGACATCTAATACGGATGACATTTTATCGCCATATTGAGACTCAAAACCGCCAGGTGAAAACTTTAAGGAGGATACTAAATCCGGATTCACAAAACTTAATCCTTCCTGTTGACCGGAGCGAATTAAGAATGGTCTGTATATCTCAATATCGTTTACATAAACCATGTTTTCATCATAATTGCCTCCTCTTACCCGGTACTGAGAACTCAATTCATTGTTGGAAGAAACACCAATCTGGCTTTTAACCAGACCTTCGATATTCCCTCCTGATACATCGGGAAGTAACATGGTTGTTTTGGCATTTATTTTTGTAAAGCTTTGACCTTTTAAGCGGCCTTGCACCTCAACCTGATCCAGTTCTTCGGCTTTCTGTTTCAGTTTAAAACTAATGTTAGTGGCATTATCAGCCGATTTAATGGTTATGGTGCTTTTGTTATATCCGATGAATGTAGCAATAAGCGTAACCGGGAATTCTGCATTTGTTTTAATTTTGAAATCACCGGTAGGGCTTGTAACGGTTCCTTCATTGGTTGAAGCGACAACCACATTTACAAATTCAAGTGCTTTGTTGTTTTGATCGGTAACTTTTCCTGAAATAGTTGTTTGCCCTTTTGCAATTGAGGAGAAAGCCACTGTAAAAAGGAGTATTTGTATGAAGTAGTATGCTTGTTTTTTCATGTAATTGTTATTGACTTATTAGGTCATGTATCTGTTCCAAATTGTTATGGAAGAACTCGTTTGTTGAGTTATTTGATTAGTGAATCTTGTTTTCTCGCCTCAAAAATACAATAGATTCCTAATTAACCATTGTGTTGTAGGGGATTTTTACCCGGCACTAAGATTTAACGTTAAAAGGTGGATTTGAGTATTTGAGATAAGAAGTTTTACAGCAAAAGTGGATCGTTTTTTGTATCTTTAGAACTATGAGTAAGCGTATTATCGATAATCATCCCCATTTAAAAGATCCCAAAGAGAGACTCGTTAAAATGACCTCTGCCTTGGTGTATTCTTTCGAGATTGAAGGGATTTTTTTCTCACAAGAGCAAATTGAGGAAATGGTTGTAGTGGTCGAGGAAGATATTAAAAAACAAGCTCAATAATTTTATTCATTGGTTGATAATCTTGCATTGCTGCTGCTTGAACAGCTTGAACATACTTGTGAAATTGACGCTCAGTAATCTTGTAAAAATTTAAGAAGTCGCAGCCTTGTTTGATCGCCATCATGTTTGCCAATACCCTTGCCACTCTTCCGTTAGCTTCTCTAAAAGGATGGATGTAAAGTAATTCGGCATGCACTGTAGCAATGCTTTTAATTAATTCTTCCTTTGAATTATAGGCTTTCTTGATGGTAGAAAGAATTTTTAAATCAAAGTCGTGGCAGATTTGCGGTAGAAACTTAGCGGTAGGAAATAAAAAATTAGCTTTTGTCATATTTACATGTCTTAGTTTTCCGGCAAAAGAGTATATGTCCTTAAGGGCTAGAAAATGAATGCGCTTGATGTATTCAAAATTGAACTTTGTTTCTGAGGTTAATTCTTCTAAAAGTTGATATTGAGCTTTTAAGAAACCTTCAAACTCTACTTTGTGTAATAGGTTTATGTCTTTAATACCCATGAGGTTAGGGAGTATTTCTAATTGATTCTCATTGCCTGGTACTTCATATTTTGATTGTGAATAAGGCATTTTTGTTCTGTTTTGAACTGAAATTACTTCTAAAACAGCCTCGTGGCAAGTGGAAAAGCTCATTTTGTTGGGATTGTGAGTTATGAATTCTAATTTTGAGAAAAAAAAGCCATGTCAGAGCACAAAAAATATAAAGCATTAATAATGTTTGCCATTCCTTTAAAGCCATTTCAAGATGTTTTGCCCGATTGGGAGTTTCTTTATCCAAGTGAAGAGAAGTTTACCGATGACGAAATGATAGAACTCATCTCTGATTGTGATGCCATTGTTACTGTTTATGGTCAAAAGTTATCAAATGCCGTGATTGATGCCAGTGTAAAACTAAAGATGATTGCCAATTTTGGAGCCGGATATGATAATGTAGATGTAGCTTATGCCTCATCTAAAGAGATATTGGTGACGAATAGTCCTGATCCGGTTACTGAGCCAACTGCTGAATTAGCCCTGGGATTGATGATATCAGTTGCCCGAAGAATGGGTGAGATGAATCATAAAATTCATAACCGTGAAACCTTAGTGTGGGGTGTTATGAAAAATCTAAGCACTACACTGGTTGGAAAACGTTTGGGTATTCTGGGAATGGGAGCTATCGGAAAAGCACTTGCCAGAAGAGCTGTGGCATCCGGTATGGAAGTGGTGTACCACAATAGGAACCGGGCTTCCAATGAAGTAGAAGCCCAATTTCAGGCGAGCTATGTTTCTAAAAACGATTTGTTAGCAAGTTCGGATGTGGTTTCTTTAAATGTGCCTCTTACCGAAGAAACAAAGCATTTGATTGGTGAAGAAGAGTTGAAAATGATGAAATCCAGTGCTTTTTTGATTAATACTGCCCGAGGTCCGGTGGTTGATCAAAAGGCCTTGATTCAAGCGCTTCAAAATAAAGAAATAGCAGGTGCGGGATTAGATGTTTATGAAGATGAACCTAATATACCAACTGAATTATGCGGTATGGAAAATGTTGTGTTGATTCCACATTTGGGAACTGCTACTCACGAAACTAGGGAATTAATGTCTTTGGTAGTTGCTCAAAACATAAAGGCAGCTTTTGAGAAACAAAATATTCCTAATGCAATCAATAGAAATCAATTAAAATAAAAGTATGGTTCATCAGATCGAAATTTCCTTGCCGGAATTTAGAAGAGGATTTCATTTAATTACTTCTATGGTAGAACGTCAGCTGCCAAAGGTTTCCGGAAATGGTATGCTTAATATATTTATCAAGCATACCTCAGCGGCTCTTTCAATAAATGAAAATGCAGATCCTACGGTAAGGGATGATTTTGAAACCATATTGAATAAAATGGTGCCCGAAAATGATCCCGATTACCTGCATACTTTAGAGGGAGCGGATGATATGCCGGCTCATGTGAAATCCTCATTAATGGGGCCTTCGTTAAATATTCCCATATCTGGAGGAAAACTAAATATGGGAATCTGGCAGGGAATATATTTATGTGAGTTTAGAAATTACGGAGGATCCAGAAGACTGGTGTTAACCGTGTATTCCTGAATTGTTTGAAGGCTTAATGTTACTGAAGTTGTTTTTTCCAGTTTTCAAAAAGTTCCAGTGTGCCATTAAATAACTCATCAGCTCCGGCATCTAATAAGACCTGATTGTTTAAGATTCCTGTATTTACTGCAACGGTATAGATGTTTGCAGCTTTTGAGGATTGAATACCCATTGGCGCGTTTTCCACCACCAGGCAGTTGTTTGCATTAAATCCACTTTTACTAATGGCCATTAAATAGGGTTCAGGATGTGGTTTGCCAATTTTTACATCTGCACCAGATACAATATGATTTGGTGGTACATTAAAGTCAGTACTTAGTTTATTAACCAAGGTTGGTTGTTTAGATCCGGTTACCACAATGGTGGTCATCCCTTTTTGTTGAATAAGCTTTAAAAGTTCTTGCATACCCGGTAAAATTTGGGCCGTGGGGGCATCTGCCATGAGTTTGGTTTTGTATGCATAGATTTCTTTTTTTTCTTCTTCACCGGCAGTTTTACCAAGGTATTTTTCGAAAGCATAAGCGATGGTTGCCAGGCCTGTTTTGCCTTCATTCAGATAGGCTTCTTCAGGTGGGAAAGTGATACCGGCAGTTTTTAAACACTCTACCCAGGTGGTTTCATGGTTTTTCATCGAGTCGTATAAAACGCCATCCATATCAAAGAATACCGCTTTTATTTTGCTAAAGTCAATCATTCCATCGTTTTTTTGAAACACACAAAAATGGTTAAAATCATTGGGAACTTAATTTCATTTTGGGATAAAATGTGAATATTGGTTTTCTTTGCACCGTGAAAAAACTTCCCATGGAACTAAAAATTGAAGAAGCCCTTAAAGAAAAGTTGCCGGATTTATTGCTCGGTGGAATAATCGCTCATGTTAAAGTGAGTGAATCTCCTTCTGATTTTCAGGTTAGGATGGCAAAAGAGATCGAAGATCTTGAAAAGGCCTATAGTCCTGAGTCTATCAGAGAGATGCAAACGGTGAAAAACAATAAAGATGCCTACCGAAGATTAGGTAAAGATCCCAACAGATATCGACCTGCTGCTGAAAGTTTAATGCGTCGGGTGGCTTCAGGGAAAGGGTTGTATCAAATTAACAATGTGGTAGATGCCTTAAATGTTATTTCAGTTAAAACCGGCTTTTCTATTTGTGGTTACGATTTAGATAAGGTTGAAGGCCGTGTTTCAATGGGGATTGGTAAGTGCGGTGAACCTTATGAAGGCATTGGCAGAGGAGACTTGAATATTGAAAATCTTCCGGTTTTTAGAGATGAAAAGGGTGGGTTTGGTACGCCTACAAGTGATTCGGTGCGGACGATGGTTACGAATGAAACTTCTATGTTTTTAATGCTTATTATTGGTTTTGGAAATGAGGAGGAGATTAATTTGGCATTGGATAATTATCGGGATTTGTTAGAAAAGTACTCGATAGGAACAGAGAAAGAACGTTTTTTTATTCATTAAAATAGAAGCAAAGTGGTAGAGGTTTGTGCATTGGCATCAGGAAGTAATGGGAATTGTTATTATGTTGGAAATGAAAAAGAAGCGGTGCTTATTGATGCCGGTATTACCCGAAAGCAGGTGATTAAAAGGTTGAAGGAAGTACGCTTAGATATTTCAAAAATAAAAGCGGTGTTTATTACCCATGAGCATGCCGATCACATGAAAGGTTTACGGGTTTTATGTGATTTGCATGGGATAGATGCTTTTATTACAAAAACAACTTTTGAAAAGGCCAGAAAAGACTTTCATCCTCAGAAGATTAAACTGTTTGAGCCGGGAGACTCTGTGAGCGTTGGTGATATTACAGTGCATTCGTTTAGCAAGTTGCACGATGCAGTTGACCCATGTAGTTTTCGGGTCGAGTTAGAAGGTAAGAATGTGGGGGTGATGACTGATATTGGTGAGGTATGTGATAATGTTCAGTCTCATTTAAATAATTGTGACCTGGCGTTTTTAGAAAGTAATTACGATCATGAACTTCTTGAGCAAGGACCCTATCCTTATTATTTAAAGCAAAGAGTTTCTTCGTCGAAGGGTCATTTAAGTAATGTTCAAGCTGTTGAATTAGTGAAATCGCTGAAAGATACTCCTTTAAAAACCATTTTTCTATCTCATATATCTGCTGATAATAACCGGGTTGAGTTAGCCATGAAAGAGTTTGAGGCTTTAGCACATCTTTATGAAATAAAACCTACTTCGCGGTATTCTCCTTCTGAAGTTTATTCTTTAGAAGTGTAGTGTGCTTATACACAAATTCCTGAAGTTTGTGAGTTTTTTCGAAAGGTTGGTGTATGGTGTTTTTCTTGCCCTGTGCAGGTTTATTAATCTTTCTTGCACGAAGAATTCAGTTTTCTATTTGAGTTTGCTTGTTAAATTTGTGAGAAGGCTTTCTTGTTTTTCGAATAGTTTCGTTGCTTCTTTTATGCTAATTTCCTTAAAATTAATGCTATCGCCTGGTCGAAGTTGAGCTAGTTTGCAATGATCTGCTTGAATTACATTTGCCATACGACTATAGCCACCTGTAGTTTGACGATCTGCCAGCATAATAATGGGCTCACCATTATTGGGAATTTGGATGGTTCCAAAGGTCAACCCTGAAGAAAGGATATCAGAACTTTTATTGAGCTCTACTTTTTTACCATTTAAGCGATAGCCCATTCTATCGCTTTGTTCACTAACGGTATATTTTTCATTTAAAAAAGTAAAAATACCATCTTGACTAAAATTGTGGATTTCCGGTCCCGGAAGTATGCGTAAGGTGACATGGCTCTTGTAAGGAGTTAATAACTCTTTCGGTATTTCAATTGCTTTGGATGCTTTGTTGGGGGTGTTCCCATGGAGAATATCTCCTTTTTTGAGGGTTCTGCCATCTAATCCCCCAAACTTTCCTTTTAGATAAGTCGATTTGCTATCTAAAATGTTTGGAATGCCAAAGCCCCCTGATACTGCGATGTAAGATCTTAATCCTGAATTCATCAAGCCAACTGAAAGCAGATCCCCTTTTTTTATGTTTATTGCAGTATTCAATTTAATTTCTTGAGAATTCAGCTTTAATTGTGCGCCAGCTCCTGTAATACTAATGGTGGTGTCATAGGTAAATTCCAATTCAGGACCGATAAATGTCACTTCGAGGCAGGCTTCATGTTGAGGATTTCCAATTAAAATATTCGCCAGTCGCAAGGATTTTTTGTCAACGGCCCCACTTTCGGGAATGCCCAAATGCATCAGGCGATTTCTTCCCAAGTCTTGAATAGTGCTCAGTAAGCCCGGGGATTTTACTCTGATTTGGTTATTCATGATAGGAATTGATTTGAATTTTGAACTTCTTATTCTTTAGGTCTTTTTCAATGGTTGCATATTCGTGCTCTGTAATTGGCATAAATTGGATGTAGTCGCCAGGCTGAATTAGAACCGGAGGATTGTCTGTGATGTTAAATAAAGGTACGGGTGTTTTGCCAATGATTTGCCAACCGCCCGGGCTGTCTACCGAGTATACACCGGTTTGTTGATTGGCAATGCCCACTGAGCCGGCCTCTATTTTGGCCCTGGGGGTGTCTTTGCGTGGTGTAAACAGTTGCTCCGATAATCCTCCCAAATAGGGAAATCCAGGTGAGAAGCCCAACATGTAAACAAAGTAAGTGGTATTTGAATGAAGTTTGATGACTTCGTCTTCAGTGAGGTTGTTGTGTCTTGCAACATGATCAATGTCCAATCCAAATTTTTTGCCGTAAAGTACCGGTAAATGAATTATTCGGCCGGATGTTGACGTGTGTTGTTCAACTTGTGTTAAGGTTTGAGTGATTGATTTATAAATGTTTTTATACGAACTGGATGTTGGATCGAAGCTAACAAGTACATCGGTATAAGAAGGAATGGTAATGATGTTCTTATTTTCCTTTTTAATCAGAGTCTCAAAAGTTAAAACATGTTGGTGGATTTTTCTGGAAATAGTATCTCCAAAGCGAACAATAAAGGCTGAGTCTCCTGAGAAATGTATACTTGGGTACTTCATTTTTTGTTAGTTGAACGGTTTTACTAAAATGCTTTCTTCTTCTAACCTTTTATTAAGTGCAATCAGATACTGAAGCGCTTTGTCATTGTCTCCATGAACACAAATGGTTTTGGCGTGGCTAGGAATTAGTTGATTGTCAATCGTTTTGATTTTGTTTTCTTTAATCATTCTAACAACATGAGTTAAATTATCTTCTGTGTTTTTAATGACTGCATTGGTGTCATTTCGGCTAACAAGAGAACCATCCGAATTGTAATTACGGTCTGCAAAAAACTCAGGGATATATGCAATGTTGTGTGCTTGGGCTTGTTTACTCATTTCAGAATTAGGTAAGCCAAATAGAATTAAATTTGAATCTAAAGCTTTGATAACCTTGCAAATTGTTAGGGCATATTCTTTGTTTTTGGCAGCCATGTTGTACAGAGCTCCATGTGGCTTTACGTGTTGAAGTTTGGTTCCCATGCTTTCTGTCATTGCTTTTAAAGCACCAATTTGGTAGAGTAAATCACAATATAATTCATCCGGATGAATGTGCATTTCTCTTCTTCCAAAACCTACCAAGTCGTTAAAACCGGGGTGGGCACCAATTTTTACATTGTTGTCAACACATTGAATGAGGGTCGTAAAAATTACTTTTGGATCTCCGGCGTGAAAACCACAGGCAATATTAGCCGAAGAGATATACTTGAGTAATTCCGGATTATTACCAAGTTGGTATGCGCCAAAACTTTCGCCTAAATCACAGTTGATGTCTATCGAATACATGAATATTTTGCTTAATGTACTAAGCAAAGTTAGCCTATTTTCCTGTTTTGCGCTTTTGAAGATAGAGAGATTGAGGATTGGTTTATCAAAAAAACTCTTCTGCGTTCTTTGTGATTTTCTCGTTAAAATATTTACGAAAGCATTGAAATCATCCATTAATTACTATTTTTGCAGGATCAAAAGGGAGAGCCTTTTGATAAAATATTTATTGTGATTTATTGATAATTCGACTAATTCGCTAATTCAGCATCTGATTCCCACTTAAGTTAGTCATTGTCAGTATGACGTGTTATTAATTCAGCTTACATGGTTCGGTTAGTAGGAGTTCTTTGTATTTATATACTTGGAACGGTAGCATTATTTGCTCAATCAAAACTGATTACCGGTAGTGTAAAATCAAAGGATGATTCCAGTATTTTGCCCGGTGTATCAGTGATGATAAAAGGAACTTCAGTGGGAACAGCAACAGATAAAAATGGTTTTTTCAGCCTTGTTGTGTCTCCGGAGAAGGATACGCTTGTTTTTTTATCAATCGGTATGAAGCAACAAGAAATTGTTGTAAAAGCTGAAAAACAAGTGAACGTCTTCATGGAAACACAGCTTTTTGACGTGGAAGAAGTGGTGGTTACTGCATTGGGGATCAAAAAGTCTTCTCGTGAATTGGGGTTTTCGACTCAACAGGTAAATTCTAACGATTTGAATTTAACCGGAAATTCGAATGTGATGACTGCCTTGCAAGGCAAACTGGCCGGTGTAGATATCCGACCATCCAGTGGAATGCCAGGTGCTTCTGCGCAATTATTAATCCGAGGAGCCCGATCCATCAACAGTGATAATACTCCTCTGTATATTGTGGATGGTCAACCCATCAATTCGATGCCTGACTTTTATGCTGAATTTGGCGTGACGGGTTCTGACATTGCCAATCGAGCTATTGATATAAATCCATCTGATATTGAAACTATTTATGTTTTAAAAGGGCAAGCAGCAGCTGCTTTGTATGGTTTAAAAGCCTCCAATGGGGTAATTGTCATCACTACAAAAAATGCCAAACCAACAAGCAACCATCGACCAAGAGTTAATCTTTCTTTATCAAGCACTGTAGACCAAGTTTCCAGAAAGCCTGATTATCAACAAAAATATGCCCAAGGAGCCAATGGTGAATTTATATCTAATTCATCTCTTTCATGGGGGCCTGAAATCTCACAGTTATCAACTTATAATAGCCATGTTCCGGAAGAAGCAATGGCTTATCAAAAGCCCGGGGCTTATTTTGTGCCTCAGATTGTTGAAGGTGGCGGTTCGCTTGAAGATGCTTGGGTAATGCCACAGACTTACGATAATTTTGGAGATTATTTCAAGTATGGTGTGACTAATAATTTACATCTTAGTGTATCACAAACCTTTCAAAAAGGGAAATATTATTTAAATTTTGGGCAAACCTCACAATCAGGGATTGCGCCAGAAACCGGAATGGATAGATGGAACTTTAAGGGATCTTTAGAAGTTAATCCTTTAAAAAGCTTTAAGGTGGGAGCAGTTGCTAACTACGTTCAAAACGATATTGAAAAATTAACCGGTGCCGGCGATGCAGCTTTGTCCGGTGTATATACTGCGCCAATATCCTATAATTTAAAGGGGCTTCCCAATCATTCAACAGATGATCCTTATAAACAAGTGTATTTTAGGGGGATGGGAGCTTTTAATAACCCCTATTGGATAAGTAATAATCAATCTTTTACCGAAAGCACAAGCCGTTATTATGGAAATGTGTATACGGATTATTTCACGAAATTGGGAGATAAATTTTCTCTGGACTTACGCTATCAGGTTGGGATTGATAATTATACCACTAATCTCATAGATTTTTATGGTTATGGATCTTATGGGATTGATGGATTGGTTTACGATAAGGCAATTGAATCTAAAAATGTAAACTCCCTTTTTGTTGCAAAATTCAATTGGGAAATATTAGCTCAATTGTGTTTAAATGCCACTTTAGGAAATGAACTGAATCAGCAGAATAAAGATTTACATGATAATTATGGTGAAGGTTTTAGCAATCCGGAACATCATTTGTTTGCTCAAACCTTGAAGCAATCTGTTACCGAAGAGCTTTGGAAGAAACGTACCCTTGGTACTTTTGGAAGTCTTTCTTTAGGGTATAAATCCTTCTTGTTTTTATCAGCAACTGGTCGAAATGATGTTGTTTCAAACATGCCTAGAAATAATCGTTCGTTTTTCTATCCATCCTTATCTGCTAGTGGAATCGTTTCTGAGCTTGATGCTCTAAAATCCTTAAAGTGGTTAAACTATGCCCAGTTGAGAGCTTCTGTCGCCGAGGTTGGACAAATAGGCGATGGTTATTTAATGGATTATTATGTGGTACCACAATATGGTGGTGGCTTTTACATGGGAGCCCCCATCATTTATCCGTTAACCGATGCAAGTGGTGGAGCTCAGACGATAGAGGCTTATACCCCAAATAAACTTTTGTACGATCCTGCATTGGAGCCTCAAAACACCAGATCTTACGAGCTGGGTTGCAATTTGCAGTTTTTTAATAAACGATTTGAGGTCGATTATACCTATTCGAAGCAACAAGTGGAAAAACAGGTCTTTAGTGTTCCTGTGGCAGCCTCTAACGGTATTAATAGTAAAATGATGAATGCCGGTGATGTAGAAATCGATGCCCATGAGATTATATTAAATGTAGTGCCCATACAAACCGATAAGTTTTCCTATACAATGGGATTCAATTTTTCAAAAGTCATTAATACCGTTAATAATTTGGCGCCGGGTGTTGAAAGTATTTTTTTAGGCGGTTTTGTAACTCCTCAAGTCCGTGCAAGCGCGGGTAGTACCTATCCGATTATTTATGGTAGCCGTTTTTTGAGAGATCAAGAGGGAAATATAGTCGTGGTTGATGATCCGGGTGCTGCCAATCATGGTTTACCGGCTGTAAATCCTTTGCCCGGAAATATAGGAGACGGTTCTCCTGACTTTATTGTTGGACACACCTCCGGATTGAGGTATAAGAATTTTCGATTAGATCTTGTTTTTGAATGGAAACAAGGCGGTGATATTTTTTCCGGGTCGAATGGTTTATTAGATTATTATGGGTTGTCTGATCGAACCGAAGACCGTACCTCAACTTTTGTTATTGAAGGGGTAAAACCTGATGGAAGCCCTAACGATATTGTGAGAGGAGGAGTTAACGATCAAGGAGCATACCAGGAATTATTTTCTAATATTTTGGTGAATATTGATGAGAACTCTGTTTATGAAAATTCTTACGTTAAGTTGAGGGAAGTTGCTTTGAATTACCAATTACCCAAACAAATTTTTAAGACCCGTCAATTAGGCTTCACCATTTATGTCCGTAATCTATTGTTGTGGTCTGCTTTGCCAAACTTTGATCCGGAATCTTCTCAAGGAAATAATAATATGGGAGGGGCGTTTGAGTTACTTTCTCTTCCACAGGTAAGCAGTTTGGGATTTAGTATTGATTGTAGTTTTTAATTCTTGAATAAGATATAATGAAGCGAATATTGTCCTTTGGTTTTGTTTTCATGTTTTTGTTTTTTGCATCTTGTTCAGAGGATGTTATGGATGATATCAATGAAAATCGAAATTATCCGAATGAGGTCGAAAGTAAGTTCATTCTGACAGATGCCATGGTAAGTTCTGCTTTTTCGGTAACCGGTGGTGAGTTGGCCTTTTATGCCTCAATCTATTCAGAATATCATGTTGGTTGTTATGCACAATTGTATAATGCCGAAATCCGAGGAGGAGGCGTGAATAGTTCATCAACCTTTAACAATGCCTGGTGTGCTGTTTATTCCAATCTTTTCAACCTGAAAGATGTCATTCAGAAGTGTTCCCCGGGCGGTAAAGAAGCCGGTAATAAACAAGCCTTGGGAATTGCTAAAATCCTTACCGCCTATAACCTGGCTATGTGCACTGATGCTTTTGGTGATGTACCCTGGTCAGAAGCTTTACAGCCCTTTACGTTCACTCAGCCTAAGCTCGATAAGCAAGAAGACATTTATCAGGATGTGTTTCAATTGCTTCAGGAAGGCATTGATGCCTTAAAGGCCGCAGGAACTTTAGATCAACTTGGTCATCAAGATGTCATCTATAATGGAGATAACCAACGATGGATCGAATTTGCTTATGGCTTGTTGGCCAGATACAAACTTCGCTTAAGTGCAGTGGAACCCACTACTCAACTCAAACAATTGTATCAGGATGTGATTACTTATGCTAATCAATCTTTTGTGAATCAATCTGATGAATGTTTGTTGAACTATGAACGCATTTCGGGCCGTAGTCCTTTTTATGCGCTTTATCAGGATGCTGATTATTTGGGAGCTAGCTTTAGTTTGGCCTTTACACTTTATGACCTCGAAGATCCTCGTTTTGATTATCTCTGGCAACCCCATCCCGATGCAGGAAGTACTGAAATTATCTTTGCAAATAATGGCGATGCTGACCGGAGTCAACAAGTACAAGGGAAGTTTAGTATTTCTGCCCTTATGCATGAATATGCTCCCACTTACTTATTAAGTTTTCACGAATTGGAGTTTATTAAAGCCGAAGCTTATGTGCGTCTTAAACAAGATGCCGAAGCTAACATTGCTCTTAAAAATGGTACAGTTGCGGCATTTTCAAAAATTAAAGTGAATAGTGGCTTAAATGCGAGTGAAATTGATAAAATGGCAAAGAACTATTTTGAAAAGTTTGTGAAGGTTCGGTTTAATGATGGTGAAGAACTGAAAGAAATACTGCTTCAAAAGTACATTGCCTGTTATGAAAGTGAAGCTTTAGTTACTTATGCCGATATACGGCGGATAAAAGCAATGGGAGGTGAAGAGGCTAGTTATATTTTATTAATGCATCCTGAAAGTGATAAATTCCCCCTCCGATTTCCTTATGGTGATTCAGATGTAACGACGAATAAATATGTTCGGGATGCTTTTAATGCAACAAATGTATTTACTGATAATGTGTGGTGGGCAGGCCCGAGAAAAGAGAAGTAGGATGATGAGAATTAAAGTATTGTCGATAGTATTACTGATGACCTGTTTTTGGTCTTGTCGGACGAACGATAATGTTGAACTTACCCGGCGTGGAGATGTTGTGCTTCCGTACATTGAATCGGTGACTACATCGTTTTTCGACTATGTAAATTTAAACCACGCCAAAGTTGAATTTATAGTTAATTCACCGGTAAAATCTAGTTTGGTTGATGTTCAGGTTTCATACAAAGATGAACTCAATAGAAAGTTTATAATGTCTATGGATGATTTTCCTTCTTTGGTTTCAATTGATTTTACAGATGTTTTAGAGGAATTAAATCTCAACAAGGAAGAGGTTCATGTTGGAGATGACTTTGTGATAGAGCTAGTGGTTCGCAAAGATGGGCAAGCGTACCGATCGAACTCTGTAATGAAAGCAAGTGTGGTATGTCCATCTCATTTAGCAGGAACTTACCAATGTACCGTTAATGGTACAAGTGCCGATGTCGAATTGCCTGCGGATATCTCAAATCCATTAGTCGGTTATAAAAGTACCGTGACAATAAAAGAAGGGGCTAATTATGGAGAATACATCTTGTCCGATTTTTCAGGTGGTGCTTTTACTTACTGGTATAGTGCCTATGGGGCTAGTGGTGATTATCCGTGTACATTAAAAGATGTGTGTGGTGAGATGAGTTATGTAGATTGTCATACCACATATAATGACCCTGTAAGTGCAAGTGGAAACTACGATCCTGACAGCGGCATAATTACCTTGCATGTGGTTGATGAAGGTTTTGGTGATACCTGGGATCTAATATTAACACCTGATGAATAAAGTTTTTGAGGTTAGTAGATAAGTACATCCATTTCTGCATGAATCTAAAACAGCCCCCAGGGAAATCGCTTTTAGGACAAGATTAACAGGATTTACAAGATTTTTTTTAAAAAATCATCCCAATAATCCTGTCAATCAGGTAAATTCTGTCAAAATAACATGTGGTTAAACTCTGTCTCTAACAATATATGTTAAAGGCGAAATCCCTGAAAAAGCCCCCAAGTGGGCGATATCTCAAAGCCTAGCCTGTAAGGGCTAGGATATTAATCAGGTATTTTATTTAAGCGCCCAATATAGGTGCGTAGTCTTAATCACACGACTACGCACCTATATTTGGCGCTAACAATATCATGGCATGATATTCATAGCCCTTCAGGCTATGCTTAATGACACCGCATCTTTGATGTTATCGTAGGCTTACTATTGATAAGTATTTAACTACTTACCTCTAAAAATATATAAACCCAGTGCGATCACTTTACTTGTATCGCACCGGGTTTAATATACAGAAATTTAACTATGTTCTTAAACAAGAGCCTTAAAACATTATTTTATAACTAATGTTAGGCAGTACACTGCGACCTTCCATTTCAACTACTTCATCTTTTACAAAATCGTATTCCTGATTGTAAGTGATTACTGTACCCAACGCATTTAATAACTGTAGCGACCACGTACTTGAGAATTTTGGACGGTTGCGCGTGTAAGACAGGGTTAAGTCTAAACGAGCCGTGCCACTTTTGCGTTCTTCAAACAAGCGGGTATGATCGTATTTTACTTCTTTGCGCTCAAATGAAGCCTCGTAATCTACCGGACTTTGGCGGTTTCCTCCTTGTAGGTATAATCTGCCGTTTAAGCCAAATATGTTGTTTTTTTCTCTACCCATAGCCCACTCTTTACCACCAAGGATATTGAGTATGTAGTTGCCATTGTACATGGTATTGCGTTCAACTCCATCTCCGCCTTTGTATTTTGAATCATAAACTGAGGCTGTAATCAAGTAGTAAAACCCTTTGTTTAGGAAACGCTCTAAGGTAAACTCTATTCCAATATTGGTACCGGTACCTTTGTTTTTCAATATTTCGTTAAAAGTGTGTGTGTCCTGAAGATTAATAATAGCAAACGAGCTGTCCGGTATAACCGGTATAGCGCTAAGCTGTTGAAAGTAGGGTTCAACTTTTAAACGGGTATGTGGGTTAATTTTGTAGTCGAAACCTAATACATAATGATTCGCTTTTGTAAATCCTAAGTCTTTATTTGGCGTTGATCCTTCTTTATCTTTGATAAAATAGTGATTTAGCATTTGCATGCGACTATGGCGACCGTATGCAGCACTAACACTAAACTTCTGTGAGAATTGATGTTTTAAACCTAAACGTGGCTCAAAACTAGATTCTTTGTTTAAATCAAAGCGTTGATAGTGTAAACCTACATTTAATACCGTTTTATCAGACAATGTGTATTTCGATTGTGAATAAGCTTGTAATAAGGCTGATGATCCACTGCTTTGAGAAATGTTCTCCAAAGTGCCCACTCTATCTTCTGAAGCCCATTCGTCAAAATTGAAGTTGATGAACTTGTAAGAGACCCCTGTTCGATTGGTGTGCATTTTACTCAATTTCTTGTTGTAATAGGATGAAACAGTTGTGCTTTGTGTGGTGTTTTTAATCCGTCCCAGATCATTTAGGTTAAGCTCATCGTTCATCCATTTTACGTTTTCCTGACGTTGATTGTAGCTGTATAATACACAGGTGTTTATATACGATTGATTGTCGAAAACGTATTTATGAGTCAGACCTGTCATCATTGGTGCAAAGTCGGATTTTATTTCCATTCTTTTCGCTTCCATGTTCCATTCTTCAGGCTTATCTTTTGCCTTTAAATAGAAATTATCAATGGCTCCGGTTCCCCAAAGGGCAAAAGTACCTGCTTTTGACGGAAGGTTTATTTTGTACGTTAGATCTTGATATACCGGTAGCCCTTCACCCTCAGGTAAAAAACTGGTTAGCAAACCAAATGTAGAGTAGCGGTAGTTAAATAAATAGGAGGCTTTACCACCTTTTTTGATCGGCCCTTCTGAGGCAATATCGATTCCCATAACACCAATTTGGGCAGCATGTTCGTGTTTTTGATTATTACCATTTCTGAGTTTCATATCAAAGGTGGCAGATAAAGCATTTCCATACTGAGCCGGGAATGCTCCTGTCATAAAATCTGAATTGGCTAATAAATGACTGTTAAATAAAGAGACAAAACCTCCGCCTAACATATCGCCGCCTTCAAAGTGATTGGCATTATCAATTTCAACTCCTTCCATTTGATATTGAACCATGGCAGGGGAGTTACCTCGAACTGATATTCCATTGGATTCTATTTCGGAAGCAGCTACACCGGCAAACGATGAAGCTAACCTGGTAGGGTCATCAAAACCACCCGCATACCTACTTGCTTCTTCTACACTAAATACACGAGAACTAACTGTTGACATGAAATTTAAAGGTTGATCTTTTCGAGTTTTTGCCATTACAACAACTTCTTCCATGTTGTTAATAGTTTCTACCAGTTCTATGTTAAGCACTACTTCTTTAGCAGATCCAACCAGTAATTCATTTAATACACAAGGTTCATAGCCCATGTAACTGACTTTAAAGTTGTGTCGACCAACTGGTACGTTTGGTAAAGTAAACTCGCCATTGGCATTGGTTGTGGTTCCAAAATCGGTTTCAGCTCCACTTTTTACTATTGTTGCGCCTACCAATGGAATTTGAGCATCTTTGTCCAAAACAATTCCCCGTACGGTTTGGGTTAGTCTTTGCGCCTGAAGGACCGATGTGAAAAGAACCATTGCTAAAAATGTTAGTTTAAGTTTCATCTTATTTTTATTATGCTGTTTAATAATTAGAAGTCATTACCTTCCTGAGTTAATTTGTGCAGCAAACATAGCGTGATGAGGCTGTTATTGAGAATTAATTTCGATTACAGCTAAAATTGTACGATGAACGATGGATTGGTACAGATAAAGGTTGAATTAATTAGTTATCCTAAGAATAAACCGGTTTATCGTAGAAATAGCCCTTTTGTCTGAAAACAGAAAACAATCATTTCTGTAAGACTTATCTTTGTGCAGTATCCTTTACTGTAGAGGTAGAATTAAAGAATAAAACTGTATCAAATGAAAAAATATAGCTTTCAATCATTAAATCGGATGTTAAGGTTTTACGAAGTTGTCATTTGGATCTTATCCTATTTTATTTTTCATCATGTGTTTATTCAAGAGTTTTTATTAGCACCAAGCCTGAAAGTTAACCTTGTTTATACGCTTGTATTTATGGGTTATGTTTGCATGTCTGTTTTCAATCTCCGGTTTTTGGTGCCAAAATATTTTGATAAGCGAAAGTATAAGACTTTTGCTTTGCTTGCATTTGTATTGCTGCTCTTAACTTCCTTTGTTTTAAATCAGTTTAGCTATCACGTATTGCAATTTCCCGATCATAAGCATGAAGATCCTTCAGTTGGATGGATGGGCTTTTTCTTTGTGTTCGCATTGATATATATGGGAATTGGAGTTTTCTTCTATATTTTTTCTCATTTGCAGAAAATGCATGAGAATTTAATAAACTACGAAAAGGATAAGATAGATGCAGAGTTAACAGCTTTAAAAGCCCAGATAAATCCTCATTTATTGTTTAATACCCTGAATAACATTTATTCTTTGAGTTTAGATAAATCTGATAAAACTCCTGAAATGATATTGAAACTTTCAGATTTAATGAGTTACGTTTTATATGATTGCAAAAACAATGAAGTACTACTTAAAAATGAGGTTCACTTTTTAGAAAACTATGTAGCATTGGAGAAAATTCGTTTTGAAGATACACTTGATATTAAATTCGAAAGTAACATTCTTCAAGATACCGTATCTCTTGCTCCATTGTTGTTTTTACCTTTTATTGAAAATGCGTTTAAACATGTCGATTCGGCTATTCAGGAAATTGCAAAAATTCGAATCAGTCTTAAGCAAGAAAGGGAGGGGAGCATCCATTTTACCTCCGTAAATTCACACCAACCCAATGAAATGAGTGATAAAAATCCTTATTCAGGAATAGGAATTCAAAATATCAGGAAACGCGTAGCTTATCTTTACCCGGATAAATACCAATTGGACATTCAGGAATTGGCCGATGAGTATGTTGTTAATCTAAAAATAGACTTGTAATGGTTTGGAAATGTTTAATCGTAGATGATGAACCACCGGCTCAACGCATTATCGAACGCTATTTAAGCGATTTGCCAAATGTAGAGCTCGTAGCTAAGTGTAAAAATGCTTTTGAAGCCGCAAACGTATTGCAAACTAATGAGGTAAATATTTTATTTCTGGATATAAACATGCCAAAATTAAATGGTTTGAATTTTTTAAAAACCTTAAGAAATCCTCCTGCCGTTATCATTACTACTGCCTACCGGGAATATGCTTTAGATGCTTTTGAAATGGATGTGGTGGATTACCTTAAAAAACCATTTGCCTTCGAGCGTTTTTATAAAGCTATAAATAAAGCAATAAGCCAACTTTCGTTGAGTCAAAAAATCGTTGAAGCTTCTCCTGTTATGCATCCGGATGAGCCACCTCGTAATTTAATCTTTGTGAAAGAGGATAAAATTACCTATAAGGTCGATATAGAGATGATTCTATTTATTGAATCAGTTGGGGATTACAATAAAATTCATACTCGTCAAAAGGTTTATCTGACTTATCAAACGTTGAAGAAACTTCAGGATTTATTACCCTTTACTTCTTTCCCTCGTATTCACAAGTCCTATATTGTTGCGCTTTCAAAAATTGATAGCATTATTGGTAATCATGTTAAAATTGCCGGAGAAAGGTTGCCAATCGGGCAAACTTATCGAAAGTCTTTTTTTGAACTTATCGGTGATTAACTTTTACTTTTGGCAGGTGCTTTTATGAGATGAATGAAAAGATGCTAATTTTTCATTTTCATCTTGTGCTTTTGCCTTTTATCTAATCGATTCGTTTTAAAACACTCTGGTGATCGAATCAGTGAACCTGGCCCATCCAGTTAGGAACAAAAGGTTGTGAACCAAGAAAATGGTATTTTCACAAAGCAAAATTAGTTACGTTTCGCTGGGATTAAAGCTTTTATTGGCGATAAAACCATGAAAAATAAGAATATTGCCAGAGTGATTTACGTTATTGTTATCAGTCTCGTTTACGTTTATTTCACCTTCATCGGAATTCCGGATACCATAAAAGTTACTTCATCCGCCACATTAGCAATGTGTTGATTCATCCAACCTTGTAAATCAGTAAACTTTCGTTGGATGGTATTTTCCGGCATTCCACCCAATCCAATTTCATTTGTTACAAAGATGAAAGTCGCGTCTTGTTGAATGAATTTTTCGAATTCCTCTTTTGCTTCCTGAAGCGATTTTTCAACATCGCTATCGTTATCAAAATAGAAATTGGTAAGCCATAAAGTCACGCAATCAATTAAAATTGTTCTACCCGAGAGATCGTGTTTTGATAACTCTTTTTCTTCTTCAATATTCACCCATTCCGGTCCTCTGTCCTGTTGGTGGCGGATGATTCTTTTTTGATGCTCTTCATCCCAAATTCTTGAAGTGGCAAGGTATACCGGTTGATCAGAAATGCTTAAAGCTAGTTTTTCCGCAGTGCTACTTTTTCCTGAACGTTGTCCGCCGGTAATAAGTATTATTTTCTTCATCCTTTAATTACTTTAATAGTCGCATTATTATCCTTCAAATTTACGTGTACGATAGCACCGCAATCCAAACTTAAGTTGAAAATTTTGTGGTGGGGTATTTCCAGGTATTTCATGAGTAATACACGTAATACTCCTGAATGACTTACAACAGCTATTTTATCTCCATTAATGTGTTTGGATAGCATTTCATCCCAAAAGCTTAGGCTTCGTTGCTCCAATTCCCAAAAGCTTTCGCCATTAGGAGGAGAGGATCGGTAAAAATCATTGGCCCATGGATCCAGTTGTTTTCGGTCAATCGCGTTCCATTTTTCCATTTCCCAATCACCAAAATTGAGCTCTTTTATACGCTCTTCTTTTTCGTGTGCGTTTTTGGGAAATAAGGAGTGTGCCAATTTTGTACAACGCATTAACGGACTGGTATAGACTTTATCAGGATTAAAATGTTGGAGGGCAACTTTAATATCTTCTACTTCTTCTTGAAAGTTGTGAGCAATATCCAGGTCTGTTTGGCCATAGCAAATTCCTTGTTCTACCAAAGGTGTGGTATGTCTGATGAGGTAAATTTCCATTAAAACAAGTTGTTGATGAAATGTTCTGCCGTGTTGATTTGATTGTAATATACGATCAATGAGGTATATATAACTACTTCTGTTACCTGTTGAATTGTTCCAAGGCAATCACCCGTAACTCCGCCTATCCATTTAATGAAGTAACGTTCCAGAAACCACTTGCTTGCAAAGGTAGGGATGAAAATGAGATAAACTCTTATGTCCCAAAGTAGTAATAAACTCAAGCATCCTGTTGAAATTCCAATAATGACATCTGATTTGTGAATGGACTTTGTAATCTGTTTCGATTTGCTACTGTCATCTTCTCTAACATAAGGTAAAGCATACATCGACCACACCGACATGCTTCGGCTTAAAGTATGTCCAATTAGCAAAGAAATAATTAATTGCGATTCAGAAATGGAACTTAGTAACTGAAATTTAAACAGCAATAATAAAGCAACTCCAATGGCACCATAAGCTCCTACATTGGAATCTTTCATTATTTGCATGATTTTTTCTTTGGTATATCCGCCTCCAAAAGCATCACACACATCTGCAAAACCATCTTCGTGAAAAGCACCTGTGGCCAGAATAGTTGTTATCATGCTAATAATCACTGCGATTGAATGAGGTAGTATTTCATTAGCCGGGAAATATACCAATGCACCAATTACCCCAACCACAAGGCCTACGGTGGGGAAATAACGGTTGCAACGCTTCAGGTTTTCTGATGAAAAGGCTAACTTGTATGGGATAGGAATCCGTGAAAAAAAACTGAGAGCTGTCAGTAGCAGCTCCCATTGTTGTTTTATAGTTGACATTTTGATTGTTTAAAAAAGAGTTCGGGAATTGATGTTCGCAGTTATTGTGTTGATAATCAATAGGTATCTATTTGTTTACTCCTTGTTGCTTACCCCGGCATCTTCAAAGCTGTTCATTTCATTTACAAAGGCTACCGCAGATTCTAGTATTGGCAGCGCAATTGCAGCGCCTGTTCCTTCGCCCAGTCTAAGTCCAAGATCCAGTAGAGGAGAAGCTTTTAAATGTTCGAGCATTAAGCGGTGCCCCTGTTCGTTGGATTGATGTGAAAAAATGCAGTAATCCACCACCTGCGGATGAATAGCATGTGCTGCAATTAAAGCCGAAGTTGCGATAAAACCATCCACCAGAATAGTCATTTTTAATTCTGCAGCTTTTAACATTGCCCCGCATATTGTAGCAATTTCGTATCCTCCAAATGTTGCTAAAACATCAAAGGGTGAGCTAACCTCTTTGTGGAGTTTCAGAGCATTAGCAATAACTTCAGCTTTGTGTTTTATTCCTTCGGCATCTAATCCGGTTCCTGCTCCACAAGCTTTGTCCGGATGAATGTTACCATACTTACATAAGAGAGCAGCTGCAGCAGTGGTATTACCAATTCCCATTTCACCAAACCCAATGACATTACAACCCTTAGCAAGTTGCTCACTCACAATCTGAGCCCCATTTGCCATTGCTTGCTTGCACTCTTGTTGTGTCATTGCGGCTTCCTTGGCGAAATTACGAGTGCCATGGTTGATTTTAAAGTGAAGCAATCCATCATAGTCTGCAAAATCATAATTGACTCCTGTATCTGCTACCAAAAGCTTAATGTTATGAACTTTACTAAAAACATTGATAGCAGCTCCACCTGATAAGAAGTTCATCACCATTTGATAGGTTACTTCTT
The DNA here is from genome assembly GCA_003249255.1 of Bacteroidales bacterium. Taxonomy (GTDB): domain Bacteria; phylum Bacteroidota; class Bacteroidia; order Bacteroidales; family Marinilabiliaceae; genus SZUA-582. Next base: position 176,355 of record QKJP01000026.1, read on the forward strand.
GTGGAAAAGGACTTACTTTTTCCTCGGTAATCCCGTGATCTCCGGCGCACACCAAAATAGTAGGTTGTGAAATGCTTGGTTTAAGGGTTTGTTGAATTTTACAGATTTTAAAAGCTAACTCTTCAAGTTTACCTAATGAGCCTAGCGGTTTGGTTTTAAAATCAATTTTTTGCTTGATTTGTTCGTCAAGCGCGTTGTTTAACGGTTGAATGTTAATCTCCTGCATTTTTTATTTTTAAAAAAGTTAAAAAGTGCTTCAGGAGCGAAAAGGCAATAACAGTTGACATGAAACATGCCATGTTTTTTTACTTTTCCCCGAAGTTTTATTCTTTCATTATGGCAGGTCTTCTGGCTTTCCCATTTCATCTACCTTCCCTTCTTAAACCAGAAAGTGGTTTTCTTGATGAAATTAATCTCTTGCGAGATTAGGATTACAGCTGCGGGGACAGCTCCGAACTTTTCATAACTGAATCATCGGATTCCCTTTTAAGCATAAGCACCATAATTGCTTACAAAAGTAAAATATTATTTGGAAAGAACTTATTATACTTTTCCTTTAAAACTGTAACCTAAAGATTCGATGCATTGCATAATGCTATTGTCTTCAATATCATCTCCGGTAATTGTAACGCTATTGTTTTTGGGGTCAGCACTAACAGTTTTTATACCTTTTATTTGGCCGAGGTTTTTTTCTACACTAGCCTTGCAATGACTGCACGTCATACCTTCTACATGATAGGTTTTGCTGTTTATTGGTTTTAAGTTGTCAAATGAAAAATTTAAACTAGGAGTAGCCGTTTTAAAAACCGGTGAATTATCATTTGTAGATAATACAGAAGTTGCAAGTTGTTCTGTTTTGATTAAGTTTAGTTTACTCTTCTTATTTCTTAAGTAGGCTTGAATATAGCCATTGCTGATTAAACCCACTAAAAGTATGGTAGATGCGATTTGAAACCACTGTGGTAGTAATTCGTGGTGGTGAACGTGATGAAGGTTTTCTGCACTTAATAAAAACCATTCTTCAGGTAAGAATGTATTGATTAAGAATCCAAAAGCCAATGCGCCTAAAATGATTGACCCCAAATAGGATACTAAGGTTTTGTTGCCAAAAACTTTTTTAATGATGGTAATGGTTGCTGCATTTGTTGCCGGACCTGCCATTAATAATACCAAGGCCGCTCCGGGTGATAGTCCTTTAAGCATTAATACAGCTGCAATGGGTACCGATGCTGTTGCACATAGATATAAAGGAACTGAGGCAACTAATACAACAAGCATACTTAATAGATCATTACTCAGGTATTGGGTAAAAAAGTCATCCGGAATAAGAACCGAAAGAGCTGCTGCTATTAAAATTCCAATCATTAACCATTTGGCAATGTCCATCAAAAAATCATGAAAACCGTATTTTAATACCCCCATAAGTCCACTTTTTGTACCCATCTTATCTTTGTCACAACCTTGTGTCGTTGTCGAAGAATTAACCGTTTCATTTTTTGCATAAAAGTTTGTGGCAGCACCTCCTAATACGCCAGTAATCAAGGCTACAAAAACTCTAATTATAGCAAATGGCAGACCCAAAAGGGAATAGGTGACCATAATGGAATCAACTCCTGTTTGCGGTGTAGAAATAAGGAAAGAAACACTTGATCCTTTTGAAGCTCCATTTCGGTAAAAGGATATTCCGGTTGGAATAACGCCACAGGAACATAAGGGTAGAGGAATGCCTAAAATGGCTGTGTTTATAACTGATCCCCAATTGCTTTTTCCCATGTATCTGTCAATCCATCTCTGAGGAAACCAAACTTTTAAAATTCCTGCAAATAGAAAACCTAACAGCAGATAGGGTGACATTGCGTTTAATAGGTCGTAAAGACTAAAAATAAAATCAACAAGGTATTTCATGATTGATAATTTAAATCCTAAAATAAAACAATTGAAGTCTGTGTTAAGTTGAAAGGATAGTGCAAAGATAAAAAAAAGACTCACATTTATGCGAGTCTATATATATCTAAATTTATAAATATGAATTATCTCATATCTATTACATCTACATTCGGATTGGCAGCTTTATCGAAAACAAATGTTTTATCATCGATTGCGTGGTTAACTTTCATGTCTTTTACAATGATGGTGTAATTGTTTCCATCTTTATTAACCTGTCTGATGGAATAAATATTCATTTCATCTTTTAAAATCAAAAGCTTTATGCGTGAGTATGGTTTATCTCTGTTTTCGGGGTAGAGGTCTATTTCATAAATGGCTTTTCCGTCGGCAGTGCCTTCTCCAATAAAATTATATTTAAATCCTTTTTCGTAGCTTGAGAAAATAGTTGCCGGATTTAACGTTTCTTCATCTTCCGGATCTGGCTCTGAAATGTTAACTTCCTCAGCATCTAGCATGTGCGTATACAATACCGTTCCATCGTAGTAGGTGTTTACCGACATGAGAGAAACTTTGTATTTGTCACCTTTTATCGAAATCGAACCATTGTATTGTTCTTTGATGTCCTCTTGTAGGTTTTCCATGGTGAAGCTAAATTTGGCTTCAATGGTTTTGTATGCTTTAGTTTGAGCGGTTAATTTATCCAATATGCCTTTGGCTTTTTCTGAACTTTGACCCATCATAGCCATGGATAAAGCAAAGAATGAAAATAAAGCAATAAGATTTTTCATAATTAATATGTTTTGATTTTGTGTTTTTTGATTCTACAATTTTTATTCCAAAGTTATGTTAAGATCGCAATTGGTCAAGAATACGTTCTAATTCTTGTTCATCTGAAACCAAAACTTTTCTGGCTTTACTCCCTTCAAAAGGACCCACAATGTTTGCAGCCTCCAATTGATCTATTATTCTTCCGGCTCGATTGTACCCGATTGAAAAACGACGTTGTATTAAGGATGTAGAGCCCGATTGGTTTAACACCACTATTTTAGCAGCTTCATCAAAAATTGCGTCACGTTTACTCATGTCGACATCTCCAGGTTCATTGCCCGAGTTTTCACTGCCTTGATATTCAGGTAGCATAAAGGCCGATGCATAGCCTCTTTGTTCACCAATAAAGTCTGTTATTGCTTCTACTTCAGGAGTATCCACAAAAGCACATTGGACTCGGATAATGTCACTACCCTGACTAATTAACATGTCTCCTCGACCAATTAATTGATTCGCACCCGGTGCATCAAGAATGGTGCGCGAGTCAATCATGGACGCTACTTTAAATGCAATACGGGTCGGGAAGTTAGCTTTGATCGATCCGGTAATAATATTGGTAGATGGACGCTGGGTTGCAATAATCATGTGGATACCCACAGCACGAGCCAACTGGGCAATACGTGCAATTGGTATTTCGACTTCTTTACCCGCTGTCATAATAAGGTCTGCAAACTCATCTACAATCACAACAATGTAAGGTAAAAAACGGTGACCTTTTTCCGGATTAAGTTTTCGTTTAACAAATTTATGGTTGTATTCCTTCAGGTTTCTCGCATGTGCTTTTTTCAATAAGTCATAGCGGTCATCCATCTCAATACAACAAGAGTTTAAGGTGTTAACTACTTTTTGTACATCTGTAATAATAGCCTCTTCTTCATCCGGCATTTTAGATAAGAAGTGTCGTTCTATTTTAGAATAAATACTAAGCTCTACTTTTTTGGGATCCACCATTACAAATTTTAGTTGAGATGGATGTTTTTTATAAAGCAAAGAGGTTATTATCGCATTAATACCTACCGATTTACCCTGACCTGTTGCTCCGGCAACCAGTAAGTGTGGCGCTTTTGCTAAATCGAAAACAAATGTTTCGTTTGAAATGGTTTTGCCCAAACACACGGGTAAATCATAGGTTGTTTGCTGAAATTTCTTGGACGAAATGATTGATTTCATCGAAACAACATCCGGAGAAGAGTTTGGAACCTCAATACCAATTGTTCCTTTTCCCGGGATTGGGGCTATAATCCGAATTCCAAGCGCAGCTAATGATAGTGCAATGTCATCTTCTAAACCTTTTATCTTTGAGATGCGTGTACCCGGAGCCGGAACAATTTCATATAACGTGACTGTTGGACCAATGGTGGCTTTAATGTTTTCAATGGTGATTTTGTAATGCTCCAGTGTGCGAACAATGTTTTCTTTATTTTGGTTAAGTTCCTCCATGCTAACTTGTTTGTTGCTGGAGCCATGAGGGTCAAGTAGATCAATAGGAGGAAGTTGGTAGGATGATAAATCCAATGTTGGATCATAATCTCCTAAAGCATCTTGGTTGTTTTCTTCATAGGTTTCTTCTTCTTCGAATTGTTCAATTTTAAGGTCAAGGCCATTATCTGAAGGAATTATTTTTTCAAAAGTATCTTCATGTTGCGCTGAGCTGATGGTCTCTAATTGAATGTTATGTGTGGTCTTAGTTGTTGTTTCAGGTTCTTTATGGATAGCTTGAGAGATGTCAAATTCGATAGGCTCTTCTGTCGGAAATAAAGATTCTAATTCTTGATTGTTGTTCTCCTCTGTGATCGAATACTCTTCGGTTTCAAGTTCATCTTCCTCCTCCAGATGATCTGTTAAAACTGCAGCTTCATTGTTTTCAACTTCAGTTTCTAAGCCTTGAGGCTGTTTCTTGATTAACTGGTTAACTTTATGGTAGAATGTATCAAAAGTGAATGATAAGTAGGTTATTAAAGAAGCGAGAAGTAATATAATAACTCCCGCATTTCCAATGGCTGCTTTTATCCATTTACTCATGTAATAACCATGAGTTCCACCTAATAATAAAAATTGGTTATTGATGTCAGCAATAAAAATAAAGCCCATGGCAATGGAGAACCAAATCGATATAATAAAAGAGTGGATAAAGGCCTTTTTCAATGAGATTAATTTGATGCCCAATAATCTAAATCCGATAAGAAATAGTAGGTATAAAATAGCAAACGCTGATAAGCCAATTCCTTGGTTTATAAGAGTATCTGCGATGTAGGCGCCCAGTTTGCCGGTCCAGTTTTCAACCGTAATATCAGAGCTGGTAATCAGGTCCCACCACGAAAGATCAAATTTGCTTTTATCGGCAAAGCCGGTGAATAAAAATGAAACGAAGGCTAATAACAAATAGATGGAACTAAAAAGAGTGATAAGTCCTGTAATGAACTTCGTTTTTAATCCTTTTAATCCGTCTCTCCAGTCATTTATATTGGTGTTAGTTTTTTTTTTGTTATCTCTTTTCTGTTTTGGCATAGAGCTTATAAATTGATGGCTGTTTTGATGGTCACAAAAATAATTAATTACACTTTTTAAATTCTCTAATCTCTAAATAGATTTCAGAAATTTATTAAGTGCTTAGAAACTAAACGAAAAATGCGCGCGAATAATTACGGAAATAAGAGAAATCTATTATTGTAGTAACGTTGTTACAAGATCCCTGATGTCATTCGGGTTAGATTGCTCGTAGGATTCAGGAACATTAAAAGCATCAGCTGATATTGGAGAGTATATTACTTCATCAGCTTCAAGATTTAGATACAAATCTTTGTATTTTATTGAAAACTGCAATAGCGTTCCAGGGATTTTTTCAAAAGGCGTGTTGCGGTTTGCGGCCGGAAGATCAATGTCGGTACAATACCACACTTCTGTTTCATTATTTTCTGCTCCTGGATAATGTAAAGTTGCTCTTTTACAGGGGTGACCGGCAATGATTTTACTCGCTTTTTTATCAAATTTGATTTTTGGATTTCCCAATTCTGTAAATAAAAACAAGGATTCATTTTTATTCATTTTATGAAAAAGCTTCTTGTCAAAAATCTTGAAAAGAGTAAAGCACGTATCTCCTTTTTCTCTACTAATGTATTCTAAGTTATAAATGCTGAATTCTCCTTTGATCGAAAGTTTGTAATGGTTTTGGCGATAGATTACTTTCATCTGTGATGGCAAAAAAGTGGAGAAGCCACTTGTCATTTTATCACTCGGGTAAGTTATGCGAAAGTTTATTGTTCCTTCACTCGGAGAAGAGCTTTGAGGGCTCTTACAAGCAGTAAAAACAATAGTAGTAATTAATAATAGAATTATAGTTTTTCGCATACCTAGTAAAACAAACCGGTTTTAATTATCCCCAAATGTAATAAAATATGGTAGAGTTCAGATATGTTTTATTGTAGATTTTACTTTAGAGTAGACCTGTTTTTGTTTCGTTTGTTGGGTGAGGATGTTGTAAGTTTTTGTTTAGTAGAGTATTGTGTTTGTGGGATGTAAGGTTTGTTAATTGTATTTTAGAATCTCTTATCGAGGAGATTCAAGGTCTTTTGAAATGAATTTTTATAAAAAATGGGGCACAGGGCCCCGGTAAATTATTTTAATAATCTCACAAGCGCATACCAATTTTGGGGGTCATAAATAATTTGCATGATTGATAGGTCACTTTGAAGAATTAGTTCGTAGATGTCATTTTCAGTAAACTTATACGAGTTTTCAGTATGAATTAATTCTTCTCTGTTGATGCTAATTACTCCGGGGTGAAATGGTGAACGTACATCGATTTGATGGCGTGCCTTAAGATTCATTTCTATCCTGCGTTTTTCATCATTATAAAAAGCATTGTGCTCAAAGTATGTCGTAGGGATATCCGTTTTTAAAAAGCTGTTAACAACTCGAATGATATTTCGGTTAAACGATTCGGTAAACATTTGGCTGTCATTGTAGGCCTTTACCATGATGTTTGAATCTTTTACCATATCTACACCAATTAATAATTCATCATTTTTTTTCATCGATTGACCTATGCGATAAAAAATAGCTTGGGCTTGGAAAGGTTCAAGGTTTCCTATTCGATTGCCAAATAAGAAATAAATCCTTTTTTGATTTTCATTTAGAGGAGGCAAACTTTGGGTGTAATCAGCAAAAAATGGTTGGATATTTAAATTTGGGAATTCATATCTTAAATTAAACTCGACCAAATCAATGGATTCCTTGTTGAAAGCTGTAGGTACATATTGAATTGTTCCGATTTGGTATTTAGATAGGAAATTAAAAATAATTGAAGCCTTTCCGCCATCGCCGGATTCTAAATCTACTATTTCAACATTTCTTAATTTGCCATAGTATGATTTACTCAGTTTTTTTAAAAGTTGTTTCTCTATTCTATCTAAATAATATTCTGGTGTTTGAGATATGAGTTTAAATATTTTTATTCCTGTGTTATCGTATAGAAATTTATGGGGGATATATTTTCTGCTTGAACTTAAGCCATTTATGATCTCTTTTCGTAACTCAAAGATATTACCTTCTTTAATCAATGGTTGTTGATAACCAACTTGTGTTGGATTGATATGGCTTTCCATGGGCTTAAGTTTTGAGTTGTACTTAAATGCTGTTAATCATCTAATGACATATTTTACGCATCGAAGATTACATAGAGAGCAATAAAAGATATTAGAAGAATTTTGTCAAGTTACTTGGGTCGTTGGGGTATAGACAAAACTTATCTTTGCTTTGGAATGTTTTAGTATATAGTTACTTAGTGGATGGTAGATTTGTGTGGCATTTTGATGAATACTTCGAATGCTGTGATTGAATAAGTTTAGAAATTATTTGCCAATACTTTAGCCGACATTAACAAGGTTACTGTCATTATGCCTAAAGTGAATATCAAGAGGTTTTGTTGAGAAAAAGTACCGGCTAATCCTGTTTTTAGTACGCGTTTGTTGTGGTAAGTAACCGTTATGTAACGTGGGATAAATTTTAAATACAATTCATAAATTAAGTAACCTAAGATTATTCCTAACGTTAAGCCACCTAGGATATCTCCGGGGAAATGCACACCGATATAGATTCTGGAGAAGGCATTGATGCTTGCCCACACCATAACGCTCCACGTGTAATATGTATTCCGAAAGAGAAAGGATGTGAAAGTTGCTAATCCAAATGAATTTGCAGCATGAGAAGATACGAAACCGTATAAACCACCTCTTTTTTCATTGACTAAGTGGATAATGTTTTGTAAAAGTGGATCGTGGCTGGGTCTAAGTCGCTCAAAAAAAACTTTCATGAAGCCTGATGAAATTCTGTCACACAAAGTAATTAGCAAGGCAATGGCGAGTAGAGTTACGAACCCCTTTGTGCCATGGTTTTTAAAAATAATATAAGCAATGGTAAGGTAAAATGGTAACCAAACTTCTTTACTCGTAAACAACCAAAAAAAAGCATCCCAATATGACGTGTGATGACTGTTAAGCGCCATTAGTATAGTAGTATCTAATTGAATTAAGTGTTCCAGTAAACCCATATTGTCCATATTTTGGTACGAAATAAGTTATTTTATTTGAACAAATAAAAAAATGTGGAGTTCTATTGTCGACTTTATTGATCTTTTCGTCTAACTCAGGATAATTGACTATATTTGCGCCCGTAATTTGTGGATAGATAATTTATTCTGAGAGATTTAATAGGGCCTATCACACCTTAAGCTGTTTATGGAACGATTTTTATTAACGCGATTGCGATTAAAGCAATGTGGCGCAATTGGTATTCTACTGTTTAGTTTATTATTTTTTTCATCGTTAAAGCTGTCTGCACAAGATCGGCTTATCAAAGGGACGGTTGTAGATGACGAAACTGGAGTGCCTATTCCCATGGTTAATGTATTTATTAAAGGGACTACCATTGGTTGTACCACTGATGATATGGGCTTTTTTGAGTTTTTTATTCCAAAGCGCACGGATTCTTTGTGTTTTTCATCCATTGGTTATCGTATGCAAGCATTAACGCCTCAGCGAATTGATAAAAAAGCCACCATCAAGCTAATGCCGGATGTTATTTCTCTTAATGAAATTGATGTGGCTCCGGATGATTCGCAAGTTCGTATGATTGTGAAGAACATGGTGAAAGCCCGCGAAAAAAATGATCCAAACCGCTATGATCGCCAAACCTTTAAAAAGTATACCAGGCGAAAGTTTAACATCAATAATGCGGATAGTACCCTCATGAAAATGAAGATGTTTCAGGATCATCTTAATGCTTTTAAGAAAAATGAAGACGGCAAGCATTATTTACCCGTTTACATGTCTGAGCAGGTCTTCGAAAATGATTTTCAACGCGATCCTAAACGTCAGAAATCGACCATGGTAGCGGATAAAACGGTTGGATTGGGTTTTCTTGGAGAAATGGATGTGGCCGGATTTAGTAATGGTTTGGATCATGGTTTTGGCTTTTACGAAAACATTATCCGTTTATTTGGTGAGAATTTTATTAGTCCTACCTCTTCAGCAGGATGGAGTTTTTATAAATATTACCTGGAGGATAGTGTAATGCGTAATGGAGTTAAGCACTACAAAATCCTTTTTGTACCTCGACGAAAAAGAGATAAGGTCTTTAGAGGGCGGATGATCATCGAGAATAAAAATTATTCTTTGGTGTGCGTGGAAGCAAAGCTCTCAACCAACAGCAACATGACTTTTCTGAAGGATTTGGAGTTGAAGATGAAGTATAAGCCCGTAAACGATACTGCATCTTTCTATGAGAGTTCGGTGTTAAAAGCAAAGTTTGATTATAACCTCATAGAGTTACCTACCAGTAGCAATAGTTTTGAAATCGATCATGAAAAATATACCAATTATTATGATGTAATATTGGATAATCCTAATGAGGTTACCTTAAGTGCTGATAATATAAGTTTTGAAACCATTAAAACAAAAAGTGCAGCTCTGCAAGATTCCTCTTTTTGGTCAAATAATCGTCCTCCGGATATGACTTTGGCAGTGGCCAATAATTATGCGGCCATCGACTCAGTTAACCAACTCAAGGGCGTTAAGGTTTTTGATAATGCCAGTCGCATGTTTATGAATGGTTATTATGATGTAGGTAAGGTTGAACTTGGACCATATATTGATTTTATCAGTTATAACAAAGTTGAAGGTATACGTCCTTTTTTTGGGATGCGAACCAGTAGTGAGATTAGTGATCGATGGATGCTTTTTGGAGGAGCGGCCTATGGAACCAGAACAGAAAAGTTCTCCGGAAGTTTAGGTGGAGGATATAAGTTTGAGGGTCCCAAACGAAAGATTGCCATGTTACGTTTTGACGATGCATATACTCGTATCGGTGAGAACGGCAAAATTCTATATTTAAAGGAAAATAAACTTTCACCCAACGAAAGTAATCTCGTTGCAGCTCTTTTTACCTTACGACCTTTTATTGCTTTGCACAGGCAACAGTCGGTAAAGTTGTTGTACGAAAACGAATGGCGAACCGGATTCTCCACTAAGTTTAGAGCTGATTGGGGACGTCAGTTTTCTCCTGAGTATTACCCGTTTATATACAAGGGAAATGAAATATCCTCATTCTCTTACACCGATGCTTCTCTGAATTTCAGGTGGTCTTGGAAAGAAAAAGTCATTGATGATGAATTTATGCGCCTTTATGCAGGTACTCAACATCCAATTATTCACTTGGTGATAGGTGGAGGAAATGTTTATTATGCCGATCGAAATGATTGGTACGCAAAGGTTAGTACCGTGTTTAATCACCATTTCCCATTAGGGCCAACTGATTTTAGATACGCTCTTGAAGCCGGAATGTATCATGGTAATTTGCCCTACTGTATGTTAGAAATTCCTCGAGCAAATGAAACATTGGGTTATTTTATTTACGATTTTAACCTGATGAACAATATGGAATATGTGCATGATAAATATGCACACTTGTTCATTGACTATCACTTAAAAGGATATTTTACCAATCGAGTGCCATTCTTTAGAGCTCTTGGATTTAAAGAAGTCTTGTCGGCAAAACTTGCCGTAGGTAGTTTAGATCGCGATAAATATGACTCATTCGATATTCCTGAAGAACTTTCAACCTTAAGCACACAGCCTTATGTAGAAGTTGGTGCCGGTTTTGCCAATATTTTTAAGTTGTTGAGAGTAGAAGGGGTGTGGCGTGTATCTCCAGAGTCTCAGGTTGGAGCTCCTAAATTTGGAATCAGGTTCAGAGTGCATTTAGAATTGTAATTTTTGAACTATTTCATTGATTATGTGTATTATTGTAGCATGAAACGAGCCATGAGGAAAACTTCCTCACACAGGGAAATAACTAAATTGGCGAGTTCCCCGCCTGGGTCGGGCACAATGTCATTAAGTTAAGGCTGAAAGCCTTGTTTAAATTAGCGTAGGGCATCGCCCTGCGTAAATTAGTTCGGTTTTAAATAGCTCTGTAAGAGCGAATGTTTATTAAGTTAATGACATTGGGTTCGGGCAGGCATTTGATAATTGAAAACAAATTTGGACACATGAAAAAACAAAACAGGATATTTGCTTCGCTTCTGTTGGCAGTATATGCCATTGTGTTTTTTCATGCCATTATTCCTCATCATCATCATGATGCGGATACTGATAACTGTTCCGGCGTAACAGAGGCTTTTGCTTATAATAATCAGGATCAATGTTGTAGTTATGATAAAGGAAAAGGCTTAAATTCCCATACTCAAGAAGATTCGCATCCGGATTATCATTGTCATTTTGAAGTTCAGCCGATTCCTTTAAAAAAGATTGAAATTTCAATTTTTTATGTTGCGATAGTAAAATATGCCGATTGTTTAGTCTTACTGCAGCAAGTAGTAGATTATTGCAGTTACTTTCTTCCCTTCAGCACTACCATTTGTTTGGAAGGGATATCCTTAAGGGGACCTCCCTTTTTTGCATAATTTTTAAATCATCACGATAATAGAACTTTTCTGTTATCCTTTCCAAAAACAAATTGCCGGGATACTGGTCAAACAAATCATCTTTTTATTGGAATTTCCTCCCATTAATTGAAATGTTTTTTCATGTTGGGTCGATACCAATAATTGGATTCAAATTAGTTATTATGCAAAAACTTATTTACATATTATTCGCCATAGCTTTATTAACTGCTTGTTCTTCTAAAACTAATACATCTCATTCTCATGATGATGAGTCTTGTAATCATGAGCACTCTCATTCGCAGGAGACTGTGCAGCAAGAGGTCTTTGAAGTAGATTCGATTACGATTGATGAAACCACTCGTCATGACCACGACCATGAAGATCATCATCACCATCATTAATGGTTTGTAATCAGGAATAGATTGTTATATCTCGGTTTCGTGGGTCAAAGAATGGAAATAGGATCGGTATTAGTTTAGTGCGGTTCTATCAATAATTTATTGATAAGGAGTGATGTAACCGGGATAATTCTCCGTGATTTCGCCTTTAACATTTTTTGTAGGAAACAGAGTTTAATCACATGTTTTTTTGACTGGATTTACATGATTAACAAGCTTACAGCTAAGATTTTAAAAATAAAATCTTGTAAATCTTGTCTTAAAAGCGTTTTTACTGGGATATTCCTGTTGAAATTATATTTTTCTGTCTAACACATACCTCTTATTTCCAAAAAGTTAAATGGGATTGGTGTGTTTAATTAAAATCGAATGTATTATTATAAATATCTACAGCTGTTATTTATAGCAGTTTTAATAAGTAGTTGCGGACGGGATAGTCGTGATCATGATCATGCACATGAAGAAGTCGATAACCTTCAAATTATTGAATATTCTGATGATTTAGAACTTTTTGCAGAAGTAAGCCCTTTGGTCAAAGATGCTAAAAGCACACTACTTGTACATCTAACAAAGCTTAAGGACTTTAAGCCTTTGTCTAATGGAAAAGTGAGCGCCACTTTGGTTGTTGGAAAAAAGGGAATTAGGCAAGTGTCTGAAGCGCCGGTTCGAAATGGCATCTGGAAGCTGGAGATTCAACCTCCGGTTTCGGGTAAAGCATTTCTGGTTTTTGAGATCGAAACTGAACAGGGAGTGGTAAAGATTACTTCTAAAAATCAATATGTATATGATGATGAACATGATTTAAACCATTCCGTTAATGAGCATCAAGAACCGGCCAACTCAATCGCTTTTACCAAAGAGATGTCATGGAAGACTAATTTTTCTACCGGCTATCCCGCATTAAAACAGATGGGTGATTTATATCATACCTCAGCCAAAGTTCTTCCTGCTGTTAATGATGAGATTGTGCTGTCATCTAAAACTGCCGGATACATTAAGTATGGTAGAAACCTGGTGGAAGGTTGTGCTATTGGTAAGGACGAAGTTCTTTTTAATCTGGACGGAAAAGGAATGGTCAACGATGCTCCTTGGGTCAATTATGAAAATGCAAAAAATGATTTTTTGTTGGCGAAGTCAAACTACGAGCGCCATCTGGAATTAGCTGATCAGATGCTAATATCTCAAAAAGTATTATTAGAAAGTCAGAATGTCTTTGAAAAGGCTAAAGTGCAATGGGAGAACATACAAGCAACCATCAGCTCAGCCGGAGTACTTGTTAAGTCACCTTTCGCGGGAGCTGTTCAAAGCATTTATGTAAATAATGGAGAATATGTTGAGGCCGGAACTCCTTTGCTTAAAATTCATAAACAAAATCGCATGGTGCTAAAATGCGGAATACCCTTAGCAAAAAAATCAATGGTTGATGGTTTTGCTAACATGTCACTAGAGTATGCACCTAATCGTTACCATGACTTTAAGCAATTAAATGGCGTTGTGCTTGCGCAAGGAAATCATCTCGAGCCTAATTCTAATTTATTACCGCTTGCTGTTGAAGTTGATGTCTGGGAAGGCTCCACCATTAATTCATTGGTAGAAGTTACGCTCGAAGCAAAATCATCTCAAGAAGAAATTGTAATCCCGGTTTCCGGAGTCGTTGAAGAGTATGGTTCTTATTATGTCTTTGTGCAAGTTACTCCTGAGTTGTTCGAGAAACGTGAAGTGATTGTAGGGCAAAATAATGGCATGGAGGTCGTGGTGAAATCCGGTATTTCTACTTTGGAGAGAATAGTCACCAATGGAGCAATAAAAGTCAAATTGGCAGCTGTTTCAAATAGTGTTGATCCACATGCAGGTCATGTCCATTAATAATAAGGAGGTAATGATATGTTAGATAATATTATTAGTTTTTCCCTCAAGAATAAACTTCTGGTTTTCATTGGGGCCTTGGCATTAACCATATCAGGTTTGTTTATTGCCAATGATATGGATGTGGATGTTTTTCCTGATTTAACAGCTCCTACTGTTGTGGTAATGACCGATGCACATGGTATGGCCGCCGAAGAGGTCGAACGCTTAGTTACTTTTCCCATTGAGACGGCTGTAAATGGCGCTACTGATATTAGAAGGGTGCGTTCGGCCAGTTCACAAGGGTATTCTTTTGTTTGGGTAGAATTTGATTGGGGAACAGATATTTTTAGAGCGCGTCAAATTGTGAGTGAAAAATTGGTTTCACTTTCCGGTACTATGCCTTTAGGAGTGGGGCAACCTACATTGGCGCCGCAAAGTAGTGTGATGGGCGAGATTCTTTTCATAGGTCTGCGCTCTGATTCCACTTCCATGCAAGAATTGAGAACTATTGCGGAGTGGCAAGTGAAACCCATGCTTTTAGCGACCAATGGGGTCTCGAATGTGACCATTATTGGAGGCGACTATAAACAGTACAAAGTATTGGCTGACCCTTATAAAATGCTTGAGTTTAATGTTACGCTTGATGAACTGATACAAACCTGTCAGAGTTTAAGTAAAAATAGTTCAGGGGGAATTGTTAGGGAATATGGCAACGAATATGTTGTTCGGGGAATTGCCAGAACATCTGATATCGAAACCATTCAAAACACGATGGTGAAAAACAATGATGGTTTACCTGTTTTTGTTTCCGATGTTGCCCGGGTAGTTATTGAAGGTGCTCCTAAAATGGGTTATGCTTCGATGGATGCTCAACCTGCTGTAATTATTTCAATCTCTAAACAGCCCAATACCAATACGCTAAAACTAACGGAAAGAATCGAAGCAAATCTAAATAATTTAAAAAGTACTTTTCCCGAAGATGTATATTTAAATTCCAAGATATTTCGTCAGGCAGATTTTATAGAAACTTCTGTAAATAATGTTCAAAAAGCTTTGCTCGAAGGTGGTTTGTTTGTGATCATCATTCTGTTTTTATTTTTAGGTAGTTTTCGAACAACCATTATTTCTTTAGTAGCCATTCCATTATCACTACTTGGTGCTGTTATCGTTATGCATTACCTGAATATCAATATTAACACCATGAGTTTAGGGGGGATGGCCATTGCCGTTGGTTCCTTGGTTGATGATGCGATCATTGATGTGGAAAATGTATATAAGCGATTAAAGCATAATCATCTTTTGCTTGCTAGTGAGCGCGTTTCAGCATTTAAAATCGTTTTTGATGCATCCAAAGAAATCAGAGCATCGATCTTAAATGCAACTTTGATTATCATTGTGGCTTTTATCCCTCTGTTCTTTTTGTCGGGTATGGAAGGTCGAATGCTCAAACCTTTGGGAATTGCCTATATCGTTTCATTGTTTGTGTCCTTAATTGTGGCTATGACATTAACGCCACTTATGTGTAAGATGTTATTAACCAATGAGAGCTATTTGCAAAAGAAGTCCGTCAAACACCGTTTTACCGATGGTTTGATTGCCCTTTATTTGAAATCTTTAGAAAAGGTGCTGGAGCTCAAAAAAAGTGTATTGGCTGCTTCTCTTATTCTATTTGCAATTGCTATGGGATTACTGTTTTCCATGGGGCGTAGTTTTTTACCTGAATTTAATGAAGGTGCATTAACCATTTCTGCTGTAAGTCAGCCGGGAATTTCGTTGGAGGAAAGCCATGAATTAGGCCAGCTTGTTGAAAAAGAATTGCTAAGTATTCCTGAAGTAGTGAGTACAGCTCGCCGTACCGGTAGAGGGGAGTTAGACGAACATTCGCAAAGTACCAATAGTGCCGAAGTAGATGTGAATTACGAGTTAAATGGGAGAGATCAAGCTGATTTTTTACAGGAAGTTCGAGACCGTTTACATAGTGTACCGGGGTTAGCTTTTACTGTGGGACAACCCCTGGGGCATCGAATTGATCACATGATCTCTGGTACAAGAGCCAATATTGCCATTAAACTATTTGGTGATAATTTGAATAAACTCTATTTAAAAGCCAATGAGATAGCAGCCTCTATTAGACGTGTGGAAGGTTTAGTAGATGTTAATGTGGAACAACAAACCGAAGTTCCTCAACTTAAAATTGTGCCTAATCGACAGAAATTAGCTCAAATGGGAATCACCATGAACGAATTCGATGAATTTGTAGAGGTTGGTATTGCAGGAGAGAAAATGGCAGACATTTATGAAGGCCAACAAAACTATGATTTAGTTTTAAGGTTTGATCATCCCTTTACTCAAACCAAAGCTGGAATTGAGCAAGCACTCATCGATCGGGTAGAAGGGGGTAAAGTGCCAATTTCTGATGTGGCAAAAGTTGTTTCTTCAGCAGGTCCGGGTTCAGTTAGTCGTGAAAACGTGCAACGAAAAATTGTCATTTCTGCAAATGTATCAGAACGCGATATTCGAAACGTCGTCAAAGATATCAAAGCTTCCATTAAAGAAAATGTATCTCTGCCAAAGGGATATAGGATCGAGTTTGGAGGTCAATTTGAAAGTGAAGCACGCGCCTCCCGTATTTTACTATTTGCCTCCCTGTTTTCAATCCTGATCATTTATTTATTGCTTTATCAAGAATTTAAAAATGCATCTTTAGCCGGCATAATTCTGGTTAATTTGCCATTGGCCTTAATTGGAGGTGTTTTTTCGATATGGGTAACAGAAGGTATTTTAAGTATTCCGGCCATTATTGGTTTTATTACACTTTTTGGAATTGCTACCCGTAATGGCATTCTATTGATTTCTAAATATCAGGATCTGATGGATAAAGGGCTTAATTTGAAACAATTAATCATCGAAGGTGCAACAGATCGTTTAAATCCCATTTTAATGACTGCCTTAACTGCTGCATTGGCTTTGATACCTTTGGCTTTAAATGGCAATGCTGCCGGAAATGAGATCCAAAGTCCAATGGCGAAAGTTATTTTGGGAGGACTCTTAACCTCTACGATCTTAAATGTTTATGTAGTGCCCGTTGTGTTTTATATGGTGCAGCAAAAACGAATTCGCATAAATGACAAAAAAACTAATGTATGATAAAGAGATTTATATTATATGCATTCATACTTTCTCAAGGTGTACAAGCTCAGGTTGGTGTTGATGATGCCATTCGAGAAATCATCTCCAATAACATCCAATTAAAAGCTTTACAAAGTGGGTTGGAGGCCGGGCAAAGAGAAAGTAAAATTGGGTTGAACCCTGAAAACCCGGAAGTGGAAATGGCTTTTTTAAAAGGTGATCCCTCTGATTTAGGAACCAGAATGGATTTTAGTGTAACCCAGTCTTTTGATTTTCCAAGTGCGTATAAATTTAGAAAAGAAAAAGCAAAAGCTTATTCCGAAGTTCTACAGAATGATTTTGATCAGAGTCGGCGACAATTTTTGTTAGAAATCCAGTTGCTGTGTCATGAATTAGTGTTTTTAAATAAACAGGAAAAAGTGATCAAAAGACGCTTGGATTTTGCTGAAAGAGTTGCCAACTCTTATCACTTGATGTTTGAAAAGGGAGAAATTAACGTCTTGGAAAAAAATAAAGCTTTAATCAATTTAATTCGATTCAAAAAAAGGTACAGTGAAATTTCTGTTGATAAGGAGATTGCAGTACAAAAGCTACAAGCATATAATGCAGGTGTTTCACTAAAAAATACCCCGGATACTTATGATGGGATTAGTTTAGTTGATGATTTTGACAGTTGGTTTAAGCAACAGCAGTTATTAATCCCTGAGTTAACCTCATTAAACTCTATGGTTTCTGTTTTGGATGCCGATGTGAAATTGCAAAAAGCTTTATGTTTACCTCATTTGTCTGCCGGATACATGATGGAAAGTGTTGGTGATGAATCTTTTTCAGGTCTTACCGTTGGGATTTCAGTCCCTTTATGGGAGAATAAAAATACGGTGAAGCATAAAAAGTTTGTTAAGCTTCAAACCGAACAAGTTTTGGAGTCGCGAAAAATAGAATACTATTATGGTTTAAAACAGTTACACAGTAAAGCTTTAGCAGTCCAATTATCAGTAATAGAATCTCAGGAGATTTTTAAATTGTTAAAGGGTAGTGAGTTGTTAGATTTGGCTCTTGAGAAGGGTGAGATTTCAATTTTGGATTACATTCAAGAGATGGAGTTGTATTTAGAAATTGTCGAATCTAATCATCAAACAGAAAAAGAGTTCTATGATTTATTAGCTCAACTAAATGCTTTATCATTATAAAATAAAAGCAGGAGAATCAACCTCCTGCTTTTTTTGATTTATATCCCATTTCAATGAGTATTTCATTTACTTTATCCCTAAAATCACCTTGAATGATAATTTCTCCATCTTTGGCGCTTCCTCCTACACCGCATTTCATTTTTAGGGTCTTTCCAAGTTCTTTTAAATCATCACTTGTGCCCACAAAACCAGTTACTACTGTAGCTGTTTTGCCCCCTTTACGTTTGTTATCACGCATCACTCTTAAATCCTGTTGTTGAGGAGGAAGAGTTTCTGCCTGAAGATTGCCGAAATAGGAGTAGTCGAAGTTATCGTTGGTAGAATAAACGATTCCTTCACGTTCTTTTTTATTCTTCTTCATGATGCCTAATTAAAAAGTGGTGCTAATATAATTAACACCACTCATTATACTTTATCGTATGTAAAAAACTTTTATGTGTATCTGTTTTTATGCATTATTATATCAACACAAACATGCCCGATGCAGACGGGGCACAAAAGTACAGAGTTGATGAAGTAAAACCATAAAACTCTGTGTCCCCGTGTCTCTGTGTTGAAATTTTTTACGTTTTGCCAATCGATTTTGCAATATGCTTAATTGCGGTCATTCAAAACAACTTTTCTATCTAAGATTGATGCTAGGTATTTTTTACAAAAGTCTATAATCTAACATCTGTTTTCTAATAACCTGATTAGTATTCAGAATAAGAATCAACCATTGGTTTGTCTTTATAACCGTTAGGGCCAAACAAGAAGTTAATACCGGTCATAAATGTAACCGTATCAAATTTACGTGGGCTCGGATAAGTATCACCATCAATGATTATTTCGTCATAAGTAACAGGGATATGGTCTAACATAAAGTAAAACTGGAAAGGTCCTCCGCGTAATGCAATACCAAAACCTAGGTCGTTTGAACCGTTAATTGTCCAGTTGTAATTGACGGTAGTGGTTAAAACATGATAAAGGTTTAAGTTGGCCGAAAACCTAAAATCCTGTCTAAAGCCATCAGTATAAAAGGTACTGCGCGAAAGTGCACCCACACCAAAGTAGTGATTTACATCGTAAAAAGCACCCAAATAAGCAATAGGAGCAAGGGTTGTAGTAAACGCTTCGTTCCCTATTTTGGCGGGGATTTTTTTCATCAAGGTGTCTGCTAATTCTTCAAATAAATCATCTATGTAATCACCATGCTCGTAGTCTTTATCTGCGTTTGCATTTTTGGCATAGTCATCATAATTCGTAGACAGTCCATCCCAGGAATGTTTCCCTTTAACATTAACAGAATTCAGGCCATCTTTCCATGAAATGAAACCAAGGTTGTTCAGCGCAGCAGAAAATGACCATGCTTCATTAAGTTCGTAAACGGCACCAAGGTCAAATGCAATACCAGGATTCGAAAAGTTAAGTGCATAAGTAGTCGCATCACTGGCTTCAAAATCTTTGGTTTCAACACCATTTGGATAGCCGTTTTCGTCTAGTTCAATAGTTTCAACAATTGGAGCAGAAGTGTAAACGGTAGCATCTACATCAGCACTCCATTCTTCAAGACTCGTATTTAAGTCAAATTTATCCACGCGCAATTCAGCAGCAGCTAAACCAAATAGTGGTTTAATGTGTGCACCTACTTTAAGTTTAGATGTGATATCACGTGCATAGCCTAATGAAAATTCACGATAGTAATAGGTGTTTTGTCCCATTGAAGAAAGGTCAAACTGACTTCCATCTGGAAATCCCCGGTCTCCTAGGTTAATTAAATCTTTAGCAATGTCTGTACGGCTACTGATTTTTTCAGACCAGGAAAAGCTGAGGTATGCCTTGCCGGTTCTAAATCCAAAGTATATTGGAGCAATGCTCAAGTCGTTTTGGAAGGTTAGTGAGTTTCCTTTAATGTTATTGTTCAGTTGTCCATAATCGTAAGCATCATTACCAGGAAGTACACCAATTCCATTTTTCGATTGTAGAATGTTTGATTGTGAGGCTTCAGTGTGTATGCTGGTATAAATGCTGTTCGCTCCAGGTAATCCTATAAAAACATTAGTTCTTGGAGTCATTGCCGGGTTCAGCATATTCGACTGTGGAATTGTTTCTAAAAAATACAAGGAGGATGCGATCTGAGCTTTAACCATTGCGCTACTTAAGCTTAAGATAGTGCATAAAAGAAAAGCTTTTATATATTTATTATTATTCATGTTTTATGCTTAATTAGGTTAGTGAGTTCTTACTCTTCATATCTACCTTTTGCGTCAACTTTAACTTTGATCTTTAAGAAGTTTTCTTTCGTAAGTTTTACATATTCAGTTCCGTCTTTTGGAGTGTTTCCGCAAGTGTAAATTTCTATAATCTTCACTTTTTCATCTTTCCATTTTTTAACTTGTTGCTGGTCGATGTAAACTTCTTTTTGAGATCTTTCCCCTTCTTTGTTAACTAGGTAACCATTATCGGCTATTTCCGGATCTCTTAAGAGTGTTATGGTTTCTTCATTCTTATTGAATATGGAATCAACTCTTACCGAATCGGCATTTAACAAGTAGGCTTGTAATTGTAAATTAAAAGGTAAACCATTGGTGAAATCAAAATATAGTTTCAGATCCTTAATGTTTTCTGAGTAATCAGTATCAGCCTCGCCATTTTCATCCAATCCTTCGCCATCTGTTAAAATGTCTATGATGTCTAAATCAAAAAACTCTGGATGGCAATAATTGGTTGCTCTAAAATATAATGGAGCCGTCATGTATAAGGTGTTGAAAACAGTGTCTGACATACCTATGAATTCAATTACATCATCGGCTTGAGGGACTAATCTGGTAGAGTACGAACCAATGATACGGTTAGGTTTAAATCCGCCAATGTTTAGAGCGGCAATGTTAGAGTTTGCCTTTGATAAAGTATTGTTACTAATTCTTGGAATAATCGGAATACCCCATGTTGCCGGATGTATTGTAAACTCAGGATTTGGATCTGTAATTATTAATTGGCCAGACGTTCCTGTTTCTTCATTGACGAAAGTGATGTTATCAAAGCTTGTTTCAAAACTAACACCATAGGGGTTGACTGTTTCCAGGCGAATTTTATAATCATCAAATTCGATTGTATGATCCCATTCTAAATCTTCAAAAAGTGAAAACTTTTGGTCTATTGGTTCTTGATCTATCGAAGCACTACCAAATTTACCAAATGCATATTGAGGTTCTATTGCATTAATTTCAAACTTAAGACCAATTTTCTCAGTTGGAATGGATGTGATCTCTTTTAAGCCAACATTACTAAAGGTTGTGACAACCTCAATAAATCCATGTGGGTAATCCGGATTACTGATGTCAAAAGCAATGGTATGGTCTGAAAGATCAACATTATCAGGACTTTCATTAATTGAAGAGGTAGCTAAATCAAATGTTTTTTCTACTGGTATACCATTTTTAGTTATCGTCGGTATTGCTATTGTAACATTACCGGTAAACATTTGAAGATTTTGAAGACTGATAACTAGCTTAGCTTCATTTACCACTAAACTATCAAGCTTTATGTTTTCTTCCAAATTAAGGGCAATCGTATCTTTGTAGCTATAATCTGCTTGCATAGATTTTAACGACCCAACCTGTTGAGGCAAGTTCCCCAAATTTCCAATATCCCCTAATAATTCATTTGGCTCTATCCATCTGGCTGTATCCATTGAAGGAATACCATCTAATATGTCCTTAAAAGTATAAGCATTTGTGTCCTTTTGAACATAGTAAAGGTATAACTCACCATTTTCATCTTCTTTGATGTAATCCTTTATCTCGGTAAAATTCGGATCATCTAAGATGTCTTGTATTGTAACTTGTGCAGTTCCAACTGGCGCTGCAACTTCATAAATGCGATTGAGTTTTTTGGATTCATCGGTAATCTCAATCGTATCTTTTTTACATGAATAAGATAAGCCTATTGCCAGTATGCCACTAAGCAATAAGAGTGTTTTTATAGATTTATTCATAGTATTAATATTTTATAACTCGAATAGTGTTTACTATCGGGTATTATTAATCAAGTACTTTAATTTCAACTCTTCGGTTTTGAGCTCTTCCTTCAGCGGTGGTGTTTGGAGCAATAGGTTGGTCAAAGCCATAACCTTCGTACTCAACGCGCTCTTGTTCTACACCTTTATTGATTAAATAGTTCATTACCGATAGGGCTCTGGATTTAGATAAGCGTTTGTTAATAGTAGCAGAACCTACATTATCAGTGTGGCCGGATACCTCAATGCGAATGTTGCTGTTTTCTATTAGCAAGTCTGCTAGTTTATCTAATTCTTTGAACGATTCTGGTTTTAATGTCGACTTACCTGAGGTAAATAAGATGTTTTCTACAACTATTTTTGCCCCGGTAACCATTGGTTTGAGTAGGAAGTTTTTCTCAATGTTTAAGCTGTCTGATTCGGTAAACATACACGAGTCATTCGCAAAGAAGTAACCTTCAGCTTTTACCTCGATTGCAAATGGACCAACTTCTTCAACGGTTATGTTGTATGCGCCATTTGTCGAGTCTGATTTCGCGACAGCAACCGGTAGTAAATCATCTGGTTTGTAAATATAGATTGCACCATACACCGGTTTGTTGGTTTCTTCCTCCAATATGGTACCATTCATTTTGTAATAGATTTTGCTACTCTGTAACTGGTAATCTAATTTAATGTTATTACCGGCTATGGCTTTAGCATTTAGACTGTCCTCTTTTGAGTAGTAATCAGTGGCAGAAATTTCCAATCTTAACGGATATTTGTCAGCAAGGGTCATGCTATAATATCCGGTTTGAGGATTGGTGTTTTGTTTCAGTAATAGAGTGTCAGCTCCATTGTCGAATACTCGTATTTCTGCTGCAAGAGGGTTGCCTGAAACAGTGTCTGTTATATTTCCGGCTAAAGTAAAAGGATACTTTAATTTCTTCAAGAAGAAATCTTGCTGAATAGCTTCGTGTCTCGTATCCGGGCATTTTATACTATCAGCTACCTGGCCATAACCTGGTGCATCGGC
The DNA here is from genome assembly GCA_003249255.1 of Bacteroidales bacterium. Lineage (GTDB taxonomy): Bacteria > Bacteroidota > Bacteroidia > Bacteroidales > Marinilabiliaceae > SZUA-582. Next base: position 199,588 of record QKJP01000026.1, read on the forward strand.
TAATATGCTATAATCACCTTTGTCTTCAAAGGTCAGAGTGTATTTTTGGGTTAAAGTATCAACTTTAGCAGTGGCGATAAGTTCATCGTTTTCATTGTATACTGAAATTCCTCCATGAAGTGGTTCCTGGGTTGCTTCATCGTATAAGTAACCGGATAATGCAAATGGAATGCGGGTATCTGTCACAATTTTATAGATATCTAAACCACCAAAGCCTGCTTCTCGAATGGATGAATAAAGAGCTACTAATGAATCTTGAGTAGGATGATAAAATAACTCATCAGCCGGAGTGTTAATAGGGTAACCCAGGTTTACAGGAGCGGTCCAAAATCCGTTTTTACCTTTTTCAGCTTTAAAAACATCAAAACCACCCATTCCATTATGTCCTTTTGAAGAGAAATACAAGGTGTTACCATCTTCTGAAATAGAAACACATTCTTCATCAAAAGGGGTGTTAATTGTACTGCCTATATTTTTGATTCGACCAAAGCGGTTATTTCCTTTTCGTTTGGCATACCATATATCTTTTCCACCTTCTCCACCTCGTTTATTTGAGACGAAGTAAGTGGTGCCATCTTTGGCAACTGAAATGGTGGTTTCTTTATAGGCAATGTGGTTGATACAACCGTGTAAACGTTTCTTTTTCTTAGCGTTTATATCCGGATCAATCTTTGTGGAGTTGATTGATCCATTGTGCTGGTGGCCTTTGTAGTAAAACAAACGCTGTTCTTTATGATCAAGCCCGGCCACACTCATGTGAACATTTGCATTTAATCGGCTAATTGGCTGAACACTAGAACTTGGTGCTTCAATGCAATTATCGGTAACAAGGATTTGCTCCTTAAATTTAAAGCGTGAAACTCGTTTTTTAGGCTCTTCACTTGGTCTTTTGGATGTGAAGTAAATTTGATTATTCCATGGAGCTAATACGGCACCATAGTCATCATAGTAACTGTTAATAAGTGGACCTAAATTAGTAATGAAAACTGGAGTAGAGTCTTTAATGGCTGTGCTTCCAAAATCGCAGCTCTTTTTTAGTTGGTTTATTAATGGTGCAATTTCATTTTGTTTCCATTTACCAAGTGACATAAAATATTTACTGTAAGCATCCTTGGCTTGTTCGTATTTTAAGTTGTATTGGTAGGCTTTTCCAAGTGCAAGGAAATAATCTTTGGCTACAGCAGGGGAGCTGTTTAATAGATATTGAAGTGAGCTTTTTTTGTCGGATGAAAAAAGGTAACAGATACCAATTTTATAATTCATGGCATCATTTCCTTCGTAGTAATTGTGGAGTCGTAAATAGTACTTTAAGGCTTCGTCATAAGTTCCTTTTCCTTTTTTGTAATATTTCTCGGCTGTAGCAAATTCCTTTTGGGCCTTTGCTTCATCAGGAGCCTTACTAATAATAAGGTACTTTTCAATTTTGGGATTTTCCTGTGCGCATAGGGGTGAAATCATTAATAGCCCAATGCTAATTATAAATAACAGTTTATTCATAAATATTTAGTTATGCAATTTATTTAACCTTATCAAATGTAAATACAATACTTCAAAACATAAAATCTGTATAGTATGTTTAGAAGCACAGTCGTACCTTGTACTGTGCTGGACGTTTTGTTGATAAGATAAGAATTATAATGGTATTACACCCGGTATTTCACAAACTTTCTTAGTAATATCTACAATAGAATCTGCAGATGGCATTAATGAAATACTTGTTATAGAAACGTATTTGAGGTTAGGCGTGTGTTTAAAAGTAGGAGGGTTGTCTTTGGGGAGTAAGTCAACGACTTTATTTACTCTATTGTCAGAATTAGGAACAATAAATTTAAACATGTACTTAATTGGCCACTCGGGACTTTCTAATAAACGGTATCTTAATTTCTCCAGATTCTTATCAGTCATTTGATTATATTAAGGGATTAACACAAGAAAGCCACCCTTTGTAAGGATGGCTTAAATAGTAATGATCTAAACTGTAGTTTAATTTTTAGTGTCTTTAACAATAACATCATGAGCTCCACCTTCAATGATACTTGTTGATGAAACCAGAGTTATTTTAGACTTGTTTATTAAGTCAGTTAAGTTGATTACACCGCAGCTACACATGGTAGATTTAATCTTACCTAAAGTGATTGCTAAGTTGTCTTTAAGTTTTCCGGCATAAGGAACATACGAGTCAACACCTTCTTCGAATTTAAGACCTTCAGAACCTCCCGAATCGTAACGTTGCCAGTTTCTGGCTCGGTTCGAACCTTCGCCCCAATATTCTTTAACGTAGTTTCCGTTTACCAACATTTTTCGAGTTGGGCTTTCGTCAAAACGGGCAAAATAGCGTCCCATCATTAAAAAGTCAGCTCCCATGGCAAGAGCAAGCGTCATGTGGTAATCTTGTACAATACCGCCATCAGAACAAATAGGAATGTATTCACCTGTTTTTTCATAGTATTCATCTCTGGCTTTTGCAACTTCAATTAAGGCAGTTGCTTGTCCTCGGCCAATACCTTTTTGCTCTCTGGTGATGCAAATAGAACCTCCACCCACACCAACTTTTACAAAGTCAGCACCGGCTTTGGCTAAATATAAAAAGCCTTCGCGATCAACCACATTTCCTGCGCCAACTAAAACATTTTTGTCGTAGTTTTTGATGTATTCAATGGTTTCTTTTTGCCAAACCGAAAAGCCGTCTGAAGAATCAATACATACCACATCAACACCAGCTTCTACTAATGCAGGAACCCTTTCTGCGTAGTCACGAGTGTTAATTCCGGCACCAACAACCAATCTTTTGTGGTCATCTAATAATTCATTGGGGTTTTCTTTGTGGTTCTCATAATCTTTTCTAAAAACAAAGTATTGCAATTCACCATTGTCATCAATGATTGGTAATGAGTTAAGCTTGTTTTCCCAGATAATATTGTTCGCTTCGCTCAACGAAATACCATGTTTTCCTACTGTTAATTTTTCAATAGGAGTCATGAAATCTTTGACTTTACTTTGTTTATTGTCTCTGCTAGGTCTGTAATCTCTGCCGGTAACAACGCCTAAAAGTCTTCCGTTTGGTGTTCCATCGTGAGTTATTCCCACTGTGGAGAATCCGGTTTTTAGTTTTAGAGCAATTACATCAGCTAATGTGTTTTCGGGTGTTAAGTTAGCATGGCTAACAACAAATCCGGCTTTATATTGCTTTACTTTTTTAATCATTTTGGCTTGCTCTTCAATGGTTTGAGAACCAAAGATGAAAGAAACTCCACCTTCCTTTGCCAAAGCGATTGCCATTCCACTATCGGAAACGGATTGCATAATGGATGAAACAAAAGGTATGTTGACCGAGATTTTTGGTTGTTGTCCTTTTTTATATTTAACAAGAGGTGCTTTAAGAGTTACATTATCCGGTGTGCACTCTTTGGTAGTTAACCCCGGAATAATTAGAAATTCGTTAAATGTTCTTGAAACTTCGTCAATTATCGTCGCCATAGTGTTTTTTGTTAAAAAATTAGGCAAAAGTATAGAAATTATGGAGGATATACCACCATTTTTAAATTTTTAACACCAATAAAATTTTGCCCCCAAAAGAGATTTGATAGTTGTACCTGGTTATAGGTTTGTTTTTAGGATTGATTTAAAAACGAATTGCTTAAAAATAATGTAAATTTGTGCACTTAAATCTATAGGTTACTGTCATTGGGAAAGTAATGGATTGTTTAATAGACTTTTTTAATGCTATTTAATCGTTATTGTATTCTAAAATTTGAAAAATACGATTGTTTAAAAACAAGCTTTCATCTTGTTAAATTCAATCCTTCCTTTGCGGTAAAACTAAAATTTTTAGTTATTATTAAAATATTTCTTGAGTGTTAAATTCAATCAAACGTTTTTTATTACATCTTCATCCTCCGCGAGTTGAAATAAACGCCATCAAGCTTAATCGGACTTTTGGACTCGGCGGTATGTCTGTATTTTTAGTTTCGCTATTGGCACTTACCGGAATCTTGCTTCGCTTTGTATATGTTCCTGATGCTGAAAAAGCTTATCGTTCTATCGAATTGTTAAATCATTTTAATTCGGCAGGACGTTTAATTCGAAACATACATTATTGGTCTGCCACCATTTTGTGCTTATTTAGTGTTTTACATTTACTTCGAGTTCTGTTTTCACAAGCTATTTATTTCGAACGAAAAAAGAATTGGTACTATGGTCTTGTTTTAATGTTTCTTGTTTTTGCTTTTTGTTTTACAGGATATCTATTGCCTTGGGATCAAGTGTCTTATTGGGCAGTGACTGTGGTGGCCAATGTATTACGATATTTTCCGGTAATAGGTGATGCTTTAGCTAGTTTTCTCTTAGATGGACGTTTTGTATCAGAGCATAGTTTATTAAGGTTTTATCATTTACACACCGGAGTGCTTCCTGTTCTTCTTTTTATGGTACTTTCTATTCATATTTGGTTAGTGAGAAAGGCCAAAGGAGTTGCTATTCCTCAAGAGCAGAAAGGCCAATTGGTAAATACCTCACCTCATTTAGTGTATAAAGAGTTAGTGGCCTTGTTAATTTTAATTATTGCCATTACGACCTTATCTATTTTTTTTAATGCTCCTTTATCAACTCCTGCTAATTTAGACCGGGTTCCAGAAATTATTACTGCGCCGTGGTATTTTGCTGGAATGCAAGAGTTATTATTACATATTCATCCTTTGGTTGGAGGGATATTGTTACCAATTGCGTTTTTAATCTTTCTAATTGTTGTACCAAAGATGGGTTTAGATGAGGTTAAGGTTGGTGTATGGTTCAATGGATCTCGTCAATTAAAGAAGCTTTATGCCCTTGCACTGATATTCTCAGTTCTTCTTACTGTTTTACTTGTGGTTTTAAGTGATGCAATCATTAAAGATTCATTCAATGTAATATGGGGTACTGTGTTTATGGTGAGTGTATATTTTGTAACGGTTTCAGGTTTTCTAATTTTTTTATTGCGCAATTTGAATCGCTCAATGTTATCAATTTCAATGATTGTTTTTGTATTGTTTACCGGTTCATATATAACACTAACTATTATAGGTTTGCTGCGAGATGCTCAAATAATATAATCAGATAAAATGGATTTCAAGGAAAAGAGTATTTCAAGGAAAAGATTTATAAAGAAAGCATTACTTGCTGTTTTAACAATAGAAGTGTTTTGGTTGTTAGGTCGTTTCTTTGGTTTTCATAAGGGTAAAAAAAGAACTGATAAGTTGTTTGATGCAGGTAGTATCCAGTCTTTCGAAAAGGGGAAGTTTTATTTTTATCGATCTCAAGGTTTTTGTTTATACTGTCTGGATGATGGTGGTTTTTTAGCAATGGATTTAAAATGCACTCATCTAGGTTGTAAAGTAAATTTTGATCGAGAATCTCAACGTTTTATTTGTCCTTGTCATTCATCGGCCTTTAATGCTATGGGTGAGGTGCTTTCATCTCCGGCCTATCGACCATTGGATTTATATGTTGTAATGCTAGAAGATAATCGATTGAAGGTAGATCTGTCTAAAGCAGTTAAGAGAAGTGATTTTAATATAAAACAGATTTTTTATCATTCATGATTGATTTACAAAAATATAAAAGGATCATACGGGTTTTATTTGTAGTGGTCATTTTAATCTTTCCTTTTTATTTATTGGTTAATGTACGTTCTGATTATTCTGAGTTTTCAGGCGAAACAGAAAGCTCTTTTGTTGGGAAAGAAGCTTGCAAAGAATGTCACGAAGCTGCTTATAAAGAGTGGGAAGGTTCTCATCATGATTTAGCAATGGATGTTGCAAATGACTCAACTGTATTAGGCGATTTTTCTGGTGTTGAGGTTTTAGGACAGGGAAAAGTTCATCATTTATTCAAAAAAGATGGGCGATTTTTTGCAAATACTGATGGTGAAAATGGTAAAATGGCTGATTTTGAAATTAAATATGTTTTTGGTTATACACCTCTTCAGCAATATTTAGTAGAATTTGATAAAGGACGTTTGCAAGTATTGGCTTTAACCTGGAGTGTCACAGATAGCAGTTGGTATCACATGGCTGATTCTATCTATCAAGAAGATGAGTATATTGATCATCACAATTGGCTGCATTGGACCAATCAAGCTCAAAATTGGAACAGTATGTGTGCCGATTGTCATTCTACCAATGTGCAAAAAGGATATGATCCTGTAAATGAGAGTTACCATACTACCTGGTCTGAAATTGATGTGAGTTGCGAGGCCTGTCATGGTCCTGGTTCACAACATATAGCTTGGGCCAAAACTCCGGAATACCTGCAAGATTCTTTTACAAATTCAGGATTGCAGGTTCGAACAAGTGGGACTGACAATAAAACGTTTGTTGAGAATTGTGCCAGATGCCATTCTCGTCGAACATCCATTTGTGATTTTAAATATAAGAGTGCTGATGTTTATAATCATATAATTCCAAGTTTGCCGGAAGAACCAAACTGGCATGTTGATGGACAAATCAAAGAAGAAGATTATGTTTATGCTTCCTTCATTCAGAGTAAAATGTATATGAATAAAGTACAGTGTAACGATTGTCACAATGTTCATAGTGGAAAGTTGCGTAAAGAGGGTAATCAATTGTGTTTGCAATGTCATCAAGGTGATATTTACGATTCTCCATCGCATCATTTTCATAAGTCAGCCGGTGAAAAAGGGCAATCTGTTGTTTCTCAATCTGGAGTAGAATTTAAAGTTGGTGAAGGAACCAAATGTGTAAATTGCCACATGCATGGTCAATATTACATGGGAGTAGATTACCGACATGATCATAGCTTTCGAATCCCTCGTCCGGATTTATCCATTCAATTTGGTGTTCCCAATGCCTGTAATCAATGCCATGCAGATAAAAGTATGCAATGGGCACAGAGTTATATTGAAATATGGTATGGCCAAAGTCGCAATTTTCATTTTAGTGAGGCTTTTGCCAAGGCTGAAAAAGGATCAGAAGAAACATTTATTCAATTGAAAAATATATTTGGAAACTATCTTTATCCCGCATCCATAAGAGCTATTGCAGTTCGTTTACTGGCAATTCATTATGCAGACAAGTCAAAAGAGCTTTTAAAGAAAGCTTTGGGTAAAAATGAATCAAGTATTAGATTGTCAGCTCTTTCAAATTATCCAATTACTTCGCAATCCGACTTGGAGAGTATCTTACCCTTATTATTGGATGAAGTTGTGGCGGTTCGAGTTGAGGTTGTAAGGTTATTGGTGGTGTTTGGTTATAAAGATGTCCCCATTAATTATGCATCGGCTTATACTAAAGCATTTAACGAGTATGAAGGATTGTTGCGGTATAATTCAGACTTTCCGGCAGGCAAATATAATTATGGTAATTTTTATTATGGCTTGGGAAAACTGGATAGTGCAAAGATTGAATTCGAAAAAACTTTAGAGTTAGATAACCGGTTCGTTCAAGCCTATTTAAATTTAGCTTATGTTTATAATCATTTGGGGGATAATGGTAAAGCAGAGGCTGCTTTTGAGAATTATTTAAAAGAGTATGACTCAGATGTACAAGCTTTGTATGCTTATGGATTGTTATTGTCTGAAATGCAAAAATATGATCAATCACTAAATGTGCTTTTGAAAGTAGTTCAGTTGGATTCTAAGTTTCCGCGGGCAAATCATAATATTGCTATGATTTATGATTTTCAAGGCGATAAAGAAAAGGCCGAAAAGCATTTGAAATTAGAAGTATTATTGCAAGATAGTTTTCAGGTAAAGGCTGAATTATTAAGGTTTTATTTATCTAATAATCAAGATTCTAAGGCTAATGCCTTGATCGTAGAGTTGCGAAAAGAATATCCGGATAATAATGAATTGATGCAATTGGAAAGGTCCTTGTTACCATAATCCATAAATATGAAATAAACATTCATGAATTGTTATTTGTTAAAAAAGTTGTTATGTAGTAAATGTGATTCTTTCGAGTATATCAATGTTGTAAAATGTTTGCTTAAGGATTGAAATCACTGCTTTAGTAACCAATATTAACTAAAAATAATAACCCTATGAGTGTTTTAGTTCATAAAGAATCCAAGGTTTTAGTGCAAGGTTTTACAGGGAGTGAAGGTACTTTTCATGCTTCTCAAATGATTGAATATGGAACAAATGTTGTTGGCGGAGTAACACCGGGAAAAGGAGGTACTCAACATCTTAATTTACCCGTTTTTAATACAGTTCAAGAGGCTGTTATAGAAACTGCTGCAGACTTATCTGTTATTTTTGTTCCTCCTCCATTTGCTGCTGATGCTATAATGGAAGCTGCCAATGCCGGAATTAAATTAATTATTACCATTACCGAAGGGATACCAACTGAAGATATGGTAAAAGTTAAGCATTACTTATCTGATAAGGATGTTCGGTTAATAGGTCCTAATTGTCCGGGTGTGATTTCTCCGGGAGAGGCTAAGGTTGGTATAATGCCTGGATTTATTCATAAAAAAGGTCGAATAGGTGTTGTTAGCCGTTCAGGGACTTTAACTTACGAAGCTGTTGATCAATTAACAAAGCTTGGTTTAGGTCAGAGTACATGCATTGGGATAGGAGGTGATCCAATTATAGGGACCACAACTAAAGAAGCCGTTAAGCTATTAATGGAAGATCCGGATACTGATGGAATCATTATGATAGGTGAAATAGGTGGAAGTATGGAAACGGAAGCCGCTCGTTGGATAAAAGATAATGGGACTAAACCCGTAGTTGGTTTTATTGCCGGGCAAACAGCTCCTAAAGGCAGGCGAATGGGGCATGCCGGTGCTATCATTGGAGGTGACGAAGATACTGCTGCTGCTAAAATGAAGGTAATGAAAGAGTGTGGTTTATACGTTGTTGCATCTCCTGCAGAAATAGGGGTGACAATGAAAAATGCTTTGGAGAAGAATTAATTTGTGTTAGTAGAACAAAAAAAAGCCGCGTAAATGCGGCTTTTTGTTTAGAAGCAATCTTCTTCAGTATCGTAAATGTCAAAAACCTTGTCAAGTTTCATCAGGGAGATTAAACTCATGACATCCTCATTTATTGAACAAAGCTGAAATGTACCATTGTTTTGTCTGGCAGTTTTTAATGCGCTAATTAAGGCTCCAATTCCTGTACTGTCAATGAACTTAATGTTTCCCAGATTAAGGATCATTTTTGTCCCATCGTTAGATAGTATGTCTGAAAGTTGAGCTTTAATATCTTGTGCAACTGTAGCATTTAGTCTATCTGTTTCTGTGAATGAACCAACAATACGGTCATTTTTTTCTTTCAATTCTACCATAAGATATAGTTGTATTTCTAATTTTCAAGAACGGAATTAAGTTCTTTTTGGGATTGCGTACAAGCAAAATTAAACTTTTCTATTAATTCTTTAATTTTTTCGATGTTAGAATTAGTTCTAACCCAATCAATTTTCTCTTGAGAATAACTTTCCAAATTTTTGGTTAATCTCTCAATTTCCTCAGTGTTAGCTTCAGTTTCACCATTTTTTAATTCTTCAATTCGGCATTGTTTAGAAATTAGTTCAAGATTTTTTAAGTCTGTTTCACCTAGATCGTTCATGCCCATAGAAATAACTGATGATTTAGCTTTGTGGGCAACGGCAGCAATTTTATTCCAATCTTTATTGGAGAAGCCTTCCTTAAAACCTTCAGTGAATTCTGGTATTTGTTCAATGAAAATGTTGATTAGTTCATCAATCATTTCCTTATTACCATCAGTAATATCGTTTAAATAGGTTAAGTCAATATATTTATATGGTTTACTCATAATTCGTTGGTTTGTAAAATGTAAAAATAGAAAAATAATAATAACCCGATTATCCTTTTTGATAAAATTAGTAATTTCTCATGTTAAGACTACTGAATCATGTTTAATGTATTGAATCGTGATGTTGGTTCTGGAGTGGTCTTTGGGGGTGTGCAACTATAAAAAAAAGTTATAGAAGTGATGATTGTGTATAACGTATAACTATTTCAAAACTGTTTTACTTCCTTAATTACAGAAAAATTTCTATAAATTGATTTTTACATTTTGGTTTATGTAAGTTTCAGTGATATAGGCAAAAATGTCTTGTGGTTTGGGGTGGGTGTTTGATGGAGTAATGTTTTTTTTCATGAAAAGAGATAGATTTTAATTATTTTCGACTGCTATAACACAGATATTTCATAATTTTGTTTTCGCAAAAAAATAAGAAAAAGACGCATTTGATATTAAAATGTGTTTAATATATTATCAATAAGAAAAAAGATAAAACAATATGAAGACTCATAATTTTTCAGCAGGACCTTCTATTTTACCTGAGTCTACAATTAAGAACTCAGCAGATGCAGTAATGAACTTTGCAAACACTGGTTTGTCATTGTTAGAAGTATCTCACCGAAGTAAAGAGTTTATTGCTGTTATGGATGAAGCACAGCAATTATTTAAAGAGTTATTGGATATACCTGAAGGTTATGAAGTGATCTTTGTAGGCGGAGGAGCAAGTCTTCAGTTTTGTATGGTTCCCTTTAATTTAATGCAAAAGAAATCAGCTTATTTACATACTGGTACCTGGGCTAAAAAAGCCATGAAAGAAGCACAGGCTTTTGGTGAAGTTGTAGAAGTAGCATCTTCTGCCGATAAAATATATAATTATATTCCAAAAGATTATGAAGTACCTGCTGATGCAGATTATTTTCACATTACCACAAATAATACAATTTACGGTACAGAAATTCGTAAAGATTTAGATGTTAATGTACCATTAGTGGCTGACATGTCATCTGATATTTTCTCACGTCCAATTGATGTTTCGAAATACGCCATTATTTATGGTGGAGCTCAAAAGAACCTTGCGCCTGCAGGTGTTACTTTTGCAATTGTGAAAAAAGATATTTTAGGTAAAGTAGATCGTCATATTCCTACGATGTTAGATTATAGAACTCATATCGAAAATGGATCGATGTTTAATACTCCTCCTGTTTTTTCAGTATATGCTGCATTACAAACCTTAAAGTGGGTAAAAGAGCAAGGTGGTGTGGCAGCAATGGAAAAGATGAACATTGAAAAATCTGACCTTCTTTATGATTTCATCGATAACAGTAAGCTTTTCAAAGCAGTTGTTGCTGATAAAGAAGATCGTTCGATTATGAATGTTTGTTTTGTAATGAAAGATGAGTACAAAGAGCTTGAAAAAGATTTCTTTGATTATGCAACTTCTCAAGGTATGAGTGGAATTAAAGGTCACCGTTCAGTGGGTGGTTTCCGTGCATCCATTTATAATGCAATGCCAAAATCTAGCATTGAGGCATTAATTACAACAATGAAAGAGTTTGAAGCAAAACACTAATTTTAGATAACCGTTTTGTAAGCTCCTTTTTTGAGGAGCTTACTTTTTTTACATACTTTTTATTAAGACTTATTAGATATGACAAAAGTACTTGTTGCAACAGATAAACCATTTGCAAAAGAAGCAGTAATGAAAATTGAAGAGGCTGTTAAGTCAGCTGGTTTAGAAATTGCTCTTTTGGAAAAATATAGTAGTAAAGCTGAATTGTTAGAAGCTGTAAAGGATGCAAATGCATTAATTGTACGTTCTGATATTGTTGATCGTGAGGTTATTGAGGCTGCCACTGAATTGAAAATTGTTGTGCGTGCAGGAGCAGGGTATGATAATTTAGATCTTGAGGCTTGTACCGAGAAAGGTATTGTAGCCATGAATACCCCGGGACAAAATTCTAACGCAGTAGGTGAGTTGGTATTAGGTATGATGGTGTTTATGGCTCGTAACGGTTTTAATGGTGCTTCAGGAACCGAATTAAGAGGAAAAAAGATTGGTATTCATGCCTATGGTAATGTTGGTCAGTATGTAGCTACTATTGCTAAAGGATTTGGAATGGAAGTATATGCTTTTGATCCATTTGTAGCAAAAGAGGTGATTGAAAAAGCAGGTATTACACCAATTGATACCGTTGAAGAATTATATAGTACTTGTGATTATGTTTCGTTACATATTCCGGCTACTCCTCAAACTAAAGAATCTATCAATTATGATTTATTAACAAAAATGCCAAAAGGTGGTGTTTTAGTTAATACAGCTCGTAAAGAAGTAATTCATGAAGCAGAGATTCTTAAAGTTATGGCTGATCGTCCTGACTTTGTTTATATTTCTGATATTGCTCCAGATAATAAAGCCGAATTTGAAGCTAATTACAAAGGCCGTTTCTTTTTTACACCTAAGAAAATGGGTGCTCAAACAGAAGAAGCAAATGTTAATGCAGGTGTTGCTGCAGCAAACCAAATTGTTGGTTTTTTCAAAAATGGTGATGAAACTTTCCGAGTAAATAAGTAATCATTAAAATATTTTTATCAAAGGCTTCGATTTATCGAGGCCTTTTTTTTGCTCTAGATATAGATGCATTGTAATTTTGCAATTTAAAGGGAAGACTATGGAGATTGCAGAACAATTATCAATAATTAAAGCCAAGATTGGCGATCGAGCAAAATTAGTAGCTGTTTCAAAAACAAAACCTAATTCGGCCATACAAGCTGCGTATGAGTGTGGTCAGCGCGTTTTTGGAGAAAATAAAGTTCAAGAATTAACCAAAAAATTTGATGAACTGCCTAAAGATATCGAATGGCATTACATTGGTCATCTTCAAACTAATAAGGTTAAATATATTGCGCCATTTGTGTCTTTAATTCATGGCGTTGACTCAATTAAACTGGTTAAAGTTATCGATAAGGAAGGTAAGAAGTGTGGTCGAAAAATTAAATGTCTCTTGCAATTTCATATTGCTAAGGAAACAACCAAGTTTGGGTTTTCATTAGAGGAACTCCGTGAGAATTTAACGAAGGATTTAATTAGTGGTTTAGCAAATGTAGAAATTGTTGGAGTTATGGGAATGGCTACTTTTTCTGATGATGAAGCCCTTGTGCGATCAGAATTTCAAGAATTAAAACGCCTTTACGATACGTTAAAACTTGAACTATTTGCAGATGTTAATACATTCACTGAGATAAGTATGGGGATGTCAGATGATTATTTAATTGCCATAGAAGAAGGAAGTACAATGGTTCGTATTGGAAGTTCTATTTTTGGAGAAAGAAATTATTCCTAATCATTTCTCCAGGATAGAAATGCCTTATTGGATTATTTGTGAAACTGAAACGTTTGTAAAATACTACTGAAGCTTTTTAAATTCACCAGCAGTTAAAATAGTGTTCTTATTAAACTTTGGTTTACGAAAGAAATTGATTCGAGTGTTTTAACTTTTACATATTTCCATATATTTGTTTGTGTTTAACTGAATTCATGAAAAAATCATAAATATATGGCAAGTTTAGAAACCAAATACTTAGGCTTAATCTTAAAGAATCCTATTGTAGTTAGTAGTTCGGGTTTAACCAATAGTGTCGAGAAAATTGAAAAGCTGGTTAACTCAGGTGCAGGCGCGGTAGTTTTAAAGTCGCTATTTGAAGAGCAGATCAATCATGAAGTTAATAAAGCGATATATAACGGAGAAGGATTTGATTACCCAGAAGCTGTAGATTATGTGACAGCCTATACACGTGATAACTCAGTTGGTGAGTATCTTTCTTTAATTCAAGAAGCTAAGGCTAAGTTTGATATCCCCATTATAGCCAGTATCAACTGTTATTCTTCTGCAGAATGGATTGAATTTGCCACTCAAATTGAAGCTGCCGGAGCTGATGCCATTGAGCTAAATGTATTTTTTGTGAATACCAGTAAGAACAGTGAAGCTAAAGAATATGAAGAAGTGTATTATGAAATAGTATCCAATGTAAGTAAATTGATTAATATACCAGTTAGTATCAAACTAAGTTCCAATTTCTCCAATTTAGTTTCTGTTGTAAATAAGTTATCTGTACTGGGAGCTAAAGGAGTGGTTATGTTTAATCGATTTTATGAACCGGATATAGATATAAATAACTTATCTCTTGTTTCTGCAGATGTTTTAAGTAGTGCTTCAGATATGAGACGAACTACCAGGTGGGTTGCTATCGTGTCTGATAAAGTTAAAAATATTGATGTTGCTGCATCTACCGGAGTACATGATGGAACCGGTGTTATTAAGCAATTATTAGCCGGGGCAAATGTAGTTCAGGTGTGTTCGGCAATTTACCGTAATGGGCCTGAAATTATTACTAAGATGAAGGATGAACTTGAAAAATGGATGGAATCAAAAGAATATTCTTCGCTTGAAGATTTTAGAGGGCTGATGAATTATGGAAAAATTGGAGATCCTTCCATATACGAAAGAGCTCAATTTATGAAGTATTTTTCAAAATATGAATAATGAAAAAAAAGTCTCAATTGAGGCTTTTTTTATTTTTTAGTATTATCTTTTTTTTTAAATGATTCATTTGGTATTAAAATATGCACAAAACCTAAGAGTATTACATATTTTTGATATTTTTATATTAAATTTCCAATCATTTTGAATTTTTTGTAAATTAAAAAATAGAAATAACTAATATATTATGAAAAGATTTATTACTAATTCGTTCTACTTTATCGCTTTAGCTGGTTTAGCTTTAAGTTTTAATGCGTGTGTCTCAGGAAATCAAAAGCAACAAAAGTCTGTTGAAGAAAATATAGTTGGTACTGCAGGACCAAATGATGAGATGATGGAGGAGTTTGCTAAATCAAAACTCATTTTTTATTCATTGCCTTCTCCTTTAGAAACTGCAATGTTAATTAAGCGTTCAGGAGCATCTTTTAATGAAGAGCTGTTAAATCCTTTAGAAAATATAGATAAGTATACGACAAATAAGAAGATGGCTTTAAATTTAGGTGTGTATTCAGCCGACTTAAGTTATACCAGCTTGTTTGATCAAACACAAAGTTCTATTAAATACATGGCCAATGCTAAAAGATTAGCAGATGGACTTGGGATTTTAGATGCTATTGATGAAAGTACAATTCATCAGTTGGAAGAAAATATGAATAACAGAGATGTTATCTTAGATATTATTTCTGAAACTTTTATGTCTTCAAATGCTTACCTAACCGAAAATAATCGTCCGGCTTTAGCTGCTATGGTTTTAGTTGGTGGATGGGTAGAAGGTTTGTATTTAGCTACAAAACTTAGTAATGGATCACTTGAGAATAATAAAAAATTAATTGATAGAATAATTTATCAAAAGCTTAGTTTAATAACTGTCATTAATCTTTTAGAAGAATATAAAGAAGAAGAAGATGTAGCTTCTGTTTTAGCTCAAATGAATCAATTACAAGTTATTTTTGAACAAGTTAAAATTGTTAATACATCTAAAGTGGAAGTTGAAACAGATGCTGAAAATAAAACAACAACCTTGAAAGCTGATTCAGAAACCCATATTTCAAAAGATGTATTTGAGAAATTATTAAATAAAGTGGATGAGATAAGAACCGAATTTATTTCGTAATTTGTTAGTTTAATTAGGTAGTATTATGAGTAGAGCTTATAAAGCTATCATATCAACAGTTATTGCAATTTTACTTGTGGCAAAAGTAAATGGTCAATGTGTTGCTTTTGCTAAAGAATCTTGCAAGAGTAAATTAGAGACCTATGTTCATGATGGTAATTATCATGCTGCCACTTTAAGTGAAGGTGAAGGGGTTGAGTTGCACAAAACCTTTTTTGAAGGACAAGATTATCGCTTAGTTATTTGTAAAGCTGAAAAATTACCCAATATTTATTTTAAAGTAATTAATGAGTTGGGACGTGTTGTTTACGATAATTCAAAAGAAAACTATAAAGCTATATGGGATTTTAATACATCTAAAACCCAAGAACTTACAGTGCAAATAATGGTTACTGAGGATTCTGAAAAGCAAGTGTTGTCTGGATGTGTTGCAGTAATGTTTGGAATTAAAAAAATGACGGATTAGTCAGATTTATATAAATAGAAAAGCCCAACTTGGTTGGGCTTTTTTGTTATTTAAGATATGGTTTTAAGTAGTTGCCTGTATAGCTTTCTTTACACCTTATTAAGTCTTCAGGCCTTCCTTCGAAAACCAGATTTCCTCCTTTTTCTCCGCCTTCCGGTCCTAAGTCAATTATCCAATCAGCTGTTTTAATTACATCCATGTTGTGTTCAACAATAATGATGGAATGGCCGTTTTTAATTAAAGCGTTAAATGCCTCAAGGAGCTTTTTTATATCGTGAAAGTGTAGGCCTGTGGTTGGCTCATCAAAAATAAACATGGTTGGTTCTGCGCGTTCGTTTGCTAAAAAGGATGCCAGTTTAACGCGTTGACTTTCACCACCAGACAATGTGCTGGAAGCTTGTCCTAATTTTACGTAGCCTATACCTACATCAGCAAGTGGTTTTAATCTTTTGATGATGCGTTTTTCAGTTGTTTTTGCCTCTGAATTGAAAAAATTAATAGCCTCTTCGATGGTCAATTCAAGGATGTCGTGGATGTTTTTGTCTTTGTATTTAATTTCCAATACTTCATCTTTGAAGCGTTTTCCCTGGCAACTTTCGCATTGCAATACGATATCTGCCATGAATTGCATTTCGACTTTTATTACACCTTCTCCTTGGCATTCTTCGCATCTTCCTCCATCTATATTAAAAGAGAAGTGCGAGGGCTTTAATCCGGTTTGTTTAGCCAGTTGTTGATCAGCCATCAATTTTCTGATCTCATCATAAGCTTTTAAATAGGTAGCAGGATTTGATCTAGAACTTTTACCAATAGGATTTTGATCAACGAATTCAATGTCTGTTATTTTATCTATTGCTCCATCTAATTTATCAAACGATCCGGTTCTTTCTGCGTATCCTCCAAGGTGTTTCTTTATTGCAGGATATATTATTGTCTTTACTAAGGTAGATTTACCTGAACCTGAAACTCCTGTTATAACTGTGATGTTATTAAGAGGTATTTTTGTAGTTATGTTTTTAAGGTTGTTTTCACAAGCTCCTTTTATTGTTATGTAATCAGAATGATTTCTTCTTGAAATTGGAAGGGGAATGGTCTCCTGCCCATTTAAATATTTTGTTGTTAAGCTTTTTTCTGAAACCTCCAGTGACTCATAATCTCCTTTAAATATAACTTCACCACCTAGTCTACCAGCCAGTGGACCTATGTCAATAATCTGATCTGCAGATCTAATTATATCTTCGTCGTGTTCTACAACGATTACAGTATTACCTATTTTTTTTAAATTTTTGAGTACTTTAATCAGAAGCTCTGTGTCTCTGGAGTGTAATCCAATACTTGGTTCATCAAGAATGTATAAGGAGCCAACTAAACTGCTTCCTAGGCTGGTCGCTAAATTGATTCTTTGACTTTCACCACCGGATAGCGTAGATGATAGTCTGTTTAAGGTCAGGTAGCCTAATCCTACATTACATAAAAAGTTTATTCGGTTGGTTATTTCAGTATAAAGACGTTTGGCTATTTTTTCCTGATGGGTGTTGAGTGTGAATTTATTAAATATACTTTGTAAGTCTATTATCGGAATATTGACTAATTCGTTAATTGATTTCCCATTTATCTTTACCCAACTTGCTTCTTTTTTTAGTCTGGTGCCTTTGCATTCCGGACATGTTGTTTTGCCGCGATAGCGTGAAAGCATTACGCGAAATTGTATTTTGTATTGTTTTTCTTCTAGGTAACTAAAAAAAGTGTTAATGCCATTGAAATATCGGTTTCCTTCCCATAGAGTGTTTTTTTCTTTTTCGGATAATTGGAAATATGGAGTGTGTACAGGAAAATTAATGTGATGTGAGTTGTTGATTAATTCTGTTTTCCATGTTTTAAATTTATCACCCTTCCAACAGGCAATAGCATCTTCAAAGATTGACAGGCTTTTGTTAGGAATAACTAAGTCTTCATCAATACCAATAACGCTGCCAAAACCTTCGCATTTAGGGCAAGCTCCCACCGGATTGTTAAAAGTGAACAGGTGTTCGGAAGGTTCTTCGAATTCAATGCCATCTAATTCAAATCGGTTTGAAAAATGATATGAAGTAGTTTCTTTGTCATAAGTTTTTACTACTAATTCGCCATTACCTTCGTAAAATGCAGTTTGTATAGAATCTCCCAAGCGGTTTATGGTATCTTCATCTCTATTGGCAGATAGCCTGTCTATAACCAAAAGAATTTCATCGTTATTGTTGAATGAAAATTCATTTTCAAAAAGGTCATCTATTCTCACTAAACTATTGTTTAGTTCTACTCTGCTAAAACCTTGTTTTAATAAAATCTCAAGTTGCTGCTTAAGTGTACGATCTTCTCGTTTGTGAATTTCAGATAGAATGGCAACCTTAGTTTTGGGCTCAAGGTTAATAATAAAATCAACGACATCTTTTACTTGATGGCGTTTTACTACATGACCACTAATGGGAGAAATGGTTTCACCTATACGTGCATATAAAAGTTTGATGTAATCATAAATTTCGGTACTTGTTCCAACAGTGGATCTGGGATTTCGAGTATTTACTTTTTGTTCTATGGCGATGGCTGGTGGAATACCTTTAATAAAGTCAACTTCAGGTTTATCTAGGCGTCCTAAAAATTGACGGGCATACGAACTTAAACTTTCAACATACCGTCGTTGACCTTCTGCATATAAAGTGTCAAAAGCCAAAGATGATTTACCGGAACCGGATACTCCGGTTATTACAATGAATTTATTTCGAGGTATGGTTAAATCAATGTTTTTTAAATTGTGAACTCTGGCTCCCTTAATTTGTATGTCGTTCGAACTCATATTTCCCTTTTTAATATAAGGGATAAAGATAAAATAGGTTTAGGTAATAGATAGGGAAATAATGAATAAAAGTTTGATTTGTTATTTTTTTTTGTTTTTTTTACACTTTGTAAATTATTTCAACAACTAAACAAAATTGCCTATTGGTACACTTTTACAAGATTTAATTTAAAAAAGAGTGGTATGAAAAAGCTTAAAACGCTTTCGGACGACTGTCTTGTGAAAGGATTTATAGCAGGTAATGCTAGTTGTATAGATGTTTTGATTGAACGTCATAAAAGTAAGATCTTCTCTTACGTTTTAATGTGTGTTAAGCAACAAGAGCTTGCTGAAGACATTTTTCAAGAATCATTTATTAGAGTCATTCGATCATTAAAAAGAGGAAAGTATTCGGATACCGGAAAGTTTTCTTCCTGGGTAATGCGTATTTCCCATAATTTGATTATTGACCATTTTAGAAAGCAAAAAAATCAATCTGTAGTTTCAAATGATAATTACGAGTTTGATTTGTTTAATTCAGTAAAATTTTCTGAGAAATCTGTCGAAGAGAAATTGGTATATAATCAAATTTTAAGTGAGGTAGGGGATTTGGTGAAATTGCTTCCGGATAATCAAAGGGAAGTGGTGGAATTGCGTCACTATATGGGGCTTAGTTTTAAAGAGGTTGCAGAGGAGACGAATGTAAGTATTAATACTGCCTTGGGGCGAATGCGCTATGCCTTAATAAATTTGCGTCGATTAATGGAAGAGAAAAACATTTCATTAAGTATTTGAAATGTTAATACTAAATTAAAATTATTTGCGTTATAGGAATAGTACAATTAATCTATGCCTATGATGAATTTATACACTCAAAAATTGAGTTCCATCGAAAAAGAGGTTGATCTGTGGTATGAAGTATTTGAATCCTTTTCAGATGAAGAGGCTCAGGTGTCTTTACAGCAGCCTTCGGAAAACTGTTTGAACCATATAAAAAGCTTTGCAAGAGCTTATGAGAGTTTGGCAGTAATGAATGAACCTAAAGATTTAATTTTAAATTAATCGTAAAATGATTGGGCAAAGCGTTGGAAATTACCTTTGCCCATTATTATTCTTACCCAAAAAGCATTAATAAAACCACTGCCATACCCGAATAACTGGACGAATGAGGCTAGGATGCTTAGGGTTGCTACGTTGAGTGATTTCATTTGCTTCCAGGCATCCAGTAAAATGATTGCTGGAAATGCTAAAATCAGCCACCAGAATACATTAGAGACGAATATTGCCAATAGTATAGCGATGGGGTAAGCGATGGTAAATAAGGAGGGTAGTAAATGAACTACCTTTAGGGTGTTTTTGTGTTTTAAAGCTAAGTCTACTCTGGCGATGCCTGAGTTAAATACTTGTTTATAAAAAGAATAAAATTTTGTTCTCCTTTTGTGGTAAACGAAGGCTGTATTGATAAGTCCAACTTTTAATCCAGCTTCATTGGCTCTCATACTAAAGTCTAGATCTTCACCAAATCTCATGTTTGAAAATCCTCCAAGTTGATCGAAATGTTTTTTTGAAATACCCAAATTAAAGCTGCGCGGATAGAATTTATCCATTTTCTTTTTGCCACCTCTTATACCCCCTGTCGTTATGGTAGATGTCATGGAGTAACTAATTGCTTTTTGGATTGGAGTAAAAAATGTGTGTGCTTTATCGGGCCCTCCAAAGCAATCAAGTTTATGTTCTTCGATGTAGTTAAAGACGAGTTCGAAATAATTAGAGGGTACAATGCAGTCCGAATCAAAAAAGACTAGCATTGAACCTTTGGCTTTTGAAGCTCCGAGGTTTCTAGCAATGCCTGGACCCGAATTTTCCTGAAAAAAATATTTTAAGTCTAGTTGTGAATAGTATGGTTCAATCACTTGATCGCATTTGTTGGAGGAGCCATCTTCAACAACGATTACTTCAAATGTGCCTTTTACCGATTGAAGAGTTAGGGATTCTAATAACTCTACAATTTCATCAGGTCTATTGTATACGGGTATTATAACAGAGAACTGCATTTTTCAATTGGATTTGTTGTAAAGATAGTATTTATAAGGGCTTAATATTGTGAATAAATGTTAAACAAGGTATTGGTAGGTCAATTATGTATAGTTGCTTTATTGTTCTTTTGTTAAATTTTTAAATTTAAAAAGTTTTCTTTTGTTTGTTAATGTGTTTGTTTATAATTAAATATGTTAATGTATAGTGAGTTTATAGAAATGAAATTTTATAAGAAGTATTGTCTTGGATTTTTTTTGATTCTAATAAAAAATAAGCAAATTTGCAAGTTGTGTTGAACGGATTGAAGTTTAGACATAAAATATATTATTTAATTATAAATACTTAATAGTTAGGCAAGATGATTAAAAGTCCATTGCAAATTGCAAGAGAGAACTACAGCCCTAAGTTACCTTCATCGTTAAAAGGAGCTGTAAAGATTGTAGAAGGAAAAAAGACAGAATCTGTAGCAGATCAAGCTGAGATTGAAAAATTATTTCCTAACACGTATGGTATGCCCTTGCTTACCTTTGAAAAAGGTGAAGCAACATCAAAAGAGGCAGTTAATGTAGGTGTTATTCTTTCAGGAGGACAAGCGCCAGGTGGTCATAATGTGATTTCAGGTATTTTTGATGGAATTAAAAAGTTAAATCCCAATAGTAAATTATATGGGTTTTTAGGTGGTCCCGGTGGTTTAGTAGACAATGAATATATTGAATTAACAGCAGATATTGTTGATCATTATCGTAATACAGGTGGTTTTGATATTATTGGTTCTGGTCGTACTAAATTAGAGGAAACTGATCAGTTTGATCAAGGTTTAGAGAACTGTAAAAAGTTAGGGATTACCGCTCTTGTCATTATTGGTGGTGACGATTCAAATACAAATGCTTGTGTTTTAGCTGAGTATTATGCTCAAAAAAATGCCGGTGTTCAGGTGATTGGTTGTCCAAAAACAATTGATGGTGACCTTAAAAATGAAATGATTGAAACTTCATTTGGTTTTGATACTGCTTGTAAAGTATACAGTGAGTTAATCGGAAACATTCAAAGAGATGCTAACTCAGCTAAAAAATACTGGCATTTTATTAAATTAATGGGACGTTCAGCTTCTCACATTGGTTTAGAGTGTGCTTTACAAACTCAGCCAAACATGTGTATTATTTCTGAGGAAGTTGAAGCAAAGCAATTAACATTGGATGATGTTGTAACGTCAATTGCTGATGTTGTGGCAAAGCGTGCTGCAAAAGGGGATAATTTTGGTACCGTTCTTATTCCGGAAGGTTTAGTGGAGTTTATTCCTGCAATGAAAAAACTTATTGCTGAATTAAATGAATATTTAGCACATAATGAAGAAGCTGTAAATGCTTTAGAAGGAAATAAGGAAAAGAGAGACTTAGTGGCGGAAAATTTATCAGCAGAGTCTCAAGAAGTATTTAATTCTCTTCCAAACAATATTGCAAACCAGTTAATGGCAGATCGTGATCCACATGGTAATGTTCAGGTTTCTTTAATCGAGACAGAAAAGATGTTGATTGACATGGTTAAGGTGAAGTTAAAGAAGATGAAAAAAGCAGGTGAGTTTCAAGGGAAATTTGCTGGACAGCCACACTTCTTTGGATATGAAGGACGTTGTGCCGCACCATCAAATTTTGATGCTGATTACTGTTATTCTCTTGGTTTTACGGCTTCGGTATTAATTGGTGAAGGTAAAACCGGTTACATGGCATCAGTTCGTAATACAACCGGATCTGCTGATGAATGGATTGCAGGAGGTGTACCTGTTACAATGATGATGAATATGGAGCGTCGTCATGGTAAGATGAAGCCTGTTATTCAGAAAGCTTTGGTCGAATTAGATGGAGCACCATTTAAATTCTTTGCGTCAGTAAGAGATGAGTGGGCTATGAAATCTGAGTATGTTTATCCGGGCCCAATTCAGTATTTTGGTCCTTCTGAAGTTTGTGATATTACCACTAAAACTTTAGCCTTAGAGCAAGGTAAATAAGCCTACTAAAATGGTAAAAAATATAAACCTGCAATTCTTTATAATTGCAGGTTTTTTTATATTTGCACACAATCAATTATTTAAGTAATTAATTTCTTTAATCACCGAAATTATGTCAAAGATAGTTACCTTATCTGAAGCTGCGTCTATTGCATTACATTCTATGGTTTTAATTGCAAGAAGTGAAGAGAAGCTTAATGTGGGGCAGATAGCCGAAAAGATAGATAGTTCAAAGCATCATGTTGCTAAGGTAATGCAACGTTTGGCTAAAGAGAATTTTGTATCGTCTAATAGAGGCCCAAGTGGGGGTTTTGTGTTAAAGAAGGATCCTCAAGAAGTAACTCTTTTAGAAATTTATGAAGCTATTGAAGGAGCTGTTGTGATTCAAAATTGCCCTGGTGACAAGCCAACTTGTCCTTTTGGAGGTTGTTTGTTGGGCGATTTATCAACAAATATGACTAAGGAATTTAAGAAGTATATGGAGCAAAAAACGCTTAGCGATTATTTAAGTTAAGCGCGTTTTATTACCCACTTTTGGTCTTGCTTTACTAAAATGTCTCTTTTCATTAATTCTTTTTGAAGTCTTTTTATAGATGGATAACGGGTGTATAGGGGGACTTCGATTTCTTTCACTATTTCGTCTTCCAAATAGATGATGTTTAATTCATAAAGCGTCAGCAGATATGAGAACTCAACGTAAAGAATATTAGTCTGGTGAATACTTTGAATGGAGGAAGACCAAAAATTATGCTTAATGATTAAATAATCGCCAAGTAATTTTAATTTTTTCGCTTTTATACCAAGATAGCCCATGATTACAGCAAAATAGCCTAATAAAATGGTGTAGTTTGCATTAGGTTTTATGAGGTAGTTAATTACAAAGGGTATTGTAATAATGTAAAACAATGCGATGCCAAAGCCGGGAAATAAAATTTTCCATGACGGTTTTATTGTGATGCTTGGTTTAAGGGAAAGATAACTTCCTTCCGGTATTTGGTTTTTAAATTGGTGATTTTGTGGTGTGATAAATCCTCTATGAAGTTTATGAAAGGGATCCTGGTTAAGTATTCTACATAGTTCGTAGTATAATTCAGGCAGGTTTGATTGAAAATCCTGAGGATCTTCAAAAAAATGTTCTACTGCTACTGAAAAGAATTCTCTTAGGTTTGTTCCACCATAGGAGCGAAAAGTACTTTCATTAGAGGTTCTTATTTTTAGCAATTCTGAAATGGCAGTTTTCTGAAAATGCTCCATTAGCCTTCTTAAATAGTACTTTCTTCCCTGCGATAAGAATAATGAAAGGTCTAAGGCATGTGCCATTTCATGAAGGCCAAGATTTATCTTGTCGTGAGAATTTGCATAACCGTTTATGAAATCTTCCCATGATAATACAATTTCTCCTTTTAGGTTTACTTCACCTTTATGAAAAGCATGTGTAAGCTTGTTGTAGTATGCTTTTTCATGAATTTTTATGGTTTTGAATCGATCAAAGCTTATTTTTGGGAGCCCAAATGTTAATTGAACAGCCGATGCTGCTACAAGTATTTTTCTTTCTTCATTTACTTCCTTATCATCTTCTTGAAAAAAGCTTGTTGTGTTAATGAATTTAATTACGCGCTGTATAAATTCTATTTTTAGTTCCTGAGGGAGTTCTCTATAATAAGGAAAGCTGGAGTATAAAACTTCTTCTGGGTATTTGCCTGAGAAGTGTCGACTTTTGATTTTTACTTTAAAGCTTTCTGATTTTAAAAAGTTATGATAACCCTTCACTAACATCAAAATAGGTATTCCTATCGTGAAAATGATAATTGTTGTAAGGATGATTAGGTCTTGGTTTTCACTTGTATTCAGAAATGTTGGCATTCGGGGTTTATTGATTCATGAAATGGATTGAGTGACAGGCTACTAAACCTGCTGTTTCTGTTCTTAATCGGGCAGAACCTAAGCTGATTGCAGTTATTTTTTTTTCTGTTGCTTCTTTAATTTCTGCTTCAGAGAAATCACCTTCAGGACCAATGAGTATTGTTGCATTTTGGCCTACGTTGTAACAATTTTTTAGCAGTTGTTTTTCTTCATCACGGCAGTGTGCAATGTAGGTTTGTTCCGGATTTTGAGTCTTGATAAAATCAGAGAATTTGATTAGATCATTAACGGTTGCAAAATTTGCTTTTAAGGATTGCTTTGACGCCGAGATAACTACTTTTTCAATTCTGTCTAAACGTAGTTTTCTTCTTTCGGAATGATGGCAAATGATTAAAGTAATTTCATCTACTCCCATTTCAACGGCTTTTTCTACCATCCACTCTAAGCGATCATTATTCTTAGTAGGTGCAATGGCAATGTGAATACGATATGGTCTTGAAGGTTCTTTAGTTGAACTAATTAGTTCCAACTCACATCGTTTGGGGTGTGGGTTTGTTATTCTAGTTTTATAAAATGTGCCTTTGCCATCTGTAACGGTTATGGTATCACCTTCTTTGTGTCGAAGTACATTGATGCAGTGCTTGCTTTCTGATTCTATAAGGCTACCACTTCCAGTGAAATAGGGATCGTAGAATAATTCCATTTTAGTGTTCTTTGTGGCCAAAGATAATGATATACTTGCTGATTGCTTAAAGCCGCAAACGATAATCTGGTTTTATTGCAAAAAAAAAGCGCCGGAGGCGCTTTAACAGGTGTGTTATGCATGGCCCTTGGTTCTTTTAATCATATCTTTGGCCATATCTAAAATTGTTGTGTCATCTAATTCAACGATACCTCCATCAGGTCCTTGTTCTGTGTGAATACCTACGCTTGTACCATGGTCATAGTCCGATCCTCCAAAGTAATTCCTAACCGTTTCATCTTCCATGTGGAGTTTTTCTGCAATGGTATGAATTGCTCCGGATGGTAGGCTGTCTTTTATCTTTCTAAGCTGATTAAAAGTTAATGTCGCTGTCATACTATAAAGATTTAAGTTATCATTAGATATTAAATAAGGTACGACATTATTGATCCATTGGAAACCCTGATTCCATACTTTTTGGATGAAACCAAGGTTTTTATTTGATGAATGTTTTTATTGAGGTCAGTAGATAAGTACATACATTTCTGTATAAATCTAAAAAAGCCCTAAAGTGGGCGATATCCCAAAGCCTAGCCTGTAAGGGCTAGGATATTAATCAGGTATTTTATTTAAGCACCAAAGGTGCGTAGTCTTAATCACACGACTACGCACCTTTGGCGCTAACAATATCATGCCATGATATTCATAGCCCTCCAGGCTATGCTAAATGACACCGCATCTTTGATGCTAACGTATGCTTACTATTGATAAGTATTTAACTACTTACCTCTATGTTTTTATTTAACTTGTGATAGAAAAGTGTCAATATCAACGACGTAACGTTCGTGGGCTCCAATTGCAACTGATCTATGGTTTTCATCCACAATAACTACATCAAAGAATAGTTTATATTTATCAATGAATTTTAGAAGTGCTTTACAGATTATTTTTGTTCCGGGTTTAACAGCTCTCAGATGTTTAACATTGATTTCAACACTCACGCTTTCTGCACCAATGGGAAGGTAGTCTTTGATGAGAGCAATACAGGCTTGTTCCATTATAATAATGCCGGCAGGGGTCGAAAGTACATCTAACTCTCCTGTTTTATAGCTAGATGCCAAATCCTTTTGTTCAACAATTTTTTCAATTGAGAATTGTATATTAGGCCTTAGTGAATTTTGCCATGTAATGGTTTTTATCTCAATGTTTTCCATGGTAAGTAGATTTATGGGGTAAAGATACACAGATAATCAGAAAAATATCAAGGAGGATTCCATGATGGTAAAAAAAATCCCATTGAATAAAGTCAATGGGAATAAATTTTTAAAATTCAGAGGTGAAATGAAATTTTATCTTGCTAAAATTATCTTGTGCCATTTGAAGCATGTAACTAGAATCGGCCATAAATACATCCCTGCCAAATTTGTCTTTGGCCATGTACTGTAGCTTTCGCTGTTTGAAATCGTCCAATTGTTTGGCATCACTACTTTCTAACCAGCAGGCTTTGTATAGATTGATTGGTTCATAGCGACATTTAGCACCATATTCGTGCAACAGACGGTACTGGATTACTTCAAACTGAAGAGCACCAACGGTACCGATTACTTTTCGACCGTTCAATTGACTAACGAATAACTGGGCAACACCTTCATCCATTAATTGGTCAATTCCTTTGGCCAATTGTTTAGATTTCATTGGGTCGTCATTCTCGATGTAACGGAATAGCTCAGGAGAGAAACTTGGTAAACCTTTAAAGTGAAATTTTTCTCCCTCGGTTAGTGTGTCACCAATTTTAAAATTACCAGAATCCGGAATACCTACAATATCCCCCGGGTAAGCTTCATCAATAATTGATTTTTTGTCGGCCATGAAGGCTGTTGGGCTGGAGAATTTCATGTTTTTTCCATGACGGACATGAAGGTAATTGGTGTTACGTTCAAATTTACCGGAACAAACTTTAACGAATGCTAATCGGTTACGGTGATTTGGATCCATGTTGGCGTGGATCTTAAATACGAAACCTGAGAATTTTTCTTCATACGGGTTAATTATTCTTTCATCAGCTTGGGATGGAAGAGGAGATGGCGCTATGTGTAAAAAGCAATTGAGCAGCTCTCGAACTCCAAAATTATTTAATGCACTACCAAAAAATACCGGCGCAACAGTAGCATCCAGGTAGGTTTGTTTGTCAAATTCAGGGTATACACCCTCTACAAGTTCCAATTCGCCACGTAAATCGCTTGCAAAGCTTTCGCCGATTAATTTGTCTACTTTCGGGTCGTTTACGTTTTTAATGGCAATTCCTTCTTCTAATGATTGTTTGCTTGGTTCGAATAGATATAAACTCTCATCAAATAGATTGTAAACTCCTTTAAAGTTAGGCCCATTGTTTATTGGCCAACTTAATGGACGAACTTTGATTTTAAGCTCTTCTTCTACTTCATCTAAAAGTTCAAATGGGTCTTTACTTGGTCGGTCTAATTTATTGATAAAGACAATAACCGGAGTATGGCGCATGCGACACACTTCCATTAGCTTTCGGGTTTGAGCTTCTACACCTTTGGCTGAATCAACTACAATAATTACACTGTCTACGGCGGTTAATGTTCTAAAAGTATCTTCTGCGAAATCCTGGTGACCCGGGGTATCCAAAATATTAACCTTACAACCGTTATATTCAAACCCCATTACCGAGGTGGCTACTGAAATACCGCGTTGCTTTTCAATTTCCATAAAATCGGATGTTGCTGTTTTTTTAATCTTGTTTGATTTTACAGCTCCTGCAACATGAATAGCTCCTCCAAAAAGTAGCAGTTTTTCGGTTAATGTTGTTTTTCCCGCATCAGGGTGACTTATGATGGCAAAGGTACGTCTTCTATTAATTTCGTCGTTAAATCCCATTTATCTAATTTTAGCGGGTGCAAAAATACAATAGATAGATCAGATTCAATCACATCGGAATGATTATTTATTATAAAATAGTACCGTTAACGGTTTAATTTATTGTAAAGATTTTGATTTATTCCTGCGTGTTGTAGTTTTTATCTTAATATTGAGTTTTATTTGAATTGTAAAGGAATTAAAAGAAAGTATCGTATGAGAAGTTGGACTAATTATCATGGTCATTGTAATTATTGTGATGGTCGTGGAGAAATGGAAGCTTATATTAAAAAAGCCATTGAATATGGAATGAAGAATATTGGTATTTCTTCTCATGCTCCTGTTCCTTTTAATGTGGATTGGACCATGTCTCCAGGAAAGTTGAATGCTTATGTAAATGAAATAGATGCATTAAAGGCCAAGTATGCAGATGAAATTCCTGTTTATAAATCTTTGGAGGTTGATTATATTCCGAATGCTATATCTGTCAACTCAGCACATATAAGAAATGCACAACTTGATTATTCAGTTGGGTCCATTCATTTTGTTGATTTCTTCAAGGATGGAACACCATGGGCTATTGATGGCCCTGTTGATGAGTTTAAATCCGGTTTAGACGAAATTTTTGCAGGAGATATGAAAGCCGCAACTTTACGTTTTTTTCAGCTCCAAAAAGAAATGTTAGATCAGGCACCTCCAACCATTTTAGGTCATTTTGATAAAATGAAAATGCACAACCGTACGTTTGGTTTCTTTAATGAAGAGGAGGATTGGTATCTTAAAGAAGTGAAGGAGACATTAGATTTAGCTCAAGAAAAAAATGTTATTGTAGAAATTAATAC
This sequence comes from Bacteroidales bacterium, assembly GCA_003249255.1. Taxonomy (GTDB): domain Bacteria; phylum Bacteroidota; class Bacteroidia; order Bacteroidales; family Marinilabiliaceae; genus SZUA-582. The sequence goes on from QKJP01000026.1 coordinate 228,590, forward strand.
AAAAGCTATTGGAAGCTTGGGTGTATTGTATCCGGGACCTGAGATATTTTCATTTTTAAAAGATAAAAATGTACCAATAACCATTAATAGTGATGCTCATGATGATTACAAATTAGTGTTAGGCTTTGCTGAAACAGCACAGTTGTTAAATGATGCAGGTATAACTCAATGCTTTGAACTCCTAAATGGCGATTGGCAGGCTTTTTCTTTCAATAAAGATGGCATCTTTTTTGACTAATATTCTACTTGATAGTTGCCGTAAGCCCTATTAACATGCCATATAAAATACTTGATATGGGAGACGAGCTGATGGGGCATGAGCCATTGCTGCAACCGATAAAATTATAATAAAGGTATACTCCAAGTGCACCTAGTATTACACCTATTAAGGTTTTAATTGTGAAGTGTTTTTTTAGTTTTGAAAGATGTCTCATAGGTTTATAATTTTCACGCAAAGACGCACAAGGAAATTTAATCATCTCCCTGGGTGTAGAGCTTTTTGCATGATCGTTTCATAATATGCTTGTTTAAAAAATAATTTTTGTAAAGATATGAAAATATATAGAAATATACATGTGTTGATATTTATTTTTATTGTCTCTTGTTTAAGTGCTCAAAATCCTGATATTCATGGGTTAATTGATCAATATATTGCAATAGATTCAATAAAAGATGTAAATGTTAAGCGTTATTCTTTAAATCAATTTAGTGAAGCTTTTTTGAAGTGGTTTGAAGAATCGGAGGTAAATACTAATGAGCTTAACGTAAACCATATTTTTCATCTTCAATCTAATGATTTTGAGACATATTTATTTTCAAAATGCATATCAGGAAAAAGTTATCAAATCAATTGGTTTGTTAAAAATAACATTACCCAAAAAGTATATGCTTATAAAGAGGATAAAGTTCTTAATGATATAAAGGATCATATTTTAAGATTGTCAGGAGAATATAAAACAATTAGTAAATCCGGGTATGAGAGAAAAAGTTTAGTAGTTAAAGAACAAAACTCACAAGAGGTTTTAATTAACGTGGTAGATTTAAGCTTAAAATGTTCTTTTGAAGATTTGTTTAATGCTAAAAATGATGACGAAAAAGAGCGCTTGAATGATGTTATTTCTAATAAGTTAGAGAAATTAGGTAAAGATGAAACAACTTTTTCTCATGATTTTGCGAATATTAAACGAATGAAGACCATTTTTTCAAAAGATGGAAAAGTGAAAATATGTACCTATAATGTAGAAAATTCAGGTTTTCAACACCATTTTTATGGAGCGGTTATGTTTAAATCGGATGATCAATTTCTTTACTTTCCTTTGATAGATAAAACCGATAAAATTCAAACTCCTGAACGGGTTACTGTTTCTAATAAAAAATGGTTTGGAGCGTTGTATTTAGATGTTATTGATGTTAAAGTGAAAGGTGAAACTTATTATACTTTAATTGGTTATAAAGGGCATGACGAATTTGTAAAGCGACGGGTTTTAGATGTTATGTTTTTACAAGGAAATCGATTGAGTTTTGGGCATCCATTGTTTAAAACAGATAAGTTTACACGTCATCGAATGATTTATGAATACTCTGCTGGTACTTCGATGATGTTGCGGTATGACAGAGATGAAAAAATGATTGTGATGGATAATTTGGTGCCAAGTGAAACTGTGTATACAGGTGTATATCAGTTTTATGGTCCCGATTTTACCTATAATGGATTTAAGTTTACAAAAGGTTATTGGGAATTAAGAGAAGATATTGATTTACGTAATTCTCAATAAACGACTAAGAATAACAATGTGATGGAAAATAATTTTCAGTATTTAGTAGAGCAATTTGCCGATCTAAGGATTTTGCGTTTCAATATTCCAAATTTTGAAAAACTACCGCTACCACAAAAGAAATACATTTATTATCTAAGTCAGGCAGCATTGAGTGGGCGTGATATATTATGGGATCAAAATAATAAATATAACCTGTGGTTGCGTCATGTTTTAACGGCCATTTATACCGCCAATAGTAAAATTGAAGATCAAGGTGAGGCATTTAAACTATTCGAGGTCTTTTTTAAGCGTGTTTTGTTCTCAAATGGTTTTCATCACCATTACAGTACCGATAAGTTAGAAGTGAATTTTTCGAAGGAGCAGTTGCAGAGCTTGGTGGCGCACTTAACGGAAGGACAAATAAACGGACTTCGTGGTGGTTCAAAGGAAGAATTGTTTGAGAAATTGTTGTGCTTGTTATACGATGCTAGTTTTGCGTCAAAACGCGTATGTCAGGATCCCACTAAGGATTTGCTTGTTGAATCCGCTAATAACTTTTACGAAGGAGTTACCCAGAAAGAAGCCGAGTCTTATTATCAGAAAAAATACCGGGAGAGTGGCCATCAATCAATTTCTCATGGCTTAAATAGTCGTTTGGTAAAAGAAGGAGACACTTTAAAAGAGGAAGTATGGAAAAGTGGCGGAGTTTATGGAATGGCCATTGATCAAATTATCTATTGGTTAGAGAAAGCAGGTAAAGTGGCTGAGAATAAAGATCAAGAGACCTATATTAAATTGTTGTGTGATTATTATCGTACCGGAGATTTACATCTTTTTGATGAATACAGTATTAAATGGATTCACGAGCAAAGTGGTGATGTAGATTTTATCAATGGCTTCATAGAAGTGTATGGCGATTCTTTAAGTTATAAAGCAACCTGGGAAAGTTTGGTAAATATTAAAGACCGGGAAGCAAGTGAGCATGTAAAAGTAATTAGCGATAATGCTCAATGGTTTGAAGATCGTTCTCCTGTTGATGTAGGTTTCCGAAAAAAACAGGTGAGCGGAGTTTCCATGAAAGTTATTAGTGCGGTAATGCTTGGTGGTGATTGTTATCCGGCTTCTCCCTTGGGAATTAATTTGCCAAATGCAGAATGGATAAGAGAGGTGCATGGATCTAAATCTGTTTCATTAGAAAACATTAGTTATGCTCATGGTCAAGCCTCTTTAAAAGCCGGTGTGCTTGAGGAATTTGCAGCCAACGAAGAGCAAATTGAATTGCATAAAAAGTTTGGCTCAATTGCCGATAATTTGCACACACATCTGCATGAGTGTCTTGGTCACGGATCGGGTCGTATGTTAGAAGGCATAAAGATTGACGATTTAAAAGCCTATGGTTCTACCATAGAAGAAGCACGCGCCGATTTATTTGGTTTATACTTTATGGCTGATGAGAAAATGCTTGAGTTGGATTTAGTTCCTGATATGGATGTGTATAAAGCTCAATATAATTCTTATTTGCGAAATGGATTAATGGTACAAACAGCCCGAATACAGTTGGGTAAAGATATCGAACAAGCTCACATGCGTAACCGCCAGATGATTTCGAAATGGGTATTAGAGAAGGGGCAGAAGAACAAGGTCGTTGAACTTACTCAAATCGAAGGCAAAAAGTATATTGTAATTCATGATTATGAGCAATTACGAGCTTTGTTTGGAGAGTTGTTGAAAGAGATTCAACGCATAAAATCTACCGGTGATTACCAGGCTGCAAAAGATATGATTGAAACTTATGGTGTAAAAATAGATCAAGATTTACATCAGGAAGTTTTGGAGCGTTACAAAAAATTAAATGTTGCGCCTTATACGGGATTTTTAAATCCGGTTCTTGAGCCTGAATTAAATGATACAGCCGAAATTGTTGATGTGAAAATTAGCTATAAGGAAAGCTTTTTGGAACAAATGCTTCGATATGGAAGAGAGTATTCTTTTATAGACAATTTTGAAAGAATGTAAAAAAATGTGGCTTTTACATTGTGAGGAATTACAGCTTCTTGGCAATGTAAAAGCCATAACCATAGAAGTTATGGTATTTATTAAAAATGGCTATGTCTTTTTTTTCCTCCTCAACGATGTCTTGAGCTTCCAGCGAATGATTGTATTTTTGTAAAAATGCTTCAAATCCATTCTCAAGCGGTTTGTAATAGTTTTCCATCCAACAATCTTTCGAAATAATAAAGTGTGCAACCGGAGAATATCCGTTGCTTTCTAACTTGCGTATATTGCCAGAAACAGTATCTATCTGAGGATATTCTTTTTGCCAATGCGCTGTTAGTTCTTCCGGACGTTCATTGCTTAACCACGATATTTCAGATACAGCGATGTAGCCTCCTTTTTTTAGGAATTGTTTCCAATAATTTATACCAGCTTCAAATCCCATGTTATAAATGGCCCCTTCGGACCAAATTAAGTCAAAAGTTTCTTGGTCAAAAGAAAGCTGATCCATCGAGCCGGCTCTTGTGTTTATATTGTTTAGTTTTAATTTATGTGCAGTTCGATTGAGTTTGTTAAGAAAAACCGGATAGATGTCAATTGCGGTAATTGCGGCTTTTGTGTTTTTGGCAAGTGTTATGGTTTGCGCTCCGGTGCCACAGCCAATGTCAGCGATTTTTATTGAGTTTTCAGGGCTTAGACCTGTTAACTCAAAAGCCTTCATGGTTGTTTCGTCATTTCCGGGACCTTGTCTATGGTTGGTGATGTGTAAATCAATCAATAATTCTAATTCATCCATTTCTATTGAATTTTAAGATCATATAGTAGTTCATACGAGGAAAATAATAAAAGCACCTACCATTCAAAGGAGTTTAACAGTAAGTGCTTTTTATTATCAAACAACCCTAAATAACCGGAATCATGAGATTATTGTATGTTTTTACGTTGCCTTGGTGTTGATTTAAATTTTCAACTTTAGCATGTAACTGATGGGTTATGACTTCTAGTTCCAGTACCGCGGTGGTAACATCATTAGAAAGAGAATTTGTTTTTTCAAGGTTATTCGAAGCTGCTTTGATTTTCTCTTGAATGCTGTTAAATAAGCTTAGGATTTCTTCTGAATATGGCTCTATTTTTCCGGCCTCATCTGAAGTTTCATTGGCTAGTTTTCTCACTTCATTGGCTACAATCGAAAAGCCTTTTCCTGCTTGACCGGCTCTTTTAGCCTCAATGCTTGCATTTAGTGCTAATACATTTGTTTCGAGAGAGATGTTGTTTATTTTTTCAGAAATCGATTTAAAACTTTCCAGGATATTAAAATCAGTTTCTATTTGGGCGTTTAAATGTGAAAATGACTTGAGTTGTTCTTCATAGTTTTTACTAAGTTCCAGAATTTTTAATCTAATTTGGTTATTCTGTTTATTCACTTCTTTCATGGTGAATGCTACCTCCTGAGTCATTTCACTTATTTGTGCTTCCTTGTAGAAATGGCAATTGTTAACCTGGTTTAAACCATTATAAATGGCTTTAGCCATATCTTTACAGGTTCCATATCCACATGCCGCACAGTTGTATTCGTCTTCCGGTTTGTATTTTTTGAGTGATTCGTAGATGTTTTTAAGTTCAATCTCATTTATTTCTTTGACGTTATTTAAATGCGACTTGTCAACGTATTTGCGTGAATATATACCCGGTTTCCAATAGTTATTTACTTGTTTTTGAATGTTGTTTTTCTTTTTGAAACTGAGAATTGTTGATTTTTGGTTTTTCGAGATGTGAACCTTTGTTCTTTTTTGAAGATAATAATCTTGTTCATCTAATGATAAATTACTGTTTTGTGCACCGGTTCCTTTATTACAACCATGTTCACAATTTAAACAATCGATTAAAAGCGGAGCAACATCTTTTTGAATACTTTCGGATAGATTATTTAAGTATGGGTATAACACTTTTGCACCTTCTATTTTACGAGCCATACTTTTAATGCCCGGAGCTTCCCTTTCAGCAGTTTCCAATAATCCACCCGGAGCAGAGAAGAGAACTCCACGTTCTGCTGCCGGATTGGTATATTCAATTGCCGGGTATGCGGTTATTTGAATCTGATTATTTTTTAAATACTCATGAATCGAATCAAACGTAACATTTAAAACATGTTCTCTTACCGAATCAAACTCTTGTTTTTTAGTTGCGCATGGAGAAATAACGACAATCTTATGGTTTTGATATTCCGGATAAAAATGTTTGATCATTTTAATGGTGTGCATCATTGGACTATCTACCGGAGCCAAATATTTGATGAGTTGGGGTTGATAGATTTCAATGTAATTGACCACAACAGGGCAAGGCTGAGCAATTAGTGTTTCTACTTTTTGCTTTTTGATTTCTTCTAAATATGATTTGATGGTCAATTCAGCACCAAAGCTGACATCAAAGTAGGCTTTAATACCTAAACTTTCCAACCAGCCATTAAGGTGCAAATATGTTTTAGGAAAATAAGTTGCAATGGCCGGTGCAATAATGGCGACCGTTTTTTGGTGACGTTTGTTTTTACCTACCAATTGATGAATGTCATCGTTAAAAGTACGGGCTTTATGAGTGCATTTTTGAACACAGTTTCCACAACCAATACATAGGTTTTCATTTATCTTAACATAATTGCCACTACTGTCGTTGCAAAATTTTACAGGGCAACTTGAAATGCAGTTATGACAATTGCTGCATTTTTCTTCATCCACATGGATTAGCTTTCTCATGTAATATAGGTTATGTTGGTTTAATATTACAAAAATAAAAACATTGTTTAATTAACAATGGAATTGTAAGAAATTGTTAATTGTTAGAAGGTGTAGCTTAATTTAATGTGAAAAACCTAATTTAATGTGATGTATGTATGTTGTTTATTATCAATCAAATAAATGTTTGTTTGAGGAGTGTATTCGAGCTCTTAAAGAATTATACTTATTAACTTAACGGTCATCAATGATGCAACTAATGAGTGTAAACTAACTCCTACACTAAGTATACCGCCTGTCATAGAGTTAAGTAATCAGGATATATACGGTAGGTTCTTGAGATAGGGATTTCGCTTTTAGCGAAATGTTTATTCCCTGACCACTAAAATCATTTTTTATCATCCACGAAAGTCACTACAAACCACGAAAAAATTGAAAATCAGCGAAGCTAAATTAGTACCCTAATTTTTGTTTTCGTGTGTTTTTGTGTTTTTCGTAGTTAAAAATAAATTGTTTTGTTTAAAAGCAATTTCCCTGGTTCTTGAGATAATTCTTTGGTGTAAATTAAAAGTTCTACTTTTGCCTTTGTTTGAGTTGTTTTATTAAATAATTAGTTTGTAATTCTCCAGAATGTATAGATTGTTAAGTGGTTTATGTTTGATCTTTAGTTTACTGTCATGTCAGGATTTTAAGTCTTCAAAATCAACGGCTAATGTAACTCACCCTGATAGTGTACTAGTGCCAAAATATGCAAAGCGTTTTTCGATAAGTTATTTTAAAGGATATAAAGTCATTCATCTTAAAGATCCTTGGACTCCTGATACCAAATCAACCGATGTTTTTTTGTCCTCTGACTCTTCAATTGTAAAGACATTTGAAAAAGAGGGGAAGTTGGCTATTCAAACGCCAATTACAAAATGGGTAGCATTATCCTCAACAATGGTAAATTTTGCCGATGAACTTGATGTGAAAAATACCATAAGAGGAGTTGCAGAACCGCAATATATTTCCGATTCAATTATTCAAAATGGGATTGAAAAAGGTAAGATTGTAAATGTAGGAACAGCCTTTGCACCTGATGTTGAAAAACTAATTGATTTAAATCCTGATTTTGTAATGAATTCTCCTTTTAAAGAAGATTATTCCGGAGCTATTCGTAATGCCGGGATTAAAGTAGTTGCAAACTCCAGTTATTTGGAAAACCATCCTTTAGGTAGAACAGAATGGATTCTGTTTATGGCAAGCTTTTTCGATAAAGAAGAAAAAGGGCTTTGCTATTTTCAGCATATCGAGCAAGAATATTTGGCAGTAAAAGCCCTAACAGACTCTGTAAAAGACAAACCTTCCGTGTTTACCGGTTATGTTTATCAAGGGATCTGGCACACTCCGGCAGGTGAAAGTTACAAAGCCAATTTTTTTAAGGATGCCGGTACCAATTACATCTATCGAGAGACTAAAGGGCAAGGCTCTCTCTTTTTAGATTTTGAAACCATGCTGGATAAAGCCCATGATGTGGATTATTGGATGCTGATACTGCGCAATGAGGGACCAGTCGATTATTCGACAGTTTTAAGTATGGATAGTCGTTACCGGGACTTCAAAGCTTTTAAGCAAAAACAAATTGTTTACACCAATGCGGCTATTTCCGGTTATTACGAAGAAGGTGTGCTTCAGCCTCATGTTGTTTTAAAAGATTTAGTCAATGCTTTTCATCCAGGATTATTAAAAGATTATTCACCGGTTTATTTTAGTCGTTTAGAAAATTAATTACTATGAATATAAAGCATAGGCGAGTGGCTTATTTGTTAATCCTATTGTTGTTGGTATTACTTTTTCTAATTAATATCGGCTATGGATCGGTAGATATTCCATTAAATGAAATTTTTTCAGTTTTAATGGGAGGTGAAGCCTCTAAATCAGCCTGGACTTCAATTGTTATAAATACACGTTTGCCACAAACCATTACGGCTTTGTTAGCAGGGGCAGGTTTGGCCATTGGGGGGTTACAAATGCAGACCTTATTTAGAAACCCTTTAGCCGGACCATCCATACTTGGAATTTCCAGTGGGGCTGGTTTAGGCGTTGCACTTCTACTGTTAGTTGCCGGTAATATTTTTGGTTTTTCCATTAGCGGTTTTGGTGCTTTAGGTCACATGGCGGTTGTGGTAGCGGCTTTTTCAGGAGCATTTCTGGTTTTATTGTTAATCGTCTTTTTTTCCCGATTGTTAAATGATAATTCAATGCTTTTAATTGTGGGTATCATGATTGGATATGCCGCAGCTTCGGTTATTGGTGTGATGAAGTATTACAGCCCAAAAGAAGATGTTCATGCCTATGTAATTTGGGGATTAGGAAGTTTTTCAAGCGTATCTTGGGGACAGCTAGGTGTGTTTGCAACAGTTATTATTCTAGGATTGATTTTTAGTTGCTTGTTAATTAAACCCCTTAATATTTTGGTGTTGGGAGAGAATTATGCTTATAATTTGGGACTAAATATAAAACGTACCCGATTATTTTTGTTGCTGTGTACCGGTGTGCTAACTGCTGTAATAACTGCTTTTTGTGGGCCTATTGCATTTTTGGGATTGGCCGTGCCGCATTTAACCAAGGGATTGTTTAGAACCTCGGATCAAAAAATATTAGTACCTACCGTTATTTTAACCGGAGCAGTGATGGCATTGTTTTGTAATTTTATTGCTCGCATGCCCGGCTTTGATACGGCACTTCCTATTAATGTGGTAACGGGTATTATTGGAGCTCCCATTGTGATATCTGTTGTTTTGAAACGTCGCCGTATTAGTGCATAATCTTTAAGTTTATGAGTTTGTTGTTAGAAACTAATAATCTATCCGTTGGTTATTTCGAGAAGAAAGGGCAACCTAAATGTATTCATCAGAATATAAATGTTTCTCTGGCACATGGTGAATTTGCTTGTTTGTTAGGACCCAACGGTGCAGGTAAATCAACCTTGATCAAAACTCTTAGCGGTTTTATTCCCCTGATCGATGGAGAGGTGATAATTAATGGGCAGCAGTTGGGAGAGATAAGGCGAGAAGAACGGTCAAAAACCATTAGCGTAGTTCTTACCGAAAAGCTTCAAACCCCTAACATGACTGTTTTTGATGTGGTTTCTTTAGGGAGAGTTCCTTATACCGGGTTCTTTGGCCGTTTAACCCAAAATGATGAAACACTTGTAGAAAAAGCCATTGTGGATGTAGGACTAAAAGGTTTTTCAAATCGTCAGATCTTACAGATGAGTGATGGCGAGCGGCAAAAGGTGATGATTGCTAAAGCTTTGGTTCAGGATACGCCCTTGATCATTTTAGATGAGCCAACTGCTTTCTTAGATCTTCCTAGTCGTGTTGAAATCATTCAATTACTCCGAAAGTTGGCCAAGGAACAACACAAAGCTATTCTTTTGTCGACGCATGATTTAGATTTGGCTTTGCAGTTAGCCGATAAAGTGTGGTTGTTATCGCAGGGTAAAAACCTGATGTATGGAGTTCCTGAAGACTTGGTCTTGTCCGATGGATTCCGCCAGTTTTTTGAGAAGGATGGTGTTCTTTTTGACAATGAAAGTGGCTCCTTTAAGGTATCTGCTGATGAACTGAAAAGTATTAAAGTAGTCGGAACCGGTTTAGAGTATAAATGGGTGAGTAGAGCCTTGGCGCGAAAAGGTTTTAAAACAACCGATGAAAAAGGTGATTACCCGGCCGTAGAGATTAGTACCGATGAAAAACAGCACTATAGAGTTACCTTGGCCGATGGTTCTCAAACTTACCTAAGAACCATTGAAGATTTGCTGGAGCATATTTGCAAGCAGTATGATGAGTAGTTACTCCTTATTGAAAAACACATTTTATTTAATCAGGCATTTGGAATAAATATTCCAATGTTATACATTTGTATCGTGAATAAAAAAGAAAAAATATTAACAGCTGCACTTGAACTTCTTGTTGAAAAAGGAATTCATAACACGCCGATGTCGGCTATAGCAAAGGCTGCGAGTACCGGAATGGGAACTATATATAACTATTTTCCTAATAAGGAGATACTCATTAATGAGATATACTTAAGAATAAAGGAAGATGAAAAATCAGCCTTTGTAGCATTTGATACAAGTATGCCTATAAAAACACAGTTCGAAAATTACTCAACTTCAATCATTAATTTTTTCATTAACAACCCTTCGTATTTTAAGTTTATGGAACAATTACAGGCTTCACCTATTATAACTCAGGAAAGCCGTGCTGAAGGCAATAAATCTATTGAGCCCGTGGCCCTTCTTTTAAAACAAGGACAACAAGAAAGAATAATTAAAAATATTGCAATAGACGAAATTTTGATGTTTATAGGTGGTGCTGTTCTATCGTATTTAAGGTGGTATTTTAGCCAATCGAAAACATCAGCAACTTCTCTCAAAAACCAAACTCAAATGGTTTGGGATGCAATCAAAGAATAATTTTTTTCATTTAATAATGGAATGAATGTTCATTCCGAAATAACAATAATTATGAAAAAGAATGTATTAATAACAGGAACCTCAACAGGTGTAGGATTTGAAAGTGCAATATTATTTGCAAAAAATGGATTTAAAGTTTATGCCTCTATGCGTAATACGTCTAAATCAGATTCATTAAAAGAAATTATAAGAAAAGAGAATCTTGATATTGAAGTACTTCAACTTGATGTTACAGATATTAAGTCGATTAATTCAGCTGTAAAAACCATAATAGAAAAGGATAATCGGATTGATATCCTTGTTAATAATGCCGGTGCTGGTTTTGCTAAAGCAACAGAACAATCGTCAGAGGAAGAAATAAGATGGGTAACTGAGGTAAACTACCATGGTGTGGTATTTTGTACACAAGCTGTCTTGTCCTATATGAGAAATCAGAAATCAGGCCGGATAATTAGCATTACCTCTGTTGGTGGCTTAGTTGGACAGCCGTTTAATGAATTATACTGTGGGGCCAAGTTTGCCGTTGAAGGTTTTATGGAAGGACTTGCCACCTATGTTAGCGATGCCTTTAATATTAAAATCAGCAACATTGAACCGGGCGGTATTGCAACCGAATTTATGACTTCAGCCATTAGTAAAACTGCTGTAGATGGAAAGTTTGCCTCTGGTGAATATGAGCCAATTTTTGAAAGGTATATGGCCGGTAATCAAAAAAGAGCAAACGAAAGTAAAGAGCTGGTTTACCAAACAGGTGCAGAAGTGGCAGAGGTAGTTTTAAAAGTAGCATTAAATGAATATCCACCATTTAGAATTAGAACATCAAAATGGGCAGAAGATTTTTGTGAATTGAAAACAAAAGCTGACCCTGATGGCACAAAGCAATTGAATCAATTAAAAGAACAGTTTTTATAATGCTCAAAAATACATAAAGAAATGTACTGGATATTTACAATAATAACCTCGGCTTATTTATACTTAAGCGCTTACACTTACTTTTTTTCTGAAAGTACAATTCGTGGTGTAAGGGAACTTGGCTTCCCCGATTTTTTTAGAATCCAATTAGCGATTCTAAAACTAATTGCCGCCACAATTATTCTTATACCCGGTATTCCAACCCACTTCAAAGAGTGGGCATATGCCGGTATTGGCTTGTTTTACATTACCGCAATTACTGCTCATATTGCCCATAAAGATCCCATGATAATTAACATTATTAACATAGTACTGTCTGGATTACTGGTTGCATCTTATGTCTATTTCAGGAAATTATCAGGACTAGCTTAACTTTCTGTTAAATGGAATTCTTCTTTGTATAGAGATAGATTCGTTAGAAGTGGAATATGCATTGCGGATTGGAAATAAGCCAATTGGAGTTTTGGGATGTCAACTGACAAAAGATTTACCACGAAGAATTACAAAATTATTAATCTGACGAAAAATTGATTGCCATAAACTTAAGAAATAAAAAAAGGCCGCTTCCGTTGAAACGGTCTTTTCTTTGGAAAAAACAATTAAGTTATTGTTCTATTTTAATGCTAATGCCCGTCCAGTTTTGGTTGCCATTAATGTCAGTCACATACAGTAAGGCGTGATAATCTCCGGGCTGATAATCTGCCGGAAGATCATAAGTAACATCTAATTCGAATTGTTTTTCATTTGGCAAATCATCTGACCACGCTTTAAGAAATGGATTGTTTGCGTCTTTCTTGTCATCCATCTCACACACTTCTTTATGATTACCATGTGTATGGTGATCAAAATTATGGTGAATGTTTAGCTTGTAGCCTTTTAATCCTTCATTATCTGATAAAATGGCATGTAAGCGTATGCTATTCCCAAACTGTTCAATGGCACAAGGCTCCGGTGATAGCACTTTGATAACAGGAGGCTCAACATCATATTCCTCCTCACACGACAGAAGCAAGGTTGTGCTAATAAGTAAACTAATTGATGTTAATGCTGTTAAGAATTTCAATTTCTGAATCTTCATTGTCTTTTATAAATAAGTGAAATGATTGTTTTCCTTTAACGCCGTTCCAATCACTTTTAATGGTGATCTCTTGGTAAACGGTTGCCTTTTCTAATCCTTCAAAGCCTTCTTTAAATCCATTATTGATTACTTTTACTTCATCGTTTACGTTTCCTGATGTTGGATTGTCGTGGATTTCGATGTGGTAACTCTCTAATTTTCTACCTGCTTCTGTGTCAGCTTCAGCATAAAACTCAACAATAATCACATCACCTACTTCAAACTCCATCGATTTTTTATTAACATCCTTTTTATTGTAGATTTTTAGGCCAGTAACCTTTGGAATATTTGGGTTTTCGATAACGCTTAACTCAACATTTTTAACGGTTATATTTCCATCGTCATCTTTTACCGAAATTTTTAAAGTGTAATCACCTACAGGAGAGTCTGCATAAACCATGGCATGTGTGTGCACATGGGCATTTCTTAACCCTGTGAAAATATCCGTGTCGATGTAAGTTTCATCAAAGATTTTAGAGTTATCCACCTTTGAAATAATTTCGAAACGGTAATTCTCTAACCTTGTTTCAGGATCAGATGCAACATCAAATTCGATACAGACCGACTCACCTTGCTTAAATTCTTGACGTGCCGCATCGTGATCGCCCACGTAGAAGTTTGAAATAGCTGGCGCTTTAGGATCCTTATCACAACTGCTTAGGATAAGTAATGGTAAAGCAACCAATAAAAAGATTAAGTTGTTTTTGTTCATTGTTTTTCTTTTTTAAAAATTGATTATATCACAGTAATAGACGGTGTTATTCGATGAGGAACATTTCATAAGTAGCTGTTATCTAATTGATCGTTTTTTGCAGTTAATGAAAGAATTTTCAAATGGTAACAATTGGCATCGGACACCGAACTTCGGACTTCGGATCCATGTTCCATAGCACTATTTGTTATTCTAATTACTGGTCTTTTTTGTGATAGAGTTTAACTATTTATCTGTTTCCAAATGGAATAGTTATGGTTAATTGAATATTTATACCGGCTTCAGGCATGTTAATACGCCTGTAAATGCTGAGGTGGTTGTAATATTCGCTGTTGAATAGATTATCGATTCTAAAATTGAAGCTGGGAGCATTTATTCCTTTGCTAAATTTTCCGGAAGCTCCCAAGTAAACAATACTATAAGCCTGTGTAGTGCCACCCGGTACTTCATTAGGTACTGTTCGGTTTTGCCCGGTTAAATGTTTTACTCCGGTAAATGTTTTGAGATTATAAGCTTTGATGCGAGTGCCGTTTAGTTTGTAATCTACAGAAGCATCAATACTCATTGGTGGAGTAAAGGGTAGGGGCGTGTTGTTTCGTAAGTTTTCTACAAATACATACTCCATTAGTACATTAAAATCTATTGAGCGATGAGGTTTGATGGTTGTGTATATTTCTCCACCTGTTCTAATGGCTTCTGTTTCCTGATAGTTATACACCTGTCCGGCTCCCACGTCGTTATTGAAATCGCCGGTAGGATTGGCAAAAATATAATGGCTAAAGTAACTGTAGAATCCGGCTATGGTAAAGTCTATTACCGGATGCGTGTAATTGATTTCACCATCCAGTTGATAAACTTCTTCCGGATTAAGATTCTGGTTTCCTATTTCGTATCTGGCAGCACTAAATATCATCCCATTCGCACTTAACTCTCGTATGGATGCTATTCTAAAGCTTTTACCCAAACTGGCTTTCGCATGAATATTCTCCGAAAGTTGGCCCGTATAACCTATGTTACCGGTAATGCTTTGAAAGGCTTTGTGAGTGTCTTTAGATAAGATCAGTTCCGGATTTCTGGGATGGATGTATCCTTCAATATCCATCATCCCATAATCGTAGCGGACACCGGCATCAAAATAACTTTTTTCTTTTAGTTGCTTTCTGTAAAGCACATACCCACCTGTTATCATTTTTTGATAAGTAGGGATGTTAAAGTTAAAACCACTGCGTTTGTTGTCAATGTATTGAGCTGATAATCCACTGCTTAATTCTGTCTTGTCTAGCTTTTTTTTGTATTTAACATTGCCCGAAAATGTTTGCAGTTTTAAACGTGTACTAATGTGATCTTCAGGCAAAACTTTGCTTACTCCATATTTATCACTTAAATGCTCATAATCGGTATGAGTATTAGTTTGATAGGCCGCATTTGCTGTTAATTTAGTATTGGCATCAAAGTTTATAATGGTTTGGTTAGAAGCTCTGAAGTGATTAACCAATTGGTTTGGAATCTGTATGTCTCTTTGGCTCTTTGCATGGTCGACGGGGATTTGAGTTCTTATTTCCACCCCAAAGGCATCGGCATAAAAACCAGACTTGCGATATAAGTTGGAAACCATAAATGTCGTACTTCCTTTGTCGAAGATTTTCCCGAACTCAGAACAAACTGCCGCTTCTTTTCCGGCTGTGTTTTTTGCACGGTAGTTTAAATGAAGATTATAAGTATTGTATTCGAACCAATCTTTGGGCACCCTAAAGTCTCCATAATCGAGATAAGTCATTCTAAGGTTGTAGAAATAATCTTCTTTTCGTTGTTTGATCAAAAAGCTGGATCCCAATAAATCATTATTACTTTTTCCCACGGCTTTAAGCTCACCACTTGTGGAATTTGGCGCAGGAAGATTCGTTGGCATTATTTCAATCACCCCGGCTAAAGCATCACTACCATACATGATGGAAGCCGGGCCTTTAATGATTTTTACATTTTCAATGGCATATTGGTCTAATTCAAGTCCATGCGTTTCACCCCATTGTTGACCTTCTAACTTAATGCCGCTATTGACAACTGCAACCCGGTTAAAACTCATACCTCTGATAATGGGTTTTGATGCCGAAGCACCCATGTCGATAGAACTAACGCCGGGTACTTTACTGAGTGTTTGCATGAGACTGGCAGCTGCATTTTCGGTAATGAATTGATGATCCACTTTTACTGCCGAGATACTATTGATTTTGACTTCGCGTGCATATTTATCTGCTACAATGTTAACTTCTTGAAGATCGGTATCTGTTTTTGAGAGCGTTATCCGAAGGGGTTGATCGTTACCGGTAATTTCTATCGTCTTTTTAAGGGTGCTGTAGCCTAAATACGATATGTTAAGGATGTATTCACCAGCTTTCAGGTTTGGAATCGAGAAGTTACCTTCTGCATCTGCAATTACGCCATTTTCTCCGTCGTTTATACTGATGGTAGAATAAGCCAAAGGCTCTGCCTGCTCGTTACAGATATGTCCACTAAGTTTATGTGCAAGGGCATAAGATGGTATACACCCAATAGCTAGTGCTAATAGAAGTAGTTTTCTAAAGTTCATCATTTTATTACTATCACTTGTTGTTGATAACAAAAGTCACAGCAGTAAATGTGGATGTCTTAACCGATGAACAATTCTAGTAAACGAATTATCTCACGAATAATTAAACCATCTTCTAACCCCGGAAGCTTTTGTCAATTTCATCTAGGCAGGTTTCCTGACTTATTCCGACTTTGAACTTCCTTCCCATCGCTTAACGCAACAGTGGATATGTAGATTCAAAGCATACTATTCTGTTAATACAGAATCGGAACTTACAGTAGCGGGTACTGTTGCCGAATTTCACGGCATTCCCTTTTAACAGTCATGTGAATAACATGTTCTGTTCACCTAAAGTGCTGCAAAAGTAGAACAATTTTATCAATGCGCAATAGTTTGTTGAAATCAAATAGCAAAAACATGCAACTCGAAGTGTTGCGACGTAATCGGAAAACCGACAAATGGACATTTTTATAGAAGAGAAAAAAGTAAATCTGTCAGCTGTCAGTGGGTGTTCGTGCCGTTCTGTCATAAAAAATAAAATGGCACAGCCTTTGGAAATAAGAGCAGCAGAAATTAGAAAATTTGTTTAACTAAAAATAATCATTGCAACATGCAAAAAGGACATATTGGGGTAACTACCGAGAACATTTTCCCTATCATTAAAAAGTATTTATACAGCGATCACGAAATTTTCTTACGTGAGTTAGTTTCAAATGCTGTGGATGCATCACAAAAATTAAAGACATTAGCCTCCGTTGGTGAATTCAAAGGCGAACTTGGCGATTTAACAGTTCATGTTAATGTAGATGAAAAGGCAAAAACGGTTACCATTTCTGACCGTGGTATTGGTATGTCGGCAGAGGAAGTTGATAAGTACTTAAATCAGGTTGCTTTTTCCGGTGCAAATGAGTTCTTAGATAAGTATAAGAAGGATGCCAATGCCATTATTGGTCACTTTGGTTTAGGTTTCTATTCTTCTTTTATGGTGGCCAAAAAAGTAGAAGTGCTTACTAAATCGCATGTGGAAGGCACACCAGCTGTGAAGTGGACTTGTGATGGTAGTCCTGAGTTTACTTTAGAAGAAGTCGAAAAAGAAGATCGTGGTACAACTATCACACTTTTTATTGATGATGAAAATACGCAGTATGCTACCAAAACTGAAATAAACAAGTTATTAAACAAGTACTGTAAGTTTTTACCGGTAGAAGTTGGTTTTGGTAAAAAGACTGAATGGAAAGATGGTAAAGAAGTAGAGCTCGATGAGGTTAATGTTGTAAACGATACTAAACCTGTTTGGACACGTACGCCATCTGAACTGAATGACGAAGATTACAATAAATTTTATCGTGATCTTTATCCAATGAGTGATGACCCATTATTCAATATTCACTTAAATGTAGATTATCCGTTCAACTTAACCGGTGTTCTTTATTTTCCAAAACTGAAGAACAATGTTGAAGTTCAAAAGAATAAAATTCAATTATACTGTAATCAGGTTTATGTTACAGATTCTGTAGAAGGAATTGTACCAGAGTTCTTAACTTTATTACACGGTGTAATTGATTCTCCGGATATTCCATTAAATGTTTCTCGTTCATACTTGCAAAGTGACGGTAATGTGAAGAAGATTTCTGGTCACATCATGAAAAAAGTTGCTGATCGTTTAGAAGAAATCTTTAAAAAAGACCGTGAGTCTTTCGAAGCAAAATGGGATGATCTTAAAATATTCATTGAATACGGAATGCTTTCTGAAGAGAAATTCTACGATAGAGGTAAGAAATTTACTTTGTTAAAGAATGTGGATGGTAAGTATTTCACTTTAGATGAGTATAAGGACATTATTACCACCAATCAAACCGATAAAGATGACCAACTAGTTTATTTATATACAACCGATGTTCAGGGACAGCATAGTTTTATCGAAGCTGCTAAAAACAAAGGTTACGACGTGTTAGTGATGGATGGTCAGTTGGATTCTCACTTCATTAACTCGTTAGAAAGTAAGTTTGAAAAATCTCGTTTCGTTCGTGTTGATGGTGATGTAGTTGATAAACTAATCCCTAAAGCTGAAGAAATGAAAATGAACTTAACAGATGTTCAAAAACAAGATTTAACTTCTGTATTTAGTTCGCAAGTTCCAAAAGGAGATAAAACTAACTTCATCGTGACTTTCGAAGCAATGGGCGAGAATGATACCCCTGTGATGATTACTCAGCAAGAGTTTATGCGCCGTATGAAAGAAATGAGCCAGTTAGGTGGTGGAGGTATGAACTTCTATGGAGAATTGCCTGATAGCTACAATTTAGTAGTGAATGGAAATCATCCTTTAGTAACGCGTATCTTAGAAGATGAGGAAGCAGCAGTTGGTGAAAAAGTATCTTCTTTACGCAGTAAAATCGAAAGCTTAGATAAGAAAAAAACTGAATTGCAAAAAGCGAAAGAAGGTAAGAAGGATGAGGAAATTCCTCAGGCAGATAAAGATGAGTTAGTTGATATTGAAAAGAAAATTTCTGATCTAAGAGCTAAAAAAGAAGAAGAATTAAAAGGATTTGCTGATGGAAACAAAATGGTTTCTCAGTTAATTGACTTAGCCTTATTATCGAACAACATGTTAAAAGGGGAGTCTTTAACTAAGTTTGTTAAGCGAAGTATCGATTTGATTTAACGAGTTTTTAATAGATTATGAAAAAGCGAATCTCACTTGAGGTTCGCTTTTTTATTACAAATGCCTGATACAACAATCAAAATGCAATTGATCTAACGGTTCATTCTTATTAATTAATCCAAAGAGAAGTTTTAATTTTCAAGAGCGTTTCGCACTTGCTCTTTATAATTTCTGCCAATTGTCAATTGTTGGTCATCAATCCTGACGTACGATGAGGTGTAATGATCAATCCGGTTCACATTAATAATGTAAGAACGGTGGATGCGTAAAAACGCCTCAGCCGGTAAATCATTCTCAATGCTAGATAAGGAATCGTAACAGATGAGACTTTTACTTGATGTGTTGATTTTGATGTAATTATCTAAACTTTCAATATAAGATATTGAATCCGAAGGGATTTTGTAGGTCTTCTTATCAGCTTTAATCAGAATAAATTCGTTAGCTTTTTTGTCTTGAGCATTTTCGCTTTGCATTAAAAGAAAGCGATTTATCGATTTTAGAAATCTAGCGGTAGAAACAGGCTTTACCAAATAATCGAGTGCATTCAATTCAAAGGCATCCACCGCAAATTCACGGTAAGCGGTTGTGAAAATTACGTAGGGTTTATTCGGTAAGGCTTTAATAAATTCGATTCCGTTAATAGCCGGCATGTTAATATCTAAAAATAAGATATCAACGTTTTCCGTATTCAAAACTTGCAAGGACTCAATGGGCTTGGTAAATGTACCGATACACTCTATTTGCTCACTAAAATTTTCGAGGTGTTCTTGTATTACTTCTATCGCTAAAGGTTCATCGTCAATAATCAGGCAGGTATATTTATTATTCTTAGGCATTATCGCTTAATCTTTAAATTTACATCGAAAATATTTTGCTGCTTGCTAATTCTCAAATCGTACTTGTTATTGTAAATAAGCTCCAGCCGTTCCTGTACGTTTTTTAGGCCTAAACCTTTATTTTGTTTAGCAGCCGTACTTAAAGAAGCATTGTTTTGAATATTGTTTTTTATTTTAAATATAACAAGTTCCGAAGTGGGCTCTAATTGCATTTCAATGAAATCATTTTTAGTTTGTTTTAAACCGTGTTTAAAAGCATTTTCTACAAAAGGAAATAAAATTAAGGGCGCTATCTTAAAATTAGGAATCGCATTGGGAAAATTTGTCTTAACATTAAAACTTTCATCGTGCCTAATTTTTTCTAACTCGATATAATTATTGATAAAGTTAATTTCTTTACTCAGCTCAACAAACTCGGTATTGCACTCATAAAGCATATAATCCAATAAATCAGAAAGGCGTACAATCACTTCCCTCGAAAGGGCAACATCGTTTTTTACCAAGGCGTAAAGGTTATTCATCATATTAAAGATGAAATGCGGATGGATTTGTTCTTTCAGTAATTCTAACTGCACCTCTTTAAGTTTTAACTCCAGTCTGTTTTTTTGCTGCTCTACATCAGACTTTTCAATTTGAAAACGAAAAGATTCCTTAACAAAATAAAATGAAGAGGATATCAATGATATTAAATAGGTGCCTAAGAGCAGTATAGTTACATCTTTAAGTGTGGGTATTACCTTATGTGGAAAAATCACACTGTAATAAAGAACGAAAAACGAATAGCATAAAGTGATAAACCATAAGGAAAATACAACAAGCGCAAAGAGTAAGTAAGAAAAGGCTATTTTCTTTCCTTTAAAGAATAATTTAGGAATTAGAAACTTATTGAGCACATAGGCATTGCCGAAACTTATTGCAAAAAGAATGGATGAAAAGCCCATTCGGATTTTCACGTCATACTCTCTATTACTTAGAACATAAAAAATATAGAGAGCTGCAACCAGCCAATATAAGAACTCCCATACCGGTAACTCAAATTTATTTTTTGTTGAATTATTTATAGCCATAGCTGTTAAAGATAAATGTAAAACGGATTAAATAATAGCTCAGAGGTTTATTTTATGCCAATGGTAAATATGCGACTCTAAACAACCTATATGTCACTAACAAGCTTAAATTTGTAGTTAAGCCTAACATAATAGTTATTCAAATAATATGTTTTAAAAGAAATATTTAATCCTGTACCATTGTTCCAGTATTAACCAAAAACAATAGAGTTATGATAATTAGATTACTTCATGAGGGTGGGACAAGCTTTTCGTTTCCAATAGCATTTATGTGGATAACAAATATTGTGCTAGCTATTCTTTTTCTTATTTTTTACTTTCTAAAACGAAATCCTCAACTACTAAAACGTATTAAAGATGGCATCTTGTTTATCGGCAGCTTTGCCTTTTTATTTGGTGTGTTAGGACAAATGATTGGCCTAATAGCCGCTTTAGATGCAGTGTAGGTTGCACAAGGAGCTATAAAAGCAGACTACATTGCAGGGGGCTTAAAGGTGACATTTATAGTTCCTGTTTTCGGCTTATTGCTATTATTAGCGTCTTCTTTGGTGTGGTTTGTTTTTCGTAATCTTTTACTCTCCAGAAATAAAACGGAGAGTACGGATAATTAATTTGGATGTCCGTAATTATGCCTTATTAATTTTGGTATAAGGTCTTAAGATTAAACAGATCTACCAGATGTAGGCGGGGAATCAGAGACACAAAGTTTTATAGTTTTACTACATAAACTCTGTGCTTTTGTGGCTCAGGTTAAAATAATTATTAGTTTCCTAGTTTTTATAAACTCAAATCTCAAATCGAAAGAAAGAAAATATGCTAAACAAGAGATTATTCCACGCATTATTAATCTTATCTTTTTTTTATGCAGAATGTGCATTTTCTCAAGTATGGGACAATAAAATTATTGAATTACACCCACATAACTATTCGTTAAACAATAGTAATTTAGATGAGCTCCGGTTAATATTTAAAAATCCTGTAGATACCGTAACAGGGTTTTTAACAATCTTTTCGGAAGAAGGAGCAGTTATCCACACTTATAGTTTGGAAACCTCTGAAATAAGCGGCAAAGGAAGTGATACCATTCGAATAAGCATACCTGAGATGGCTGCAAGTAAAGAGTCTTCTTTTTCGGTAGCGATAAGCCCGGGTGCTTTCGGAAAAGATTATCCCGGAATGAAGCGTGTTGAAGAATGGAACTTCTCTAAAACAAGTTACCACAGAGAGCACATTAAATCTGAAATTGTGAAAGACAGCTTTCAGTTATTTATTACACTGCCGGATAACTACAATCCCCAACGCGAAAAACCCTACCCTGTTGTATATGCATTAGATGGAAATTCGGGGGCTTATGTAGGGCATAACAATACCGCTCTTAGGTTTATGCGCGAAGAAAAAATTCCTGAAATAATTTTTATCGGCGTAGGCTATCCTGATAAGTATAATGCTGACCTAGTTCGATTACGCGATTTTAACAGTTTTGAAGGCATCCTTAATTTCAATTATTTCCTAAAGAAAGAGTTGCTTCCATACTGTGATAAAGTCTTTAATGCAGATGAAAATAATAGGTCTCTAATCGGTTTTTCACTTGGAGGGTTGTTTGGTGTATTTCCTTTGTTTAATACTGAAGAGATAGCTGATAGAACTTTTAAAAACTTCTCGCTAAGTGACCCCACATTGTTTGTAGCTGATACAATTAACGGAGTACCCAGGACGGTATTTACTTTTGAACAGGCTTATTTTAATAAAAGCAAAGAGTTACCCGTAAAGCTTTTTATGGGTACAGGAAATGACATATATAAAACTAATTTGTATTACTGTAATAAATTTGATTCAGTTATGAATTGCAGAAATTACAAAGGATTAGATTACGTTTATCATATTTCGGATATCGGAAATCATGTCGGTTTAAGAACACCGCATTTCGAGTTAAGTCTTCAATGGTTTTTCGATGGGGTGGAAATTCCTAAAAATCAATCCGGAACAACGGAATTTAGCCTTGAAAAACTAAAAATTTCTCCTAATCCGTCATCAGGAATAATCACAATAGAATCCGAAACTGATTTAAAACAGATAGCTTTGTATTCTTTGACAGGAGAAAAGCTTAAAGGGTGGAATAGATCTGGAATTAAAAGAGCTGTGCTTGATTTATATAGTTTTGATCCTGGTATTTATCTGTTGCAAGCCGGAAATAATCTCTCTAAAATTGTACTGATAGATTAGAAAATAAATTGGGTTTATTTTTAAGAGGTAAATGGCTCATGAAATGAATAACAGAATTAGTTATCCTTGTTTATGTGTAGAAAAGCCTCCTGTAATATCATCTATTACTGAAACCTAGAGTGTTGAGATTTTAAACATTACGGCTTCAAGTTTAAAAGCTATTTAATATTCTAACAATCAATATATTTTTGAGTTTTTACTCTCTCACTAAAATTCCTGGTTGGTAAGTTTTAATAAAAGCGAATTTCAATTGTTTTGAGATTCGTTTTTTTTATGAGTTCAAATTCAAATTTTCAAACAAAATTTTCGAGTCGTTTAGGTATTGAGAATATTCTCTCAATTCTCTATCGTATTGAATGTTAGGCTTTGCCTGCTAAAAAGATTTTACTAATTTTGCCGCGCCTTTTTTTATCGGAGTTGGGTAATGGTAAATATGGCACTGTTAAGGAAAAAAGTGAAGTAATAATATAAATACATTAAATCATTTATGAAAAATGAAAACGGTAGCTCATACAAAGAGCAAAGAAAAAAAGCTAATGAATTTAGCAGTCGTGAGGAGTATCTAGATCATGAGCTAACCATTATGAAATTCCGCAAATGGAGAATCCACCTTCCATTTAGAGATTTTAGCATCGAGTTGGAAGATTTAGTTCCTGCTTTAGCTGCAACTATTGGTAAAATTGTAATGGTTGCTGCAATGGTTGCTGCCTTTGCAATTGAATTTAATCTTTTTGGAGGTGATGCGACATTAAGAAATGCATTTATTGCAGAAAATGTTAGATGGGAATTATTAATTGCCGGTGGTATTTTCGTAATACTTTTCTCTGGTATCCTTAATCCAAATTCGAACCTCGCAGGTACACATGGTCCAATGATCCCTTTAATTGCAATGATAGCCGCTGCCGGAGGTCACCCCTTAGCACTTGGTGTAATGGTTGGTTTATTTGGTATGGTGCTTGCTCTTACAAAAGGAGGATCTAAGTTGATGAATCTTACAGGAGTAGGCGTTCGTGCAGGTTTGCTTATTTTCCTTGGAGCCACAGGGCTTTTAGGGCAGATTAATAAATTTGGATTATGGTCTGCTGCAGAAGCTGGTTTAGAAGGAGCTAAATCAGGGCCTATTTCTTTTGCAGTGATTGGTGTAACAGTTATTATTTATGCTTATTTAGCAAAGGTAAATAAACGTTGGTTAGCCATTCCTTTATGTTCTGCTATTGCAGGTCTAGTAGCTTTTGTAATGGGAGCTGAATTTCAATTTACTACAGCCCCTGGATTACCTCATTTTGATCCAACCTGGTGGTGGGGTGAAACAACTGGTTGGACCTTAGGTTGGCCTGGAGTTAAAGAATTTATCGCAGTAACTCCTTTTGCCATTTTGGCGGTTGCGATGTGGACTCCTGATTATTTAGGGCATCGTGTGTTTCAAGAAATGAATTATCCAAAAAATGCAAAAGGTGTGTTAATGGATATTGATGATACTATGACTGTAACTTCAATTCGTCAGGCTGTTGGTTCATTCTTAGGGGGTGGTAACTTAGCATCCTCTTGGGGTACTTACATGATTCCTGCTGCAATCGCTAAGCGTCCTATTCCAGGTGGAGCTATTCTTACAGGTATTCTTTGTGTTGTTGCTTCTATACTTGGTTATCCTATGGATTTGGCAATGTGGGCGCCAGTATTGCGTGTAGCTCTTATTGTTGGTGTATTCTTACCACTTTTAGAGGCTGGAATGCAGATGGTTCAAAAGCACAAAGATGCTTTAAGTGCCGGGACTTGTATTTTTGCCAGTGCTTTTGTGAATCCTGTATTTGGTTGGGCATTAACCATGTTGTTAGATAATTTAGGATTGATTGGAGACAGTGAAAGAGCAGCCGAACTTTCTCTTAAAGATAAGCTGATTATTCCTGGAGTTATGTTTATTATTTGTGTGGGTTCACTTGCATTGGTTGGTCAATTGCCGGGAATTCCTTCAATTTTATAAACAAATTAATTTTTTCGAAAAATAAATATACCCGGGCATTTTGCTCGGGTATTTTTTTTCTATTGGAGTTGTTTTTTTGGATGTAAGTGTTTGATTAGTAAAATTTTGTAATTTAATGTATTGAGTGTCGTCTTTTTAGCCTAAACTATTATGTAAAGATGATGAAGCTTTCTTCTTGATTAATTGTTTGTTCTTTAGAATGTTAAGTTTTTGTTAACTTATTAAATAATTAGAAATAATTTATATATTTAATTGAACATTTAATTGAACATTTAATTTATGCCCTAAAAACCTTGCTTATGAATACTAAATGTGACGAGTTATTTTCAACTAAAAATGATATCATTAAGCTATGTCTAAATCCTGATGTTGAGTTTGTAACTATCTTTAAAGAGGATGGAACTTGCGTTTTAGAATGTAGTGAGCCCCAAAATTGTTTAGTTTTTAAAGATTTGGAAGATGGTCATTATTTGGTCGTTGTTAACATGAAGGGAGGTACATATTGTACTAATATCTCTGAGAAAACCACATTATTACCTGTGTTTAAACAAGAAGAACAATTTCAGATTATATAATTCTTTTTGATAGACGTGATTTCATTTCTTTCCTATATCTTTCGCTACGAATGTTTATTAGATGAATATAAAAGCGAAAATTATTTCTTTACTTTCAGCAAGTCTTGAGAGTCGATTGTTGGAGTACCGAAAAGGTCTCCATTCCCTTACCGAATCAAAAAAATCTGATACCAAAAGTAGTGCCGGTGATAAGTTTGAAACTGGTCGCGAAATGATTCAGATAGAGATGAACAAAGTTCAATCCCAAATTTCCAAGACTGAATTGCTTTTACAAGACCTTTCTAAATTAGATCCGATAAATAAATATGAGAGTGTTTCTTTTGGTAGTTTAGTAAAAACTAACCAAGGAACTTATTTTATTTCCATTGGTTGGGGGAAAGTTATGGTGGATGATTTGGCGTTGTTTGTTATTTCATTAGCGTCTCCTTTGGGGCAAATGTTAAACGGAAAGCAGGTTAATTCCGAATTTATTTTTCAAGGAAATATTTATATAATCGAAGAACTTAATTAGTCGTATTAGTTAAGATAAATATCTATGAATCACATTGAAATTGCATCCAAAGGAAAAAATCACTGGTGGCGTTATTTAATAATGGTCGCTGTTTCACTATTTGGAGCCCAACTATTAGGAGGGATACCTTTGGGCGTTTTAATTGCGTACAAAATTAAATCCCATCCTGATTTTCAAACTCCTAGTAATTCTATGGATTTTGAAGCCTATGGAATAGATCCTATTCTGGGGTTTATTTTGGCTTTAATTCCCTTTGTTTTAAGTCTTTATTTATTTTGGGTACTGATTAATCCCATCCATGGAAGAAGATTTACCGAAGTCATTAATGGTACTAACCGTATACGTTGGAATCGTTTTTTTAGGGGCTTACTTGTTTGGGGCGGTATTATAGCAGTTCTTTCGGTTTTAGATGTTTTTGTTATCGAGCCGGGTAATTATTCGTTAAACTTTGATATTACATCTTTCTTGCCACTATTGGTAGTTGCACTTTTGTTGTTGCCCGTTCAAACAGCTTTTGAGGAGGTTTTATTTAGAGGTTATATAGCACAGGGTGTTGGTGTATTGACCACGAATCGCTGGATGGTGGTAATTATACCATCCATATTTTTTGCCTTAATGCATGGTTTAAACCCGGAGGTCTTTAAGCATGGGTTTGGTATTATGATGTTGCAATATTTCTTAATTGCCGCAGTATTTGCTTTGGTATCCTGGTTTGACGATGGAATAGAATTAGCGATGGGAGCACATGCTGCTAATAATATTTTTTTAAGTTTGTTTGTAACGGCTGAAGAATCTGCACTTCAAACTCCTTCTGTTTTTAAGGTGATCGAAACAAATCTTTATAAAGATTTTGTGATGCTTTTTGTTGCTTGTTTGGTATTTGTGATACTCCTAACCTGGAAATATCGATGGAATATCTCTCATTTAGTAAAGGATAGTAAAATAAGAATGAGATAAATGAAAAAGAGAGTCATTATTTTGACTCTCTTTTGTTGATTTCTTCTTCCAATATTTCTTCTATATCTGCAGTGCAACTTCCACAAATCATGGCCACATTTGTTTCATCCTGGAGCTCTTCAAAAGAAGTTATGTTGTTTTTTCTGATAACCTCTATGATTTGTCCTTTTGTAAGGTTCATGTGTCTGCAAGCGAGTTCGTTATCTTCCAGCATAATAGTGTTTGTTTTAATAATTAAATTATTGATAAGTAATCGGATTTATGATCTAATGATCTGCAATCTATCCCTGATGTTAGGTTCATTGATATTGAGTTTTACCCAGCCTTTCAATCATCGAAAAGAAAATATACTAGGTTGAACTTTCATGCATTAGATAATTAGCACATAAAGGATTTGTCCTAATTATCTTTCAACCTATAAAAAACTATTATCCTAACATCCTAACCACTTACGTTTATAACATCATTTACAGGTATTTGTTCCCAACCGTTACCATTAAATACAGAAACGTTTTCTAAACCCATTTCTTTAAGGGTTTTATGTTGTTGGATAAATCCATTAAGCAATTCTGATTTATGATGGGCATCTACCGAAACGGTTAAAGGAATCTTTAATGCGATACATTTCTTAATGATGTTTGCGTTAGGAAAAGTTGTTGGGTATTTTTTACGGTAAATTCCTCTCAAATTGATCTCCACAATCGTACCTGCTTGTTTTATTACCTCAAGTGTTTCGTCGATAATGGATTGATACCAATTGTCACTTTGCCGAAAATACCTGTCTTTGTTTTTCATCACCACTTTATCCATGTGACCAATGATGTCAGGTTTCTCTTCATTAATCATGGATTGTATTTGAGAATAATACTGGCCTATAGCTTTTTTAATATCCCCATTAAACAAAGTTGATATTCCTTCCTCGTAATTGCTATCCGGGCCATCTAAAAACCAAAAATTGTCAGGAATATCCGGATTTTCAACGATGTGAATAGAGCCTATGATGTAATCCAGTTGAGCAATTTTTCGAAGTTCTTTAAAAGAGATGGTTTTGTGTGGTATATAATCAGCTTCTAAGGCTCTGTAAATCTTTAGCTTATTTTTATGTTGTTGCTTTAAAGTATCAATTTTGTTGATATAGGCATTGAGGTTTTCGAATTTGAGAGCCCATTGTGCCGGGATAAAGAGGGGAGCATGGCTTGAAAAACCAATCGCACTAAAACCTAACTTCTGAGCTTCAGCACAAATTTCCTCCATGGTAGATTTTCCATCGCATAATTCAGAATGTGTATGAAAGCTGTATAGCATATATTTTTTTGTTGTTTTTAGAACCTCAATGCTAATGAAATTCTAAGAGTTTAACGAAGATGAAGTGTTAATATTTCCTTAACGCTTAGGTGTTGATGAAAAGTTGAGTAAAAAAATGAAAGTTTAGGCACTGGTGAATGCGTTAATGTTTTGTATATCAAATGTAAGTGTGAGTTGAGGTATACATTGGTATGTCGTCAATACCTTTTTTTATCATGAAGTTGATACGTTAAAGAGAGGTTAAAGTCAAGTCGAATTAACAAAAATTAACAAATAGCAATCTGCGGTTTGGGGCTATTGTTCTATTTTTGATCATCTCAAAAAAAAAAAATAATAGAAAAAATTACATAAAAATGGATCAAGCTGTAGATATAAAAGCCATCAATGAGCGTATACAACAAGAAAGCTCGTTTGTAGATCTTCTTACAATAGAGATGAATAAGGTGATTGTGGGTCAAAAACATTTGGTTGAATGTCTTTTAATTGGCCTTTTATCCGATGGTCATATTTTATTAGAGGGTGTTCCCGGATTAGCCAAAACATTAGCAATTAATACACTGGCAACAGTTGTAGATGCTGATTTTTCTCGCATTCAGTTTACGCCTGATTTATTACCTGCCGATTTATTGGGTACACTAATTTATAGCCAAAAGAAAGAAGAGTTTGTGGTTAAAAAAGGACCTATCTTTTCTAATTTTGTATTGGCCGATGAGATTAACCGTGCTCCGGCAAAAGTTCAAAGTGCTTTATTAGAAGCTATGCAAGAACGTCAGGTAACCATTGGTGATACGACTTATAAGTTAGATAAACCATTCTTAGTAATGGCGACTCAAAACCCAATTGAACAGGAGGGAACCTATCCATTGCCTGAAGCTCAGGTGGATCGTTTTATGTTAAAAGTAATTATCGATTATCCAAAGCAGGAAGAAGAGCAGATTATTGTTCGTCATAACTTAGCTAAAACGTTCCCAACTGCTAATTCCATTTTAAAACCCGAAGATATTATTCGTGCACGTGAAGTGGTGAAAGATGTGTACATGGATGAGAAAATTGAAAAGTACATTGTAGATATCATCTTCGCAACACGTTATCCTGCAAAATATGGCTTAGAGAGTTTCAAAGACATGATTTCGTTTGGAGCATCTCCTCGTGCTAGTATTAGTTTGGCAATGGCATCTAAAGCTTATGCCTTTATTAAGCGTCGTGGGTATGTGATTCCTGAAGATGTTCGTGCTGTATGCCGTGATGTCATGCGTCACCGTATTGGTTTATCTTATGAAGCAGAAGCAAATAACATTACTTCCGAAGAGGTCATTAGTGAGATTTTAAACAAGGTTGAAGTGCCATAGTGGACTTTTAAGGATTGAGGATTAGGCCGTTCAATAGAGTTTACTGAACGGCTTTGTTTAAGATGTTGTGAAATTGAAAACCAGTAGCCTTGGAAGCATCAGAATTATTAAAAAAAGTACGTCACATTGAAATTAAAACACGTGGTTTGTCCAGCAATATTTTTGCCGGAGAATATCATTCGGCCTTTAAAGGGCGTGGAATGATGTTTAGTGAAGTGCGTGAATATCAATATGGTGATGATATAAGGAGTATCGATTGGAATGTAACGGCCAGGTATAATCATCCTTACATTAAAGTTTTTGAAGAAGAGCGGGAATTAACCGTTATGCTGATGATTGATGTCTCCGGTTCTCGTGATTTTGGAAGTACTTTTAAATACAAAAAAAATGTGATTACTGAGATAGCTGCAGTACTTGCTTTTTCAGCCATTCAGAATAATGATAAGATTGGAGTTATCTTTTTTAGTGATCGAATTGAAAAATTTATTCCTCCTAAAAAAGGTCGAAAACACATCTTGCACATCATTCGAGAATTAATCTCTTTTGAACCTGAGCATGAACGTACTGATTTATCAGAAGCATTTAAGTATTTAACTAATGCGATTAAAAAGCGTTGTACAACATTTATCATCTCCGATTTTCTTGATGAGGATTTTGAACATGCCATGCGAATTGCCAACCAAAAGCACGATGTGGTTGCTTTAAAAGTTTACGACAAACGTGAGACTGAAATGCCGGCCATTGGTCTAATTAAATTAAAAGATGCCGAAACCGGCGAATACCAATGGGTTGATACATCAAGTAAGCAGGTGAGGGATGCGTATGCCAATTGGTGGCGCACTGTTAATGAACAAACCAATAAATTGTTTACCAAGTGTGGAGTCGATAATGTATCGATTTCAACTGAAGATGATTATGTAAAAGCTTTGATGTCATTGTTCCAAAAACGTATCTAATGCAGGAAATTAAAAAATACATTATTTCATTAAAGGCGGTTCTACTTTTTTCGGTGTTAGCTTTTTCGGTTCAAGCTCATGCTCAAGGAATTTCTGTTAATGCGCAAATGGATAGTACCCTGATTTTTATAGGTGGACAAATCGATCTAAAGCTCGAAGTGTCTCAACCGGAAGGCGTACAGGTTAACTTTCCCGTTTTTGCAGATACCATTGTGGCAGGGGTTGAAATTGTTAATCAAACAGGGGTTGACACTTTAGTAAAAAATAACCAACAGGTATTGCTGCAACAAACCTTCCGAATTACTTCTTTCGATAGTGGTTTATATTATATCCCACCCATTGAGTTTGAACTGGCTGCCGGCGAAGCAAAAGAAATTGCCAAAACCCAGCCAATGTCACTAAATGTGGTTAATCCTTTCGAATCAGTTGATCCTGAAAAAGGGGTGATGGATATTAAGATGCCTGTTAATACCCCATTTCATTTTTCCGAAATTATTAATTACATCTACATGTTCTTAATTGGCGGAGTAATTGTGGTTGGCTTGGTGTTTTTAATTCTGTATTTAACTAAAAAGAAAACACCGCTTGATTATATCTCACGGCCAAAACCTAAATTACCATCGCATGTGATTGCTTTAGAGCATTTAGATAAAGTAAAAGAGGAGAAACTGTGGCAGCGTGGTATGGTTAAAGAATATTATTCTGAAGTCACAGAAGCCATTCGGATCTATATTGAAGATCGTTTTAATATTCCGGCAATGGAGCAAACGACCGATGAAATTATTGAGGCTTTCAAATACATACAAGTTGGCGATAAAAATGGTTTGCAAAAGTTGCATCAAATATTATCTACCGCCGATTTTGTAAAGTTTGCCAAAATGGAACCAAGCTACGAAGAAAATGAGCAGTGTTTAGTTAATGCTTATGCCTTTGTGAATAATACAAAAATAACCGTTGAAGTTATTGAAGAAGAATCAACAGAAAAGGTTTTGTTTCAGGTAGACAAGGAAATTGAACTAACTAAAGGACCTTCAAAGAGCGAATAATTATGAGTGATATAACCTTTATGCATCCACAGTTTTTCTGGTTGTTTTTCAGTATACCATTTTACATAGCCTGGTATGTTTGGAAACAAAAAGGGATGCATGCATCAGTGAAAATATCGACATTAAGGGGATTTAAAGCAGCACCAACCTCCAAAAAAGTTTTTTTACGGCATTCGTTATTTGTATTCAGGGTTTTAACATTGTCCTTGTTGATAATTGTTTTAGCGCGCCCTCAATCAAGTAATAGTTTTCGCAACGAAATAACAGAAGGGATTGATATTGTAATGGCTCTGGATATTTCGGGGAGTATGATGGCTGAGGATTTTAAGCCCAACCGGCTTGAAGCTGCCAAAGAAGTAGCGGCCAATTTTGTGCGAGAGCGGCCAAATGATAAAATAGGTTTGGTGATTTATGCTGCCGAAAGTTTTACTCAATGTCCCTTAACCACAGATCATACCGTTTTACAAAATTTGTTTAGGGATGTGCAACCAGGTTTCTTACAAGATGGGACTGCCATTGGTATGGGATTGGCCACTGCTGTTCAGAGAATTAAAGATAGTGAGGCGAAAAGTAAAGTCATCATCTTATTAACAGATGGAGTGAACAATGCCGGTGAAATTGCACCCGCTACTGCTGCTCAAATTGCGAGTACTTTTGGTGTACGTGTTTATACCATTGGCGTTGGGACCATTGGTATGGCTCCTTATCCGCTTCAAACCGTTCGAGGGAAGCAATATCAGCAAATGGAAGTCAAAATTGATGAGGAGTTGTTACAGAATGTTGCAGAAATTACAGGAGGTCAATATTTTCGTGCAACTGATAAATCAAGTTTAGAGCAAATCTATGCTGAAATTGATCAAATGGAAAAGACACGTATCGAGGTACGGGAATATACCAAGCGTAAAGAAGAGTTTTGGATCTTTGCAGCATTAGCTTGCTTGTTCTTGTTACTTGAAATCTTTTTAAGAAACACTGTATTTAGGAACCTACCATAGGTTCATTTAAAACCTTAAATTGAATTAATATGGGATTTTTCAGATTTGAACACCCGGATTTTCTATACTTTCTGGCAGTTATACCTGTTTTAATTGTTGTTCATTTGTTTTTTAAACGGCAACGAAAAAAAGCCCTTCAGGCTTTTGGAAACTTGGAATTGCTGGATCATTTAATGCCAAGTGTTTCCTATAAACGGCCTAGCATTAAATTCTATTTTTTGTTGGTGGCTTTGGTGGCCCTGATTCTAACCATGTCGGCACCACAATTTGGAACCAAGATACAAACCGTAAAACGAAAAGGAATTGAGCTAGTCATTGCCTTAGATGTTTCAAACAGTATGATGGCACAAGATATTGCACCGAATCGTTTAGAGCGAGCCAAAAGAGCCATTGATCGCTTAGTGGATAAATTGCAAAATGATCGGATTGGTTTAGTTGTTTTCGCAGGTCAAGCCTATGTGCAGTTACCTATGACCACAGATTATCCTTCAGCCAAAATGTTTCTAAACACCATTAATACCGATATGGTTGGGACGCAAGGAACTGCTATTGGTGATGCCATCTATCAGTCCATGGATTCTTTTACGAGTCAAGAAGATGTAAATCGAGCGATCATCATTATTACCGATGGTGAAAACCATGAAGATGATGCCATTGCAGCTGCAACAGAGGCTGCTAATCGAGGAATACAGGTTTTTACGGTCGGTATGGGATTACCCAAAGGGGCACCTATTCCTGTTAAAGACGGTCGTTCTAACGATTTCCTGAAAGATAAAACCGGTAATGTGGTGATTTCAAGGTTAAATGAGCAAATGCTTCAGGAAATTGCAATTGCGGGTAGTGGAGCCTATATTCCGGCTAATAATATCCGTAATGGTATTAATAGTTTGGTAGATGAGTTAAGTGAATTGGAGAAAAGTGAGTTCGAAGCAAAAACTTATACCGATTATGATGATCAATTTCAATATTTTGCTGCATTTGCCTTCTTATTGATCCTTATTGAGTTATTAATTTTAGATCGGAAGAATAAACACTTTGGTCACATTAATATTTTTGAGGTAAAGAAGAAAAAACAATAAGTGTTTTTAAAGACAAGTTATGAAGTACATCTTATTAATATCGGCAATCATCTTTGTGAATGTTTCTTTACAAGCTCAAAAAGAAAGAAAATACATTCGTAAAGGGACAAGTGAGTTTCACGAAGAAAATTATTTAGAGTCTGAAATTAAATACCGTGAAGCTTTAGAAAAAAAACCGGATTCTTTCGAAGCTCAATTTAATATTGGAGATGCTTTATTTAAACAAAAAAAGTACCCTGAAGCTCAAAAGCAATTCGAATCTTTAATTAATCAACCCTTAACTCCAGAGCAAAAATCAGCAGTTTATCACAACCTTGGAAATTGCTTTTTGGCTCAACAAGAAATTGAAAAGGGAATCGATGCCTACAAAAATGGCTTGCGAAATAATCCTGCGGATAATGATACCCGGTATAATTTAATTGCTGCTCAAAAGATGTTGGACAAACAACAGCAA
Source organism: Bacteroidales bacterium (assembly GCA_003249255.1). GTDB lineage: Bacteria > Bacteroidota > Bacteroidia > Bacteroidales > Marinilabiliaceae > SZUA-582. The sequence goes on from QKJP01000026.1 coordinate 262,842, forward strand.
CAACAAAATCAAAATCAAGATCAGAACCAGCAGAATCAGGATCAAAACCAGAATCAGAATCAGCAGAATCAGAACCAAAATCAAAAGGACTCTGATAAAGATGGTATTCCTGATGAAAAAGAGAAAGAGAATAATCAAGGTCAAAAATCAGATCAACAAGATACCGATGGAGATGGAATCCCGGATCATGAAGATGCAGACTCAGATAACGACGGCCGTCCGGATAGTGAAGAGGCAGGAGATAATCCTAATCAGCCAAAGGATACCGATGGTGATGGAACGCCTGATTATCGTGATTTAGATTCTGATAATGACGGTGTACCTGATAAGGAGGATAAACAAGATAATCCTCCTAAACAAAATCAAAATCAACAACAGCGTCCCAAAGACCAAATGTCTGAAGAAGAAGCGCAGCGTTTATTAAATGCGATTCAACAGGATGAAAACGCCCTTCAGGAAAAATTACAAAAGGCGAAGGCTGCCCAACAACAAAAGTCTGATAAAAATTGGTAAGTTTAACTTTTCTATAGGTTTTAAAGAATTGTATAAATTATGAAGAAAATCTTCGTTACACTTTTAGTAATATTCAATACACTTTGTGGTGTTTTTGCCCAGGAAACTATCTTTCAGGCCAAAACACAGCAGGTGGTGTCTGAAGGTGATAAGTTTAATGTGGTCTATACCTTAAACAAAGAAGGTGGTGACATACGGCTTCCTTCCATGGAAAACTTTCAGATTTTAATGGGGCCTTCCACCTCATTTTCGCAATCTACTTCTATTATAAATGGGAAAGTAACCAGGGAAATAAATTATTCCTTTACTTATGTTCTGAAAGCTTTAAAAGAAGGTACCCATACAATTCCGCCGGCTACTATTACTGTGGGTAATGAAAAAGTACAATCCAATGCGCTTTCAATTAATGTTTTAAAGGGTGGTGCAAATGCTCCATCTTCAAGTTCTAACCAAGGCTCGGCAACCTCCTCAGAGGTAGCCGAAAGTGAAGGTTTATTCATTACAGTGATCCCTTCCAAACGAAATGTATATCAAGGTGAATCTTTGTTATTAACCACTAAAATTTATACCAATGTTCCGCTTGAAAGCCTTTCTGATATTAAACATCCGGAAATGGCTGCTTTTATCAAGCAAGAACTTAATGGTGGGCAAAATATTCAATGGTCACAAGAGATTGTAAATAATAAAGCCTATAATGTTGGTATTTATGAAGAAATGCTTGTTTTTCCTCAAAAGAGCGGCCAACTTAAAGTTGAACCCACCGAAATCGAATTCATGGTTCGCCAGCGTACAGCCCGACGTTCACGAAGTTTATTTGATGATTTTTTCGATTCAGGTTATCGTTTGGTTAAACAACGTGTAAAATCAAAACCTTTTACTATTAATGTAAAGCCATTGCCCGGAAATCAACCTGCTAATTTTTCAGGAGGAGTAGGTGAGATGACAATGAATGCTAGCGTCTCAAAAAGCAATGTGAGTGTTAATGATGGGATTACTTTGAAGGTGGAAATCTCGGGTTCAGGAAACTTAAAGTTCGTTGACGAACCTAATGTTTCTTTTTCATCAGATTTTGATGCCTTTGATGCTAAGGTGACCAATAATATTAAAACCACAGCAACTGGTTTGAAAGGATCCAAAATATTTGAATATCTTATCATTCCACGTTATGCCGGCGAGTTTACAATTCCTCAAATCGAGTTTACCTATTTTGATGTAAAGGCCGGAAAGTTTATGACCCGTCAACAAGGGCCATTTACCATTAATGTAGAAAAGGGTGCAGGTGAAAATAGTGGTGCCTCCGGTACAGTTGTTCGATCTGCAACAAACAAAGAAAGTGTCAAATATGTAGGTAAAGATATTCGTCATATTAAATTAATCGGGACTGGACTTCATCCTAAAGGCAAGTTCTTCTTTGGTAGTTTAATGTTTTACATCAGTATCTTATTCCCTGTATTCATCTTTGTATTGGTATATGTTCTTAACAGAAAACGTCTTTTGGAGAATGAAAACATCTCTTTAGCTAAAAATAAACGTGCGAATAAACTGGCTCAAAAACGACTTAAAGTTGCTGCTCATGAATTAAAAGCTGCTCATAAAGAAGCTTTCTATCAGGAAGTGTCTCGTGCATTATGGGGTTATATGAGTGATAAATTAAATTTACCATTGAGTGAGCTTTCAAAAGATAATATTAGCGAAGTATTGCAGCAAAAAGATGTTGAGCAAGAAGCCATCAATACTTTTATAGAGATCTTAGATACGTGTGAATTTGCCCGATACGCACCTTCATCCGGTAGCGATGAGATGGAGAAGTTGTTTAGTCGAGCAATTGGAAATATTAGTCAGTTAGAGAATAACATTAAGAGAGGAAAATGAAAAAGGTATTATTAGGATTATTAGTTTTTTCTCTGTCTTTTACTGCAATGGCAGATGATCGTTTTGAATATGCCAATAAGCAATATGGTGAAGGGAAATATGATGAAGCTATTCAAGCTTATGAAGATATCCTGGTTTCAGATATGGAAAGTGCAGAACTGTATTTTAATTTAGGAAATGCATATTATAAAAATGGGTCATTGGTTGATGCGATCATTAACTATGAACGTGCTTTATTGCTCAAACCTCAGGATGCTGATATTAAATACAATTTAGATTTAGCGTACAGTCAAACGGCTGATAAAATTGACGTAGTAGAAAATTTTGTTGTTGCAAAATGGGTTAAATCACTTCGAAATAAATCCACCTCTGATGGATGGGCCTATTATGGATTAATATTCTTTTTGTTGGTTTTAGTTGGTTTGTCAGCCTTTATCTATTCCAATAGTGCGGTGGTCAAGAAGATAGGATTCTATTTAGGGATAGTTTTTGTTCTATTAATGGGATTAAGTTTTACTTTCTCCTACTATCAAAAAGAACATTTATTGGTTAGAGAGCATGCCATTGTTATAAGTCCATCCTTAACCGTAAAAAGTTCACCTGATACCAATGGAACTGAACTATTTATATTGCACGAAGGTATAAAAGTTAAACTATTAACAACTCTGGGAGATTGGTGTGAAATTGAAATTGCAGATGGAAATACCGGATGGATTCTATTAGAAGCCATTACTATTATTTAGAGTTTATTTGTCCTTATGATAGAAAACCTGCTTATAGCAGGTTTTTTTGTCTTAGTTGAGTTTTTAACCTGCTGATTTTTATTAATTCCCTAATGTCATATTTTCTTGTTTTCTAATATATTTTGTCTAGTTTTAAAAAGAGGAACTAAAAAATACTCAACGATAGTGGAGACCAGAACCCACTTAAAAAAACGGAACCAACTTATATTATGAAAATCAAATGAAAAATTTAATTAAAGCTTCAAGTGTGATTTTATTAATGGTACTTTCAGTTTGTTTTGTTAGTGCACAAAAAATTGGGAAATTTAATAGTTCAATTACAAAAAAAAGTTGGTCCAAAAGAAGTTGCAGTACCTTACACTGATGTTGTTTCTTATTTAGGCTATGCTGCTCAAGGGAATGAAGATGAAGTAAAAGAGGGAAAAAAATTCTACTACATTTATGTTTGGATTCCTGCTGTGGCTCCGGAGTTAGGAGTTCGTATGATGTCTCCTGTTGGGTCAACAAAAATAAAAAATGCTATTGAGGCGCAATCTTATTTAGATAACAAAGATTCGAAAGACTATTTTGATACTTACATTACTTTAGAAAAATCTTCAATCGTAAAAAAAGAAGAAATCTCAGAAGATGCTGCTTTAAAAGCTGAATGGACAACCTTAGCAAAAAATGATGATAGCAGTGAAATGCCTGAGAATGGAGGTGGAAAAATGTATAACTCTTTATTGCGTTACGAAAGTGAGGCAAGTAATCCTTTAAAAGCGTTATCAGCAGGATTATACCGCGTAGGCTTTACGACTTACAAAAAAGGTGAAGTGAATGGTACATTCTTAGCAGAAGTTGCAGCGCCTGTAAAATTACCGGGTGTTGGTGTTGCTAAAACAATTCCTGCATTATTAGAGCAAATCAATAAATAATAAAGAAGATTAGTTCCTTGAGGCTATATTCTAAGTTAGATATGATTTAGGGGTATATTCTTAAATAGTTCCCACGCACTAGTTGACACTAGTGCAGCTACTGCAAACTCCTTGACTTTATCAGTCTTTCCTTTGACTTGCTCAAGCACCATGAACCAGCTTAA
>QKJP01000065.1 GCA_003249255.1 Bacteroidales bacterium
GAAAGGCTTGCCCCTGGCCAATGGATACACTCTTTTGTTTTGAGTTAGTTCATATAGTCGGGACGGCGGTGTATAAAAGAAAAAGCAGCTCTAGGCTGCTTTTTCTTTTATAGGTATTTTACCATACATTAAAAGAAACTTCCTGCATCTAAAATCATTGTCATAATTAAGATTTGTATATTTATGAAAATTTTGAATAATGAATAACTCAAATATTAGAATATACCAAGCAGAAGACGGAAAAACAGAAATATACGTACAGTTGGATAATGAAACTGTTTGGTTGAGTTTAAAACAAATGGTAGATTTATTCGAGCGAGATAAGTCTGTGATATCTAGACATGTAAATAATATATTTAAGGAGAGAGAGCTAGAAAGAGAATCAGTTGTTGCAAAAAATGCAACAACTGCCTTGGATGGTAAAACCTATCAAGTAGATTACTTTAATTTGGATGTTGTAATTTCAGTTGGATATAGAATTAAATCCCAAAGGGGCACTCAATTTAGGATTTGGGCAAATAGTATTCTAAAAGACTATTTAATAAAAGGATACGCATTAAATGAGAAAAGATTGTCTCAACAAAATGAGCAATTAAAAGAACTTCAAGAATCGGTTAAAATATTAGGAAATGTTCTGAATTATAAAGCTCTAACTAGCAAAGAAAGCATCGGGCTTCTTAAAATAATTTCTGATTATGCATATGCTTTAGATATTTTAGACCAATATGATTATCAGAGACTTGAAATCAAGGATACATCAGGAAAAGAAATATTTCAACTAACTTACGATGAAGCCATTAGGCAAATTTTTATAGCAAAAAAAGCTCATGGAAATAGTGATTTATTTGGACGAGAAAAAGATGAATCATTTAAAAGTTCGATAGCAACAGTTTACCAGACATTCGGAGGAAATGATTTATATCCAAGTATTGAGGAGAAAGCTGCGAATTTATTGTATTTCATTACAAAGAATCATTCGTTTTCTGATGGGAACAAGCGAATTGCTGCATTTCTATTCCTTTACTTTTTGGAACGGAATGGCATTCTATTCAATAGCAATGGGAAAAAGAGAATTGCAGATAATACTTTAGTCGCATTGACTTTAATGATTGCAGTAAGCAAGCCGGACGAGAAAGACACAATGACAAAAGTGATTGTAAACCTAATTAATAGAAACAATTAACGCATGGTAACAATATGTATAATTCATAAGGGTTTTAGAGGTATGCGAGCATATTCACCCGCAGCAACATTGGCGATTAATCGACACATTTGCACCCCGCAGTCCCTTAAGAATTATACACTGTACGGCATGTCTATATAATCTCTAATCTTTTTAGTTCACTCATTACTTTTGCTTTGTTCACATCTTCCATGGTACACATGGGCGATCTAAAACTTTCTTCGATGAGTCCCATTTGAGCCAATGCTGTTTTAACAGGCATTGGGTTTGATTCCACAAACATCACATGCATCAAATTTAGATACTTATAAAACAGCTCGTTGGTTGATTTCACATCACCATTTAACGAAGCTTCCATTAATGCTTTAAACTGAGCTGGTATCACGTTAGCAACCACCGATATACATCCATCAGCACCTAATAAGTTCATGCTGGCAGATAAAAAATCATCTCCACTATATACTTTAAAGCCTTTGGGTCTGCGAGCCAATAATTCAGCTGCAACAGTTAAATCTCCTGTAGCATCTTTAATACCAACGATATTCTCAAAGTCATTGGCCAACTGAATCACTACATCAATGGCTATTTTAGAACCCGTACGAGACGGCACGTTGTATAAGATAATAGGCACATCAACTGCTTTAGCAACGGTTGAAAAATGCAAATACATCCCTTTGTTGGTGGGTTTGTTGTAATAAGGACCAACAACCAAAATAGCATCCACACCTAGTGACTCTGCCTTTTTAGAGTATTCTACACACTCTTGTGTTGAGTTGGAACCGGTGCCAGCGATTACCGACACACGACCGTCCACCCTTCTTACGGTACGCTCAATCATTAAAGCGTCTTCATCCACATTTAAAGCTGGTGTTTCGCCAGTAGTACCTATCACTACGATGCCATCAGCACCATTGGTAATATGCCATTCCACCAACCTATCATAGGCTTCAAAATCAATATCTCCATTGGCTTTAAATGGTGTTACAATTGCCACTATCGAGCCTCTCAGATTAAAATCTATCATATTAATTCAATCAAATTCTTGGTCAAAATTATTAAATAAATCAGTTGCAAAAAATATAACACACAAAAAAAACTTCTTTACAACACAGTGTTAAATCTTTAACGTTATGTATATTTACCCCATCAAACCCATTTTTGAGTTTGCGACAATGCTATAACGCTATAAGTCAGTATTATGAAAACAGTAAGTCAAGCCGTTGAATCCATTATTCAAGTAAAACCTTTTGTTGCCGAAGCTCTTTGTGAGGGATTAATAAATATCTCTTCCTTAGCAAGGCAAATTCACCCCATGGTTGAAAAGCAAACAGGTAAGGAAGTAAAGGAAGGTGCTATTGTAATGGCGCTAAATAGACTTGCTCCGCAGTTAAATTTTTCACTGAATAGAAATCTGCAGAAGTTATTAGAAACCTTGGGTGATATTATAGTACGCTCTAATCTAACCGATTATACCTATAAGAATAGTTCCGATATTTTTAAATGTCACGCTAAAGTCATGCAGGAATTAAGTTCTCATCAAGACATATTTTACACTTGGGTGAAACTTAGTGGTTAGCTCCTCTTTGGAAGCTACTGTGGAAGAGGGGTTTAGAAAAGAACAGTGTCTCTTTAAACAAAATGAATTATCGGCCATCACACTTAAATTACCAGAAAGTAATGTGCAAGTGACTGGTTTTTATTATCATATACTAAAAGCCATTGCTTGGGAAGGGGTCAATATTAAAGAAGTAATTTCTACAACCAATGAATTTACCATCATTGTGAACGATGATGACGTGGATAGGGGGTTTAAAATACTTAAAAACTTGAAATCGACCCATAAGCAGAGGTAGTATAAGTGTCATGTTTTGAGGGTTTTGCAAGCTTTTTGTGATCAATTTTTCGTTAGACTGTTGTTTTTTTTTAGATTTTAATATCTTTACCCCATTACTTAATTAAAATTTTCAATAAAAAATGAAACCAAAAGCCATTTTGCCGGGCATCGGATTCGGCAGCATCAAATTCGGGATGGAAGAGCACGAAGCTTCTAACTACCTAGGTGATCCTGATGAAACAGAAGTGCAAGACTACGGTGAAGGAGGTAAAGCCAACGTACTTTACTACGATGAACTTGGAATTTCAATTTCGTACGACAAAGAAGAGGATTTCAGATTAACTGAAATCTCTTTTGAGAGTGATAAATTTGTTTTGTACAACACCATTAAGGTGGGTATTACAAAAGACGAATTACTGAAAGCTATCAAAGACGCTAAAATGGGTGATTACGAACACGAAGATTTAGCATCTGAAGGATTTGAAGGTAAAGAGTTGTTTACTTTTGAAGAAGAAAATATTAATATCTGGGTGGATGGCAACGTGGTTGAATCCATACAGATTGGCCCTAAATGGCTAGATGACGAAACCATCGATTGGCCAGAAAGATAAATAAAGAATAACCCACTTGCGAGTGGGTTTATTTTTTTGTGAGAATCGCTTAAAACGGTTAAGCCTAATCT
>QKJP01000050.1 GCA_003249255.1 Bacteroidales bacterium
CCGATCACTTCGCATACAAATAAGAAAAAAAACAGAAAACCTAAACCTTAAAAATCAAGAATTACAAAAGAGTGAGGAGAAATTTAGACACATCACAGAAAATTCGAGCGACATCATTTGGCACTTAGATAAAAACTTTATCGTTACCTACATCAGTCCTGCTGATAAGCGCATAAGAGGTTTTGAAACGGAGGAGGTAATAGGCACTTCCCTATGGGCTAATCTAAAACCCGAAGGCATTGAAATGCTTAGAGCTGCAAATGAAAAACGCATGTCAAAAATTGCTCTTGGAGAAAAGTTACCTCCTGCCATTTATGAGATGGAACAAATATGCAAAGATGGCAGTTGGGTGTGGATTGAAGCCACAGCAACAGCTTACTACGACCAAAACAACACCATCACTGGTTACCATGGAGTATCTAGAGACATCTCTGAACGTAAAAAAATAGAACAAGCATTAATAAGAAATGGGTTACAACTAAAAGACCTAAATGCCACTAAAGACAAACTATTTTCAATCATAGCCCACGATCTAAAAAGCCCTTTTAATGCAATTATTGGGTACAGCAGCATACTAAACGAGCAGGTGAAAAATAAAGACCAACAGAGCATAGAGATTTATGCTAACATCATTAGCAATTCAGCCCATCAAGCCATGACCTTATTATCTAATTTAATGGAATGGGCTTTATCTCAAACAGGGCGAACCACTTTCAAACCACAAGACATTGACATCAACGCATTGATAACAGAGAATGTACAATTCTATACTGGCATTGCAAACCAAAAAGCGATAACCATTGTAGATGTAACTAGTGGCACGATGTTCATAAATGCTGACAAGGCAATGCTTAACACCATTTTGAGGAATCTAATTTCGAACGCCATAAAATTCACACCCAATAACGGCTACATCCATATTACTAGAGAAGTGAATAATAACACCCTCGAAATAGCCATACACGACACTGGTGTTGGTTTATCCCAAGACGCTATCGACAAGCTATTTAGTCTCAACACACTCGAATCAACACCTGGCACTCAAAACGAAAAAGGCACTGGTCTTGGTTTAATACTTTGTAAAGAGTTTATTGAAAAACACCAAGGACAAATAGGTGTAAAAAGCGAACAAGACAAAGGATCAACCTTCTTTTTCACCCTACCTTACAATGTAATGGATACAGCTTTATCCTTGACTAATCAGGATTCAAACGGGGAATTATCCGTATAACAAACACATAACAACTAGTTACACACCTCAGCTCTCCTAACGCATATTTACTACTTTACCCCCTTGAATATGATGTTTTATAAGACATGTAAGAGATATAAACATTACTTTTGAAGGCGCTTAACACAAAAACGCAACCCTACCCTAGAGATGCCAATAAAAATAGATAACCAATTATATTCTAAGCAAAACCATGCTGTGTTATTGCTGACATTAGCTTTATGGCTTCCACATAACCAAACAACCTATAAAACAAAATGATAATAATTATTTGAAATTACAGTAATGAACACTAATGTAAGAAGGATTATCGAACTAAATATTGCCATCATTTTTATGAGCACTTCGGGAGCGTTAGCCAGGTACATTGATTTGCCTGTCCCTATGATAATCGCCTTAAGGTCAATCATAGCAAGTGTTTTAATCTTTCTGTATTGCAAATGGAATAACTTCGATTTTAAAATTAAAAAGAAAGATAGAGGCGTAATGCTTTTAAGTGGTGTACTTCTCGGCTTACACTGGATCACTTATTTTTACGCCTTAATACTTTCTAACATTGCCATTGGGATGATTTCACTTTTCACATTCCCAATCATCACATCCTTTTTGGAACCTATACTACTAAAAACAAAATTTCATAAAGCTCAAATTCTTTTAGGAGCATCGGTCTTGGTAGGTATTTACTTCCTTGTGCCTCATTTTGATTTTGAAAACGACCATTCTAAAGCCGTACTCTTTGGGGTGATTTCCGCAGTGCTTTATTCATTACGTAATATCATTACAAAATCAAGAATTGTAGACTATAACGGCTCCGTGATCATGTTTTACCAATTACTTATTGTTGCTATTTTTCTCTCGCCAACATACGTATTATACGACGTAACACAAATAGACAATCAACTACCCGCTATTCTTTTATTATCGTTATTAACAACCGCCATTGGACACACCTGGTTTATCTACAGTTTTAAAAACTTCTCCACCACCTCGGTAAGCATCATGAGCAGCTCGCAACCCATCTATGGCATCCTTATTGGCATCGTTTTTTTAAATGAATTTCCTACCTCAAGTGCCATAATTGGTGGGTTAATCATTCTTTCTACCGTAATACTAGAAAGTGTCTTAGCCATTAAAATACAAGCATCCTCCAACTAAACAACCAGTAAACCTAATAAGCACATAAACCATGCGTTAGAAATAAGCACACACACCTCGCCATAACCGTAAATAAAATAATTAAATTAGATAGGTAAAACATGTTTAGCACACCAACTGTTTCACATTAGATAAATTAGCCACTAAAACATAATCGTATGTTTCCTATTGATTTTAGAACAACATATTTTTGTTACGTCATCATTTGTATTGTTAATATTATACTAATTAACTCTTTACAACTTCAAACAAA
>QKJP01000004.1 GCA_003249255.1 Bacteroidales bacterium
TGATCTGCTGTTCTTAATATGTGCTCTAGGTTTTTCCTATTAAATAATCAAAGTTAATGCAGCAGATGGAGCTTTTATACCGAAGTAAATTATCATTTCTTATAATATTCCTGTCTTTTGTCTTAAGAGTACAAACTAACGATTTTCTAATTGCTCCATTTTCAAATTTCACACTAACATTTCGTAATCTAAAGAATTGCCTTTTTGTACATGCTCAACGCTCGCTCTCTTGCAAATTTATGCTCAACGATTTCTGGTGGGTAATCAGGTGTTCCAAATTCCGGCACCCATCTTTTGATGTAATCAAAATTCTTATCAAACTTTTGTTGTTGGGTAATGGGATTAAAGATTCTAAAGTAGGGAGCTGCATCACACCCAGTTCCGGCTGCCCATTGCCAGTTTCCATTGTTTGAAGCCAGTTCGTAATCCAACAGTTTTTTAGCAAAATAAGCTTCGCCCCAGCGCCAATCAATCAATAAATGTTTGCATAAAAAGCCGGCTGTTATCATGCGAACCCGGTTGTGCATGTATCCGGTAGTGTTGAGTTCTCTCATTCCTGCATCAACCAGAGGGTATCCGGTTTTACCATTGCACCAGGCTTCAAATTCTTGTTCATTATTTCGCCATTGAATGTTATCATATTTTCGGCGGAAATTGTCAGAAACCACATTAGGAAAATGCACCAGGATATGAATGAAGAATTCCCGCCAGATAAGTTCATTTAAGAAGGTGGGTGATTGGTTTTTCGTTTCTGAAATCAACTTTCTAATTCCAATGGTACCAAACCTTAAATGCGGACCAAGGTTGGTGGTGGCATTCAGCGCCGGATAGTCACGTTTGCTATGATAGTTGTTTATATTCATGAGCTTATAGTCCTTTACCTTAATTAGAGAAGTGCTAAAGCCTAATGATTTCAGCGATGGTAACTCTGCATTAAATTTATGAAAATTGCTTAATTGCGGATTTGAGTATGGCTTAAAGTCTATGGAATTTAAGTTAGAAAGCCATTTGTTTTTAAATGGGGTATAAACCGTATAAGGCTCGTTGTTTTGGCTTAAGATTTCTCCGGGCTCAAAAATTAAATGATCTTGAAAACATGTTAGTTCAATGCCTTTATCAATTAGCAGATGCTTTATTTGCTGATCTCTTTTAAGGGCATAAGGTTCGTAATCTTTATTGCAATAGACTTTTTTAATCTTGTAAGTTTCGCTCAGCAATTTCCATACTTCAAGCGGATCTCCCTGAAGAATTAATAGAGCGCTTTGGAATTCTTTAAGTTGCTGGTTTAAGTCTAGTAAGCGCTCATAAATGAATGTGATGCGAGCATCATTAGCAGGAAGTTCATCTGTAATATTTGGATCAAAAATAAAGACCAATATGATTGTCTTATCTTCTTTTAGTGCATGGTGTAACCCTGCATTGTCATCAATGCGCAAATCTCTACGAAGCCAAAAGAATGATACTTCTGTTTTTACATCTAGTTGTTTAAAATATTCCATATTTAATTAAACAAAAAACATATCTGTTTGGTTTACTCCTTAGAACACCACTTTTTAATGTTTGAGATATGGACAAAGGAATATATGATTTAAGCTTTAAAAAATCCAGTGGAGAAGAAGTACAACTGTTAGATTATAAGGGTAAAGTGATTTTAATCGTGAATACAGCTACAAAATGTGGATTTGCATACCAGTTTAAAGAGTTGCAGCAGCTATATGAGAAGTATCAGAAGGAAGGATTTGAAATTATCGGTTTTCCATGCAATCAATTTTTAAGTCAAGAGCCTGTTTCTAATTCACAGATGAAAGAACTGTGTGAACTTAATTATGGAGTGAGCTTTATGTTAACCGAGAAAGTTGATGTAAATGGCAGCAATACACATCCGGTTTTTAAATATTTGAAGAAAGAAATTAAAGGAACATTTGGTAAACGTATCAAATGGAATTTTACGAAGTTTCTTATAGATCAAGATGGTCAAGTGATCAATCGATTTGCACCCTCTCAATCACCTTTAAAGCTAGAAAACACAATACATCAATTGTTAAGCAAATTATAAACAGATTTTTGTAAGATTTTGGATGTGAATACATTGAAATTATTACTAATTTAATGGGTATTGTAATCTAAACCTCAGTTCTAAAGCCTTAAATTATGAATTTAGACTTTTACAGGAAATGCAGTTTTAATGTTTCTGGTCTTTTTACAAAGAAATATAGTACATCCTTTTCTTTAGCGACATCATTGTTGGAAAAAGAAAAGCGCAATGCCATTTATGCAACTTATGGTTTTGTAAGAATTGCCGATGAAATTGTAGATTCTTTTCATGGCTACGATAAGGCCTTTCTTTTGGATAAGTTATACGAAGATTTAAACTATGCCTTGGAAAAGGGCATCAGTACAAATCCTCTTTTAATATGCTTTGCCGATACAGTAAAGAAATACCAAATTGATCAAGTTTACATTGATGCTTTTATGGCCAGTATGCGAGCCGATATTTCAAAAACAGAATATTCTTCCAAAGAAGAAATACAAGCCTATATTTATGGATCTGCTGATGTAGTGGGATTAATGTGTTTGCGTATTTTTTGCAATGGTAACAATGTGTTGTTTGATGAATTAAAGGAGCCTGCTCAACGTTTAGGTTCAGCCTTTCAAAAAGTGAATTTTCTAAGGGATTTAAAGGCTGATGTTCATCAATTGGGACGAAATTATTTTCCGGAGTTGATGCATGCAGAATTTAATGCAAATTCGAAGCAGATTATTGAAGACTCTATCGAAGCCGATTTTAAAGAAGCTTATAAAGGCGTGAAAGGGTTACCCGGTCGTTCTAAACTAGCGGTGGCTTTGGCTTATTTTTATTACTACCGTTTATTTATGAAGATTAAACGAACTTCTCCAAAAGCCATTTTAAGTGAACGAATTCGCATTTCTAATGGATTGAAATACCTGACCATTTTTAAAGTGATGACTTTGTATAAACTGCGTCTGATTTAGTCTTATGTGGTATCCTAAAAACAAAATTCCATTACGAGAAGTGAAGCGATTTGTAGTTGTCTTTTATATCGTTGGTGTAGTTGGTTTTGGATTGAAGATATCGCAAGATATATTTCAAAGTCTTACAGCCTATTCATTGTTGTTGTGCTTGTATCTGTTAGCTGTTTATCATGAAAATTATACCCGAAAGGAGTTGGGCGTTTTTCTATTGATTTATCTTTTAGGTTTTGGAGTTGAATTGTTGGGCGTTAATACAGGTCTTATTTTTGGTAATTATAATTATGGTGATGGATTGGGCTTTAAAGTCTTGGGTACACCCTTAATGATCGGGGTAAACTGGCTGTTCTTAATTTATTGCATTGGAGTTGTCATTCATAAAATAAAGGTTCATTGGTTAATTAAATCATTCTTGGGAGCAGGGCTGATGGTGATTTATGATTTAGTTTTGGAACATGTGGCAGCCTTTATGGATATGTGGTATTGGAAAACAACTAGTATTCCGGTGCAGAATTATGTTGCCTGGTTTCTTATTTCGCTTGTATTGTTTGGTTTACTGTTTGCATCAAAGGTGAAGCTTCAAAATTCCTTAGCCGCAGTGTTATTGTCCAGTCAATTTACATTCTTATTCTTATTGCTTTTTATCCAGTATGTATGATAAAAGCTCAGCACCATATCGTGTACAAAGTTTTCTTTAAGTATTACACTTTGATAATGCTAAAACGTAAATTTCAGAAGGTGACTCTGCAAGGCGGTTTGATGGATGAGAATAAAGCATTGTTGATTTTAGCTAATCACATTTCGTGGTGGGATGGATTTTGGATTCATTATTTGAATTTAAAAGTCTTTAAACGCAGGCAGTTTTTTATGATGCTGGAGGAGCAATTACAAAGGCATTCTTTCTTTCGTTTTTTGGGTGGATTCTCAATTAAAAAAGGTTCGAGGGAAAGCATCATTAGTCTTAATTATGCTGCCGAAAAGCTAAAGGATAAACGGAATCTGTTATTCATGTTTCCACAAGGAAAAATAAACAGCATGCATGAGCAAAACATTCGATTTGAAAAGGGAGTGGAATACCTGCTAAAAAAGGTAGACAGTCAAGTGCAAGTTGTATTTGTAGCAAATGTGATTGATTACTTTTCAAATGCAAAGCCTGAGTTAAGTGTGTTTTACCGTTCCTATTCAGGCCATGATACAAGCTGTGCGAGTCTGGAAAAAGCATACAATAGTTTTTATCACGAGTGTATTAATCAACAAAAAATGAAAGCGTAGATGATTCAAATTCTAACCTATACCGTGTTGGGTTTTTTATGCCTTCAGTTGTTGAATGTTTGCTTAAACGTCATTTTTCATCAGCGATTAAAACAGGCAGATTGGCCGGGAAATAATTTGGTTTCAATACTAATTCCTGCGCGAAATGAGGAGGATAATTTACCGGGAGTATTGAATAGTTTGCAAAACTTAAGTTATCAAAACATTGAGATATTGGTCTTTGATGATGAGTCCAACGATGGTACTGCCAATGTTGTTAAAAGTTTTGCTAAAATAGATCAACGGATAAAACTCTTTCAATCAGATGGCTTGAAAGAAAGTTGGCGGGGGAAAAACTATGCCTGTTATCAATTGGCTCAGGTAGCAAAAGGAGATTATTTTCTCTTTATAGATGCAGATGTGCTGTTGAATACCAATATCATTGAATCCAGCTTGTGTGAAATGCAAAAGCGAAAACTCAGTTTGTTGTCTGTTTTTCCAAAGCAAGTGATGAAGACCAGTGCTGAGCGAAAATCTGTTCCTGTCATGAATTATATTTTGCTTTCCTTATTGCCATTGGTGTTTGTACGTTATTCGCCTTTTAAAGCTCACGCTGCCGCTAATGGGCAGTACATGTTGTTTGATGCTGTTGCTTATCGGAAATATCAACCCCACAAACGATTTAAAGAATCGGTGGTTGAAGACATTCGAATTGCACAATTTTATAAGAAAGTAAAGGCAAAGGTTGGTTGTTATTTGGGTGATGAGCGGATTAGTTGTCGCATGTACAAAGGTTATGATGAGGCAATTGCCGGATTTTCGAAGAATGTTTTTATGTTTTTTGGAGGAAGCCGGCTTCTGGGCATTTTGTTTTGGAGTTTTACAAGTTTGGGTTTTATCCCGGCATTTATTCTCGGAATGGAGTGGTTTGTGAGTGTCCTCTTATTAACTCTGATTATTCGAATAATGATTGCCAAATTAAGCAGGCAGAAGTTTGGCTTAAATGGCATGCAGTTTTTGCAGCAACAAGTTTTTATGGCTCAGGTCATGCTAAATGCCATTATGTTGGAGAGGTCAAAAAAATTGGTATGGAAGGGAAGAAGTATAGCATAATTCTGGCATTTTGTTTTTTCGCATGGGTAGCTGTGGCTCAGAATGAGAAAGCTATTTACAATGCTTATGTAAAGGGCGATATGCAAAGCTGGAAAACTGTTATGGATAAAATGGAGATCCAGGAAAAAAAGACCAATGCGCATCGCTTATCATTGATTAATTATCAGTATGGTTATGTGGCTTGGTGTATTGCTGAAAACCGAAATGTTGAAGCCAAAGCATATATGAAAAAGGCTCTTAATCACATTGATTATTTGGAAAAAGAAGGTTTTGCACCACAAGAGATATTGGCTTACAAAGCCGCCTTTATTGGTTTTGAGTTGAATTTTTATCCGCTAAAAGCTCCTTTTATTGGTCCCGTAAGTATAGATTATGCCAAAGCATCCGTAAAGGGCAGAGATGATAATTTCTTAGGTTATATTCAATTGGGAAATATTGATTTTTATCGGCCAATGGTGTTTGGAGGTTCTAAAGAAGCAGGGATTAAGCATTATTTACAAGCATTAGAAATATTTGATGGTCAACCGGAACTGAAAAAGAATAACTGGAACTATCTTAATCTTTTAGCCACCTTGGTAACTGCTTATAAAGAAATTGAAGATACTAAAAGAGCGCAATTCTTTTGTCAACAAGCTTTAACGGAAGAGCCTGATTTTAAATGGGCAAAAGATCATTTGTGCCCTAAACGATTAAATAAAACAGATGAGTAAAAAAGTAATCATAGTTGGTGCCGGATTGGGTGGTTTATCAACCGGACTTCGATTGGCTTCGCGCGGATTTGAAGTGACAATTCTAGAGAAAAATAGTAATGCCGGAGGGCGTTTAAATCAAATTAAAGAAGGCGGATTTACTTTTGATACAGGTCCTAGTTTTTTTAGTATGACTTATGAATTTGATGAGTTGATGCAGGATTGCGGAATACAAACGCCTTTTGAATTTGTAGAGTTAGATCCTTTGTATACGGTGAATTTTAGGGGTGAGAATCAGAACTATTATTTGTATAAGAATGTACAAAAGCTGGCAGAACAATTTGCCGATAAAGAACCTGATTTTGAAAATAAGTTTCGAGCTTATTTAAAGTATTGCGAATCTTTATACAACGATACGGTGGATGTTGCCATCAAGCAAAACTTTGATTCTTTATTTGCTTATGTAAAAGCATTAATGCAGGTAAATCCCAAACATTTACCGGTATTGCTTAAGTCATTCTGGAATCAGGCCGGAAAGTATTTTAAGTCGAAAGAAGTTCGGCAAATTGTTTCTTTAATTGCTTTCTTTTTAGGTCGTACACCTTTTGATACCAATGCTATTTATACCTTATTGTCGCACATAGAATTCACGCACAATGGCTATTACAATGTAAAAGGAGGGATGTATAAAATTGTTGAAGGTCTGGTGGATGAGTTAAAGAAGAAAGGTGTTACGTTTTTATACAATACAGAGATTGTTGGTTTTGAAGAGCAGGGTGGAGAATTGTCTTCTTTGTTAGATCAGAATGGAAGAAAACATCACGCGGATATTTTTGTGATTAACAGTGATGCTGCTTATTTCAGAGGAAAGGTTTTGAAACGTAAGAAGTTTTCAGAGCCCAAACTGAAGAAAATGAGTTGGACAATGGGCTACCTCACGTTTTATATTGGGATTAATGCGAAACTACCTCAGGTGGAGCATCACAATTACTTTCTGGGTAATAATTACGAAGATTACTCTCGTGATGTCATGAAAAATCCAGGTACTTTAGAAAAACCATACTATTATGTAAATGTACTTTCTAAACACAACCAAGAGTGTGCGCCGGAAGGACATGAAGCGCTGTTTTTTGTTTGTCCGGTTCCCAATCTACTCTACAAAAAAGACTGGTCCGATAAGGATGAAATTATTGATAGTATACTCAAAGATTTCTCAGAGCGAATAGGAGAAGATGTGTCCTCTAAAGTGGTGTTTCGAAAGGTATATACACCCAAAGAATGGGAGCAGCAATTTAATTTATTTGCCGGTTCAGGTCTAGGTTTGTCGCATGATATGTTACAAATAGGAGCTTTACGTCCTAAAAATTTCGATGAGGAATTTAAAAATACTTTCTATGTGGGAGCCTCTACTATCCCGGGTGCAGGGTTGCCAATGGCAGTGATTAGTTCGAAGCTTACAGTAGAGCGTGTTATGGGATATTCAAAAGTGAATTAAGAAAGACGTAAATAGCATGAATAAACAATTTGTTCATGCTATTTTTTTCTTTAAGCTTTTATTCTTGCATTGATGTAGTCTACAAATTCGTCTGGGTGAGCAGTGCCAATCCACACTTTTCGATTCTTACCTTTTATTGTTAATTCAATAGCTTTAGTGCCGGAAACATTATAAAGTGTCGAACCCAGTCTAAAGCGAATGCCATAGCCAATGGGAAAATAGTGAATGACTTTGCAAGCTTCGATATTTTCGTATTTGAATTTTCTACGAATGAGACCTATTCCCATAGAGAAAGAAACTCCTTCGTCATCTGCTTTAACGGTAAGTTTATAGCTCATTAATAAAACAAAGGCAAATGCAGATAAAACGATTGGACTAACTTCTTTTCCTTGTTCCAGAAATAAAGTAAAAATAGAAAGTGCACCAAGGGTAATGATAAATACCCAACCTGTTTGTGTTTTTTTCATTATGAATGTTTTTATGTGGTTTGCATTCTGTTTAAAATAATTTGTGATAAAGTGGCCGTGATAACCATAGCGAGGATAAATACAATGATAAATGACACAGTTAGTTTAACTCCCTTTAAGTTGGCAGATACTTTATAGGCATTTAGCATTAACGTGATCATCCACACGGTTAACAATAACGTACAGACGATTAAAGTAACGGCAATAATTGCTTCAAAGGATGTTATTTCAACCGGATCGCCTACTTGTAATGACATCCATAAAAGGTATTGGCTAAACTTGTTTAAGGATTCTGAAAAACCGATGAGTGCACCCAATATATAAGGAGCTCTGGCTAACGCTTGCGTGCCAAATATATCGATGATTCTTACCTTCGATTTGGAAAGTATAATGGCGGCTAAATAAAACAGGATTGATACCACAAGCCAGTTTGTAAAGCTTTGGATGATGAGGTATGAAAAGGGGAATTCACCGGCTTTTTTAACCGAAATAATATCCGGAAAGTGGGTGTTGCTATAAAAACCGATTGTGACTGTTGCCAGAATTATTATTAGCCCTATGATTAAGGCTTTTCCTCCTGCAATAAATTCGAAAGGGTTAAATAGTTTCTTGATCATTTTCTTGTAGGTTTTTGATTTTATTAATGAGTTCATCCAGCATGTTCCTTACCGTTGGGTAGCTGAGGTTGAGTTCTTTGGCCATTACTTTTAGGCTTCCACTATTAATTACGAATTTGAGAATGAATTCTTGTTCCTTGGGATCTAACAGTGTTATAGCAGGTAGATTGTATAAGCCATTAATGGTTGTGTCGCAGGCATTGCAATGCAAACTGCTAACTTGCAGTTCTGATGAGCAGCTTGGACATGAATTTGGGAGCTTTTTCTTCATGTGTAAATTGATTTTGACTAATAACTAAGCGTAAAGTTATTGAAATTAAAATCAAAATAAATAAAATTAAATAGAAGTTCAATAAAATTAAATTTTATTGAAATAAAATGTAGTGGAAACTGTTTTTTAAATGGAGGCTGGCTCAGGTAAATTGCTTTTAAGACAAGATTAATTGGATTTACAAGATTTTTCTTAAAAAACTCATAGCTGTTAGCCTGTTAGTTGGCTAAATTCTTCAAAAAAACTTGTGGTTAAACGCTGTCTTCTACAAGAAATGTTAAAAGTAATTCATGGAAGCTGGCTTGTTTCAAGTCAATTAGCTGAATAAGCCTGTTTCTGGAAAGTTAAATGTGAATTCGGAGTATTAATTACTTTTTTTTCTTACTCGACTTGGCTTTAGGATTAAAATCCAGGCAAAGCTGAATCCAATATTCCAGTTCTTCATCCATGTCAATTCCTTCCGGTTCGATAAAGACAAAGCCTTTCATGGGACGACCGGTAAAATTCATTTCTTGGCATCCCGGTTTGGTGAGGGCTTCTTCGTAAATATCTGGATCTATGCGAGCCATTAAATTGTTTTTGGTGATGCCTACACACATTTTGTCATCCACCATAAAGCATAAGCCGCCCATCATCTTTTTTTCAACAAATGCGGTGTTTTTATCCTTCAGAACTCTTTTAATACGTTCTGCTAAATACTCATCGTAGGCCATGGCGTTTTTTAAAATTTGAAAACGAATATTTTTTTGTGGGGGAATTATACCTTTTTGTGTTTAACCTTTAAGATAAAAACTAAAAATACATCCTTTCCCTTTTTCTGATTCAACTGAAACAAAGCCATCCAGTTTTTCAATTATCTTTTTTACTATGGAAAGGCCTAAACCAAACCCTTTCGTCAATTTATCTTTTTGTAATGATTTTTCTTCGAATATGATCTCCTTTAATTCATCGCTGATGCCATCGCCATAGTCTTTTACACTATATTTAATGTAGCCATCATCTTGCTTTGTGCTGTATATTTCAATGTTAGATTTTGGGTCTCCATATTTTATTGCATTGCTTATAAAATTGTACCACACTTCTTCAATCCATCCCGAATAGCTTTTACAATTCAATAATTGACTGATCAGTATTTTCGACTCACTGTTTTCGATTTGGTACTTTAACCTATAACAAGCTGACTCTACCACTTCGTTCATGATGATTTTCTTTATTTCAATATCCTCCTTTTTCATACTGGCAAATATCAGGAGTTCTTTAATGATTGAATTCATCTTTCTGCCACTGATAGCAATAGATTTTAAATATTCATCGTGTTTGGTTTTTTCTATGTCTGTATCGGCAAGTAATATTTCGCTATATCCAATTATGCCTGTTAACGATGAGCTTAAGTCATGGGCAACTGTATGCGCGTAAGAATCCAACTCTATGTTTCGCCTGTTTAGTTCATCTACCGCTTTTTTACGTTCCGAAATATCGGTGATAAACGCAATGCCTAATACTTCGGATTCCGTTTCTAAATGACTAAGACTTATTTCAACCGGATATATCGTGTTGTCCTTTTTTTTAGCATTAAGTTCAATGCCAATTCCCATTGGCCGCACTCTGGGGTTTTCAAAAAAGTCTTTTATGTGTTTATTGTGTCTTTCGTGTAAGTTGTTATTGATAAATAAATTAAGGCTTTCTCCGAGAACCTCTTCTTTTGAATAGCCACTCATTTCCGAAAACCTTTTATTGATCAGTACAATACGGCCTTTGTCGTTAATGATAACAACACCTTCTGCTAATGACTCTAGTAAGGTTTTAACAGTATCATTTTCTTGTAATAAACCTGCTGTGGATCTTATTTTCTTTTGAATCTCAAGTTCCTTCTTTGAGTCTCTATTTTCATTCATGTTTTTAGGAGTAAGTTACTTAATTTTATAAAGTTTGTTGCATGTTGCTTAGTTCTAATTTTGGCTGAATGAATTTTGTTTTTCTATTTTTTAAGTAAAAAAAATCCCGACTGCATGGCAACCGGGATTTTTTTTATATCTCATTTTTAATGATTATCTGTCTACACGAGCAGAACCACCACCAATAATTTTCTTTACTTCGTCTAAAGTAGCCATAGTTGTATCACCAGGAGTTGTCATGGCTAAAGCACCGTGAGCAGCACCGTACTCAACAGCATCTTTACCGTTATTAAACTCCATGAAACCGTAAACTAATCCAGATGCAAAGCTATCACCACCACCAACGCGATCCATAATTTCTAAATCCTCTCTGTGTTGAGCTTCGTGGATTTCACCATCTGCGTAACAGATAGCACCCCATGAGTTGATAGTTGCAGATTTAACAGTACGTAAAGTAGTTGCAATCACTTTAAAGTTAGGGAACTCTTTAATGGCATTGTTAATCATGTTTTTATATCCTGTTAAGTCAAGTTCTTTAAGGTTTTCGTCGTTACCTTCAATTTCAAGACCTAAACAAGCTGTAAAATCTTCCTCGTTACCGATCATCACGTCTACATACTTAGCGATCTCACGGTTCACTTCCTGAGCTTTTTTCTCACCACCAATAGCTTTCCATAAAGAAGGACGGTAGTTTAAGTCATAAGATACGATCGTACCGTATTTCTTAGCTATTTTTACAGCCTCAATTACCACTTCAGCAGCGCTTTCAGAAAGAGCTGCAAAGATACCACCGGTGTGAATCCAACGTACCCCTAATGTACCAAAGATGTATTCCCAATCGATATCACCTGGTTTCAATTGAGAAGCAGCAGTATTACCACGGTCAGAAACACCTTTTGCACCACGAATACCAAAACCTCTTTCTGTAAAGTTTAATCCGTTACGAACTTCACGACCACATCCATCATAAGGTACCCACTTGATGAATTGAGTATCTAATCCACCTTGCATGATGAAATCTTCAACTAAAGCACCCACTTCGTTATCGGCTAAAGCAGTAACAATAGCAGTTCTTTTACCAAAACATCTTCTTAAACCACGAGAAACGTTGTACTCGCCGCCGCCTTCCCATGCTTTGAAAGAACGAGCAGTTCTGATACGACCCTCTCCCGGATCTAATCTTAACATTACTTCACCTAGTGAAATACAATCGTATGCACACTCTGATGCAGGCTTGATATTCAATGTAGCCATCTGTTTGATCTATTTTATAGTGTTTAAATAATTACAAAAATTTGGTGCAAAAGTACCTATTTCACAAATTATTAAAAAGAATATCGTCCGAAAATTATTCATGACATCTAGAAAAATAGATTGGTTCTATTTTATGAGTTGAAAGTTAAGGCATGTTTTATGTTCGTGAATTGCTGCCGTTTTAGGATAAAAATATTATCAAAAGTCTAAAACGATTTGATAAATATTCATCTAAACAAAAGCCATAAATATTTATTAGTTTTGGTTTTAGTTAAACCTTAAACTGTTATTAAAATGAAAAAACTACTTTATTTATTGGTTTTGCTTTTTGCAGTAACCATTTTACAAGCTCAAAACTGTAAAGTGTATATTCCTCATGAGAAAGGGACTAAATTGGAATTGACTTCCTACGATAAGAAAGGACAAAAGGAAAGCAAAACCACTCAAGAATTAATTAATGTTGAAGAAAAGGATGGGGGTACCCATTATACCGTGCATATTAAAAGTTTTGATGCCGGAGATGAAATGGTTCACGAAGGGGATGCAAAGTATAAATGTGTTGGAAATACCTTTTATTTAGATATGAATTCATTTGTAAATCAGGAGCAAATGAAGGCTTACGAAAATATGGATGTAAAAGTAGAGACTGATGAGATTGATATTCCCTCAAAATACTCGGTTGGTCAGTCTTTAAAAGATGGAAAGATTAACATGATTATTTCCGGAGGTCCTATGGACATGAGTTTTTCAGTTGAATTAAAAAATAGAAAAGTTGAAGCTGAAGAAGACATTACCACCAAAGCCGGAACTTTTAAGTGTGTGAAAATCTCCCAGGATGTGGTTACCAAATCATTTGTTTCGATGACCATTCAGTCCGTTGAATGGTATTCTGAAGGTGTTGGAGTTGTGAAAAACGAAACCTATCGCAAAGGAAAACTGATGGGTTATTCAGAACTGACCGCGATTACCAAGTATTAAAAAGATCGTTTAGAATTTAGTCTTGATAGCAGCGTGGAAGATATTCGATTTCACCATTAGAGGCTAAGTTTTTAGGATTTATACAAGTCATTGAATAGATTATAAAAGCTCCAAATGAAATTTTTTATTGGAGCTTTTTTATTTGGATAATCCCACAGAAATGTAGAATTTCAATGAGAAAACTTACCAAAAGGTAGGTGCTGAAATGGAGGCTTATGGGCTTCTGGTTTTTAATGTGTAGAATATTAGTTTATTAGTTTGAAAGCTAGCGTTGATCTTTAATTTCGGTACGTTATGTGTGCTGATGAATAACGCATAAACTTAAAAGGTATGATTAAAGTTACGGGAAATGAAAATTTAGCAGAGATCGCAGCATTAGGAGAGTCTGTTGTGGAGGTATTTAAAGCCAAAGGATTAGGTAATTATCTCGAGTCGGAAGCCCTCGAAAAAATGGGGCGTTTTATAAAATTATCGACCTTATTAAAGTCCAATCAAATCCATCAAGAAGGTTTTCTAAAGCTAATTAATCAGGCTTTATCCGATGAAACACTTGCAACAACCTCCGAATGGGAAAATTTGCATTTCTCGGCCATGTTGCCTTGTGGTTTACGCAATCCGTTTAAAGAATATATTGAGTCTCATTTTGAGGAGCATAAAGATACTTTCGAAAGCCTGAATTACCTGCTTGATGGGAATGTGAATCACGAGTTGTCTTTCTATCCCTTACTGGAAGAAATGTCGGATGAAAGTGAATTGCCGGATATTGTTTTGGCATCGGATGTGAATAATTTCTTTCATAAACCTTTTATAGAGAAATTTATTAATAAAGGTGTTTTTAAAACTTATGCACCTCATGCCTTAAATCCTTATTTGGAGAAGGTAGGCTTCGCGGATGTGAATAATCATTACACCATGTATACGGCCAACATGTTGATCATGGTAGTTGATAAACAAAAGTTAGGTGACCGCCCAATGCCCAAAAATTGGGATGATATATTAGATCCTGCTTTTGAGAAGGATATCATTATGCGAGGAGAAGATGATTTCTTTTGCAATGCTGTTATGCTTCCTTTTTATAAGGAACATGGTTTTGATGCCATCAGAGCTTTGGCGAAAAACATTAAAAAAGGATTACATCCATCCGAGATGGTAAAAATGATCGGTAAGAATCAAGAAGATGGTGCTGCCGTTTACATTATGCCTTACTTTTTTGCAAAACGCATTAATTCAGATAAAGCTCAAATAGTATGGCCTGAAGATGGTGCAATAGCCAGTCCGGTTTTTATTCTGGTAAAAGAGAAGAAGATGGAGGAGCACAAAGAATTATTGGAGTTTTTGTTTAATCAAGAAACAGGCGAGGTTTTAAAAGGACGTTATTTTCCGGTGACTCACCCGGATGTCGATTTATCTGAATTTCCTGATGCCGTAAAATGGCTGGGTTGGGACTTTTTAGCCAAGTACGATATTGGCCGGTTAAAGCAGGAGATTAGAGAGGAGTTTATGAGGATATATTAAAATAGGCAGAAGGCAGAAGGCAGAAGGCAGAAGTTCGAAAGTTTCGATCAATTTGGCAATTCTACAATTCGGCGAATTAGCACTATGCGAAAATAGGCTGAAGGCGAAAGGGATAAGGCAAAAGAGGAGGTGGTTTTCAATGATTAATGAAGTAGTGCTATAAGTGTATTTTTCCTTTGCGACTTCGCGGCTTTGCGAGAAAATTTTAAGCTAAAATGTATGTTCCTTAAATATTCAATGGGGAGAAAAATTTAAGCCAATAGGCAATTTGGCAGATTTTCAATTTGGCAATGCACTATGCACAGTGAGAAAAGGCAATAGTAATTAATGAGCAAAAGAGAATAAGTAACATTGAAAATACATCGTTTTCCTTTGCGACTTCGCGGCTTTGCGAGAAACTTTTTAAGCTAAAATGTATGTTACTTAAATATTCAATGGGGAGAAAAATTTAAGCCAATAGGCAATTTGGCAGATTTTCAATTTGGCAATGCACTATGCACAGTGAGAAAAGGCAATGGTAATTAATGAGTAAAAGAGAATAAGTAACATTGAAAATACATCGTTTTCCTTTGCGACTTCGCGGCTTTGCGAGAAACTTTTTAAGCTAAATGTGTGCCACTTAAATAGTCAGAATGCAGAAATTTAAAGCAATTATACAATTAAGCAGTTCCTCAATTAGACAATAAATTATGTACTAAGCACTAGAAAAAAATGAGTAATCTTATAACCATAGCAGGACCGCCATCATCAGGAAAAACCTCCGTTATCATCAAAATGATTGAGAGTGTACCTGATATGATAAAACAATGTGGAGTGATTAAATTCGATTGCCTGAGTGCGTTAGATGAGGAACAATATAACAAGGCAGGAATCACAGCCCAGACAGGTTTGGCCGGAAATCTATGTCCCGATCATTATTTTGTATCCAATATCGAAGAGTGTTTTCAGTGGGCAGAGAGTCTTGGTTTTCAGTTTTTGGTGACAGAGAGTGCCGGATTGTGTAACCGTTGTGCGCCTCACTTAAAGGATGTTCCTGCGATATGCGTTTTGGATAATTTAAGCGGGATCAACACGCCTCTAAAAACCGGTCCTATGGTGAAGATGGCCGATGTAGTGGTGGTTACCAAGAGTGATTTGGTATCGCAGGCAGAGCGGGAAGTGTTTCGTTTTAAAATACAACAGGTTAATCCCAGAGCTACTGTTCTGTTTGTGAACGGCATTACCGGGCAGGGAGCTGACCGCTTGGCAAAGTTGGTGTTTGTTAAGAAGGATGCAAAAAAAGCCAAAGAATTAAAGTTACGTTTTTCCATGCCTACAGCCTTATGTTCATATTGTTTAGGAGAAACGAGAGTGGGAGAAGATTTTCAGGTGGGGTTAAATCGGAAGATAAAATTGTAGTCGAAAGGCAGAAGTATTTAATGTGTTGATGGCAAATTAAATAATGTGCAAATTTGAACATAGCTATTGTACAATACTTTGCTGTGATTTAAAGTGCAACATCTGAGCTACTAACAAAATATGTTAGATAGAAGGTAGGTCCAATACCTTGTTAAAAGTTATCTACTATGACAGTGGTTTTGAACAAATGCTTCAAGGTACAAATGTTTGGTTGATTAGTTTGGCAACTAGGCAGTTCGACAATTCGGCAAAATTATAATAAATAGCGTTACAGGGGTATAGTTTTCCTTTGAGACTTAGCGGCTTTGCGAGATGTTTTTAATTAACAAAAGTTAGTAGTAGAGAGAAGTTTGATTTTTTTAGCAATTAAGCAGTTCTTCAATGAGGCAAAAAGAATAATATATGAGTGAATTTTTATCAATACCGGTTAAAGACTTATTAGATGAAAACCCTTTTGTAGGTGATTTCTTACAAAGCATTGATGTGGCTGTTTCGGATGAAAGTGTCAGTGTGCTCACTCTTTTAGAAGCATATCCCTCCGATCATTGGGAAGAGCAAGGAACAACTTTTGATGATGTTACGGAGCAGTTAACTACCTTTATCAATTGCCTTAATTCAGTTGAAGGAAGAACGACGATTGAATCGTTAACCGTTTTGCCGGGTTTTGATAAATCAGGAAATGCAGAAGCTTGCCTGTTGGAATTAATTCCAGGTGAAATAACTTGTGTGGTAGGGCCTACCGGATCGGGCAAGAGCCGCTTATTAGCCGATATCGAATGGCTGGCAAATCGGGATACGCCAACAAAAAGACAAGTGCTTCTTAATGGCAAACCGGCTGACGAGGATATGGTAAATCATTTTGGCGGTAAGCTCATCGCTCAAATTACTCAGAATATGAATTTTGTGTTGGATATGAGCGTTTCTGAATTCTTGTTGATGCATGCGCAAAGCCGTTTATTAGAAAATGCAGAAGCGGTGGTTGATGAGGTGATTGCTTTGGCCAATGAATTATCAGGCGAGCAGTTTAACCCGAACACCCCGGTTACTTTTTTGAGCGGCGGGCAATCTCGTGCCTTGATGATTGCCGATGTGGCTTGCATTGGTCAGGCTCCCATCGTGTTGATTGATGAAATAGAGAATGCAGGCGTAAATAAAAAGAAAGCGTTAGATCTTTTGGTGAACAAGGACAAAATTGTGCTGATGGCCACACACGATCCGCTCTTAATTCTGCTGGCCGATAAGCGTGTGGTGATTAAGAATGGCGGGATGCACAAGGTTATTGTAACCAATGACTTTGAGAAGAATTATTACCGGGAGTTAGAGCAGTTAGATTTACAACTTCAAAAGACCAAAGAGTTTTTTAGGTATGGTAATGAGCTTTCTGCAAACGCTAAAATAGAGTAATCCGCTTGTTTTGTGATGGTTTGGTCAGAATTAAGGGTTGGTATTGCTGTATGGAAAGAGCTCATTAAAGAATAGCCCAGAGTTCGGCGTTCGAAGTCTGTTTATGGGCAGAAAAAAAACTTAACGAATATCCGTTTATACTCAAAATTATTTCAACACAGAGATACAGCGACACAAAGTTTTTTATTTTTTCATAAAGCTCTGTGCCCCTGTGCCCCTGTGTTGTTTTTTTGTTGTAATATTTATATTTTTTGAATTGTGCATAATTGCGGTCATTCAGAATAGGGATTTCGCTAAAAGCGAAATGTTTATTTCCTGACCACTAAAATCATTTTTTATCATCCACGAAAGTCACTAAAAACCACGAAAAAATTGAAAATAAGCGAAGCTAAATTAGTACCCTAATTTTAGTTTTCGTGTGTTTTTGTGTTTTTCGTAGTTAAAAATAAATTGTTTTGTTTAAAAGCAATTTCCCTGATTTGCACGCCGGTGGTTGTCTGTTTTTCAGATTAATTGATTACGATTTTGTTTGCTTGCCTAAAGCTTCCATTAACTGGGGATGGTCATCTAAGGCAATGTTTGCAGTAGACATAAAATTACGTAACCATTTATCGAGCTTAGATAGAGCCTGGTTTTTTCGCTTTGTGGCTTCTTGTGATTTTCCTTTTTCGTTCAGGTATACCTTTCTTAGTTCTTCTACCTTGAGAATGAGTTGTAAAGCACTTTGGATGTCTTCGTCTTTAATTTTAAACAGTGCCAATTGTTGCTTGGTTTGTGGATTTTCGTTGACATAAGTGTAGAACCGTTTCACGGTATCAATCCATTGTAAATATGTGGCCGGTATGGTGTTTTGCAGGTTCAAATGAATCAATTCCCTGGGCTCATTTTTAAACATTACTTTTGCTTTTTTACGATGGTTGCGGTACAAGTTGTCTAAGGCTTTCTTTTCGGTAGAGAATTCCCGGTAAGAGATGCTCTCGTGGTTGTTCCCTATTTTATTGAAGTTGTAGGCTTCAACAGCACTCAAGTGTATTTGTTGCCCTTCGCTGAGTTCTTTTCCGCCAATACCAACTTCTTCTAATAATTCTTTGATTTGCAGGTTTGTTTGTGCATTGTCGATTGCAATTCGGCTTGTTTCTAATACTTCCAGTTCGGTTTTGTTTTTGGTTTTAGCTGTCATACAGGTTTTTTTAAAGTTGGTTTGTTAAAATGTATTCTTCTATTGAAAATAGTGAAAACTTTAAAAAAATTCATCACTTAAAAACCGAATGTTGAAACAAAAATTTATGAAGCTTTGTCAAAATGTCTATAAGTGCCTGAAAGTTGGTTGTTATTCTGTCAAAATGGCTAAAAGCAGGCAGTAATTGTGTAAAAACACTTGCTTATTGCATGATAGCATACGAAAACGAACAAAAAAACCGAAGGATTTGAGTGAAAACCCATAAAATACCCACAAAGTATCTAATGCCTTGAGGATATCAAGTCTATAACTCATTGCCCTAACGAATTTTGATACCAAGAGTAAAGGTTTTACGAAAGACATTGATAACATTACCCAAAAACCCTTTTTTTTAAAGCCTTTTAATCACGTGTTGGTTGATTGCTTTGGCTTAATGATCTATTACCAGGAATTCGGATCTATTTTATGGCAATGTTTTTTTTCTAATCAAAAATATCAAATAAACGATGAACTGGATCAATAAAATTGCCTTCAATCAAGGTGTTCGAGGTGAAGAACCTAATAAACAATTGGACAATGAACATGCTGTTGCCAATAATACAGAAGGTATTAAGGATATTGTAGGTTGTTTATACGATAAAAATAAACCTGTTAGCAGCGATTGTTTAGTAATTCTTTACACAGGGATTTCCCTTCAATAATTTTTGTAGGAAACAGGGTTTAACCACATATTTTTAAAAAAAAATCTTGTAAATCCTGTCAATCCTTGTCCTAAAAGCGATTTCTCTGGGACATCAAGCTGTTATTTTTTTTGATTTTTCGAATATTATTTCTAAAAAGTAAAAACTTAATGTATTTTTGTGTGATTTATTGATAAACAGTTGTTTAGTGTTTATCGAAGTGGTGTCAATACTTACGATTAATTTTTAAGAATGAGGAAAAAAGGATTCCAATACTTGGCATTTGGCTTGGTGTTGTTTACGATTACCGGGCTTACTATGGCTCAGGAATACATGGATATGGCTAAAAGTGGTAACTTTAGTCTAAATGAGGTAGAGAAAGCCTTTAATGAATAAAATCTTATCCACGGTACAGAAAAAGTACCGGGAAAGAAACAGTTTCAACGTTGGCTTTACAAAGAACACTTTTATGTATCGTCCGAGGGTTATCGCCAAAATGAAGCTTCCACTTGGGATGAGGTACAGAATTTTAAAACTTCAACGCTGAAAAGTGCCCGGGTACCGGTAGAATGGAAAGAGCGGGGTCCTATAAGCTACGATAATAATACGGGAGGATGGAACCCGGGGAATGGACGGATCAATGCCATTGCATTTCATCCTGAAAACGAAAACCTAATATACGTTGGTGCTCCTTGTGGAGGCTTATGGTTAACAACAGATGCCGGTCAGTCATGGACTCCGCTAACTGATAAATTACCCATCAATGGCGTTTCGGCCATAGCAATTGATCCCAAAGCACCAGAAACCATGTATATCAGTACCGGAGATAAAGATGCCATCCGTTACTCGGGCTGTGTGGGGATTCTTAAGTCGACTGATGGCGGTAAAACATGGAGTACAACAGGCTTACAAGGCACTCAGGAATACAATACTCTGATGGTTCATGAAATTCTAATTCATCCCGATAATTCAAACATAATCTATGTCGCAACAAACCGAGGATTGTTAAAATCAACAAATGCCGCTGCCTCTTTTAACGAATTAACCGAAGGCAACATCTATGATTTGGAATTGATGCCCGGCAATCCGGAAACCATTTATATAGTAAAAGATAAGGATGTTTATGTTTCGACTAACAGCGGCTCTTCTTTCTCGAAAAAATGGGGGCCTACCACGGCAGATCGTTGCATGATTGCTGTTACTAAGGCTGCTCCTAATAATGTTTATATTTCGGCTAAGGAAGGGGTTTATGTATCAACCGACAAAGGTTTAAATTTTGAGAAAATGAGTGATAGTCCTACCGAAATGCCAAGTTATTGGTTTAAATGGGCTATCAATGTGTCGCCACAAAACGAAAACGAAATCTATGTAGGCAGTACCTTTATTTATAAGTCGTTAGATGGTGGGAAAACGTGGAGCAACATAACCGGCAGTGAAACAAGGAATCCAAATAAATATGTGCATCTGGATTTCCACGATTTAGAATTTAGCGGTAACATCCTTTATGCCGGTACCGACGGAGGCATTTATAAAACACCCGATGGTGGATCTACCTGGAATAATTTATCAAAAGGGATGGGTATTAAAGAATTTTATCGATTAGGAACGAGTAAAAGTAACCCTGATCTTATTGTGGCCGGTGCACAAGATAACGGAACAAGCATCTATAAAAACGGCACCTGGTACGAGTGGCTTGGATCGGATGGAATGGAAGCACTAGTACATCCGACCAATGAAAATATTTTATACGGATCGCAGCAATATGGCGATTGGCATAAAACAACGGATGGAGGTAAAACCCGTAATTCGCATGATGCTCCTGAATTTGGTCCATGGGTAACTCCTGCTGTGATGCATCCGAGTAATCCGGATATTATTTATGCAGGCTATGAAGCTGTATGGAAAACAACTGATGGCATGAAGACCTGGAAGCGTTTACCCGATCTTGGTGCCAAGGGACTAGTTGAGGCTTTGGCTATATCCGAATCAAACCCGGATGTTTTATATGCTTCAGTTTATGAGAAAATATTTCGAACAACCGATGGAGGAAACTCTTGGGAAGAAATAACCAATGGACTTCAGGTGAGTGATATAAGTTACATTACCATCGACCCAAAGAATGCGCAAAAAGTTGCTATTTCAGTGACGGGCGAGTATCGTGGCAAGAAAGTTTATTTATCTTCAAACGGTGGTGACACATGGGAGAATATATCACAAAACTTACCAAACTTTCCGGCTCGTTGCGTGGTGTTTGATTACACCGGAAACGATGGTCTTTATGTAGGCATGGAAGTTGGGGTTTATTACCGTAACAAAAACATGTCTGAATGGGATAGTTATTTTGATAATTTGCCCAATAGTCCTATCGGAGAATTAGAAATTAGTTTAAAGGCCGGTAAGATCAGGGCTGCAACCTATGGTCGCGGACTTTGGGAGGCGCCTCTTTACGGTGAGGCAGGAGGTGATGCACCTTCATCTATAGTTGATCATGCAAGCTCTACGGCCATAAAGTTAGTACCTAACTCTACCAATGATTTATTGAGAATTGATATTACTTCTGAGTTGGCGTATACCCGTTCTAAAATTGGGCTTTACGACATGTCCGGTAAGTTGGTTAAATCAGCCATATCAGATGTGAGAAATCCCCGGATAGACATCAGCGGACTAGAAGCCGGTGTTTACATTGTAAAAGTACAGCTTGGTCAAGATAATATTTCTCAAAAGTTTCTTAAGAAATAATTAGCTGCAAAATTGAAATAAGTTATACGGTTTAAGGCTCAAATGCTTTACCGTATAACTTTTTTAATGCCTTGTTTTCAAAGGCGAACCGTTTTGAGAACTACAATGATTAAAATCTAACTTGTGGTAAGTTAAAGCGTGGAGAGTGTTGAAAACTCCGATTGTGATAGAAAATTCCGGTGGGGATAAATGGGGAAGATGAATATGAGGAATTTTATTTTGTGCTGCCTAATTGGGGGATGGATGAATGTGTCTTTTGCTCAAATGGTATACCTATCAGACCTGGAGAATCATTTACCCATTGAAGGAGTTGAGTTATTTTGTGATAGTTTGCAAGCCTCAGCTATAACAAATTCAAAAGGTCAAGTAGATATTTCGGCCTTTAAAGGAGGAGAGACTATCTTTATTCGATTGTTGGGTTACAAACCACAAGTTTTAAGTTATGCTCAAATTCAATCAGCCAATTGTAAAATTGCACTGGATCAGACTAGCTTACATCTTGATGAAGTAATTGTATCTTCTACCAAGTGGTATCAAAAATCTACCCATACCCCGGTTAAAATTAGTTCTATTTCAGATAAAGAAGTGGCATTGCAAAATCCTCAAACAGCAGCAGATCTTTTAGGCATTTCAGGCAAAGTTTTTATTCAAAAAAGCCAACAAGGAGGAGGAAGTCCCATGATACGAGGATTTGCTGCCAATCGATTAAACTATTCAGTGGATGGTGTTCGAATGAATACGGCTATTTTTAGAGGTGGAAACCTTCAGAATGTTATTAATCTGGATCCTTTTGCAATTGAATCAACAGAGGTGTTATTCGGGCCCGGATCGGTTATTTATGGCAGTGATGCCATTGGTGGAGTGATGAGTTTTCAAACCCTTAAGCCTCAGTTTTCAATAAATACAGCTCCTTTTTTAAAAGGGAAAGCTAATCTCAGGCATTCGTCAGCTAATCTGGAAAAAACCGGGCATCTGGATGTGAATGTTGGTTGGAAAAAGTGGGCTTTTGTCACAAGTTTTAGTTCCTGGAATTACGACCATTTGCGACAGGGAAACCATGGACCGGTAGATTATATCAAGAGTATTTACCCCGAGCGACAAAATAACCGGGATGTTGTGATTACCCAGGATGATCCCCTCTTGCAGATTCCCTCAGCCTATTCTCAGGCTAACCTAATGCAAAAAGTGCGTTTTAGCCCCAATGATAATTGGGATTTTCAATTAGCGTTTCATTATTCTGAAACGTCTCCTTATGGCAGGTATGATCGGCACAACCGGTTTAAGAATGGCACGCTGCGTTATGCAGAATGGGACTACGGACCACAAACCTGGCTGATGAATAATGTTAACATCTCCCATACACGTAAAGGTGTATTGTATAATCAAATGAGTTGCCGTTTTGCCCGGCAATCATTTGAAGAAAGTCGCATTGACCGTACATTTGACAGCGATAAACGCAATACTCAATGGGAGAAGGTTGAAGCATATTCGGTTAACCTTGATTTTAAAAATGAGGCAGCTTTTGCAAATACCTTGTGTTATGGATTCGAGTATGTGCGTAACGATGTAAGATCCGAAGGAAAAATATCTGACCTTACAAACGGGCTAAGGCAAAAAGGAATTTCCAGATATCCGCTTGCTACCTGGCACTCTTTAGCTGTTTATTGCAACGATGAATTTAAATTATCGCCTAAACTGATTTTTCAAGCAGGGTTACGCTACAATCAATTTATATTGGATGCTGATTTTAGGAATAATATAGTTTTTTACCCTTTTCCGGTTAAAACTACTACTATTAATAATGATGCATTCACCGGAAGTCTGGGAGGCGTGTATAAACCCGGTGGTAGTTATGCAATTAAGGCCAATTTGGCAACAGCTTTTCGGGCGCCCAATGTAGATGATGTCGGAAAGGTTTTTGATGCTGAACCGCATAGCGTAACTGTGCCAAATCCTCATCTAAAAGCTGAATATGCCTATAATTTCGATCTGGGATTGGCTAAGTTGTTTGGAGATGTTGTGAAAGTAGAACTAACCGGGTTTTACACCATTTTGCAGAATGCAATGGTAAGACGCGATTACCGGTTAAGTGGGGAAGATAGCATCTCATACAAAGGCGAGATACGAAAAGTTCAGGCAATTCAGAATGCGGCTAAAGCCTATGTGTATGGCTTGCAGGCAGGAATTGAAGTGAAGTTTTTAACCCGATTTACTTTCTTATCCGACTTCAATTATCAAAAGGGAGAAGAAGAATTGGATGATGGGTCCTTCAGTCCACTGCGTCATGCGGCACCCGTATTTGGCATAAGCCGCTTGCGTTACAAGCAAAAGCGTCTTTCTATCGACTTTAATCTAGTCTATCAAGCCGAAAAAAGTTTTGATAAGTTACCACAAGAAGAAAAGGCAAAGAATGAAATCTATGCCAAAGATAAAAATGGTCATAACTATTCGCCGGCCTGGTATACCCTCAATCTAAAAGCTCAATACCAATTGTTTAAAAGCTTGAGCATAGGTGGGGGAATAGAGAACCTCACCGATCAGCGGTATCGACCTTATAGTTCAGGTATTTCAGGTGCCGGAAGAAATTATATCATATCTTTAAATGCTCGGTTTTAAAGCAGTTTTTACTTCTTGTAGTTTTTAGCTTTTGAGTTGAGTGCTATATTTATAAACTCTACGATTTAGTAAACATCAATCTTAGGTTCAGAACTTAATAGCTCAGCAATCAATTCAACAAATGATTTAAAATGCTCAGAGGAATTGTGAAAATCAATGGCTTCCTGATTGATGTATTTTTCGAAAAATACAAATTCATTAGGTTTCGCCACTTCATTCAGAAGTCTGTAAAACAAACAACCTTTTTCGGCATTACTCTTTTCTACCATAATTTTGGCAGCTTCCATAAATTGCTGTCTGCAATCTTCTTTAACACTTAATTGTGCGATAATTATTTTTTCCATACGACGAAGCGATGTTCAAATGAGTTATTTAGATTGTAAAAATACGATAATATAGAACAATAGAAGTACGCCCATAGGCCAACTTTTGAACGATGCCACCCAAAACGGTATTGATTGTACAAGGAAAAAATTACCTGTGCAACTGTGGCAAGATTACACGATTCCTTATCTTTGTTCGCCAAATCACGAACGGTATTCTTATGGCATTAATTATTGGCGGAAACAAGTTAGGAGATCAGGATAAAAGGACGAGTGCTACCTTACCCAATCAAATAACATCCGGACCCCGGAAAATATATATCGAACCTACCACCGATTGTAACCTAAGTTGTCGCACATGCATGCGCAATACCTGGGAAGAACCGGGTGGAACCATGACCATGGAAACTTTTTACAAAGTGCTGGATGGATTAAAGGCGTTTGATTCGATAGAAACAGTTGCGATTTGGGGGATAGGTGAGCCATTGACTCATCCTAATATAACTGAGATAATTGCTGCTGTTAAGGCACTTGGTTTAAAAACTGAGCTGATTACCAATGCCATGGTGATGAAGGAAGATCTGGCTCAAAAAATAATTGATGCAGGGCTAGATAAAATGATTGTGTCTGTTGATAGTGCTTCGCCAAACCAGTTATCTGAAATACGTAAAGGGGCTACACTCAAAGGAATTCTCAAAAATGTGAAAAAGCTTAATCAGCTAAAAGCCCTTCAGAAAAAGCATAATCCGGAACTGGGTATAGAGTTTACTGTGATGAAAAGTAATGTGGGAGAGTTGAAGAACCTTCGTCCATTGGCCTTAGCTATGGAAGCCCATTACATTATTGTAACCAATGTATTGCCTTACGCCGAGGAGCATAAAGATGAAATCTTGTATTCGATGAGCGCGACCAATTTGCGCGGCCCTCGTTCAAAATACAATCCTGAAATTCTTTTACCAAAGATTGATTTGCATAAAGACATTATGTCCGATTTAGGAAAGATTAGTTTCGAAGCTCTGTCTTTAGGGCCTAATGCTGCTATTAATCCGAATTATAATGGCGTTTGTCCCTTTGTTGAGAGAGGTTCATTAGCCTTTGCCTGGAATGGCGATGTAAGTCCATGCGTGCCACTCATGCACACCTATTCCTGTTACATTCTTGGTCGTGAGAAAACCTTTAAGAAAAAATCATTCGGAAATATTCATCAGGAAACACCTAAAGAGATTTGGGAAAAGGCTATTCATAAAAAGTTTAGGGAGAATGTGCTGGAAGAAGGATTTTCGCCTTGTATCGAATGTGGAGGTTGCGATATGACAGAGTCTAATGAAGAAGATTGTTTTGGCAATGTACATCCTACCTGTGGTGATTGCTTATGGGCAAAAGGGGTAATACAGTGTCCTTGATATAAAAGTAAAGACGCTGGTCATGATTTAAAAAGATATCAGTCTTACCGGTGATTAATCAACTTCCTAGAAGTTGCATTTTTGTTGTTGGTTTAATTGTTTCTCAAAGAACAAAACCTCATAGAGGTTTCATAATTGTGCAGCATTACGAATAATTCAAAAATTTTAGTCGTTCAGTAGAGATTGACAGGTAATGAATCGTTGTAAAGTTAATTTGCACATTGTCACATCATCGCATTAAAAAAACTATGGTGTATATTCTAACAAATAATCGGGTTTAACCATGTCAAACTCCTGTTCTTCATTAAATAAGTTGGCCATTTCCAGAGCATTTCCTTTCGAATTCTTGTCGCAAGCTAATACAAACCAGAGCGGCATGTATTTATTGTTACCTAAAATCTTAATATTATTATCGACCGCAATTTGCTTTAATTTATCGATGTCTTTTTCTGATTTTAGTTTGACGTAGAAAAGGTGAGAAACGCCAATTGTATCTCCATCATTTGTGCAGTAAAAGCTTGATTCATAAAGAACTTCTTCGTTATCTTTTATGGGTTGGGCTTCTTTATCTTCGGTTTGAATGACAATCCATTCTTTTATTTTTTCTTTAGGCGGGACTATTGTATTCAGGTTCAAATTTAAATAAATGGTGCCGTGGTCAATAAGTTTATCCGAGAAAAGGGCAATTGATTTTCCCGGATTATTGGTATCAATTTTCGATTTTAATAAGATGTACTTTTTAGTGTCTACCTTATGTATTTCTTTTTTTTCACCTCTGTAATAAATAAAATCATTCGCAAATACTTTATAGTTATTTAAGAAATATAAAGTATACATAAACAATATAATATTTATGGCTTTGTTAGGCATGGGATGAGTCTAGTAAAGTTAAGGTGTTAGTTTATTGTGTTTTGGTGTATTGTTGTTTAATGTTGTGTCGTTTTTAGGTTAAGTAAAATTGGTTTATTTTGTTTGTTTACACGGAATTTCTTTTGTTAAATTTCTTTAAAAAATGTTGACGTGTGAAATTATTGAAGAAAAAACTTCCCAAATCCTTTGGAATAGCATGTTTTTTAGCTGGAAATAAAGATTGCGCCTGGGTTAAGTTTTTACTGTAAACAAAATGAGTACCTTTACATAATAAAAATATATCGCTATGCAAAAGTACTTCATTTCGTTATTGATTTTAGTTTCATTGTTGTTTTCCTGTCAGCCAAAACAAACTCCAACAGCAGAAGAGATAGCTGAGGAGTCAGCCAAAGCCAATCGTATTTATCAAGCCTATTTTGATGAGATGCTCAGCATGTCACCAGAGTTTCAGACCTGGTTAGGCATTAAAAGCGATTACGATAAGTGGGATGATTTATCTGATGAGCACAGTTTACAATATTATGCCATGCAAGAGAAGTATTGCCAAATGGTAAAAGATTCTTTGCGACCTGCTTATTTAAATGAATTTGCGAAACTGGCTTATGATAATTTTGCCATCATCGAAAAAGGTATCGAAGGAGATCGAAAATACCGCTTATATAATTACCCGGTGAATCAGATGTTTGGCTTGCACACATCGGTTGTAAGTACCATGATGAGCCAGCATGTAATCGATTCCATTAGTGATGCAAAGGCATACATTAGCCGAATTGAAGCTTTAGATGCTTATTTTGATCAATTAATTGCCGGGTTAAAAATGCGTGAAGATAGTGGCATTGTACTACCAAAGCATTTGTTTCCAAAGGTTATTGAAACTTCACAAAACTTGATTAGTAGCATTCAAGCAAATGATGCAAAAGAACACATTTTGTACAATGATTTCAAAACAAAACTCGAAAAACTGGAACTTGGTGACGAAGAAAAAGAATCTTTGCTTGATTACTTACACACCGCGTTGTTAAAAAGCTTTTCTCCGGCCTATAACAAGTTGATTACATTTTTAAAAGATCAGGAAACTAGAGCTAATTCTACCGAAGGAGTTTATAAATTTCCTGATGGCGAGGCTTATTACAACTATGCTCTTTGTTACAGAAATACCATGCCGATCACCCCCGATGAAATCTATGATTTAGGCGTAAAGGAGGTTGATCGCATTCAATCCGAAATGAAAGAAATCATGAGAAGGGTTGAATTTGAAGGTGACTTTCAGCAGTTTTTAACTTTTATGCGTGAGGATAAACAGTTTTATCTGGAAACGACAGACGAAAACAAAGCTATGATATTAGATTCCATCAACCTTATTGTTGATAATATGTGGGCTAAAATTGATGATTATTTTAACATAAAACCGAAAGCTTCCCTTGAAGTAAAAGCGGTAGAACCTTATCGGGAGAAAGCAGCCGGATTTGCCTTTTATGAGTCTCCGGCCGAAGATGGTAGCCGTCCGGGCTATTATTATATTAATTTGTACGATTTATCAGCTGTGGCTACTTACGAGCTGGAAGCTTTAACTTATCACGAAGCTATTCCCGGTCATCATTTTAACATCACCATAGCGCAAGAGTTAGAAAACATTCCTCAGTTTATGAAGTATCAAACCAATACTGCCCATGTGGAAGGATGGGGCTTATACTGTGAGTATTTAGCAAAAGAAATGGGCGCATACTCTGATCCTTATTCCGATTTTGGTCGCTTAAATATGGAATTGTTTCGTGCAGTTCGTTTAGTGGTTGATGCAGGTATTCATTACAAAAAATGGGGAAGGCAAGAAGCTATCGATTATTACATGAACAATACTTCATCAAGCCTTCGCAGATGCACCCAAATGGTAGATCGCCACATGGTGATGCCCGCTCAGGCAACAGCCTATAAAGTGGGAATGATTAAGTTGTTGGAATTTAGAGCAAAAGCCCAAAAAGCTTTGGGTGATAAATACAATATCAAAGACTTTCATGATGCGGTGCTAAAATATGGTTTATTGCCAATGGAAATGGTTGAAGCTTTGGTGGATGAGTATATTTTACAGCAGAAAGACGTCTAGAAATTATTAAATGTGTAAATGGTATAATCTGCAAATTATCAATGATATAAAATGGGCCATAAATAATACCAACTAAAGCATCTTTTTTAAGGCATCTTGTAGTCATAAAATTTAAAGATCATGCGTACCAGTGATATATGGAAGGAAATAGAAAGACTTCCGATTTCAAAACGGATTTATGTTGTCGAAAAAACAATTCATTCAATTCGGGCTGAAGAAGAAGAAAATGAATTGATTAAAGCAGTAGAAGCCTTGTGTGGTGATTATAAGGTGGATGCTGAATTAACTGCTTTTATTAAGATATAAAGATAAGATGAAGGAAATATGGGGAGGGCGTTCTGTTAGGTTGATAAAAGGGATGCTTGTTATTGTACTGTTGGTTGGGGGACTTTCAGTATCTGCTCAGAAGGTGGATAGTATTTCAAAGGGGAAGTTGGTGTTTCAGTTGCCATTGCTTGATGTACCCTACCACTTTGATGCCATGCGAACCGTTAATGATGGTCAGCTAAGCATGGGAAGCTTCTTTGGAGCTTATGTCAATCCAAGTATGAAACAGTCTTTAAATGTATCTGTCAATTTAGTTACAGGTTTACATTATGGTATCGATAAGCTGTTTCGAGTAAATGGGAGAAAAGATCAAAAAGAATTGAGCTCGTCCAAAAAATGGCTGTATATGAGTACTTTGGTTGTGTCTGATGTGGTAAGCGTCTATACTCCCGGTTTTTCCGGTTGGTTGCACGAGGAGTTTCACCGGTCGCCAATGACTCGCT
This sequence comes from Bacteroidales bacterium, assembly GCA_003249255.1. Classification (GTDB taxonomy): domain Bacteria; phylum Bacteroidota; class Bacteroidia; order Bacteroidales; family Marinilabiliaceae; genus SZUA-582. The sequence goes on from QKJP01000004.1 coordinate 30,021, forward strand.
TTGGAGTAAACAGTTTCAATGATATGAATACATTTCCACTTGGAGCAAGTACGGTAAGTGTTAATACGATTAAAGATCGAGATCTCGAACGATTTAAAGCTGCAAGTTCATCTGATTTTATTCGAATGCACGTTGCAGGTATTGAAGGTGAGTATTTATTAGTTGATCATTTACAGCGTAATAACTTCTTTTACGATCAGGAGTTATTTCATGAGTTTAGTAATGTATTGTCCGTTATGAACTCCATAGCTTATGTTCAAGCGTGTTCAAAATCGGAAGAAGTTGACAATGATACTGAAGAAATGAGTTTGCAAGAGCCACTCATGTCGCAACGTGATTTTACAGGTTTTGATTTCATTGCCTGGACTTATGATCTTTTTCGACCGGATGAGCCTTATGCAAGTAGAGGTACTCATCCTTTAGGAAATGGCATTGATCGATACCGTAAAACTACAGATTTGTTACCTCATGAATTGCAATACCTTAAAAGGCAAGGACAATTACAATGGCTTAATGTAATTTCGCCAATGATATTTGGTGTTCGCAAGATTTCATTGGGTACAAAAGGTTTGTATGGAAACTTTGCTGTTCGGAATTATTTAACGTCGTTTGGTAATGATATTTCCCTTAATCTCTTGTTCAAAAAAGCTGATTGGAAGTTTCTAGTTGGGCTTCACAGTGCTCAAAACTACACCAATAGTTTTCCGGCCTTAGAGGTTTCCCTCATTGATTATGCACAAGCGATAGGAAATTATAAGCTATTGTTCACACCAAGAGTCTTAATGGGAACTCAACCTGAAAAGCAGCGTTTTAAAGGTAGTTCATCTGCATTTTTAGGTTTGCTGGAATGCAAAGTGGAATTGAATAATCAAAAATGGTATCGACCCTATATTGAAGTTTCTACAAAGACTAAGGGGTGGGTTGCCGGAAATGATTACTTGGATGATAATTTTAGTTGTAGATTAGGAGTGGTAGCGAGGTTTAATAGGTAATTACCCCGCCACATCAATTGACACCGATTTAAACATACACCAGATCTTACTACCTTGTCGAATCCCAAGTCTGTTTTGAGATTCAGAGGTTACTTCAACCACCAGTCTAAAACCGGCATCTACAATGCAAAGTAGGGTAGAGCCTCTTTTGATAATGTCGGTGATGGTTCCCTGTACTTGATTTTGAATGGTGATGGTGCTTGATTTTTCAAGTGAGATGGCTATGTCGGCAGCATCCACAAAAATTTTAATTTCTTCGCCCGGTTTGTAGCCATTTCTGCTTTTTTCACAAGAGATGATGACTTCCGGACTACTTTCTTTCCAGCCCAGTAAGGTTAAACCCGTTTCCGGATTAGTCTCCAGTACATTCATGGTAATGGAGTTCACCAAGGGGGCAGAACCAAATATTTCCAGTGCATTTTGATCTTTTAATAATTTATAATATTTGTCGTGTCCAACACATTGGCCGTTTTTAATCAGAAATAGTTTATTGGTGAGTTTAAGCAGATCTGTTAAATCATGGCTCACAACCATAATTGGAATTTTAACTTTTTCCTGAATGCGAAGAATAAATGGAATGATTTGATTTCTAATTTTGGCATCCAAAGCAGAAAAGGGTTCATCCAACAATAAGATGTCGGGCGATGATAGTAAAGTTCGGCCAAGCGCAGTACGTTGTCTTTCTCCACCGGATATTTGAGATGGTTTGCTGTTGAGTAAATGCTTCAGGTTGAGCATCTCAACCACTTTCTCAAAACTTATTTTCTTAGAGCCAAAGCGTTTGTTACCATAGAGTAGGTTTTTCTCCACGGTCATGTGAGGGAAGAGACGCCCTTCCTGAAAAACATAGCCAATATTTCGTTTTTCTACCGGAATGTTTACCCCTTCGTTTTTATCAAACAACACACGGCCGTTGATGCTTATTTTACCTTCTTTGGGCTTCTCCAATCCGGCAATGGTGTGAAGCAATGAAGTTTTACCGGAGCCACTTGGGCCAAATATTCCAGTAATTCCTTTGCAGAAATGTTCTTTCACCTCTACGTTGAAATTTTTTCGTTTTAGTAGGAAATCAACCTCTGTCATGCTTAATTTTTTTAATAAACCATTCGGATAAAGTCATGGCAATAAATGAAATAACAATGGAAACAATCACCAGCCTCAATGTGGCATTTTCTTGACCGGGTATTTGCATTTTGGCATAAATGGCCAAAGGTAAGGTTTGCGTTTCGCCTTCGATGTTTCCGGCAAAAGTGATGGTAGCACCAAACTCCCCTAAAGATCTGGCAAAGGCTAAAATGGTACCTGAGATGATGCCCGGTAATGCTAATGGAACCGTCACCCTTAAAAAGGTTTTAATTTTTCCAACGCCTAAAATACGTGAAGCTTCTTCAAGACCGGTATCGACCATTTCCATGGCTGTTCTGATTGAGCGTACAATTAGCGGAAAAGAAACGAATACCGATGCCACCACCGCAGCATGAAAGCTAAAGGCCAATTTAATTCCAAAAGTATCAAATAACCATTGCCCAACCAGACTTTTAGAACCTAATAGAAGCAATAATAAATAACCTGTCGTTACCGGTGGCATGACGAGAGGTAAGTGTATCAGACTTTCGATAATTGATTTACCCCAAAAGTCATGGCGCGCCATTTTATATCCTACCCAAAGTGCGATTGGGAGAGATATCAATGAGCAATACACGGCCACTTTTATAGAGAGCAATATTGCCTGAGTTTCAGCTTCGTTAAATCCTAAAAATTCCATTTTACTTATTTTTTAAAGCCGTATTTGTGCCATATTACTTTCATTTCATTAGAGTTTAGGAAGGTGTAAAATTCTTTGGCAGCTTGCTTTTCGCTACAAACTCCACCGGCATAAATCACAGGTTGATGCGATTGTTCCGGAAAGGTTCCAATGATTTTTACTTTTTTTGATTTTTGAGCATCTGTAGCATACACAATTCCTAAAGGAGCTTCACTCATTTCTACCACCATTAAGGCTGATCTTACATCTTTAGCGGGTAAGAGTTGAGGTTGAAGTTGCTCGTATTGACCTAGGTAGGTGATTGCCTGTTTGGCATAACGGCCTGCAGGAACATGTTTAGGATCGCCAATGGATAAGCGTTCGTTCTGTAATAACGCGCTCAAATTAAGAGTGCTATCGATGCTTACAGGATTTAAGTCAGAATCAATGGACGCGATTAACACTAAAGTGTTTTCTGCAATGTTTGATTTGTAATCCTTTATAAAATATCCTAGGCTATCAATGTAATTTGACCATTTAGTGTTGGCAGAAAGGTAAATGTCTGCACTTCCTCCTTGCTCTATTTGGCGGGCTAATGTGCCACTTGAAGTAAAATTGGTTTTGACTTTAATGGCGTGAGTGATATTAAATGAATCAATCATTTCTGCCATCACATTGGTTAAGCTGGCAGCCGCAAAAACCATGATTGAATCCTTCGCGTTATCTTTTGGAGCAGGTTGGCAACTCATTAACCAAAATCCTAATAAAATCGGAAAGTATTTGATGATTGATTTGTAACGTAATGTCATAATTTTAAAGTTTAATATTCAAGTATTGTCCCGGATTTATCCATTATTCATTTTTCTGAATAACGCTTTTCAAAAAAAACACAGTCCAAGTTTATTTGTTTCTTCATTTTGAAATTCCATAAATGCTGCCAATAAGCGGTTGTACTCTTCTATCATTTTTTGTCCAAAAGAAGTAAGTTCAGCACCACCTCCATTGGATCCACCTCTTTGTCTTTTTACCAAAGGGATTGGCGCAAGCTCATTCATCTCTTTGATGAAATGCCAAGCTTGCTGGTACGACATTTTTAACGCTTTAGAAGCTGCACTAATCGATCCCGTTTGTTCGACCAATTGAAGCAAAAGTATCCGTTTTTCGGTTAAAAATACCTCACCGTGCTTGTGTACTTCCAGACTTCCATTTATGTGAAAAGCATGATTCATATGAAAAGCACATGTTAAAAACATGCCAAAAAATGCAAGTGACTGTTTGGTTGTGGAATAATGAGTAAAGGAAATGGCTAAATCCTACAAAAATGTAGGAAGTAATGGTTGAATCTACATGATTGTATTGAGAATGATGTGTGGTGCGATTTAATAATTGTAACTTCTACGAGGTTCTGTTCTTGTGAGGGTGTTTATAAATGATTGCAAAAATGCAACTTCTATAAAGTTGATTAATATTCCCCAGTGCGGAATTATTTTTGTAGTTTGTTATTTTACAATGAGGGCTATTAACCTCATTGAGGTTACTATTGATTAAATTTAGAAATGATTATTCTGTTTGTATAATGAATTATTAATGCTGAGACTCCAAAGCACAGAGTCTTCCTGTCTGTATTCAGAAAAACTCTGTGCCCCTTGCCTATATCGGGCAGGCCTGTGCTTTTGTGTTGAAATTTATTACGTTAATCCTTTTTTCGAATAACGGTCAATTAGTTTTTATTTGATATAATCTTCCGGATTAACAGCTTTCCCATCTTTGTGTAATTCATAATGTAAGTGCGAACCTGTTGAAATTCCCGAACTACCTACATAGCCAACTTTTTGACCTCTCTTTACTTTATCGCCCTTTTTTACAGCATAGTCACTCATTTGTGTATACCAGGTTTCATAGCCGCCTCCATGGTTGACGATCACCATTTTGCCATGGCCATATTGGCTTAGTTCTACTTTTGTAACCACTCCATCAGCTGTCGAAATAATGGGAGTTCCCGTTTTTGCAACAATATCAATCCCATTGTGCATCATTTCTTTTTTCTTGATGGGGTGCATTCGCATGCCATAGCCTGAAGATATGCGATCATATTCACCTGCTTTAATGGGTGAAATACTTGGGATATCCCCTTCGCTATTTGGAGTGCTTGAAAATGACATGGTCATTATTGCAATTGCCGGTAGAATTAATAAGTATCTGAATAATTGCCATTTCGAACTTCTATTTTTTGTCATCATTGTTACTCTTTTTTTAATTGTTAAACCATTAAAGTAATTGTAAACGCCTATAATACTTTGCTTAGCAAGCATATTGTCCAAGAGAAGTTGCAGGTAATCCGATTTTTTGATGCCAGTCTGCAATACCATTGAATCCACTTGAAACTCGTGTACGGATTTAAGCGTTTTTCGAAAGAGGTAAACAAAGGGATTGAACCAAAATACTGCCAGATAGAGTTCGCATAATACTAAATCGATAGTGTGCCATGCTTGTCCGTGGTGTTTTTCATGCATAATAATAGAGCTGTTTATTTCACCCACTCCATTATCGGGGATATAAATCCTCTTGAAATAAGAGAAAACCTCCGGTACATTGGCTATAATAATTAAGAATTGACCACTTTTTTGGATTGACTGAGGTTTGATTTTTGTTAGCCTAAACAAGTTCATTCCAAATTTAAGCACACTCAATATTGCTCCAGTGCCATAGATGATTCCTAATATTAAACCCCAATTCCATTCAATATTTTTTGATAATGGTACTTGAGAAGTATCTTCTAAAGATCCAAAATCATTAAATATATGTGGGACAACCTCGTTGGTAATAGGGGTGATGGCAACCATTTCAATGCTAATGTGCGGTAGAACTAGAGACAGTGGTAAAATTGCCAATAGAACTATTCGATTAACAGTATGAAATGTCATTGTGCTGAAAAAAACACGGTGCAGAATATATAGTAAAGCCATTATTCCACTTGCTGATAGTAAATATTCAATAATGTCAATCATTGTTTTCTTTTAATTTGTCAATGCGTGTTTCAATGAGTTGTTTTATGTTTTCCAACTCCGACAAAGACAAGTTCTTATCACCTGTAAAGAAGGATGCGAAATTACTTACCGAACCATTAAAGAAGTTAGAAACAACCCCCTTAAAGTGTTTTCTAAAGTAGTTCTCTTTTGATACCAAAGGAAAATATTGATTCGTTTTTCCAAAAGTCTCGTAGCCAATAAATTCCTTTTTGGTTAACACCCGCACCACCGTTTGTACCGTTGTATAAGCTGGCTTGGGTTCCGGAAATTTTTCTACGATATCTTTCAAAAAAGCTTTATCAAGCTCCCATAAGTATTGCATTATTTGTTCTTCTGCCTTTGTTAACTCTTTCATTTTATACGTATTAATATGTAGCTACGATCCACATTTAAAAAGTCCTTTATTGTGCACGATAAAATCCTTTCTAAAGTATCACAATACAAACCTATGATTATTTTTATAGTTATACAACTATTTTTGTAGTTATGGTAAGTTTTTATTGTTTGGTGCGTTGTTATTTGCTTGTTTATAGGGGGAGGTAATTAGGTCAGTAGGTTGATAGGTCATTAGGTAGGTGATTGTAAAAAGTGTTAATGCTTTACCAAATTTTACACATCAAAAACAAAATTGTGTAACATTTCATCGCAACAGACCCCACATCTTTGTAATGTTCCAAAGAATATAGAATACTAAAGCTAATAGAACCCCAAGTCGTTAGTTTTTTGGTTTTGATTCATAGGAGCCCACACCCTTGCCCCAAAGGGGTGTGGTTTTTTAAGAAAGTAAAGCAATATAGAATCGCAATTGCTGAAAGTTAGTTTAATTGATGGAGAAAGCCCCAGACTTAGAGAATGCTAACCTACAGTAGTTGAATTGTAAAAAAAAGAAACAATAATGAGGTATCTGAGTGTAATAGTAGGCTGTATAATATCAATGGGAATGTGGGCTCAACAGTCGAATCCTGTAGAACTTGCTAAGCAGTATTTACAGGATGGTAAGGTTGAGTTAGCTTATTCTACCATAAAAGCTTATTCTGCCACGCATCAGGATGTTTGGACATTGTGGTTGTTAGGGACGGCATCTCATGCATTGGGGAAATACGGAGAGGCTCGTAAGGCCTTTGATAAAGCTTTAGAATTAGAGTCAGACCAAGATGAAATTCGTATTGATTATGCCAATAAGTTAATAGAGAGAAAGTTGCTTTCTGCTGCAAAGAATGTTTTATCCGGGGTGAAAAACGAAGAGGCTGTTTATTATCAAAATAAGTTTTTAATGGCTCAGATACTTTATTGGGAGATGAGTTATGCAAAAGCAGAGAAGCAGGTAAATAGTTTTCTGAAAGTTTATCCTACCAACCCCAAGGCAAAAGAGCTTTTAAAAGATATTCTCTTTGCTAAGGAGTTTAAACTGGGTCTTACAAGTGGATATCGTATAGATAATCAGCCAATAAATACGTTTAATGGAGGCTTGATTTTTTCTAAATACAAAAATGAGTGGTTAAACCCTATGCTGGAAGTGGCAAATTCCTTTTTAGCATCCGACTCGGCTAATATTAATGCCGTGAAGTTAGGAATTGGGAACTCAGTTTTAATCCCAAAAGTTAATGTGTATGTAGATGCTGCGGTCGGAACTTATTTATTGCCAAGTGACGAGAGGCTTGTGACTGCACATGCACAAATTACCAAGAGCTTTTATAACCGGGTTAAGTTAGGCGTAACATATAACAGAGACCGTTACTTATATACGTTAGGAAGTTTAGACAAACTAGTGGTTTATGATGATATTACACCTTCTTTAGCTTTCTCTAGCCGTTTTTTTGAGATAAACCTCAATGCGGCAGTGAAACTTTTTAATGATGATAACCAGAGTGTTAGTGCGGGAGGATGGACATTGCTTCATGTATTGAACCAGAAGATGATAAAGTTTAACCTTGGTTATGCTTATTCCAGAACACAATCAGATTTTGATTCTTATGGTTCGATCAAGAGTATGGATGAAATCATGGCATTTTATTCATCACCGGATTATGAGTTAGGAATGGTACCAAGTGTTTCAGGTGATTACTTATCTTACTATACACCCTTAAATCAAGAAATTCACTCCGGTTTAATCAATGTTGTTTTTCAACCTATCAAGCAGTTGAGTTTTAGTGCAACAGGTTCCTATGGCTTTCAGGCTTCGGAGGATACGCCTTATTTATATTTAAGCGCAGATGCGGCCGGGAATTCTGCGATTGTAAAGGAGTATACGTCCACCGATTTTAATCCCCAAAGTTTATCGTGTAAGCTGTCTTGGGAAATTAAGAAAAGTGCAAGTCTTAATGTAAGTTATCAATACTCGGAACCTAATACCTATTATAACTCGCAAACCATTGAAGCAGGGTTGTTATTAAGTTTTTAAACGAAGGATATGGTAAAGAAGAACGATATGTGGCAAACATCTGTAGCACCTAAGGTTCGTAACATCGACCGCTTGTTTTTTAAGCTGATGTTGACTCTGGGAGTGGCAATTACCATCAGTTTTGCGATGTGGTGGCTTAAACCTGAGCATGTCGGGAATAAGTGGTTGTATGTACTGTTTACAGTTCTGTTTGGCTATAGTGTTTTGCGTTTGTTATATAACTGGTATGTATATACACACATTAATACCCCGGAGCAAAAGAAAGCACCAGAGGGTTTATCGGTAGCCATTTTTACCACAAGTTATAAAGGAGAGCCTATTGAAATGGTTGAGAGAACCTTAAAGGCTTGTGCACGGGTAAACTATCCGCATACCACGTATTTGTTAGATAATACCGAAGATCCGCAATTTAAAGAAGTGGCGGAACGAAATGGAGCGGTGTGGTTAGATATGGTAGGTACCACAGGAGCTAAAGCCGGGAAGATCAATAAGGCATTATCCTTAACCAAAGAAGAATTTATTCTTGTATTGGATCCTGATCACATGCCATTTCCAGACTTCTTTGAGCATACGCTAGGTTATTTTGAAGATCCGGAAGTTGGTTTTGTTCAAGTTTCGCAAGGTTACTATAATCAATACCGTTCATTTGTGGCCAAAGGAGCCGCAGAGCAGAGTTACATGTTTTATGGGCCTGTTCAGATGTCTTACAGTCAAATGGGTGCAGCCATTGCCATTGGTGCCAATTGTACCTTCCGGCGAAAAGCATTCGATAGTATTGGAGGTCATGTCATTGGTTTGGCCGAAGATTTACAAACCTCATTAAAACTGCACTCAGCCGGATGGAAATCGGTTTATAATCCGGTAATTGCCAACCGAGGTATTGTACCAGAAGATTTTGATTCATTTGCCAAACAGCAACTGAAATGGGCAAGGGGAGCTTTAGGTGTATTAGTAGAAGATTTACCAAGTGTGTTTAAAAAACTCAACTTCAAGCAGAAGTTGGTCTACTCAGCTATCTCAACATACTATTTAACAGGCTTGGTGAACTTCCTGTTCATTATGTTCCCTTTCTTCTTCTTTATGACCGGGATGATTCCTTTAAATATGTCTTTAGCTGCATTTGCTTATTTCGGATTGATGTATTTGGTGGTTTCGAGTTTGGAATACTATCTGGCAGCCAAATATGTATGCCATCCATCAGAGCGGTATTTTCACTGGCGTAGTATGCTCTTAAAATTTGCCACCTGGCCCATTTACTTCTATGCCTTTGTGTTGATGTTGTTTGATAAGAAAATTCCATACATCCCAACGTCCAAGCAAGTAGGGGCCGGAAAGTCGGTGATGGCTAAGCCACATTTGTTTTACTCCCTCTTGGTGGGATTATCATTAGCAGGTGTTTTTGTGCACCGCTACTTATACCAGGCCAGTTATACCTTAGATGAGGATGCTGTTTTTACGTGGAGCATGGCAGGTTTTACTATTCTTGCATTAATCATGAGTATCATCTCCATCATTATTGCCTGTCCACCGATGCATTTGTTAAAGCGAGATGATACCTGGAATGAAATTGTATTTCAGCAAAAGGAAGAAGACAGAAATAAATAATGTGCTGATGAATTAATGTGCAAATGAAAGCACTACTAGGCACTATATAAAGGCAGAAGCAATAAGAAATGATTAATTATTAATGTTAAATAATTCATTATTAATAATTAAACACTAAAAAATTAAATCAATTAGCGAATGTGCTAATGCCAACCCTGTCAATGGTTGATAAACCTTGACCGTGTTTGAAAAAACGATTAATGAAAGACAGATATCATTAATCACTAACCATTAATAATTAAACATTAAATACTAGGGGCTATGAAAACATTAATTTTAGCAGGAGGGTTTGGAACCCGCTTTAGTGAAGAGACAGATCTTAAACCAAAGCCAATGATTCAGGTGGGACCACAACCAATTTTGTGGCACATTATGAAGATCTATTCTCATTATGGCTTTAACGATTTTGTAATATTATTGGGGTATAAAGGTCATGTCATCAAAGAGTATTTTACCAATTACTTTTTACACCAGAGTGATATTACCATTGATTGCTCAAACCATAAAGTAGAAATCATCAATAATAAATCTGAGCCATGGAAGATTACCTTGTTAGAAACCGGCTTAAATACCTACACTGGTGGGCGTATAAAGCAAGCTCAGCGGGTAATTGGCAATGAGCCTTTTATGCTAACTTATGGCGATGGTGTAGGAGATTTAAACATTAAAGAATTAATCGAATTTCATAAAACACAGAATAAATTAGTTACCATGTCGGCTTATCAACCCGAAGGTCGTTTTGGAGCCATTAACTTTGGTGATGGTCATGCGGTTAATAGTTTCTCCGAAAAACCTAAAGGTGATGGAAATTGGATCAACTGTGGCTTCTTTGTATGCCAGCCCGAAGCCTTTGATTACATCACAGAAGGCGACTCAACGATTTGGGAACAAGAGCCATTAAGAAAGCTTGCCGAAGATGAGCAATTGGCTGCCTATAAGCACCACGGTTTTTGGCAACCGATGGATACGCTTAAAGATAAAAATACTCTAAACGAATACTGGGAAAAAAACGAAGCAGCATGGAAACTATGGTAAAAATTGATCACCTCTTTGGAGGAATATATCAAGGAAAAAAGGTTCTGGTTACTGGCCATACGGGGTTTAAAGGGTCGTGGTTATCCCATTGGTTGGTAATGATGGGAGCTGAAGTATATGGTTATTCTTTGGCTCCTGAAACAGAACCAAGTCATTGTATTATGTTAGACACCAAAATGACGGAATGTTATGGTGATATTACAGATCAAGAAGCCTTGGGTGATTTTTTTGAGGAAGCTCAACCTGAGATCGTCTTCCATTTAGCAGCGCAAGCTTTAGTGCGTGATTCTTACGATGATCCTATCACTACCTTTAATTCCAATGTAATGGGAACTTTATGTGTGTACGAAGCAGCCCGTAAGACAGCATCGGTTAAAGCCATTGTGAATGTGACCAGTGATAAGTGTTACGAAAACAAAGAATGGACCTGGGGTTACCGTGAAAATGATCCGATGGGTGGATATGATCCCTATAGTGCTTCCAAAGGTTGTGCTGAGCTATTGACATCTTCTTACCGTAATTCATTTTTTAAAGATGGAAAAGGCATTTTGCTGGCCAGTGTGCGTGCAGGTAATGTAATAGGCGGAGGAGATTGGGCAAAAGACCGTTTGATTCCGGATATTGTAAGAGCTACATCCATTGCCCGAAGAGTGCAAATTCGTAATCCCAAAGCAACTCGTCCCTGGCAGCATGTATTAGAGCCTTTAAGTGGTTATTTGATGGTAGGATGGAAGCTTTTAGAGGGAGAAGCTCAGTATGCCGATGGTTGGAACTTTGGTCCGGATTTATCCAGTAATTTAACCGTGGGCGAAATTGTTGAGTTGTGTAAAGATTACTGGAACCAGATTGGAGTAGAGTTAAACACCGATCCTAACCAGGTGCACGAAGCACACTTGCTGATGTTAGATTGTTCCAAGGCCAACAAAATTCTTAAATGGAAACCGGTTTGGAACATTGAGGATACATTAAAGCACACCATTGAGTGGTATAAAAACTATTATTTACATAATGCAGTAGATACCTTAAGTGATATTAAAGCTTTTGTTTCTGCCGCGCATAAAAGTGGAGTTGCATGGGCACAACAGGCAAATTTCAAGGAAGCCGGGCACTTATTACCGGTGGATCAGGCTATTTAAGCGCTTTTCTCGAAAAGAAACTGAAAGAGCTTGGAGCTGATGTTTATACTACCGATTTAGTGGATGCAGAAAAAGACAATCATTTTGTAGCAAATATAACTAAGAGTGTAGAGGTAGAGGCAGTTATTGAAAAAGTGAAACCAGATTATGTGTTTCACTTGGCTGCCTTAATTGACCGGGATCGTTCTTTTTCAGGTTTGGATAAGATGATGTCAGTGAATGTAAAAGGAACGGCTGTTTTACTTGAGGCCTTAAAGGATGTTGATTACAAGCAGTTTGTTTTTGTGAGCTCCAGTGAAGTTTATGGAAATGTCGAATCTCCTTTCAGTGAAAATATGGTTCCCAAACCGGTTTCACCTTATTCATTGTCCAAATTAATGGCAGAGCACTTGGTGGGTACTTTTTCGGATCTAAACCAAAAGCCCTATGCTATTGCAAGAGTATTTAATTTCTTTGGTCCGGGAATGCCCGAACAGTTTTTTATTCCGGAGTTAATTAATACTCTTAAAAAAGGTGAAACTTTTAAGATGACAAAAGGAGAGCAGAAACGTGATTTTCTGTATGTGGAAGATGTGGTAACTGCTTTATGTGAAATGGCTCTCAGCGAAAAAGCCAATAAGCAGTTGGTAAATGTTTGCAGTGGAGAAGGAACCAGTATCGCTTCATTGGCACTTACAGCTAAAGAAGCCATGCAAAGTGAAGCAGAGATTCAAATGGGAGCCATCGATTATCGTCCTAATGAAGTGTGGGAGATGATCGGAGACAGAAAAAAACTGGATGAAGTTACAGGTTTTAAACCAAAGTATTCTTTGCTTGCTGCAATGAAGATGTTGATGAGATAGAATTAAAAAATGTGCTGATGTGCAAATTTTATAATGTGCAAATTGGGGAATGTGAGAATGTGCTTATTATTTCAAGCACCCTACCACCTTATTGAGTTTATTTTGTATTTGTAAATAAAATATACGGATTTCTAATCCGGACTCCGGACTCCGGACTTCGAGCTCCGGACTAAAAGAAAAGAATATGAAACGACCATGCAAAAAGCTTTAATCACAGGGGTCCCGATAGCTATCGGGAGATTAAATTTCCTTGTGCGTCTTGGCATCTTTGCGTGTAAATTATAACCGATGAAACGATTTTTAAAACTGCTATTATATATCGCTATTGGTGTAGGAATCTATCATGGTATTAACTACCTATATGCACTATCCAATCCTTACTTTAAATCTGTTATGAGTGGTTTTAATACTTCAGTAACAGATTTAGATAGCCGTATATTCAATGCCAAACGTCTGGATTCATTAGCTTGGTTTAATGAGTATCGTAGCAATAAAGACAAATTATTAAATCCGGATACACTTTTAGTAGGTGTACACGATAGCCGTCAGGATGATTTGGAATATGCTGTTTTGCAGTTAGAGGATAGTTTGGATATAAATCTTCCCTTGGTTCACTTTTATATTTCGTGGGGAAATACCGAGAAAGAAGCCTTTCCAAAAGAAGAGTTAGAAACCATCGTTAAACTTGGCGCCGTTCCTGTAATTACCTGGGAGCCATGGTTGCAAGGTTTTACCGATGATTTTGCTCCTGGTTTGCGACACTCCGAAGCTCGTAACAAGAACGGAATGCGCGATGTAGCTGATGGATTGTATGATGAGTATATAATTGAGTGGGCCGAAGGTGTGGCAGCTATTAATTCCCCGGTTTTTATGCGCTTTGCCCATGAAATGAATGATCCTTACCGTTTTGCATGGGGGCCACAGAACAATGATGGGGCTGATTATGTAGCCGCCTGGCAGCACATTTATAAGCTATTTGAAGAACACCAGGCGAACGATTGTATCTGGATTTGGAATCCACATTTATCCTATTCTTTGTTTGAAGAATGTTACCCGGGTGATGAATATGTTGATTACATAGGAATCAATACCCTAAACTTTGGTTCATCTGTTGAATGGTCGCGTTGGACCAGTTTTGAGAATATGTTTGCAAAGCATTATAAGGGTTTATGTGGCTACAAAAAGCCAATCATGATTGCCGAGTTTGCATCCTTAGCTTATGGGGGTGACCGTAAGCAGTGGTATGTAAGTGCTTTAGATAGTTTTCCTCAGCGCTTTCCCCAGGTTAAGGCATTGTTGTTTTTTCATGTGTTAAGCGATTATACAGTAAGTAATAAGCAGTTAGACTGGTCGTTGATTTATGATCATGAAACCTTAATGGCGGTAAAAAATACCATAAAAAGTTGGTGATTTAATTAAAAAGATATTTTAGTTAATGTATGTGTAGTTAGATCAAAAGTTTTCATGGAGATGTTATTCTCTGTGAAGACTTTTGTGTTTGGTATTCGTTCTAAATAACTTAGGATGATATAATAAATAATGATTTAACATTATATTAGTTGGGTGTTGGATTATTTATTGTTAATTTCACCCACGCTCATACTGGGGGAAGTGGTTAAGCGTAATTTGCGAAGTACTTGTATTAAAGGGTATTATAGATTTTAATTCATCAGTTGTTAGAGCTGATGAATTTTTTTTTTATAAAAAGTTGAAAAAATGAATAGGGGAATATTAGATGTTAATCGTCCTCTATATGTTAAATGGATTAATGGGAATTCTTAATAAATACTATGAGTTTAGGAAATTGTTTTTCTCTGAATAATATATATGTAAATAGGCTGTGGTTTACGCAATTGGTTTTTTTGTTTTTTTTTCTCACCTCACCCCTTGGGGCTAGTGGTCAAGAAAAAAAGAGCAAGAGCATCGATGAGATTCTTTTGGAGCAATTCGGATATGACCAAATTCTGCTAAATGGCAGGCAGTATGTCAATAAATATCATTTGGATAAGGGGCATCCTTTTTTTTTAACAGATCAATTGCAAGATGGGACTTTGGTTCTTCATAACAAGTCTTATTCAGGCTTAAAGTTGATGTATAATTTATATGAAGAGAATGTTGTTTTGGTATTGGGCGAAGGTTCTTCCTTAACTGCTCTTTTGCCTCCTGTTGATTACATAAGTGAATTTACGATAGGTAATTCTCATTTTAAAAAAATAGCCATTGAAGATGAAGTTAAGTTTTATGAAGTGGTATATGATGGAAAGGTTGCCGTTTTATATGATTGGTATAAGAAACGTTCAGAATCTGATCATGCCAGTTTGATGGCTTTTGAGTATTCGATGGATAAAAAGAAGACTTATTTGTTTTATGATAATCAGTTGTTTTCATATAAATCCAAAGGGAGTTTTATAAAGTTGTTTAATCCAAATCAGAAGAAAGCCATTAAAGACTACATCAAAAAAAATAAAATACTTTTTAAAACAACGAGCAATCAGGAAATGAAGAAACTGTTAGCCTTTTGTGAGGAATATTGGATTAATAAACCTGTAAAAACAAAGAAAGATTAAAGTATGAAAGGTCTTATACTAGCAATCGTAGTATTGGTTTATTCAGGTATTACGTTACAATCTCAGTCATTAAAAGTTAGAACATCAGGCTCTTTTTCTAATTCCTCTTTCATTGATTTTGTGGAAGAATTAGAGCAGAAAACAAATCTTAAATTTTATTTTGATGAGTCTGCAGTAAATCATTTAAAAGTAAACGCCGCGGGTACTGATTTAGATGTGGATAGCTTGTTGTTTAGTGTTTTAGTGGTGAACGGATTAAACTATTATTCTGATACCAATAATAACATCATCGTTTACACCGGTTCCAAAATAGTCGAAAAAATTGAGGGAGTTGAAGATAAACAAGATCAAGCCAATTTTTTTCCTGATAATAGAACTTCAATGACCAAAGCCGAAGAAAATTATTTTAACGCCCGAAACGATGTGGAAAAACCTGCTTTAATTATCATCGGGAAAAAGAATGGTTTTCATGGAAACCATGTTCTCAATGGTCGGATTACAGATGAAGCAACCGGTGAACCCATTGTAGGAGCCACATTGTTCTTTGAAGAATTAGGGACCGGTGTTGCATCTGATATTGATGGGTATTATAAAATCGCTGTAAAAGCCGGTAAATACAATGTGAAAGCCAATTCTGTATCCATGAAAGAAGGAATGTTTCATGTTCATGTTTATGAAGATGGAGATTTTTCTTTTTACATGAAAAAGGAGTTGGTTGGCTTGGATGAGGTAAAAGTGGTTGCCGATCGCAATCACAACGTAAAAGGGATGCAAATGGGTTTTGAAAAAATAACTTCAAAATCGATCAAAG
Organism: Bacteroidales bacterium; assembly: GCA_003249255.1. GTDB lineage: Bacteria > Bacteroidota > Bacteroidia > Bacteroidales > Marinilabiliaceae > SZUA-582. Next base: position 46,183 of record QKJP01000004.1, read on the forward strand.
AAATTCCGGTTGTAATGGGAGAAAAAGATTTGGTGAAAGTTGCTCAAATGCTTCCGGGTGTTCAAAGCTCCGGAGAAGGAACGGGAAGTTTACATGTAAGAGGAGGTACTGCTGATCAGAATTTATTTTACATTAATCAGGTGCCTGTTTATAATACCTCTCACTTGTTTGGTTTCTTTACAGCTTTTAGCCCGGATATTGTCAGTGATTTCTCTTTGTATAAAAGTCATATTCCTGCCAAATATGGCGGAAGGGTATCTTCTATCTTCGATATTTCTACACGGCAGGGAAACAAAAAGAATCTATTTGCACAAGGTGGAATAAGTCCGGTGACAGGTCATATATCTGTCGAAGGGCCTGTTGTGAAAGATAAAATTTCGTTTGTTACCAGTATGCGAGGCAATTATTCAGATTGGTTATTGACTCAGATTGATGATGCTGATATCAAAAAAAGTAGTGCTAACTTTTACGATTGGTCATTTGGAGTGAATTCTACTATCAACGATAAGAATATCTTAAAAGCATTTGTTTATAATAGTAATGATGATTTTAGCCTTTCGGATAAGAGTGATTACAATTATGAAAATCTGGGAGGGATGATAAATTTTAGACATTTATATTCCCCAAAATTAAGTTCTGAAATTGCTTTGGTTTCAAGTCAATATGGATTTGGATATAATGAAAAAACGAATCCTTCAGATGCTTATCGTCATGAATATAAATTGTTGCATAATGAGTTGCGTTTAGACTTTTTGTATTTAAGCTTAATCGGGCATCGCTTATCTTTTGGTACGAATACCATAATGTATAATCTTGATCGAGGAGATGTGAATCCTTATGGAGATGAATCTACAAGAATTCCGGTTAGTTTGGGAGAAGATAAAGGAATTGAGAATGTCTTGTATGTCTGTGATGAGTTTAAGTTGTTTTCTCGCTTAGGAGTTTCCCTTGGTTTAAGAATGAGTCGTTTTGATAATTTAGGGCCTCAAACATTAAATACTTATTTCGACGGAGCTTCATTTACAGAAGGAAATATCAGTGGAGCGAAAGAGTTTGCTAGTAACGAATCAGTAAAAGCGTATTACAGTTTGGAGCCACGTTTGGCTTTAAATATGCCATTTTGGGAAAATACATCAGTAAAAGCCTCTTATAATCGAGCTGCGCAAAATATTTTTATGCTGAGTAATACCATTGCTGTAACACCTACTAACCAATGGAAATTGGCCGACTTTTACTTAAAGCCTCCGGTAAGTGATCAATATTCATTTGGAATTTACCAGAACATTCCGTCAGCAGGTCTTGAAACCTCGGTTGAAGTTTATCAAAAGAATACCAAGAATGTGGTAGAGTATAAAGATGGCGCAGATTTTATTTCGAGTGATCCCACCGAAATGCTTTTACTTCAGGGAGAGCAAGAGGCAAAAGGGCTTGAGTTTATGTTGAAAAAGAAAACCGGTAAATTTACAGGTTGGTTATCCTACACTTATTCTAAAACCAGTGTGGTTGTGGATAGCGATAATCCTTCAGAACGAATTAACTTTGGCAACCCATATCCATCAAATTTTGATAAACCACACAGTGTTAATTTAGTGACTAATTTACGTTCAAATCGGCGTTTAAGTTTTTCTACCAATATTGCTTATAGTACAGGTCGGCCAATAACTTTTCCGGTGGCCATGTATCCGGTCGAAAATTTGTGGTTTACTGCTTATTCGGGTCGGAATGCTAATCGAATTCCTGATTATTTCAGGGTTGATTTCTCCATTAATCTAGAAGGAAATCTAAATCGCAAGAAGTTTATGCATAGTTATTGGATGCTTAATGTTGTGAATGTAACAGGACGCAAAAATGCGTATTCTGTTTACTTCGAATCGGATGAAGGTGAAATTAAAGCTTATCGCCTATCCGTTTTTGGTCAACCCATTGTTACGCTTTCATGGATCTTTAAATTAGGAAATTACACAAATGAGTAATAAAAAGACAATGTATAAGATTATTATAGCAATTCTTCTAACTATAGGTTTTTGGGGGTGTATTGATGAAATTGATATGCCCAATACTAGTTCAGATCAGGGTTCTTCTTTTTTAGTGATAGATGGAAGTATTTTAAAAGGAGATACTATTCAATACCTACGAATATCCCACTCCAATCCATTGGGTAATTATGAATTTAATCCGGAAATGGGATGTAAAGTGAGCGTAAAGTGTAGTTTGGGTGATGAATACGAATTTGAAGAAGTCGAACCTGGAATATATACAACCGAAATATTACCGGAGTGTTTGATCGAGGGCACAAGTTTTCAGTTATTTGTTGAAACAATGGATGGTGTAAAGTATCAGTCAGAACCTGAAGAGTTGCATGAAAGTGTATCTGTGGATAATATTTATTTCGAAATGGGTGATGAAAATTTAGGGGCTAATTATTATGATAATGGAGCACAATTCTATGTTGATTTGAAAGCTGCGGAGCAAAACTCAAAACATTATAGATGGGTGGTTGAAGAGACATACGAGTATCATGCAAGATATGTTCTTGCTGGCTTGTTGGATGCATCTGAGAAGCGTTTTATAGAAATGCAACCCGAAGAATTGATGGTTTGTTATAGAACTCAGAATCTAAAAGAAGTATTTGCATCATCCACCCAAAAATTACAAGTGAATGAGAAGAAAAAAATACCATTAAATTATGTTCCGGCAGTTACTAATAAGTTAAAATACAACTATAGTATTTTAGTGAAGCAATATGTATTAAGCGATGCTGCTTATGAATACTGGAATCGGAACATGTTACAAAATTCTTCTTCCGGAGGATTTTATCAAATGCAACCTAGCCAAACTAAAAGTAACATCCATAATGTAGCTAACTCAGACGAAATAGTATTAGGATTTTTTTGGGTTTCGTCCTATCAGCAAAAGCGTTTTGTTTTAGATAAAAAGGATAGGGTTCAGGTCTATGAGAGAATTTGTAAAGCTGATACCTTTATAATGAGTTCAAATTTATGGATAGTGGTTGATAAATACCTTGCGAACCTTGGAGAGTATCCTGATGGTAGAACAGTTTATGGACATGTTTCCCCTGCTCACTGCTTGGATTGTAGAGAAAAGGGAGGTGTTCTTGATAAACCGGATTTCTTCGATTAGGTAAATTGATTGAATTTATATGAATGTGTTTATGTGATTAATTATAAAGCTGGTAAGGCATGGGTCGGATTGTATTTTTATTGGGTTTAATATTTTTTCTTTTTAATAATTATTCTGTTTGTCAAGAACAAGAAAAGCAGGGATGTGTGCAGGTAGATATGAACACCGTAAAAGAAACGATACATGTTTTTACAGACAGGTCTTACTATGCAGTAGGAGAAGAAATATATTTTAGTGCTTCTTATTATGCTAATCACTTGTCAAGTTCAAGTAAAGCAGAGTGGAGTAAGATCTTATATTTTGAATTGATTGATTCCATTGGGAATTCATTTATTCAAAAAAAATTCCAGCTGAATCACAACTTAGCGGTCGGAAAGTTGATGATCGATGACCAAATTCCATCCGGAAATTATTGGCTTAAGGTATATACTAAATGGATGCGAAACAATGGGGTAGAAAATTATACTTATTGTCCTTTAGTTATCGTAAATCCAGAAAATCTTAATGGCAGTAAGTTCTTTGAAATTTCTGATGAAGATTCTAAAAGTGAGTTAGGTGGCTCAATTGATGTTAAACTATCTAAGGAAAACTATGGTAAACGTGAAGAAGTCATGTTGGTGTTTCAAAATAAATTGGCCAATAGTAGAGATTATACTTATGCCTTGAGTGTTGTTGATAAAGGTGCTAATGTTATTCAGCCTACTCGCATGGGAGTGTCTAACAATGAAAAATCGGAATTAGCAGTTGTACCTGATATATACAATATTTCAATCTCCGGCAAAGTTGTAGACGAAAATACAAAGGAACCACAGGCTGATGCCGTTGTTTATTTATCTACTATAGCTAAGCAGTCTTATTTTACAACGGTAAAAACTAATTGTAACGGAGAGTTTGTTTTAACCTTACCTGAACCGCCTGCTCAATGTGAATATTATATTCATGCGATTAAAGATGGAATTGATTTACAAGTTCAAATTGACAACGGTTATTGTACGCAGCCTGTAAGTCTTCATCATTCGAAGCAACTGCTGGGAGATGAGGAATTAAACCTCTTAAAAGAACTTATGATTAATGCTCAGTTGACTCAAAAATTTGCAAAAACTTCTCCTGAAATACCGATTAAAAGCGATTCTATACCAAAGTTTTTTTACGGTCGACCAGATAAAATCTATACCACTGAAAAATACATTGATTTACCCGATGTAAAAGACTTCCTTTTTGAATTGGTGCCAGAGTTTGCCATAAAGCGTAAAAAGAAGAAAAACTATATCAAATTAAACGAAATTACTACCTGGGGAGATTTACCGGTATTAACCATGGTTGATAATATCCCTATTTTTGATCATGAGGAAGTTTTGAATATATCTCTCCAAAAAGTTAAGCAAATTGAAATTATAAGCACTGCTTATGTAGCAGGAGCTAGTAAATTTAATTCGGTTATCAATGTAATTACGAAAAAGAATGATTATGCAGGAATTAAATTGCCTGATAACTCTGTCTTTTTTAACTATGAATTGGCAGAAATAAAAAAAGCGAAAGGATCACAAAAAGCGCCAAATTCTTTTTCTAAAAGAATTCCGGATCGCCGAAATACTTTATATTGGAATGCGAATTTTGATATGAATCAAGAAGATGGCACAGTAAAGTTTATGACATCAGATATGCCTGGAAAATATGAAGTGGTGTTGCAAGCGTTTTCTCATCAAACAGGTGAGGTATTTCATGTAATTAAGGATTTTGAAGTTGTGGCGGACTAATTAGTTCGAGATACGATAGGAAACCAGTGAAGCAAAATTCTTGGATTTATTTGCATATAGTAAAAGTTAGCTCTTGACAAGAATTGATAAAATGGAGTAATTGCCGTGGTGAAGCAAGATTGTTTTATCGGTCTTAAGTTAAATATTGAAATATTTAGTAGGTTTGTTCTATTAATCTAATGCAAAAGTCTATTGGGTTGAATTATATTAATATGTACTATTTAAATAACCTTTATTTATGAAGAAAATTTATTTATTTCTAATTGCCTTGTTTTTTGCATTTACGGCTAGTGCAGCAGAGGATGACATAATAGTAAGTGGAGCTATTCACGACGGATTAGGTGATGATGTAGTTAGCATTTTTTCCGCTGGTAATGCTTATTGTTATGGAGCTACAACCTGTGCGGATATCAATTTTGAAATGGAACCTGTAATTGGGGAAACGCCGATTGATTATATTAGTATTCGCGTATGGTGGCACTTTGCAGATGATAATACCTGGGTAAACCTAAAAACAATAGCCTATGGTCAAATAGGAGATGGAGCTCTAACGGGTTTAGAGACTGGTGATAAGCTTAACTTTAGTGTACAGTTACCGGCTGCTGTTATTGAAAAAATTAATGCTGAAACTCAGGCAGAGGGTGCTTTCGCTTTTATTCACTTGAGAACAGTGCTAACTGATGGAACTCAAAAAGGATATAGTAATTTCTACTTAAGAGATGATGGTTTTATTGCAAGTGGAGGCGACTGTGATTTTGGTATAGATGAAGAAACAGGTGTCCCTATTATTCAAATGAATAATTTATCTATTAATGGAACGGCTACTTCAACAAGCCCTTTAAAAGTTAATAGTAGTGTGCTGAGTTCAATTTCAGAATTAGGCAATGCTAATTTACTTAGTGGCTTTTCTTGTGAATCTTATGCCTACGAAGTAATTCCTCGTGCTACAGTTGATGGCGATGCTATAAAGTCCTTGGAAATGCTTGTGTTCTATACCGATGGCAAAGGAAATGTAGATCCAATTGAATCCACGACCCTTTTAAGTAGTGATGAATTAGCATATTATAAAGAGGGAGATAAAATTAGATTCAATTATTCTTTTTCATCAAGGGTTGCACAACATGTTGCTCTTAGGTCAAATGTTAGCAATGGTAAATATATATGTGCAAGAATTAGAGCCAGGTATGCAGATAACCTTGAGGAACAAACATCAACTCAAAATCTGCAATATTTTGATATCGTGCTTCAAGATGATTTTTCGACAAATGGCAGTGAGTGTGGTAACGTTAATGAACTATCCGGTCTGTACGAAGGCATCGTCGATAATGTGAAACTTAATGGAATGGAAATAGGTTCTGTAGGTTCTTTAAGTTTTAGTGGAGATGCGCTTAGTTCGGCTTATAGTTATGGTAACGCTCGCTTATATGGTGGATCTTCGTGTAATCTTTATAGCTTTTCAACATTACCGCTTATTGAGGTAGATGGTGACGCTGTGCAAAGTTTAGAAATGCTTGTGTACTATACCGATGGTGAAGGAAATGAAGATCCTATTGAGTTAACAACCATTTTAGGTAGCGATGAATTAGGCTATTATGAAGGGAACGATAACATTAACTTTGATTATTCCTTTTCATCAACAGTAGCACAGCAAGTTGCCCTTAAGTCAGATGTGAACAATGGTAAATATATATGTGCAAGAGTTAGAGCCAGGTATGCAGCAAGCCTTGAAAATCAAACACCTACTCAAAACCAACAGTTTTTTAACATCGTGTTGTATGATGATTTCTCAGCAAATGAAAGTGAGTGTGGTACGATAAATGAAGAGACCGGCTTAGCAGAAGGCATTATAGGTAATGCTATTATTAAAAAAGAATCGAAATCACAAATAGTAAATCCAATCAATAGCCCATTAGATGAGAATGATGTGATTGTTGGTGGGATTGCTCATGATGGCTTTGGCGATAATGTAATTAGTAACATTATTGATGGAAATGTGTATATTTATGGCCTTAGTACATGTGGAGGTATCTCATTTGCCTGTAAACCAGAGGTTGGCGCAACGCCAATTGATTACTTTACAGTAAGGGTATTCTGGCATTTGGCAGATGACGCTAATTGGACGAGGTTAAAATTCCTTTGTTCAGGTTCATCTGAAGCTGGAGCGTTATCAGGTATGAATTCAGGTGATTATGTTAGTTTTAATGCGCAGTTACCGGCCTCTGTTGTTACACAAATTAATGCAGAAGTTCAAGGAGAAATGGCCTTTCCTTTTTTGCAACTGACAACAACGTCAACTGATGGTAATACTGGTGGGTATAGTAATTTTTATCCTACTCAAGAAGATCCTTTTATCTCAGCTAATGGCGACTGTGATTTTGGTGATGATCCTACAACTGCTGTTCCTTATGTTTTAATAGATGACTTAATGATTAATAATGTTTCTACAGCAGAATCTTTTGAATTATTGCTTAAGGATGATGGCAGAACTTTAGTGGATGCAGATCATAGTGGTGAATCTTTATTTTATAATGGCGAGACTTGCAAGCCTTATAGCTTTAGAGTTAAGCCGGCTCCTATGGTGGATGAAGAGCAAATAAAGTCTTTAACGGTTAATGTGTATTATACAGATGGTAACAGTAATGACCTTATCGAATCAACTGAAATTTTGAGAGGTGGTAATCTTTCAAACCTGGTTGAGGGAGATAATATTTCTTTCGATTATTCTATTTCTTCGAAAGTAGCTGACCACATTGCTTTAAGGTCAGATCTTGCAAATGGTAAATACGTTTATTTAGAGCTTAGAGCTAACTATCTGTCCGATCCGGAAGGTCATACAGCTTCACAAAATAACCAATATTACAAGCTTATTTTACAAGGTGATTTTTCTTCAAATAGCGGTAATTGCGGTATGGAGAATAGTGATACCGGCATTTATGAAGGCACCGTAGAGAATGTAAAGGTTAATGGAGAGTTTGTTGAAGTAGGCTTAGAAGATGATGCTACGCCATACTCTATTACCCTTTCAAAAGATGAAACTGTGTTAGCACAAGGTTCAGAGAGTACTTATTTCGAATTACATAAGGCCACCAACTGTACACCTTACCATTTTGAGTTGGTTACACCAAAAGTAGTGGATGGTAATGCTATTAAAAGCATCTCTATTATTTCAGAATATGTTGCAGGAAGCTTTAGCGAGGTGATTGATTCTACCATAGTTATAGATGTAGCCGAGGCTGCTAATTTAAGAGCTGGAGATAAAATTAGCTTTGATTATGAGTTTAGTTCTAAACTTGGTCAATATACCCATTTATTGCTTGATAATGCTAATAATAAGTTTATTGAGGTATCCTTAAGGGTAAATTATAAACCCGATCTTGCCGATCAGTCTGAAAAGCAAAATAGATATTATTCTAAGTTCTTTATTCAAGATGATTTTGTAAGTAGTTCAAGCAATTGTGGTGTGGCTGATCCTGAAACAGAGGTTATTGCATGTCCGTTGTCTAACTTGTCAGTAATTAAAGGTGTATCTGTTAATGCAAAGGTGGTAACTCAATTAAAGGCTATTTCCATTTATCCCAATCCGGTTAGCGATATTAATGGTTTAATTATAAAAGCGCCAAGTGATGCCGTGATAGAGTATTTTACTTTAGCAGGTCAAAAGGTTGAAGGGAACAACTTAGAAACTGGTGTGTACATAGTTGTGATTAAAAGCGATAAACAAGTATTTACAGAAAGGTTAGTGATTAAATAACTAAATGTTGATAGATGTTTAAAAGACTACTCAATTATAGGTAGTGGGCTTAAAACTATCCTTCGTTCAAGGCTAGTTTAAAAATATAAGGATGTAATATTGAGTCACGCACTCAAATGTTACATCCTTTGTTTTTATTATCAAAAATGGCATAAAATAGCTTCCAAGAAAACAGGAGAAGTCCAATATGTCGTTAAAGACTTTGATGTAGATTTAAAATAGCTTCAATGTATATTTAAATATTACTTTAGGATGATAAGGGTTGGAGAGTATTCAACCCAAGTATTAAGCCTTAACCTTTTTTTAGTAGTATTTCTTTGTGTGCTTTTATGTGCTTGTATGTGAGGTAATTACTGTTGTTGATTGGGTTTTTATTTAAGCTTTTGTTTATGAGTGTGTTGCCTTTTGTATTGAATGGCTAACAATCTATTAATTAGGTATTACTTGAAAAAATATTTATTTTTGCAGCTTGTTAATGGTATTAACCCTTAAAAGTTATTGATAACCGCCTGGAGCAAAGGCATAAAATTCAAGTATGGTAAAGGTATTTACATTTTTAACGGTGCTGTTAAGTACCGGAGTGGTAACGGCACAAGATTGGAACGGCATTGCTATTCCGGCCGATGCAGGTAGTGGAAAGCAATGGGAGTTAGCAGATTCGCATTCAGATGATTTTAATTACACAGGTAAAACTAACGAAGCTTTTACCTCCAAGTGGAACGATACTTATCACAATGGATGGGACGGTCCGGGATTAACACAATGGAGAAGTAATCATTCTGATGTGAAAGATGGTAACTTAGAAATTAAAGCATCCAGAAGCTCATTATCGATGACTTATACCGTAAATGGAGTTGCGGGTACCTACCCAAAGGTTGATTGTGGTGTAGTTACTGCTAAAGAAGAAGTGATCTATCCCCTATATACCGAAATTTATATGAAGGTGATGAATCAAACCTTATCATCTAATTACTGGTTTTTAAGCCGTAGTGATCGCCAGGAGCTGGATGTAATTGAGTGTTATGGAGGTGATCGTCCGGTGGTAATACCGAGTCAGTCGGCGGAAGATCAGCCTGCTCACATGAACTCTAATTGGCACATTGATGTTGCGCCTCCGGGAACTAATTGGAATGATCAGCGCGATCATTATTTACCTAGCAGAGAGCCCCTGCGTAACGATTACCATCGTTACGGAATGCATTGGATTGATTCTCAAAGCGTAGATTGGTATATGGATGGTGTATTGGTAAGGTCAACAAGAGCAAATACTTCTGACAAGATCATTGATAACCGTTTGTATAAATATTTATACGAAACGATGGTTATGATCATTGATGTCGAAGATCATGACTGGATTTCTAATAGAGGTATAATTTCAACCGATGAAGAATTGGCAGACCCAAGCAGTAATGTCATGTATGTCGATTGGGTAAGGACTTATAAGCCGGTGAGTACAGGGGCTGTTTTAGAGATCGATGGTACTGCTACGATTAAAGCTGAGTCTTTTGATAGCCAAAATGGGGTTTCTGTAAATGCAGGAGTTGGTATTAATGATATTATAAAAGGTGAATGGGCCGAGTATCGTTTTACAGTAGCTGAATCCGGATCTTACTCTGTTGAATATTTTATGAGTACAACTCTTGATAATGCAGAAGTGACTACATCTTTAAATGGTGTAGTGGTGAGTACAGATGCAGTTGCTAATACAGGTGACTGGGAGCTATATAAATCCGTAAAAATGAATAGTAGTATTGACTTAGTTGCTGGTACTACCTACACATTAAAGGTAGAAGCTACGGGGGTTACTGAAACCGGGTGGAATTGGAATATGACAGAATTTGTTATTAAAAAAGAAGTTTCTTCATCTGTAGCAAATACTAAGGCTGTAGCTTGTAAAGTGTATCCAAACCCGACTAAGGATGAAGTGATCATTGATTTTAGCGAATCTGCTTCTTTTGAGGAAGTGCGTTTGCTAACAGTTGCTGGTCAATTGATTTCGAGCTATCCTATTAAAAATGGTGAAAAATCTATACAGGTAAATGTAAGTGGCCTTACTAATGGAATGTATTTATTACAGGTAGTTGGTGATGTTTTACAAACTCAGGTTTTGATCAAAGAGTAAAAAATATATAAAATTTTAGTGTAAAAGAGATGGGGGCAACTTCATCTCTTTTTTTGCTTTATGCTGCTTTGTTTATTTGAAAATTTTGTCTGTAAGTTGCTTAGTTCTTAGGCGTTATTTTTAAAATGTGATAAGATGTTAAAAAAACTTTAAATTATTAACAGTTATTAAGATTTTTTCAGTAATATTGCATTTGACTAACTAAAAGAATGGATTGATTAAGTGACTTAACTTTTTGATAAGTTGTTTTTTTCCTATCATAACTGATACCCCAAAGGAGAATGTAATAGGTTGCATAAGAATTTGATGTGGATGTAATTTTCAGGAAAGGCAAATTATATCCACAATTAACTAACAAAAAAAGCATGAATCGACCAATGAATTCGATTTACACACAGGAGTCTCGATAACTAGCGGGAGATTGAATTTATTGGAGTGTTTCCCGTATACATCGGGCAGGCATCTGACAAATGAAAAATAATTTTAAACACATGAAAAAAGCATTATTACTGTTATCGATGCTAAGTGCAGGGCTAGTCTCTTTTGCACAGGAGTGGAGTAATATACCGGTTCCGGCCAATCCGGGTTCCGGTAAAGAGTGGGAGTTGCAAGAAAATATTTCTGATGATTTTAATTACACCTTTAATCCTGCGAGTTACAAAACCAATTTTGGAGCTAATAAATGGCATAATTCCTACCATAATGGTTGGGATGGACCGGGTACAACTTATTGGCAATATAATAATGTAAAAGTAGACGGGGATAATTTAGTCATCACAGCGGGTAAAAGTTATAATACTTCAAAAATGGGTATGCCAGGCGTGACCGCAGGTTGTGTAACGTCTAATAACCGAGTATTGTATCCTGTATATGTAGAGTCTGCATTATCTGTTGCAAATATTTCTTTAGCATCTTGTTTTTGGTTATTAAGTCCGGATGATACTCAAGAAATAGATATTATTGAAAACTACGGAGATGTAGCATGGTTTAAACAATATACACACATTAGCCATCACTCATTCATTAGAAGTCCGTTAACTGATTATCAACCCAAAGATTGGAATAGTTGGTTTCCGGATAGCCGTGTCAATGGTAATTATGGTTGGGGAGATTGGTGTTGGAATAACGGAAACCGCAGATATATGCGAATGGGTGTAAACTGGATTTCTCCAAAGCATTTCGAGTATTATATTGATGGGCAGTTAGTACGTGTAATGTACCACAATGCTATTGCAACTAATATGAATGGAACTTGGCAATACACTTATTATAAAGCAAAAAGCGGTTATTTTCCTGCTGTCGATGGGACTGGGTATTCTGCTGTAGTCACTTATGCTACAAGTAGTAGTTATAGTTTATCAACTTTACAAGCAGCAAGTAGCGCCTCGAATGGAATATGTGTCGTGGATCCGGGTAATTTCCAATCTGGTAATGGATTTACCAAAGCAATGGATATTATCATCAATGTAGAATCTCAGGAGTGGTTAGCTGAAAATCATACTCCTTCAGATTCGGATTTATCTAATCCGGCAAAAAATCAAATGAAAGTTGATTGGGTACGTGTTTACAAACCTGTTGTGAGTAAAAATTCCAATGTTAAAGTAACTGGAATAACTGTATCACCTAGTCAATTGTCATTAAATGTCGGGGCGACTGGTTATTTAATTGGTGCTGTAGCTCCTTCTAATGCTACTGATCAAACCATGACTTTCACTTCAAGCAATTTGGCGGTAGCTACTGTAACACAAAGTGGTGAAGTGACTGCTGTTGGAGCAGGGACGGCTACTATTACCGTTAAGTCAACCGATGGTGGGTATACCATAAAAAGTACTGTGGTAGTGGCTACTAAAAAAATTAGTGTAACCGGAGTTTCAGTTTCACCCAAAGCTTTATCCTTAGAAGTTGGAGAAACCGGTAATTTAGTTGGCGCGGTTGCTCCTTCCAATGCGGCAGATCAAACCATGACATTCACATCAAATAATACATCGGTTGCAACGGTTACCCAAAGTGGTGTTGTAACTGCTGTTGGAGCTGGAACCGCTACAATAACCGTGAAATCAACTGATGGTGCTTATACAGCAAAGTGTACTTTAGTTGTAACCACAGGTGATGTTTCTGTGGGTGGTATTTCTGTATCTCCAAGTACATTGTCATTAGGCGTAGGAGAAAAAGGAAATTTAACAGGAGCTGTGTCGCCTGCTAATGCTACTATTCAAACCATGACATTTGTATCAAGTAATCCATCTGTTGTAACGGTTAATCAGAGTGGTGAACTTGCTGCAATTTCAAGAGGAAGTGCAATTGTAACTGTTACTTCAACTGATGGTGCTTTCACTGCAAATGCTACTGTAACGGTAAGCAATAGTTCTTCTGAGGAGCCTGCTGTTATTGTCATCGAAGCGGAAGATTTTACTTCAACAACGGGTACTTTTAATGATGCTTATATAGGCGGTCCCGGGTTAGGATTCAATCGTAACTTTACCTCGGTTAATTATGTGAATGGTGGTGATAAGGCTACTTATGTAATTGATGTGCCGGTTGCAGGAACCTATGCGATTCAATACTTAATCTCTACACCGGTTAGTAATACGCAAATTAGTATCAGCTGTAATGGGAAAACTGCCTCTACCGATAACGTTTATAATAATGGAGCCTGGGAAAGTTATAAAACCTTAAATGCATCTGGAACCATTCAATTAGCCAAAGGTAAACAAACCATTACCATAGAAGCTTCAAACAATGCCCCATGGCAATGGAACCTTGATAAAGTAACATTAACCGAAATCGCATCTGACGATAATACTGTTCAGCCGGGTGATCTAATTGTAATTGAAGCTGAAGATCTCAACCGTACCGGAGGAACTTACAATGATGGTTATAATCCTTATGGAGTTGGAATAAACCCGGGATATGGTGTTAATTGGGTAAATCAAGGAGATTGGGTTGAATACAATGTTACGATTCCGGAAACCGGTGCGTACGAAGTGATATATTACATTTCTTCACCAATTACAGGTTCAACCATTAGCATTGCTGTTGATGGAACACATTCAAATAGTACTAATGTGCCCAATAATGGATACTGGGATAATTATGAAGCTTTAGCGGCTATTCAAACGGTTAACTTCACTGCCGGATCGCATGTGATTAGGTTAACTGCCGGAAATACCAGCTGGGCTTGGAACCTGGATAAGATTACCATTCAAAAAGTGAGTGGGTTAAAATCAGGACAGATTGCTTTTAATGAAACTCCCGAAGTTCCAGAAGAGCTTTCTGTTGAGACCTCTGTTTATCCAAATCCATTTGATAACTCATTGTTTATCGATGCAACGGATGAAATATCTCAAATCATCATTACTTCCATCAATGGTACTTTAGTTAAACATGAAGTGATAAGTGGAGTATCGTATCGTGTGAATACAAGTGATCTGGCTAGTGGTCTCTATGTAGTGAAGATTCAAACACAAGATGGTCAATGGTTGACCCAAAAAGTAACTAAGTATTAGTATTAATAATTAGAAATAAAAAGCCCTGCCCGGTTGATTCGAGCAGGGCTTTTTTTGATACCTTATTTTTGAATTAACCAACTATTATGTTGATGTTTTTAGCGTCTTTTTAATTCCTCCTTTTGATTAATCTGGTAAAATCTGATTGTCAGATAGCTTGCTAGTTAATCCGATTTAAATTTAGACCCTCACTTTGTATTGAACGTGCAAACTTAACAGCCGGTTTACCAAATATCATCATGTAACCAATGATATGATCTTGAGGAATGTTTAAAGCCGTTTGGAGTTGTGGTGCAATTTTTTCAAATACTACTTTGGCTAGTCCATCCCAAAGGGTAGCAATGCCCATGGTATTTGCCAATAATTCAAAATAACTTAATGCAATCACGCAATTAGTGTGGGCGTTTGAATTATCTTTTGGAGCAGAAGCTATAATTACGTGAGGGGCATTTCGAAATAAGACATCTACACCTTTATTCTCCCATAAGCTTTGAAAATTGGCATATACTTTATAATCGTCAGAAAATGTGCTGTTTTCGTTGGCTTCTTTTAGAGCATTATATACTAATTCGCGAACTTTATTGAGTTGTTCTTGAGTGTATGTCACCGAGATTAATACCTGGTTTTTATTATGGCCTGTTGGAGCATAAGCTGCCGCATCAAGAAGTTTGTTAATGGTATCTTCACTTAAGCTTTCTTTTTTAAATTTTCGGACTGATCGACGCGTTTTAATTAAACGATCCATTTCAGTCGGAGACGGAATTTCTCCATTCACCTCTAAACTATTTTCCGGATTTTTCCCTAATATCGATAAGGCTCCGGTAGGACAAATTGCCAAACAGTGTTGGCATTTTATACAATTCTTATCTTTACCTTCTTTGATTTCCGGAAAGCCATTCTTACCGTCGATAATCAAAGTTGGACATTCACTTGCGCATAATCCGCATTTTGTACACTTTTCAGTGTCTATTTTAAAGTTCAACATGTTTATTTTATTTGAAGTGATAATCGAACAAAATTAGAGGAAATTCTAAAAAGGACTAGGCCAGAGAAGATATTTATTTTTGGGAGTTGAAATGTTTCAAAACATGTTTCAAAACATTCCAGTAAAAAGGCCGTTTAAATTATTTTAAGCTGCTGATAGTAAAAAGAAAAGCAAGATAATTTGTATTTTTGCAACACACAATAGTACGAGAAAGAGATGAGACGGGACTTTGAAATAAATAATCAGTTTGTAGCACCTGGTGAGAGTAAAATTATACATCTAACTCTACCGGCTCTTCATACCAAATCAACCATTACGATGCCGGTTCATGTCATTCATGGTAAAAAGGAGGGACCGGTCTTATTCATAAGTGCTGCCATTCATGGTGATGAAATCAATGGGGTAGAAATTATTCGTCGAATTTTATCATTGAATATCATTAAACGCATGAAGGGTACTTTGTTGGCAGTTCCTGTGGTTAATGTTTTAGGGTTTAATGAGCATTCAAGATATTTGCCCGACAGACGAGATTTGAATAGATCTTTTCCAGGGGCAGATTCCGGATCCTTGGCCGGGAGAATTGCTAATATATTCTTGAATGAGGTAGTTTGTAGAGCAGATATTGGAATTGATTTGCATACCGCCGCCATTCACCGAGATAATTTACCGCAAGTACGAGCTGACTTGAAAAATCAAAAATTGAGAGACGTTGTTGAAAAATTTGAAGCCCCGGTTGTGTTACATTCAGCTCCTCCATCAGGTTCTTTAAGGTTTTCTGCCGGTCAGGCCGGGGTTCCTGTCATGGTTTATGAAGCCGGAGAAGCTCTTCGGTTCAATGAGATGTCTATACGAGTGGCAGTCAGGGGTATTCTTAATGTGATGTATGAACTTGGGATGTTGGCTAAATCAAAACCAAAGAAAATCAAAACGTCTGTTATTTTGCGTTCGAGTGCCTGGTTGAGGGCTCCTTTTAGTGGCGTTTTGCGAACCGTTGTACGTTTAGGTGATGTGGTTGATAAAGGCGATGTGGTTGGTTATATTTCCAATCCCGCCGGGCAAACTGATACGATTTTGGAAGCCCCTTCACATGGAATTATTATTGGTCGAACCAATCTTCCTTTAGTTTACGAAGGTGAAGCATTATTTCATATTGGAAGAACTCATGAGACGGCGATTGTAGAGGAGCAATTGGATGCCGTATATGGACCTGATTCTTTAAATGCACCGGAGTTAGTTGAAGAGCCTATAATTGTTTGATAAGTTGATTTTTATTAACGAAAGAATCTGCCTAAGACGTAAAAAATGAAATGCCGGTAAAATGGTTCTTTGGAATGATGTTCTGTAATTGTAATTTCTCAGATTACAAGGGTGTTAGGAGGTATTTAAAAAATGTTGATCGATCATTGGAGCATTTACACATTGTCTAATTTTCTTATTATCACATTTGATTTATTCTAACGAATTCAAAAACTGAGTTAAGTTATCAGCCCGGGTTAATCCCATTTTTTTTCTCAGTCGATAACGTAAAGTATGAATGCTTTCTAACCCAATTCCTAGTAAATTGGCCATTTCTTTACCGGAGAAATTTAATTTGATGAGCGCACAAAGTTTTAATTCATTCGCGGTAAGATTCGGAAACTGATCTGTTAGAACTTTATGAAATATCGAATTAATTTCCACGAAACGAGCTTCAAACTCTTTCCAGTTTTTATTGTGGTCGATTGAAATGCTTTTAAAGGCTTTGTTAACTTCCGATTTTGTTAGTTTGTCAGCATTGGTTAAGCGTTCTTCCAGTTCTTTTATTTGCTTGTTCTTTTCGATTAATCGAAGCGTAGAAACAGCTAATTCTCTGTTTTTTAATTCTATTAGTTCTTTGTTTTTGTTTATTTGAAAGGCTTGTTCCTGACGAGTAGATTCTTTTTCTATTTTGTGCTTTATGTTAATAGAATGGTAACCCCATATACCAAAGGAAATCAACAATAAGATGGTGGCTATTAAAGCAATGGTTTTATATAAATCCGTCTTTTGTTGATGTTCGTACTCCAGAAGTTTTTGTTTTTGAATGAGTTCATTTCTTAGATCTTCTTCTTTCTGGTATTTATCCAATATCTCTAATAAAGGGCGATTGTTTAAACTACGACTGTCAAATAATTTAGCTTCTTGTTGTTTGGCCAATTGGAGTTGGGTAAAAGCTTTATTGTATTGTTTTTGAGAATTGTATAATAAGGCTAGTTGCTCATGTATGACAGGGATGTAATTGGAGTGATTTAAGCTTTCTTTAGCATAATTTATAGCCTCAATATAATAGTTCTCTGCTTTACTGGTCTCTTGTAAACCCAGATAAGCATCTCCTAAAAATTTATACAAGATGATTAAGTAAGAAGGATTATTGACTTTAAACCAGACTTCGGTATCTTTCATTTTTTCAATGGCAACCTGGAAGTTATTCTGACTTAAGTAATAGTAGGCTAGTTCGGCTTGAATGTAAGAATCGTCTTTGGGAGCATCCATTTCATTAAAGACAAGCAAGCAACTATCAATGTATTGTTTGCATTGAGCCTGAGAATTTAATTCCCGGTATAAAGTAGTGATGCTGTAATAATCAGATACAATTTGTTTAAGTTGGCTTTTGTCGGCTTTGCTTAACCTTTTATGAATTTCTAGCGATTGGTTGTAGTATTGCAATGCTTCATCACTCCGTTTATAGTAACTGTAGAGCCAGCCAATTTCGTTGTAAATGCGAGCTAAAAGAAGAGAATCATTTATGGAGCCAGCCATCGATAAAGCATTCCAGAAGTGCTCGTACGATAAAGCATATTTTGCACGATGGGAGTAAATGTGTCCAAGATCGGTGAGGGCAATTATTGCATTTGTAGTATCTGAATTTTGTAGGCTCACATGATAAATGGAGTCTAATCGGGTAATGTTTTGTTGATTATTTTCAATGCTTTTTTGACTTAAAAGGTAGTTTGATGTAAAAACTAGAATCAAACTCAAGTTTATTATTCTTAAAAAACAGTTTTTCATTTTGTCAGTTTTTTTGCCTTCAACAATATTAATAATTATAATGAAAATGGGACTTTTCGCCATTGAAAATTCAGGTGTTGTTCAGTTTTTGTTGAGGAGATTTGAGTATTGAGTCCAGTTTTGTTCAGGTGAGATTGGGGTTTTTAGCTTGGATTCCATTCTATATTGCCACTGTATAGAATGTCGAACTTTTAAAAACTGATATTATGAAAAAAGCTTATCGATGCATGAAAGTAATAAGCTTGCTTTTACTTTTAACAAATACATGTTTTATACATGCAGAAGAGAAAAATTCTGATGATTTTAACAAGAATTGGGACTTTCAAATAAGCGCCAATTCAACACTGGTTGATCAAATTAAAACCTGTAAAGCATGGGAGCAGGTAACTATTCCTCATGATTGGAGTGTTCATCTCCCATTTGATTCTATTCAGGGTGAAGGATGCACCGGTTATTTGTTGGGTGGTACCGGTTGGTATCGTAAACACTTTGAGTGGACAGGTAGTGAAAATGAACTGGCCTATTTATATTTCGATGGGGTTTATAATCATTCGGAATATTGGTTAAATGGGCATAAGTTAGGTTATCAGGCTTATGGTTATGCGCCTTTCTATTTTGATATTACGCCTTATTTAAAAGATGAAAATGAGTTGGTTGTTAAGGTGAATCGATCTCGAACAGCCGATTCTCGTTGGTATACCGGTTCAGGAATCTATCGTGAGGTGCAATTGATAAGTAAAAACAAGGTAGATCTTCCTGTATGGGGTTGTTTCATAACTACTCCAGAAGTTTCCAGATCGAAAGCTCAAGTTAATTTTCAATTGGATTTATCTAATCGTTTTAATGAAGCACGAACTATTGATTTGGTGATGACGATTAAGGATCAAAACAAAAAAGTTGTCAAAACAATCTCTCAAAAAAGTATTAATCTTCAACCGGGGCAAAAACAAGTCAAGCTCACAACTTTTTTAACCAATCCCCAATTATGGTCTGTCGACCATCCCCATATTTATGAGCTAGAGGTGGAGCTAAAAAGTAAAGGCGAGGTGATTTCTAGTTTATCTGAAAATTTTGGAATTCGATCTATAAGGTTTGATCCTTCATTGGGATTCTTTTTAAATGGGGAGAGTGTAAAGATCAAAGGCGTTTGTTTACACCACGATGCAGGTTCTGTAGGGGCAGCTGTTCCAAAAGAAGTATGGGCACGTCGTTTTAAAACATTAAAAGACATGGGCTGTAATGCCATTCGTATTTCACATAATCCGGGTTCTGAAGAGTTTTTAGACTTGTGTGACGAGTATGGTTTTTTAGTGCAGGATGAGTTCTTTGATGAGTGGGATTATCCTAAAGATAAGCGTTTAAACTGTTGGGAGCAGCACGATGATTATTCATCCCGTGGCGTATCAGAATATTTTGCTCAAACAGCCGAAATGAATTTAAAAAATACAGTTTTAGCTCATAGGAATCACCCAAGTATTATTCAATGGAGTATTGGTAACGAAATTGAATGGACCTATGCGAGCAATCGTCCTGCGACCGGTTTTTTTGATAACATGAATTGGAATGGAAACTATTTTTGGTCCCCACCACCTTTTAGCCCTGAGAAGATTAAAACTGAATATGAGAAATTGGCAGCCAATGAGATTCACATCGAAGAAACTGCTAAGAAGCTATCAGAGTGGACTAAAAGTCTTGATACAACCAGACCTGTTATTGCGAATTGTATTTTACCATCGGTGAGTTTTGTAAACGGTTATGCCGATCAATTAGATGTGGTAGGTTTTAGTTACCGTAGAATTATGTACGATTATGCGCATAAGTACTATCCGGATAAGGCGATAATGGGAACCGAGTGCTTACCGCAATGGCACGAATGGAAGGCAGCAATGGATAAACCTTATGTGGCAGGTGTGTTTTTATGGACCGGTTTTGACCACATGGGCGAGGTGAATGCTTCATGGCCAAGTAAATCATCACCGGTAGGACTTATCGATCAGGCTGGTTTTCCAAAACAGGGTTTTCACATGTATAAATCTTTATGGACAGAAGAACCATATATTTATATGAGTACTCAACTAAAAGATAGTATGGATTACTTGATGCAACCAGCCGGAAATGTATTAGATCCAATTCCTGAGAAGTGGGATGAGAAAGTGTGGCATTGGCCTATTCGTAATGAACATTGGAACTACCAGGATGGTGAGAAGGTATTGGTTGAGGTTATATCTAATTGTGAAAAAGTAGAGCTGTTCCAAAACGGTCTATCATTAGGGGTAAAGAAATTAGCAGATTTCCCGGATCGTAAATACAAGTGGTTTGTAGATTTTAAAGAAGGAGAGATTAAGGCGAAAGGGTATCATCAATCGGGATTAGTAGATACTTCTCTTAAAACATTAGACCCACCCGCAAAACTAAAAGTGATGCCAGATAGAACCACTTTAAAAGAGGGAGAGGTGGCGCATGTTATTATCCAGTTGTGCGACAAAGCAAATAATGAAATTAAACATGCAAATGCCAATGTTTTCTTCGAAATTGGAGGTTTAGCAAACCTTGGTGTTGATAATGGCTATTACAGAAATGTACAAACTTATCAAGCCAATAATATTACCACTCACGCCGGTCATGCCTTATTAATAGTGAAGGCTTCTGATGTAAAAGGCAAGCAAGCTCTTAAGTTCACTGCCAAAGGATTAGAGCCGATAGAATTAACTATTACAGTAGAATAATCAGTGAATGAAGTTAGGGTGGAGGGTAATTAATGCCTGAAGCTCTAACTTTTTTCTAGTAGCAAGAGGCCAGAGCCTAGACGCTTTTAATACAAATGATATGAATAAACAAAGAAATCACCTGGTAGATGCCCTACGCGGATTCGCCATTATGGGCATACTCCTTTTGCACAGCATCGAGCATTTTAATATTTATATATGGCCCGATGATGCCACACAAAGTCAATTGATGTTAAGTTTGAACAAGGGAATTTGGGATACCATGTTTTTTATTTTTGGCAGTAAAACTTTCGGAATTTTCTCGCTCTTATTTGGGTTTACATTTTACATTCAGTTTACCAAACAACAGAAAGAAGGAACAGATTTTGGACCTCGGTTTCTTTGGCGCATGCTTTGGTTGTTGGTTTTTGGGTGGATTAATGCGAGTCTGTTTCCGGGCGAGATTCTATTAATTTATGCGATGCTGTCACCTGTTTTATTTTTTGTGAGACATTTAAGTAATAGAAGTCTTATTTATATGGCCTTGTTTTTTCTGCTTCAGCCTTATTTGATGTATAATTTCATGGGCACTGTTTGGGTAGATAATTACCAATTACCCAATCTAAGCTTTGGTCATGTTTGGAATGATATGTATAAGGCTATGCAAGATGGTAGTTTGCTGGCTATGGTACAAAATTCATACAAAGGTTTTATAGGCACTTTTGTGTGGTCTTTAAGTAATGGGAGAATTGCTCAAACGATTGGTTTGTTTGTGTTGGGCTTGTACCTGGGGCGCAAAGGTATGTTTGAAGTAAACGAAATTACCCTCAAGAAATGGAAACGTGTATTACTTGTTTCAGGTATTATCTTCGGATTATTATTAATTATTATCAAGAAGTCTTCGTTTGAGGAAATTGTTTATGGTTGTACCTTAAAACTATTATTGGAAGCATGGTTAAACTTATCCCAGTTATTTTTGATGGTTTCTTTATTTATCTGTTTGTTTGCCACGAATGCTTTTCAAAAAATTACTAAACCGCTCTTGTATTATGGTCGCATGAGTTTATCTAATTACATGATGCAATCACTCATCGGAGGATTTATATTTTATCCTTATGGACTTGGTTTAGCCACAAAAATTAATGTGACCTATAGTCTTTTGTTAGGTTTTGCTTTGTTTGTTGTATTTGTCATCTTTTGTAATCTGTGGATAAAGCGTTTCCGTCAAGGACCAATGGAGAAACTTTGGCATCGGTTAACGTGGGTGAGAGTAAGATAGATATTGTTACTGAGTATTAAGTACAAAGTATCAAGACTGAGTTGCAGTGTTTATAATTGAAACAAGTCGAAGCTTGACCTGAAATCTGTTTAATGTTTTAAAATAATTTAATGATGAAAAAAGTAATTTATTTATTACTGCTAATATGCCTTTCCATTAATGTAAAGGCTCAAGGTTTTATTGGTAATTGGAGTGAACCTGTTATTCCGGCACCATCTTTAAGTGAGGCTATTTTAAGTCCGGTTGATTCGCTTAAAATAGGTCTCTATCTACCGGAGAGTTATGTGAATAGTAATAAGAATTACCCGGTGATTTATTTTTTACAAGGTTACAGTATGCCTGTTAATCCCTGGGTTTGTTCTGTAATGGACTCCTTGTTAATCGAGAAAAAGATTAACGAAGCTATTTATGTACTTATTAGCGGTGTACGTGCCACCATGGGTAGTTTTTATGTGAATTCGCCGGTGACTGGTAATTGGGCCGATTTTGTCACGTCAGATGTGATTAATTACCTCGATGCTAATTACCGAACCATCCCAAAGAAGGAATCGCGGGCTTTAGTCGGTTATTCTATGGGAGGCTATGGCGCTTTAAACCTTGGGTTGAGCCATACGCACTTGTATAATGTCGTTTATGGCATTAGTCCGGGGCTGTTTGATAAAGAAGGCCTTCAAAATTCGCAGATGTATAATAATCAAACGATCATTAATGATACTTATGAAAAGTATAAAGAGTTTAGTTCACTTTCTGATAAAGAAGCTCACTCAGCTTATGTGAATTATTTAAAAAGCTTTACAAAATTCAATAACCTCGAATTAACACTTGCCTATGGAATGGCTTTTTCACCAAATGCCAAGCATGCGCCTTATTTTCACTATCCGTATACTATTAACGGAAGCGATACTATTTTTCATGAGTCTGTTTGGAATGAATGGTACAATGGTTTTGGTGGGGTAGAAAAGGTAATTGATGATAATGTGGAGAATATCAAGAAGCTAAAATTGTTGGCTCTTAACTGTGGATATAAGGATCATAATGTATGGATTTCTCAAGGCACCCATTACTACAATCAATTATTCTATAAAAAGGGAGTTCCATTTCAAATGGTGTGGCATGAAGGCAATCACTGGAATCAATTGCTTTCTCAATTAGGAACTGTGGTGTATCCTTCGGTTGTTTCAGCTTTGGAGTTTGAATAGGGAGTTTTTAGTTTTTGAGATTTGTTGTAGTGCATTTCGGGTTTATTAGCTTATGTTATTTAGGTTAATTTGATAGATAACTTTATATTCAAAAAAAGTAAAAGGCTGCCTGAGATTCCCATCAGACAGCCTTTATTGTGATAACATTATGAAAAAAAAACTAGAACATACCTCCTCCTCTTACGGCTTCGCTATCACCTTCTACATTTCTTTGAATCTGCTTTCCATTTTTCCCTTTGTTAAAGGTGTATGCAATTCTAAAATTAAGTAGGCGTTTGTAATTGTAGTTTGTAAAATTAGTTTCCGTGTAAGTATTTGTTGTTGTGCTCTGATTTGAGTGATATGTTCTTAAGAATGGATTAATCATAAATGCCGATATGCTCCAGTTTTGGTTAATTTGCTTATTAAAGCCAAACTGCATATAATCTGTATTTGTAAATTCGGTTTGTTGTTGGTAATAAGTGCCGCCCCAATAGAAGTTTGCGGAGACGGTCCATTGCTTAGGAAGTTGAAAGTTATTTCTTACTCCATACGAAATGTTATCTTTCGAATGTCCTTGTAAGCCGTATAAAGTCGATTCTTTAAAATCAAAATGTGTCCAATTAACATTGGGCATTATCGACCACCATTTTACAAAGGCTAGATTTGCGTTTAGATTAACACCATATTCCATCATGCTATTCACATTTTCTATTTTAGTACTTACTAATCCATACTCATTAACGGTACTAACACTAAAGATTCTATCTTCGTTGTATTGGATGTAAGGGCGGTAGCTTACAAACATAGGTCCCGTAATTTTTACACGGTGGTTTAATTCAATACGATGGGCTTTAGCAGGCTGTAATGATGAGTTACCCCTTGTGGTATTGTCGTTGTCATTTTGAGAAGTGTAAGCATTTACTTCTGTCATTCGAGGTCGGGTAATCGACTTACGGTAGTTTAAGCGTAAGGAATGATGTTCTCCTATATTTGAGTTAAGCGATAGGTATGGCAACCATTCATCGTAGCTAAGCTTAGTGTCCGGATTGGTCGAGTTGTCATGAATATCAATATTTGAAGATTCATAACGAATACCACTTTGAATGTTTACTTTTCCTGCGGTTGCAGAAATGTTGGCGTATCCGGCTAATCGTAATTCATCATATTGCAGTTCATTACTGGTATTTGGAACTGCTCCTTGTTTATAGTAGTGCGTTGTTTGTGAATTATCAAAATAAGTATTCACATTAGAAGCTCCCAAAGACAATTTGATTTTTTCATTAAGGGGGTGATTGTAATCTATTTTAGTACGATACGTTTCTTTGGAATTGTCCGAAAACTCGTTAGTGGTTTTCATCACATAAGGATATTGGTTGATGAGCTCTGGTTCTACCGGCGGAATTGGAGAAATGATAGAGTCTGTAAAAGTTAAATCTTGTGTTTGTGTATTTCCACTGTAATACAATTCGATACTTAGATCCTGTCCTTCTTTGTCAAAAGTTCTCTGGTAGTATAAAGAATAGTCAGAGTAGTTGTTTTTTTGTTCATTGTCATATTCATCCATGCTTTTTTGAATAGTACCATCATTTTTATAAGTGTTTTTATAGGTCGTACCATCGAATAACTGTGGCAATTTTGGATTGTATGAGCTCACAAAATTCAAGGCATTTTTATCATTAATAAACCAGTCGAATCCGTAACTAAGGCCACCCCAGGAGTTTTGAGAATTGAAATCAGTAGATCTTTCGGTTCGGTTAATTTCTTTGTCGTAAAATAAATTTCTATTTCGTTCAATTTCTTGTTCCCATTTGTTTTTACCTGCATAGGTATTTAAAAATATACGAAGTCCGTTTTTGAAATAACTCAAATTGGCATTGCCAAATGCAAAGTAACTGTAGTCTGATGTAGGAACACTAATGTCAGCTCTTCCACTATAGCCGGTATTAAAGTTCTTTTTCAGAATAACGTTAATTACTCCATCAACATCGGCATCGTATTTAACCCCCGGGTTGGTTATAATTTCGTAACGTTCAATGATATCAGGGCCTAATTGTTGCAAGTAATCTCTTTCAACTTTTTTGCCATTCACTAGATAAAGAATATTAGAACTCCCATCCAGACTAACGCCATTGTTGATGGGATCAACGGTCACATCGGGGACTTGTCGCAATAAGTCAAGCGCAGAAGTAGATATTTTAACAGCCTCTTCGGTAACGTTATACATCGTTTTGTCATCTTCCATGGTGCCGGTAAGCATTTTGCCGATAATGCTTACTTCTTCAATACTTTTTGATGAGGCAACCAAGTTGGTTTTAGAAAAATGGATATCGTTTTTTTCTGTTGT
Organism: Bacteroidales bacterium; assembly: GCA_003249255.1. GTDB lineage: Bacteria > Bacteroidota > Bacteroidia > Bacteroidales > Marinilabiliaceae > SZUA-582. The sequence goes on from QKJP01000004.1 coordinate 71,981, forward strand.
TAAGGCAAAGGCAGGGTTGATTTTTGTATTGTATCCCATGCACGAAAAGCGTAACATGTATTCACCTTGTGGAATGTTCTCAAAGGTATAATTTCCTTTTTCGTCGGTAATCATTCCTTTTACTAAAGTGCTGTCAGATTTGCTTAGAAGTTCTACAGCTGCTGCAACAATGGTTTCTTGTTTTTCGGCATCTACCACACTTCCCTGTATGGAGCCACCGTTGCTAGCTAATAATCTTATCGGAGATCCAATTGTGAAAATAATTAGTACTAAGAAATAAGAGATCCTTATTGTTTTCATGTTTTTGTGTTTGTTATTGCAGGTTGATATTATTTTCTGTACTAATGCCAAAGGTTGTGCCAAAAAGTGTAAGGTGCACTTTATTAGTATTTTGCAATTGATTCTCGTATTTTGAGAGCTTATGAAGTGTCAATTTTTTTGACGCCTTGCTGTCATTTATTTTGACAGCTTTTATTTGTGTGGTCTTTAATTGTGCAGGAAAATCAGGTAAATGCGGTTTTTTTTGCACTATAAATATAACGAAATATGAGATAATTGCACTTTTAATTGTGCAAAATAAATTATTAATTGCGTTTTTAAATGTGTAATTATTATATATGTGTAAACAAATGGATTTAAGCGATGCGAAGTCTATACCAGAAATTTGAAGTTCTATTGCAGAATACAGCTGCAGGATTTAAGCGTTACCTATATGATGAAATACCTTGGGAGAGTCGAATGATAGGAATCGTTGGTTCGCGAGGTGTTGGAAAAACCACAATGATTCTTCAGTACATCAAAGAAAATCTGGGAAGTAAGCGAGCGTTGTATGTCTCGGCTGATGATATGTATTTTGGAGAAAACAGGCTAGTTGACCTGGCTGATAATTTTTACAAAAATGCAGGAGAATATTTGTTTATAGACGAAATTCATAAATACATGGATTGGTCTCGGGAGCTAAAGAATATTTATGATTCATATCCCGATTTAAAGATTGTATTTACGGGTTCTTCTGTTCTTGATATCCTTAAGGGCTCTTCGGATTTAAGTCGGCGAGCTCTGATTTATCACTTGCAAGGTCTCTCGTTTCGTGAATACCTTAATTTCTTTCACAATAAAAAGGTTGATGTTTTGTCATTGGAGCAGATTATCAATAACGAAGTTAAGCTGAAAGACATTAAGCATCCCTTACCGTTGTTTAATGACTATTTACAGCGCGGATATTATCCTTTTGGAATTGATAATGAATTGGAAATCAGATTGGGACAGGTTGTAGTTCAAACCTTAGAAATAGATATTCCGCAATATGCCAACATGAATGTTTCGACGAGCCGAAAATTGAAGCGCTTACTTTCAATTATTTCAGAAAGTGTCCCCTTTAAACCCAACATGTCTAAGATTGCTGAGATGATAAGTGTTAGTCGAAACTCCTTAGATGATTACTTTGCCTACATGGAAAAAGCAGGACTTATTGGCCAACTGCGTAATGAAACCAGTGGGATAAAAGGCTTAGGTAAAGTGGATAAAGTTTACCTGGATAATACGAATCTAATTTATAATCTGGCAGGTGAGAGATTCAGTATAGGTAATATTTGGGAAACTTTTTTTCTTAACCAAATGAGTGTAAGAAATGAGGTAATATCATCCAAGAATGCTGATTTTGTAATTCGGGATTTTACTTTTGAAGTAGGCGGAAAGAGTAAGCAGCAAAAACAAATAGAACAAAATGGAAAATCTTTCATCGTTAAAGATAACATTGAGTTTGGGTATTTGAATGTAATACCATTATGGGTTTTTGGATTGAATTACTAAAAAAAAGGCTGCCTCCAAAATTAAGAAGACAGCCATTTTTATGCTTGGCAATCAGCCGTGTCGAAACATTGCTATTACTAGAGTTTTTTAGCTTAAAAAGCTCTTATTGCCCTAACCCTATGCGGATAACCAACTTTTACGCCACCACCACCGCCGGTGCTAGTCATGTATTTTGTTTTGGCATAGTCCTTACCGGATTCACATGAAGTCCAGAATACTTGACTAGATATGGCAATCCCACCATTGGCAACGCAAGCTTCATTAATCAGGGCGATGTTTTTATAAACTTCAGCACATTCATCAACACTTGGTAGAGCCCAATTGTCGTAAATGCCTTTTTTATATGTATGACAAATCCATGCGGCATAGTTTCCTTCACCATGCGCCGCAATAATTTTTTCGGTATTGGCATATCCTTCACCAAATGCTTCACTGGTAGCACCGGTTACTTGATTGGCACCTGCACTCCAGTTTACTTTTGTGTTTTCAGCCAGATTTTCGATGCTGATCACCATGCCGTGTTTAGGATTTAAAGGATCAATCCAGAAAACAATTCCACCGTATCTGTAATCGCCAATTTGAGGATCTGGTTCAAGTTGCATTAAGCGTTGGTTTAAATCTAATATGTATTCAGCACTTATGCCACCCGAAAGCATTTCTGCTAATAATGCGATGTTGGCGGTATCTGCTTTACTTGCAAAAGTTGCTGTATCTGCCAAAGATGCGCGATTCGAATGCAAAGCATAAGGTACACTCAGTACTTGGCTTGTATTTTCTATGGTGTAATTGGTGCCTCCATCAGGATCGGTTTCTGTTTTAATAAAGAAAGGTCCATTGGCCCAATCAATGGCATCAAATGTACCACTAACTAGAGTGCCGTGTCCAATTTGAGTTGAAATTAAACCATTGGCATTGGTCGTTAGGTCATGAGTTTCTACATAAACTGCTGTACCATCAACAGCACCTTGCAAAATGCTTATTTGTGTACTCACTGCTGAATTGGCAATGATCTGATTAGCCCCATCTCTAAGTAAGGCTTGGTAAGATAAGGCTTGAGGGCTTTGTGCAAAACCTGCAATCGCCAAGAGCATTGAAATAGATAAGCTTATTAATTTACGTTTCATAATATTTCGTTTTATTGTTTTTTGAATAAATTTTTTATGTGGTTTGTAATTGGTTTTATCAATAGATTAAAATGCTCTGATGGCTCGCACTCGATTTCTAAAACCTTTGTTGGTTGCACTTTGACCTCCAAATCCAAAAGATTGTCTCCAGGCATCCACTAAATCTTCTTCATTAGAGCACCAATAGTAGTCATTCGCAAAGCCACCTACTTTAGCACGTTGTTTATAAAGCAAATCCAACTCATGCTTTGATGGCAGATACCAATCGCCATAGAATACATCATCCACAATTACGCTATAATCTGCACATAGCTGAGAGGCATTGGTTCCAGGTCCCATGCTGTCCATGTTTTTGGCGGTGTTTTTTACGCCTGCATAAACCGCGCTTAAAGAAGCTTCTGTTAAGGTCTGATCGCCATTGTACCATTGGATATCTGTGCCTTGGTCTTCAGTGGCTGCAATTAATCCATGTAGACCGGAACTATCCAACCAAAAAATGATTCCTCCACCATAACTATCTCCAATGACAAGTTTTTTAAAGCCAATCACAGATTCTGCTGTTTGGGAATGTAAAGCATAGGGTACACTCAAAATCTGGCTGGCATTTGTAATACTATATTTGTTGCCTCCGTCAGGGTCAGTTTCTGTTAATATAAAATAAGGTCCTTTCGACCAATCAATGGTATTAAATGTGCCGCTAACTATGGTGCCTGTGCCTATTTCTGTGGATAATAAACCATTGGAATTGGTGTTCATGGAATGTGTTTCTACATAAACTGCCAAACCTGTCGCTGAGCCTTGCAATATGCTAATTTGTGTGCTTACGGCTGAGTTGATTACTAATTGATTAGATGCATCGCGAAGTACAGCCTGATAGGACAAAGCTTGAGGACTTTGCGCCATGCATTCAAGTATAGCAAGCAATGAAAAACTTATTATTGTAATTAATAATTTCATAGTTATTGCTTTATGATTTTAAATGTTTTAATGTTTTGCTTAGCGTCATAAATTCTTAATAGATAGTACCCTGAAGCATATTTTTGCATATCAATGGTCGTTTGGTTCTCTTGAAGTTTTGCCCCTTCAACCCGATACCCGTTTGCATTTATCAAATCGTATCTTAAGCTAGTTTGGCTATTGCTCGCAGAGTTCTCAACCGATAAATACAGAATATCCGGAGTAGGATTAGGTGATGCAACAAGCGTCATTACTTGTTCATGGTCGGTGTAAGTAGGGATATCAATAATGCGGTAATCTTGCTGTATCCCATGCGATAGGTTGTATTCCGAAGTTGAAACAGAAGTGTAGAATACCTCACCAATGGCATAGCTTACTGACCCTTCTTCCGAAACCGCAGTTGCTCCCGTTGTGAGCAAAGACTGTTGAGCGGTTGCTAAAGTTGGAGCCAATGTTATGATCAGACCAATGAGCACTGAGTGTAAAAATTTTTTCATACATAAATAGTGTTTGATTTAACATCGTTTTATTTTCGAATCAAATGTAAAAAGGAGAGGTGTGTTGTGAAAAAATGAGTGACAAACGGTAGTCGCTTGTGACCATTGGCCTATTTTTGAATATGAAAGGCAGGATCGGTATAGCGATAGAAATGCTTATCTTGCAATGCGAAATATGAAAGAGCCCAAAAATATTAAATACATCGAAGCCGGTATTGTTACAGCTTTAATTGCTGTGATGTACTCCTTTTATCTGTTTGCTGTTCAGTTTGTAGGGGTAAATGCCCTTGCCAGACCGGTTACGCAAATTGTTACAGAGATTGTACTTGTTTTTGGTGTTTTAAACTTAATGCCACCCATTAACCGTAGCTATCTCGATTATCGCTATAACCAAATGTCCTTTGAACGACTTCGCAGAAGGGCTTTGGTGGTGCTTGGTATTTTTATCAACTCTCTGGGATTAATGGTGGTGTGCCATGTGCTGTTTATCCCATTGGCTTTTGTTAATCATAATGTTTCTCAAGTGCATTTATTGGTAGCCGAGGTGATCTTGTTCCTGTTTTTGTTTTTATATACCGCGGTTAATCATGCGATTTATTATTCCAGATTGTTTGTGAATCGTAGCAGTGAGTTGGATGATGCTGAAAGTGCCAAGTTAGAAAACGACATTAAGTATTTACGAGCGCAGTTTAATCCAGGTTTAATTCAGGATACATTGGAATTTGTAGAAAAGCATCAAGTCGATAATAAAGCCTTGGCCAGAACGGCTTTGGAGCAGTTTTCCAATGCACTTCGTTATAAAATATATGAAGTTAATCATCAGGAAGTAAGTTTAATAAAGGAGTTGGAATCTCTATTGGCTTATAGTAAGCTTAGAGCGTTGGTTTATCACCTAAGGGTTGAGCTTCAAATCGAGACCGTACCCGAAAAGTATACCATAAAGCCACTTTTGCTGCATTCCATTTTTGATATTTTGTATGATTGTTCATCTGAGCAAACCGGTATTGAAATTATCGGTGAAGAGAAAGAAGAGGGGTATTATCTTGTTTATGATGCGAAGTTATTGGCTTGCAAAAAAAATATCATGCTGAATAAGGAGTTTATGAATGTTCAACAAGAGTTTGAGAACTCAGCGAAGTATACTATTCAAATAAACAGGGAGCAGAATAATATGAGGATAGGTATTTTATTTCTGAATTAAGTTATGGCTAAAATAGAGAATTTTAGAACACAGATATTAAAGCCTTCAACCGGACAAATTGTAGCTAACATTATGGGTTATATGTTATATGCTACCTATCATCTTTTTCACGATGATTTGTTTGGAATTCCTCAGACCTACGCGAACCTTCAGATTTATATATCCGACTGTGTATCTATTGTGTTAATTTGTACCTTTTCTTTTATGGGAAACAGGTATATCTCTATACGATTTTTCTCTAGTCGCAAAACCCGAACCGAAGTCTTTCGAAATAACTTCTTTCAGTTGATTTTAAGTCATGTCTTCTTTTTACTGGTGTTTAACGGAATTTTTGCAACCGTATTTTACATTAATAATCCGGCTCAGTTTGTAGAAGATATTGTTGTTTCTAATATTTATGGAGTGCCCTTTGTGTTCATCTTTTACTTTGTAGATTATTCGTTAAGAACCTTGGATAACTACCGGAGTTTGCTCATCGATTTAAGAAGAGTAGAAAAAGAAAAATTAGCTACAGAGTTACAGTTGCTCAAGGCCCAGTTTAATCCTCATTTTATTTTTAATGCCATTAATGTCATTTATTTTCAGATACAGGATGGAAAGGCGCAAGAAAAGAAAGTGCTTCCTCGCTTTAAGCAGATGATTGATTATTTGGCATCCTGTAATGAGGAATATGTATCCATCAAAGAGGAGTTGGATTACTTAAATAATTACATCGAAATTCAAATGCTTAGGCAAGGAGAAGATATCATACTGGATTTCGATTATGAAAAGGATTTTGGTGATTTAGTCATATCTCCTTTTGTGCTTCAGCCCTTTGTCGAAAACGCATTTAAGTATATTTCAGGCGAAATGAAAATAACGATCCAACTTCATGTATCAGATCATAAATTGAAATATTCGGTATACAATTCGGTGGATGAGCAGCTTTATGCCTTTCATTCAAAAGGAGGAGTGGGGCATGCTAATTTAAAAAAGCGTTTAGAAATAATTTATCCCAATAAACATCTTTTTAATTGTTCAAAAGTACAAGATGGGTATTTGGCCGAAATGGAATTGGTGTTAAAATAGAACTTACAGTGTTATGGTAACTATTTCGTGTATAATAGTAGATGATGAGCGAATTGCCCGTGAAGGCATTCAGGCCTATGTTAAAGAAATTGGATTTCTCGATTTAAAAGGGGTGTTTAAAAATGCCGTAGAAGCCAATACATTTTTAAGTGGAAACAAGGTTGATTTGATGTTCTTAGACATTGAAATGCCAATGATTTCGGGGATTGATTTTTTAAAATCATTGAGCAATGCCCCATATACCATTTTTACTACGGCTTATTCTCAATATGCCTTAGAAGGCTATCAGTTTGATGTGATCGATTATTTGGTGAAACCCATCTCTTTTGAGCGTTTTCTTCAAGCGGTAAATAAGGCTGTGCGATTGATTAATAAGATCGAAGTTGCACAAGAAACGCTTCAGGCAAGTTCTTCTTCAAAATCATTTAAAAGTACAGACTTGTTTGTGAAAGCTGATAATAAATTGGTGAAAGTGAATGTGGACGAGATTATCTATATCGAAGGCATGCAAAATTACGTGCATTTTTATACCGAAACAGAAAAAGTCACCAGCCGCATGACGCTCAAAAATGTCATGAGTTCCTTGCCGGCTGATCAGTTTATTCAATGTCATAAATCTTATATTGTAGCCAAGCGAAAAATAAAAGCCATAGAAGGAAACATGCTGTTAATCGAGAAGCAAAGCATTCCCATCAGCCGTCGCTTAAAGGAGGAGATAATGGACGAGTTGGTGAAGAATAAGCTGGGTTAAGTAGTAGTTTGTTTCTTTTTCATCGGCAACATCTCAAACACAGACACCCCAATAATTATAGTAGCCCCAATGTAAAAGTTAGGATTTGGAACCTCGGTGAAAATTAAGAAACTCAAAACTGCACCATAAATCACCTGCAATCCACTTAATATCCCAATGGTCGATACCGAATAATGCTTAAAAGAATGCACAATAAGACCGTGTGACCCAATGGTGAAAAAGGAAGCTAAGATCAATATCAAGCCAAATTGTTCTTTAGTTGGCACCACCAAAGTATCTAGCTGAAACAAGATGATTGGCGTTAAAGTGAGAAAGGCATATAAAATATGATAACCCATGGTGGTTAGTGCCGGTATGCTATTAAGGTGTTTTCTGGATAAAACACTTCTCATGGCAAACATAAAAGACGAGAATAGACCAATGGTAATTCCTAAAGTAATGTCGTTATTCAGACTAAATTCCGGTACTAAAAAAAAGATACCCAGTAAAATTCCAAATCCTCCAATAGCTTGTTTAATCGATATTTTTGTTCGAAAGAAAAAAGGCTCTAAAAACACAGCCATCACCGGGTAAGTGTAAATGGTTAATAAGCCAATGGCAACGGTTGATAATTGGATGGATAAAAAGTAAGTCCACCAGTGAAAGCCCATGATAACTCCTGTGATCGTCAGCCATTTAAATTGCTCCTTGGTAACTTTTGCTTGTTTTAATATAAACATGAGAGCAAATGCAAAGACCGAACCAAACATACAGCGCCACCAAATCAACATATCTGCTTTAATGGTGATACCTTTTGCAAATAAGGCCGGCATGCTTAGCATTAAAATGCCTAACTGAAGAATTAAGAAGTTCTTGTTCATGGCAGAAATTTAGCGTGCAAAAATACAAATCTTATTTGAGCTATTGTTTGAAATATACAAAGGTTTCGGTTTTCAATAATGCTTTTTAAGTGGATGCTGGTTAACGGTTAATAAAAAATCACTTTCCATAAAGTCTAAAATGATGTAGTTTATAAAGAAGAAAAGATGTTTGTTTATGAAGCTTTCAACGCTGATACTAATAATGACTATTGTAGGTTTAAATAGTTATAGTCAAGAATGGATCGATATCCCTTTGCCTCATGCATTAGCAAACATCGATACCTGGGAGCTGCAGGAAGATGTTTCAGACGATTTTAATTATCTTTTTCCGGCCTCAAATGTCAAATCAAATTTTGGAAATGATAAATGGTATAATTTTTACCATAATAAATGGGATGGACCCGGTACTACGTATTGGCAATATAATCATGTGAAAGTCGATGGTGATGACCTAGTTATTTGGGCTGCTCGTAATTCAAATACCACAAAAATGAATCGATCTGGAGTAAATGCCGGTTGTGTTTCTTCACATGGTACAATTCGATATCCGGTTTTTATCGAAACGAGAATTAGTGTTGCTAACATTGCTCTTGCCTCTGATGTTTGGTTGTTAAGCCGGGATGATACCCAGGAAATAGATATCATTGAATGTTACGGTGGTTCTGATGCAGGAAATGAATTTTTCTCTCAGTTTATTCATTTAAGTCATCATTCGTTTATACGTAATCCTTTTACCGACTATCAACCGAAAGATCGGAATAGTTGGTGGTCTAAAGAAAAAATCTCCAGTTGGGGAGAGTATTGTTGGAATAAAGGAAAAAGAAAATACATACGTGTAGGAGTTTATTGGGTTGGGCCTAATCATTTTGAATATTATATCGATGGTGAACGTGTAAGGGTCTTGTATGATAAAGCTTATGCCAATAAAATAGGTTCAGCGTGGTATTACTCCTATCCAATCGATCTTACAACGGGGTATCATAGTGTGCATAATTTCAAGCAAGAAGATACTTACAGTTTTGAAACTCTAAAAGCTGCAAGTGAAGAATCTACCATAAGTGTGATAGATCCATACAATTTTCAAAAAGGAAATGGTTTTACAAAGGAACTGGATGTTATTATTAATGTAGAATCACAAGATTGGCATGTAGTTGCCGGCCGAACTCCTTCGGATGAAGATTTGGCAGACAGTACTAAAAACACCATGAAGGTGGATTGGATAAGGGCTTATAAACCTGTAAACTATTCTAAGGAAGTTGCCGGAAAGGAATATGTAGCATTGAAAGGTGTTTCTATTTATCCTTCTCAGTTAACACTGGCTGTTGGGGAAATAGCCAATGTTTCTAAGGTTATTAACCCAAGCAATGCAACCATTCAAATGGTGTCTTTGCATTCAGATGATGAATCAATTGCTACCATTTCTCAGCAAGGTGTATTAAGAGCGATTTCTGAAGGCTCAACTAAAATTGTTTTAACAGAAAAGGGGATGAATATGTCTACTTCTTCTGCAATAAGGGTGTTGGCAGTCGATAATAAAGAATTTAATAAAAGCATACTTATTGAGGCTGAAAACTTTGATTCAACTACCGGAAAAAACGATGATTCTTCCTTTGGTGGTCCTGGCTTTGGTGTGAATAAAACAGCCGAAGAAATAACTTATGTAAATAAAGAAGATCAGGTAGTTTATACCATCGATGTTTTAAAATCTGGCGACTATCTTATTAAGTATTATATTTCAACGCCGGTAGAGGATAGTCAAATTCAATTAACCTGTGAAAATACTACAATAGTTCATGATGTGATCCCTACTGGTGATTGGCAAAAGTACCAAATTCAGATTCCTCAAGAAACGATTTATTTAAAAGCTGGTGTTCAAACCATTCTTATAGAGGCAAGTAGTGAATCAATGTGGCAGTGGAATTTAGATAAGATTACCTTAACTAGAGTGAAGTAATTAAATGCCGTTTATTCGTTGCATGAAAGCAGCAAAAGCTTTTCCTTCAATCTTTCGTGATTGGTTAGATTGCTCAATTTTCAACATACCATTATCATCCTTTAGGTAAAATTTAAAAATAAAATCTGCCTCGCTTTCAATTCCTGCCATACCAAATCTTAAGTCTGCAATGTATATGCCATTATCATCTTCGTTTACATGATAATAGCCTTTGGTAAAGGTTATTAGTCTTTTTAATTCCTCATTTTCTGTATAAGGTTCCAACTTTTGATCGTTTCGAGAAATAAAACGAAATTCTTTTGGAGGCATGTTATCAAAATTGGAATACAAGGCCATGTAGTATCCTTCTTCTGTTTCCGCAATTCCCATCCATAAAAAGTTGGTGAGCGGAAGAGGCACTGTTTTATATCTTGTAAATTCAATGCTTTGAGTGGTGAATGCTTGCTTGAAAACCGAGTTTATGTACATCTTATTTCCAACTGTACCGATGAGGTAAAGAGTTGTAATAATAACTGCGCTATTAATAAGCTTTCTTCTTAGAGTTGATGTGCGACTGATAAATGCAATTAGCATAAGCACCAAAAGAAGAGGTAATGTATAAAATAAGTCAATGATCGCAATGCTACTAAATTCGACTCTGTAACCTGAAAAAGGCAGAAAAGCACCGGTTCCATAAGTGGTGAAGTAATCCAATAAAGGATGTGTGAAAATCGACAAAAAGGATAGTTTTATCCAATCATAAAAAGTGATGTTAATCTTTCTTTTATGAATTTGGTGGATAATCCAGGCTAATAGTGGTGCAAAAAGTACCGGGAAAAGTATGGAATGACTTATTCCTCGATGAACAAATAGTCCATCAACATCACTGAAAAAAGGAGTAATGAGTACATCTAAATCAGGAATAAGCCCGCCAATGGCACCCCATAAAATGGCTTTGTTTCCCACTTTTTTACCCAATGTAACTTCGCCTACTGCAGCTCCTAATACTGTTTGTGTTATTAAATCCACCAGTTTTTTGTTTATCGAATTCCTATAATGAAAACAACGGTACTAAATTCTTTGTTCATGAAATAATCTTCTGCCGAAAGACGGTTAAAATGGAATAACTTCAATAATCTCCATATCTGTATCTGTACGATTTAATCCCTTCGCTTTAAAAATAGCCGTAAAATTATCATATCCATTCAAGTGTTTTTTTGTAAATGCTTTAGCAGAGTCCATATTGGTAAAGAACTGAAAAGTTGAACTCACCCCAATGTCATGATTCGAGAAAAAGAGCAGTTGTCTAGTGTTATTAGGACCTGATATTCCTGAGACAATGGCCAATTCTTCGTTACTTACCCGGAAGGGGAACAAGAAGCTGGTGTCTTTTACTGTTGGATGATTAGATAGGTGTAAAATAGAATCCTGCAAATGAAAGTATTCATTCCCTTCATTGAAGAAGCGAATAAATGGATTGTCATTTTTGATTGGTCCCACATAAATAGCATTGCCCGATTTAATTTCATCGATAGATGTTTTAGAAGTAAAACGAACCCCAAAGTTACTCTCGTATTTTGAAAAAAAGGCTTGAAGGTTTTTGGCTGCAAACACGCCCATTTGTGTGGTATAGGTGTATGGTGGTGGAAGAAGTTTCTTTTTAAGATGGGGTTGTTCTTCTATTAGCCGGTAGTAATCATTTGTATTATTGATGCTGTAATCCCTAGTCCAGCCAAAGTTTCCGGTAGTGGTTTTGCCAATCATACCAAAAACATCCCCAATGTACAAAGTGCTGCTTTTGTCTTTTAAAAAAGGTTTCCAAATGTGAGGCTTACTTGCCGGAATGTGAGATAAGATCATTATTACCAATATAAAAGCAGCAACGAAATAGGGGATTGCCGCCGGTGTTTTAATATAACGGTCTACCATTCCGGGATTGCTCACTTTTTCAAAACGGATAAGGTATTGGCCTTTGTCTATAATAAGTTGATACGCATCGTCTTTTCCTTCCTCCTCGTAATATTGATTGAGTTTTTTTCGAAGGTTATAAACATTCACACGAACCTTCGGATTGCTTTTATTCGTCGTCTCTTTTGCACCAAAAAACTCCAGCTCAATGATCGACTCCTTTAAATCAACTTCATTAAAAGTAGCCTTTGCTAAATATTGCAAAAGAGCAATGCTTGTTGGCGCATTCGAAAAGGTTTTACTCTTGCAAATTCGCTCTACTAATGCTTGTTTTTTATCCAAACCTATCATTGAGTTCTATAAAGACTTTGTTTAAATGCGAGTTTCATTAATCATTGATAATTAACAATTAATCATTGCACATTAACCGTTATAGCTACCGTTAAAGTGCCGTTAAAGTTAACTTTATCAATCAGAAATACGATATTCAAATAAAAAACATGTTAAAACTGCGATTAATTCTTTTTATAAACCTAACCCTGTTTATTTGTAATGCACAAGTCCCATTTGTAAAAGACAGAAACCACATTTCTGTAACCGATTGGAAATTCACCAAAGGAGTTATTTATAGCGCACATACCCTTGATTTCGATGATTCTTCTTGGGAGGAAGTAAAAGTACCACACACCTACTCGATGGATGCCATCGAAGAAGTAGGTTATTACAAAGGTATGGCTTGGTATAGAGCCAACTTAAACATTCCGGCAAATATGGAAGGTCAGCGCATTTTTATTCGTTTCGAAGGTGTCGGTCAGGAAGCTGAAATCTATGTGAATAATGCAATGGTAGGAAAGCACATGGGAGGCTATTCTGCTTTTTGCTACGAAATTACAACTGCTGTTAAAGTTGGTGAAGCGAACACCATTGTGGCCAAAGTGAGCAATGCGCCAAGTTACATGCGTATCCCGGTAAACGATGTTTTGTTTAATCATTATGGAGGTATTTACCGTCCGGTACAAGTGTTTTCAACGCCTCAGTGCAACGTTTCTCCAACCTATTATGCAAGTTCGGGTGTGTTTGTGGAGTTAAAAGAAATTAATGAGAAAGCTGCGAAGGTAGAAGTACGCACACACCTTTCTGCAAAGCAAGTCGTTGATAAAGCTTTGTTGGCTTTCAATTTTAAAGGAGCTAACAATAAGACGGTTCTTAAAAAACAAGTAGAGCTAAGTGCTATTAAGGGAGATACTATCATCACACAAAATTTTGAGATTAAAAAGCCAATTCTTTGGGATGCAAGAAATAATCCTCATTTGTACAATGTCGAAGTTGTTCTTTCTTCGGGTGAAGATAAAGATGTTATCAATCAATCATTCGGATTAAGAACTTTCGATATTTCCCCGTCAAAAGGCATGTTTTTAAATGGTAAACCTTACCGTGTAAATGGTGTTTGTATGCATCAGGAATGGCAGCAAGTGGGGCCTGCATTAACCATGGAGCATCACAAAAAGGACATGGCTTTGGTGGATGAGATTGGTGCAACCGGACTACGTTTATCTCATTATCAGCATTCAGATATCACTTATCAATTAGCCGATGAGATTGGTTTAATGGTTTGGGCAGAAATTCCATTTGTGCACGATTACAGTGGTCGCGAGGGAGCTAATGCAGCAACTCAATTAACAGAGCTGATACTTCAAAACTACAACCACCCAAGTATTTATGTATGGGGCTTATGGAACGAAGTTCGCGCATGGACAGACCCCGAAGAACCTTGTGTTAAGATTACAAAAGACTTAAATGCGCTGGCCAATAAGTTAGACCCAACCCGTTTAACAAGCTCAGCAAGTGACCGTGACATGAAAGCACCAATGACAAACTTATCTAATATTCAGGCTTGGAATAAATACTATGGTTGGTATTATGGTGAGTATGAAGATATGGCAACCTGGTTAGATGATGAAAGAAAAGCTTACCCCGAAGTAGCCTTGGGAATTAGTGAGTACGGTATTGGTGGAAATATCTACCAACAAGATACAGCGAAGTTAGAAAAGCCGGTTGGAAATTATTTTCCGGAGCCGGAGCAAACCAAGTATCACGAAATTACCTGGAAAATTATAAAAGACCGTCCCTTTGTGTGGGGTACATTTATTTGGAATATGTATGATTTTTCTGTAGCCGGATGGAACCGCGGCGGAATTAAGAACTTAAATCATAAAGGATTGGTAACATACGACCGCGAAGTGAAGAAAGATGCTTTCTTTTTCTATAAAGCAAATTGGAGCAACGAACCTGTATTATACATTGCCGAATTAAGAAATACAGACCGCACCGGTGCCGAAACTGAAGTAAAAGTGTTCACTAACTTAGATGAGGTAACGTTAAAATTAAATGGTAAAGTTGTTGGTACGAAAGCACAAGAAAACGATGTAAATACCATTGTTTTTGAGAATATCATCCTTCAAAAAGGAGAGAATGTAGTCGAGGTGAGTTCTAAAAAAGGAAAAGAAAGCTTTGAACATAAGGCGGTTTGGAATTTGAAGTAATGGGCGTTTTTTACCCTCAATGTTTTAAAAACCTTGAGGGTAGGAGGTTTTGTTTGTCGATATTAGACAATATTGTTTGTTGCTAAAAAACAATAATTCTACCTTGCTAAAAACAAGGATAGAAAAGTATGAAATCGCAAGCTCAAATCTCAACAGTCTTAGATTCTCAAAAGGAACAAGTCGTTAAGAAAGCAAAAGGAATTTCTCGTTATCGAAAGAATGAATTAGCGCTAATCGAAAATTTTGCTTGTATCATAACCGGTATACGCAGATGCGGGAAAAGCACTTTAATGCTTCAACTCATCGATAATTGTGAAACAGATTTTCTTTACCTCAATTTCGAAGATATGTGGTTGATTTTGTTCCTGCTTTCGATTATTCTGTGAAAGTTCAGGTGCGTAACCCCAAAAAGGTTTATGCCATTGATACCGGTATTTTTAATGAAGTCAAAACAGCCTTTACAGATGATTTAGGCCGACAGTTAGAAAACTTGGTTTTTCTTCATTTAAGACGCATGAGCAATGAAATCTATTACTTTAATAAACATGGCGAATGCGACTTTGTGGTGATGGATAATAATCGAATACAGCAGTGCGTACAAGTATGTTATGAAGTAGATGACATGAATATGGAACGAGAAATAACCGGATTAAAGCAATCACTACTTTATTTTGAGTTGAAAAAAGGCGTAATCGTAACGCACAACCAAAGTGACGTATTTGATGATGGAGAATTAGAAATACGCTTAGTGCCTGCTTATGAGTATTTGCAAAATGAAAAAGTGCTGATGGGTTAATTTGTAAAATAGAAAATGTACGAATATGCAAATGTATTGCTTACTGTAGCAAATTTAGTATTAGCATGAGGCTTAATCTGAAAATGGCCGGCAAAACAGTTTGGTAAAAGGCTGAAAGCCTTAACGAAATTAGCATAGGGCAACGCCCTATGTATATAAACAAGACGTAAATAAAAGCTCTGAAGGAGCGCAAGAAATAAATAATAGTATAAGGATGAAAAAAATATTATTAATCGCAATTAGCACCTTGTTTCTAGCCTGCACGCAAAAAGAACAAAGACCCACAACGGCATTCCCTCTAAAACTTGAAGATTTAGAAGCAAACCGTAAAATGAGTTCCGCCATGGAGCGTGCTTTTAAGCATTACGAAGCTCCACGTTTGTTGGATAACGAGCTGTACTCCAACTTTCGTTATACCGAGGTAGATGGTTTCGATTATAACGGTGGTGACGGTACCATTACACGACGCGACCCTTCGAAAATCATTTTCGAAAACGGTAAATATTACATTTGGTATACCTACCGAAATACAGCCACCGAACCACGCGGATATAAAGCAGCTAATGATACCATCCCATCAATGGACTGGGATTTGGCAGAGATATGGTATGCCACCTCAATCGATGGTTTTACTTGGGAAGAGCAGGGAGTAGCTGTTCCTCGTCCGGAGAAACCAAAACCGGGATGGCGCTCTGTTGCAACGGCTGATATTTTAAAGTTTAAAGATAAATACTATTTGTACTATCAGGCCTTTAATGCGCCAAGCGGAAAGTACGACCCGGAGCGAGATGCCTACGATATTTGTCCGGTTGCCATGAGTAAAGCCGACTCACCTGACGGCCCCTGGACGCCGGTAGATAAAGTAGTGGTTCCTTTTGGAGATAGTACTGAGTGGGATTGGCGTGTGATTCACGATCCAAATCCTTTAGTTCACGATGGTAAGATTTACCTTTACTATAAATCCGGTTTAGATGTGCGCGATGCCAACCGTAAATTCTGGGATTGCTGGGGATTAGTTATTGCTGATGACCCGGAAGGGCCGTTTGAGAAACACCCACTTTCACCGGTAACCAATTCCGGTCACGAGACGATGATTTTCCCTTTCCGCGAAGGAGTTGCTGCCTTAATCGGCACAGATGGAATTGAGCATTATACTATTCAATATGCGAAAGACTGGGTGAATTTCGAGATTATGTCGGTATCTCAACTTTTCCCGACTGCAGGTGGAGTATACTGTCCGGATGCCTTTACAGATACCAAAAATGCTGACGGTATCACCTGGGGCTTATCACACTTTATTAATGCCGGGAACGATTGGGGTAATATGTACAGTAAATTAGGTCGCTTCGATTGCGATTTAAGTTTGAGTGTGAACGACCCGAGTTTAAAGCAATCGAATATTCTTTACCCGAATGAGCTGTATTTTAGCAGAGGGTTGAGCGAGGAACAGAGAAAAAGAATTGACGACAGGAATAAAGCGTTAAGTAATAAATAACCGTTTTGAGTTATTAAAATCTCAATACAAAATTGAAGTTATGAATTTGAATATAAAGACAAGTAGCATAGTTTTTCTTCTTGCATTGTTTTCATTGATCAGTCATGCCCAAGAAAAACAAACCCTCGACTTATCCGGCAATAAATGGCGCTTCGAAGGCTGCCTGCCCGGACAAGGATTAGAAAATAAATTTCACAAATACATGCCCCAAGGTAGCTACGAATTTGCAAAAGTGCCGGGCGATGTATACACCGACCTTTGGCGCGTTGGTAGTTTAGATGATATGAACTATGCCCAAAATGCTCAAAAAGCCAAATGGGTGATGAACTACGAATGGTGGTATTTTCTTGAATTCGATTTGCCAAAGGAAATGGAGGGTAAGCAAACCCACATTAAATTCGATGCAGTAGATTTTGGTTGTGATGTGTACTTAAACGGTAAGTTGTTGGGAAATCACGAAGGTCAATCAACACCATTTACCTTTAACGTAAGTAAAGAGATTGTGGCATCAACCAAGCGCAATCCGGTTAAGAATAATTATTTGGCAGTAAGAATTCATCCGGCACCACGTTCTATGGGTTTGGTGAGTGGTCGTAAAGTTAAATGGAAAGGCGATTACGGTAAAAATGTGACGCCCATTGGTATTTGGCAACCTGTAACGCTTATTGCAACTGGTGAGACTCGTATTGAAAGCATTTATGCCGAACCGCATTTAGGTGAAGGTACTAAAGCTACGGTTGATGTAGACGTTGAAATCATCAACGAAAGTGGAGCTAAGAAAGAAGTTGAGGCTATCATCACCTTAACAGGAAAGAATTTTAAATCATCAGAATACAAAGCGAGCATCAAACAAAGCATCAAACCGGGAATTTCTGTTTTAAAAACTACGGTGGAAGTGCCCGATGCTAAACTTTGGTTCCCGTGGGATTTAGGTGAGCAGAACTTGTACACGGCTTCTGTTGTCACTAAAGTAGGGGACGAGGTTCAGGATGTAGAGAAAGTAACTATCGGTATTCGTGAGGTGAAAATGGAGATGAACCCGGGATGGACAGATGATGAGGTGGAGTATCCATGGACAGTTAAGATAAATGGTAAGCGTCATTTTGTGCGTTCGGGAACATGGGGCGGACCGCCGGATATATTCTACGGTCGTAACAATAGCGAAGAGACTTATCGTGAGTTAATCCGATTGGCGAAAGAGGCTAACATTAATAACTTGCGTATTTTCAATTGGCACCCGGTTGAGTTCCCTATTTTTTACGAGTTATGTAGTGAGGCAGGTATTTCTGTTTGGCAAGATATTTCGTACATCAACAATCCGGTTTTAAAATTGGGTGATGAGTATCTGGAAGAAATTTATCAAACCACCATCGAGCATTTAAAAACTCAACGAAACTGGCCTTGTAACATCATCATCGAAGGTTCGGAGGAAACCTTGTTTTGGAGTTCGTTCGAACAGCGCGAGTATCAATTGGGAGTTGTAAACGAGTTAGAAAAGCGATTACAACCGTATTCTAATCATCATTACATACCAACATCTCCGTTGAGTAGTCATCATGCCACAGAGATGGGTTTTAAGCATCACGAATCTGCTCATCCGCATGGGGTTCATTATGGTGTTGGGCAGAAGTTCTTAGAAGATTATTACCGCGAACAAAATTTTGCAGTCATCCCTGAGTTAGCTGTTACCTCTTGTCCGAATGTGGAAAGCATCAAGAAGTTTATTCCCGAAGATGAATTATGGCCTCCGGGACCAAGTTGGGGCTATCACTGGGCCGATTTAGATGTGCTTCAGGCACGTAATTACGAAGTGTTTGGTGAAGATTTTACCAATAAAAGCATTGAGGAATTTGTGCATGCCACACAGGTTGCTCAAGGTGTTTCTTTCCAATATGCGTTCGAGTTGTACCGTACGCGCAAGCCTAAGATGAGTGCCATCAACTTTTGCCACTTCATTCTGAATTCTCCGGATTTTAAATGGGCTACGGTCGATTATTATTTGCAACCTAAGGAATCGCACTACTACATTCAGCGTTGCTTTCAGCCTTTGTTGATTACTCTTCAACACGAGAAACGCCATTGGATGCCGGGTGAAGCGTTTAAAGGGAAGATTTGGGTGGTGAACGATTTTATGGAAAGCTATAAGGGCTGCAAGGCATCACTTTCCATAATGGATGATTTTAAGAAAGTGGTATCAAGACAAACCATTGAGATTGGCAAGGTTGATGGCGATAGTGCCAAGGAATTTGCTGATGTTACTTTTAATGTTCCGGGTGCACTTGGCGATAAGTTTTATGTGGATTTGGTGATGGTTGATGAGACAGGCAAAGAAGTCTCGAAAAACGAATATTTCTTTTTGGTGGCTAACCGCGAAAAAGCCTTAGAAACGTATCAGAAATACGGTAAAGCCTATGGCGAGCGAATTGGTAAATATGGCTATCAAACCAATCGTTACTTCCCGGGCTACTGGGATAACAATAAGTCGCTAGAGGTAGAATGGATTAATGTGGATGAGGTAGAAACGCCTACGATAAAGAATGAAACGCATGGCGTTGTGGAGGATGAGTAGAGTTAAACAACACCTTCAAGGTTTTCGAAACCTTGAAGGTGTTTTGGTTTATCCTTATTCAATAAGTACTTTTTCAAAAATTATTCTACCATTAATATTTAATCGAATAAAGTAGATGCCGGGCTTAAGTGTGGATGTGTTAATTAATCCATTTGAAGTTCCTGATAAAACAAGAATTCCATTACTAGAAATAATGGCGTAAGGAACAGGGGTTGTTAAGCCTTTTAGTTGAATTTGGATAGATTATAAATTCTTCCCTGAAATATTGCTTGATCTGTGAAAATAGTTGTTTTTACTTTGTGACGCTGACAGGTCTATCGACGCTGTCAGGTCGATGTTTTCCCACCTGACTGCGTCAACAGACCTGTCTGCGTGTAATAAAATAAACCTTACACTCCCAACCACTCATCCATTTCAAAGAAGTCTACTTTCTCAAGATGCAGGTGTTTAAAGTTTTTCTTATCCTCAAACCAATCTAACACCTTTTCACGTTTTAAACGCGTAGGCTTATTGCACAGCACTGAATGGTAGCTACTCCATGGGTATTCGATCGGGTGCTCGCAAAAGCCATGATGCACCGCATTGCAATTAATATAAACAATGAGGTTTTGAAAGTAGGTTTCGTGTTCGATGAGTTTACGTTTAAAAGGACGTTCGAAGAGGGCACCGTGGCGGTTGTATTTGGTGTTGAAATAGCGGGCATGCGTGTTGAAAAGGTGAGAAAAATGTTTGTCCGGTAGAGGTATTTTGACACTGTCAGAAGCTTCGTACGCCTGCCAGACGGCAAGGTTGGCTGACAGGTCGTAGGTTTCCCACTTCACTTCATTCCACCTGACAGCGTCGATAGACCTGTCAGCGTTGGAATATTTGTAAACAACATTTTCCTTTATTCTTATCAAAACATGAAAATGATTCGGCATCAAACACCACGCATAAGTATCTGCCACCGGACTGATGTATTTTGCATATTTCTTTAAAAAGAATTCGTAGTCTTCGCTTTTATTAAACAAGTTGGTGCCGTTAATACCGCAATTGTATATGTGGTAGAAATTATTGGGCAGGAGAGGGATAGGATTCATTTGCAAAGATTTGAAAACCTTGTCATTGGTCCGTGACCTTGACAATGGTTGGTTAGTAAAAAGGTGTATTAATAAGTTATGTATTTTTATATGAAGTTGCCAGTATGATTTCAACCATTAAATGTGCTAAGGCTGTGAAGAGCTCAGTACGTTGGCTGGTTATTGTTTCCCACCTGACAGCGTCAACAGACCTGTCAGCGTGAGAAAAGTAATCAAGATTTCCCCTTAATCAGCACATCCACCAGTCATCACATTATCTCATTTACCAATTCTCACATTTCCTCATTTTCATCTTAAAATTTTCTGTCTAACTTTTTTACACCCTAAAAGTACCAATCCGCTTTCTCTATAATTTAGTACTCAGACATTAAATAAATTATAATATGAAGCAATATTTTATACCATTTACACTATTATTCGCCTCGCTGTTTGCAAGTTGCACCAAGCCATCATCCGCAGATATTCAGGTTCAGTTAGATACCAAACATGAAATAGGAGGCATTTCAGAATTTGACCGTTCCAAATTCATGGTCTTTCATTCCTCATTATTTGAAGGCGATTGGTACGGAGAGCACGATAAGTTAGATTACCTCTTAAATGACCTCGATGTCTATTTTGGTCGCGATAACGGTATTATGGGAGGGGTTTTACACCATTCAAATGAAGATCCGAATAATCCGGGGCATATTGATCCGGCCTATCTTGACACTGTTGCTCATTATTTCAAAACAATGGGTTGGAGAAAGCAAATGGAGCCGCTTCATAAGTACGATGATAGAGTGCATTTGGTCATTGGTGGACAAGAGCGACCATTTTGGCCAGATCGTTACGAAGAGTTTAAAGAACGCACAGGTTGGTGTTTTGCCAATCCTGAAGCAGGAGGCGAATACATGGGGCAGTTCTTAACCAAAATTTTCCGAAATCCGGGAGATTCTATCCAAGAAGGGCCAGCGCGCCCTAAATACATAGAGGTCATTAATGAACCTTTATATGGATTAGTTACGGTGGGAGAATATGAACCATTAGAAATATTTAAATTTCATAACGAAGTAGCCAAAGGCATTCGCAAGTATAATAAAGAGGTTAAGATAGGTGGTTATACCACTGCTTTTCCTTGGTTTGATGAACGAAACTTCCAACGCTGGGAAGAACGAATGAAACTGTTTATCGATACTTGTGGCCATCAAATGGATTTCTTTTCCATTCATTTGTACGATTTTAATATGCACGAAATGGGTGATGGCATTGATTCTACCTTCCATGGGCCACGTAACTTTAAAGGTAGCCGCATGGAAGCAACCATGGACATGATGGAAGCTTATAGTTACCTTCAATTAGGCCAAGTAAAGCCCATGATGATTACCGAATATGGCGGGCGCGATCATTATTTAGAAGGTTTAGATTGGTCGCCTTATCGCGATTGGCACTTCATGAAATCATTTAGTCCGATGATGATGCAATTTATGCAACGGCCGGATGTAATCATAAAAACTATGCCTTACGTTATGGCCAAAACACTTTGGGCAACAGATCCTAAAACAGGTCAGCCCGGAGACTGGCGCTTGTTACGTCAAAAAAAGGAAGCTCCGGGTGAAGAAGGTGACGAGTGGGTGTTTACCGAGCAGATAAAATGGTTTGAACAATGGGCAAAAGTAAAGGGTATGCGTGTTGAAACCCGTTCAAAAAATGCCGATGTTTTAGCAGATACTTATGTTAATGGCGATAAAGTATATGTCATACTAAGTAACCTAAGCTTTAATCCGGAAACTGTTAGCTTAGATATTTTAGGTAGTAAGAGTAATGCTGTAAAAAGTATATCCGTTCAACAGCTCCATTTGGTAGATTCTATCCCTGTGTTAGATACACTCGCCATTGATCCAAGCAAACAGTTGAGTTATACGGTTGATACCGAAGCAACGGCCATTTTAGAATTCACTTTTGAGAATGAAGTTGAAATAACTAAAAGCATAGAAGAAAAGAAATACTATGCAGAGAGTTATTATCAAGCCATAAAAGAGAAGACACCAATTCACTTTGAAGTAAAAAATGTGGATGCTTCAAATGTAAACAAGGCTGTTGTAAGATTAGCTTTTGGGCGAACTCATGATTTATCTAAAAAGCCTGTTGTAACCATTAATGGTACAGAGCTGCAAGTCCCAACTAACTTTAGTGGCGATGAGCAAGAGGTAAGAGAACAATTCTTTGGTTTATTAGAAATTCCTGTTCCTGCCAGTGCTGTTAAAGAGGTAAATACAGTAAGTGTTACCTTCCCTGATGAAGGCGGGTTTGTGAGTAGTGTGGCAATGAGGGTTTATAGTAATAAGTAGTATCTTTACAGATCATCATAATATCAAGAAATCCCTGCATAGAGTCATTAAGCCTTTGCTGGGATTTTTGTTTTTTAATGATCCGAATTAATCCACCTTTATGCTATACAATAGCCTAATGTATGCAAAAGGGCTACCCTCCATCTTTTCATTTAGGCGCGTTCTGTTATTTCCAACATAAGCTAAGGGAAGACTTAAATCAACTTTATCTCCTTTGGCATAAAGACCTGCATCGCGGGTTAACGAGTAGCCGCCACGAGCTTCAAGAAATACATTGTTGAATAAGTGTACTTTTGTAAAAAACGAAAGGTCAACGGTTTTACGTTCGATGTAATAATCCTGCTCATTTTCTTTAATTGCAAACGATTTTGTTAAGCCAATAAAATGAACGCCAATATTCAATTTTTCAGAAGGCTCATAATACACTTTTCCATAAATTGGCAATAAACCATTTGCTTTGAATTTAGAAGAAATCTTCCAGTCTAAAAAATAGAGCGGAACCAGATACGTGCCAAATAATTCGTTGTTATACAAGAGGCCGGTTCTCCAGGTATGGTTTTTATTTTTTACTTTTTCGTACATCACAATACCTCCCAACTGAATCGATTCAGAAAAGCCGGCCTTACCATCTGTCATGTATCTTGGGATAAGAAGCATTTGTAAGGATGTCTTTGCATTAAACCGTTTAATGTAACCGGTTCGCATCATAAAGCCATGAATGTTAAAACGGTTTATGCGGTTTATTTCAGATGTCAAAAAAGTATTGTTAAATGAATCGTATTGGTAATCCAAACTTGTAAACCAAACCGATGAGTCTTTTAATACAATGGGGATGCTAAGGTTGGTGAAAAAAGAGATGTCCTTATTTTCATCCTCTTTAGCAGTTGTATTATCCGGGAAGTTAGCATTGCCTCCAAGGTAAAATAATTCAAAACGTTTTTGAGCTGATGATGTTAAACATATAAGAAGGATAAGACCGGAAAGAATTGTTTTCATAACATGTAGAAATTGGTTTGGCAAAAATGATTAAAAAAAATGAGTTGTTATAGTTTTTTTAACATTCGGCATCGATAACTTGTTAATGAATTGGATTATTAAAAATGATTTTGGGAACTTATCTAAGAATTAATTTAAAACAAGATGAGAACACTGTATTTATTTCTTCTTTGGAGCTCTGTCTGTTCGGTATTTGCACTGGATAATTATCCTGAATTAATTACCGATCGTCCTGATCAAACAGAGTCATCAGTAGTGGTGCCCCATAAATCTTTGCAAATTGAAACCGGATTTGTTCAAGAAAATAAAGAAACAAGTATAGTCAATGAAAAAGCCTTTGGTTATAATTCAACTCTGCTTCGCTATGGATTGTTAGCGAATTTTGAACTTCGCTTGGGGCTTGAATATTTAGCTTATGAAATAGAAAGTAAGCACACTACGTTTTCGGAGAGAGCATCTGGTATTAGTCCTTTATATACCGGATTTAAAGTTGAAGTTGCCGAAGAAGATGGATGGAGACCAGACGTCGCTTTTTTAGGAGGAATGGTTTTACCTTTTACAGCAGCTAAAGAATTTAAAACCGAATATTCAGCAGGAGATATGAGGTTTTCTTTTTCGCATACCTTATCACAACGTTTTTCAGTGGGTTATAATGTTGGTGTTGAGTGGGATGGGGAGACTGCTGTGCCCGGTTATTTTTATTCAGCAGTGCTGGGGGTGCAAATTACTGATCAGCTTGGAGGTTTTGTAGAAAGCTTTGGCCTTATGCCAGAAAAAGGTGATGAAGAGCATTTGCTGGATGCCGGACTAACCTATCTTTTATCACCCAACTTTCAATTAGATATATCCGGAGGATTGGGATTAAGTGATAATGCTATTGATAACTTCATTAGTTTTGGATTTACGTACCGTTTGCTTAATTAAGGTTTTCTGCTTGATTATTGACAGTGTATGAGCAAACCAATTTTAACCACCTTTCATTAACAAAGTAGTTGGCTTTATGTAATTGGATTTGTTTGTAATACACATTAAATTAGTGGTTTGGTAGTTGAGTTGAGGGGCTGTAACTTGACATAAACATGACTCTACTACTTCTTATTTAAAATAACTATGAAACAAACATGCAAAAACTTTAGACACCGGAATCCCGATAGCTATCAGGAGATCAAATTTTTTTTTGCGTCTTGGCATCTTTGCATTAAAATGATGAACACATGAAAATTACCATTGAGATACAGAATCAATATTTTGAAGCTGTTTTAAATGATTCAGAAACAGCTAAGTCCATTTATAATGTTTTGCCTATTCGCTCAATTATCAATGTATGGGGTGATGAAATCTATTTTGACATTCCTGTAAGTGCAGCATTAGAAGCAGATGCTAAAACGGTGATGCAAGTCGGCGAATTGGCTTATTATCCTCCCATGAAAGCTTTTTGTATTTTTTATGGACCAACTCCTTTAAGTTCCGGTGAAGCTCCTGTTGCTGCCGGGCCTGTAAATAGTTTTGGAAAGCTTGTAAATTTTAACCCAGATGAGTTAAGACAACTAAAAGATGGCGTAGAAGTGAAAATTTCCACGCTGGGATGAGGTTATTTATTGGTATAAAAATTCCAGATATTCCGGAACTTTCACGCTTAAAGAAAGAAGTGAATTCGGTAGACAAGATATCTGATATCAGTTGGGTTCCGCCGCAAAATAGGCACATCACACTTCTGTATTTAGGTTATACCGACGAAAGCGATCAGTACTTGGTTCAAAATTGTTTACGAGATATTTCCAGCAAGAAAAGTTCCTTTGAATTAAGATTGAAAGGAATCAATCAATTTCAGAAACGACGGCAGAAAACGGTTTTGTGGCTGGCAGTAGAGTTTTGTCAAACATTGATGGATTTACAGGAGGCAATTGCAAAAGATTTAAAAGAATGTTTGCAAGCGCATAAATTTGATGAAATGCCTTTTATACCTCATGTCACCGTGGCACGTTTTTCACAGCGGAATAAAATTCAGGAATCATTTTTTCAGAACTATTCCGAAACAGCCTGGTTGCAATTATCCGTTAATGAATTTATACTTTACGAAAGTAAATCCTCTGATCATGGACTTGAATACCTTCCTCTTGAAAAGTATCCATTCACTATTGAAAAAAGCCTTTAATGTACTCATTAGCTAATGTGTCTATGAGTAAATTAATTTAATGCTTGTACGCAACCTCTTTACATTTCTTTCATCTATGGTATTGTAAATGTAAAAAAAAGGTTATTTGTTATGAATTTAAAATTCACTTTCTGTTTACTGTCGTTAATGCTTTTTGTGGCATGTGATGAATACGAAGAGTTAAAGAGGAAAGAAAGTGCTTATGTAACCGGGTTAGATGTGAAATTTGTTTTTCAGGATGAGGATGGAAAAAATTTGATAGAATTTGAAGACAAGGCTAGTTTTCCGATCACGTTTGAGACAAATGATACTTTTGCTGTAAAAGAGTATGAAAAGTGGGGGGATGATGGATATGTGTATAATGAATTTATAGATAAGATTACCTTCGATGAAGCCATCAATGGTTTTTATTTTGAAACAATGGTTCGAGGTTTTGATAACCAGGTTAATTCTGAATTTTATCTCAAAATAGGCGACTCAAATATAGATACTATATTAGCCAAAAGTTCCTTTTCTACAGACTGCATAGGCCGAAACTATTGCTCAACAGTTCAAGAAGTTTATTACAATGGTGTTGTAATCTTTTCTAATGGTGAACTTTCAGAGGCATTCAAGCCTGAATATGTTTATGTTAGGGTAGAAGATGATGAAACAGCTAACATTTCCCTGATAAATTAATTTTAACTTTTTCTTCAACTAAATATCAATGATCCCGATTTTAAATTTTTTTAAGTCGGGATTGTTTTTATTTCATAGTTTGATGAGTTCATGTATGCCTGCCATTGAATTATGATATATCTTAGTTTTCCTTGATTAATGACTTCCATAAAACCATACTCGTAACAAAACAGGTATTTATTTCCATTTTGAGCCGTCCAATGATGCGTAGTGTACGTGGGATTAAAACCTTTGTTAATAATAATTTCTTTGCGGATAAATGCTTTACCTGCTTTATTGTAATATTTTAAGAGTTTTCTGTTCGTTTTTAATTGTTTATCGATGGAATTGTAATATACCTCGCTTTGTTTCATTTCTTTGTAATGATAGCTGGATTTACATCCCTGAGAGCAAAACTTTTTATCGCTTCTGCCATCAAATAATTCCTGACATTCAAGGCACTTTCTCATGATAATAGTTTGTTAGACGATTATTAAACGTATAATAATCGGTTTTTGCTGGACTTTAGATTGTTTCCAATGTACATTCATACCATAGCTTATGTCAATTTTAAAAACAGAGAGATGAATGTGCCCTTAATTTTTTTAGATCCATTTTTTCACAATAAGACTCCTTTGTTACGTATCAGCTTTGAATATTTATCAAAGCAACTCAAGGAAAGGTTTAATCATTCGCAAGTTGTGCATTTTAGTTTTCAATACAACTGTTACTATATCCGTAACAGCGAGAATGAAATTGAGAAACTGAAGAAGCTTTTAAGTGGCTTTCAATTGATTCATAATGAGTTTAAAAGTCCTCAAGTGATTAATACTTTTGATGACTTGTGCGCCTCAGTACTTATCATCACAGTTCTGAAATTTGAGAATAAAGCAGTTGTGAAATTACCTGTTCCATTTAATGAGACATGGACGGATTATTTAAAAAGTTTAGGAGCTTTTTACGATGTTAGACGTCGTTTGTGGTTGATAAGGTCTTATGATTTAAATGCAAAGAAGCTTGAAGATTATTTTTCAAAGAGTGGAGTAAAAATCATATATAAGTTGGCAGATCGTAGTGCAGGAATAGGTTCTATCGAGAGTAAGGACTATAAGCCCAATGAGATTATGATTGATGAAGAACTTCAGGATTTTATCAAAGCAATGACTTTGCAAGGTGCACAAAAACGTACCATTGAAAATTATGTGAGCCAGATCAAGCATTTGAAAAAGTTTTACAAGGGGCGGAGTATAGTCGATATTACTGATAAAGAAATACGAGATTATTTATACCATTTGAGGAATCAATTAAACTATTCATATTCTTCACAAAACCTGGTTGTATGTGCTGTAAAGCGATATTTTGAAAGTGTGACAGAGCGCGTATTTAATTCTAAATTAATTCCCTTATCGCCCCATAAGAAAGTTTTACCAAAAACCATAGAAAAAGAGGAAGTTGCAAAGGTACTGAATGTGGCGATGAATTTGAAACACAAAACTATTTTATATCTCTTGTACTCAACAGGAGTACGGTTGCAGGAATTGCTCAATTTAAAAGTTGAAGATGTCAGTTTTGAAAATAAAGTAATTATAGTAAAAAATGGTAAAGGAGGTAAAGATCGGATAGTTGTTTTATCAGATAAAGTAAAGAGCTTATTGAGTGATTATTATAAGAAATTTCAACCCATCAAATACCTTTTAGAAGGTGTAAACGGTGCGCAATATAGTGCAACTAGTGTACGTAAGATTGTAAATCGTGCGAAGGAAAAGGCTGGGATAGAAAAGCCACTTACTCCACATGTATTTCGTCATTCCTTTGCCACTCATTTACATGATTCGGGTATAGATATACGCAATATACAAGTTTTATTAGGCCATCAAAGTACCAAAACAACAGAAATATATACCCATGTTTCTAAGCATGATATAAGGAAATTAAAAAGTCCATTGGATGATTTGGATTTATAAAGGATGCTACATAAACGAACATAATAGTTTTGGTGTGAAATCAATAATCAATTACTATCTTTGTCCAAATTACATTTATAAACCATAACGCACACAAATGTGTACGTTATGGTTTTTATAAGCACAAAGTGCTTATAAAGTGTAGTTGTGTGCAACCAAAAGAAAGAAAACAGAGATACATATTATGAAAACATTGAACGTTTTAAAATTCATTTACAACCATCCATTTAATTCTGAAAACAAGATTGGTGGGTTATTGAAATTTTTTAAATGGCAAATCAATTGCCGTTTGAACCCGTATCCTATCTTATATCCATATACTGAAAACTCTAAATTCATAATTTGGAAAGGATTAACAGGAGCCACAGGAAATCTTTACTGTGGATTGATGGAATATGATGATATGGCATTTCTTTTACACTTTTTAAGACCAAACGATTTATTTATAGATATCGGTGCAAATGTTGGTGCTTATACAATTTTAGCATCATCCGAAATTAATGCAAAAACAATTGCTATTGAACCTGTTCCCTCTACATTTAAAAACTTAATGGACAATATTTTGATTAATCAAATGCACGAAAAAGTCAAAGCATTAAATATTGGTTTAGGTAGTAAAAATGGTAAACTTAAATTTACTAAATCATTGGACACGGTTAATCACGTTGCAACTCAAAATGAAACTGATACAATTGAAGTTGATATTAAGACATTAGACACGATATTATCGACAGAACCAAGTCCTATTCTTCTAAAAATTGATGTTGAAGGATTTGAAACAGAAGTTCTAAATGGTGCCGAAAAAACCTTATCGAATATATCTTTAAAAGCAATTATAATCGAATTAAATGGTTCAGGACAAAGATATGGTTATGATGAAAATCAAATTCATAATAAATTGATTGAGCTTGGTTTTAAAACCTTTAATTATAACCCTAAAACAAGACAGTTAAAAGAAATAGAGACATTCGGTACTCATAACACAATATATTTGAGAGATAAAGAATTCATTGAAGAAAGAATTAAATCTGCTAGACAAATAAAAATTGGCAGCACACAACATCGTGTATAAGTAATGGCGGGAATAGTAGCGTATTCGAGCTTTCTACCTCGCATCAAGTTCATCGCAACTTGACAGGAAAGTACCCCGTATTCCGCCACTACTTATACACGTAACCGTTATGGGCAAGCTGAACGAACTAACGAACAGCCTGCCAGATAAACTTACCTATCACAAGCATTTTCAACGATTGAGCCTTTGCGTCTATTGTTTCCAATAAGCCCAAGGTGAAAAGCTACATTTAATTCTTCATCTGATAG
>QKJP01000057.1 GCA_003249255.1 Bacteroidales bacterium
CTAACGTCAACATCACTTGCTTTACAGCATCCAATTAGTGAATACATAACAGCTGCGTTTTCTGCGGCATCATGATTTCCACAGAATAAATAGTTTTTTCTACCTAAAGCTAAAGGTCTAATGGCATTTTCAGCTAGATTATTGTCAATCTTATAACGACCATCCAGATGGTAACGTGATAATCGGTGAAAAATAGAATAGGTATATGACAAAGCTCTGCCCATTCTACCTTTGGGTAAAACTTTGGGATAATAATTAACAATCCATTTTTCAAATGCAACCATAATTGGGTAGGCTAAGCGCTTGCGAAGTTCGGATCTTTGCTCATCGTTTAATAGCTGATCATCCGCCATGGTTTCTACCTGGTAGAGTTTCCCTATTTGTGCCAGTGCATATTCTGCCCCAGCTTTATCTTCTTTTAGGCTTTCTTCAAATTTACGGCGCGCATGAGCCCAGCATCCTAAAAGCAAAACACCTTTCTTTTGCTCATAGATGGAGTAAGCTTCGTAGCCATCGGTTTGAATTGCTCCTTGATAGTTTCGTAAAAGTTCAACGATTACTCTTTGTGCTCTGGAACCTTTGTCGTAATGAAAAAACACCATGTTTTTCATTACGGATCGAACCATCCACAAATAAGACTTTACTGTTTTGTGTTTTTCATCATTTATTACCGGGATAGTACTTTCATCCACTTGAATGTAATCAGATTCCATAACTACTTCTTGCAGGCGAAAATATAATGCACGTAGCAAATCGCTAACATCCTTAAACCATCCATTAATGGTTGATGCCGGAAGTCTCAATCCAAGTTGTTTGAACATGGCTATCTGGCGATAAAAAGGTAAATGATAAAGATATTTATTCATTAATATCTCAGCCAGTAATGAAGAATCGGCATTACTTCGAGGTAATGGTAATGCAGGTAGTGATGCAATACAAACTCTTGATTCTTCTGTAGCTATTTGGAGTTCTGATTTTGCAGCATATTTAGGTCGTATTATTTTACGAACATAAAGTTCTCCGGGCTTAAATTCTAACACCTCAGTTACTTCTTCGCCTATACGCACCCAGTTTTCATCAACACTTTCAGGTTCTATTACTTCCTCTTCTCTTCTTAAATCTTCGGGTAAAGGTAAACGAACTGCTTTTTTCTTTTCTTTTTGAGGCTTACGACGCTCATAGGCGATTAGTTCTTTATCGGCCTCTTTAGCCATCTCTTCCTCGACTGGCAACAACTCTAATCCATCCCAATCTATTTTTCTTTGATTGGGGTCTTCGGGAACAAATCGTTCTCTGGATGGATTCCACATTTTACGTCGATACCATGACAGTTGATCTGTAAGCTTATTGATTTTTTCCGCTTGTTGCTTAACAATATCTTCTAATTTTTTATTCTTGCTTTCCAGAGAATCTAATGTTCCGTTATCAGCGCTTCGAAGTCGGGATAGTTCAGCATAGAGTTCATCTCTTTGCTGAAGAAGTTCCTGAATGAAAATATCGGTATCTGAAAATTGGCTCATCAATCCCCTTGTAAATTACATGCTCAAAGATAGTAAAATCAAGGGGTTTGACCAAAATTACAAGCTTATAAATGAGTGTTTTATTGTCGTTTTTTAAGTGGCCGCTGAGTGGATTTTTCTGTGTCAACAATCATCATTAATTCTTGCCAAGTTATTTGTTGAGATGTAATATTTTCATCAAAGGTGGGAAGTGTAAATGTGCCATTTTCTAACTTCTTATGGTAAATTACCAGTCCTCCATGTTCCAAGTGGAGTATTTTCATAATTGTTAGATTGCGATTGACAAAAACAAATACTTCTCCATGCTGAACATTACGCTTCATAAGCGATGTTACAATACCACTTAAGGTGTAAAAGCTTTTGCGCATATCAACAGGAGCAGGATATAAAAAGTATTGAAGCTTTCCGTGTAGGTAAAACATTGTCCAGAGTTAATACAGATGAATAATTGATTTTAATAATGATGCATCAAACTTGCCTTTAAAATGCAATTTGACTCCATTAGGAAAAGTAAATTCCATTGAATTATTGTGGATGCTTTTATTGTCATCTAACACCGGAACTTGATCTGTACAACGATTGTGGGATCTGTTAGTACCTAATAATAAAGGAATAAATCCTCCGGGAGGCTCTTTTTCATCTAATATCTTTTTCCAACGATAAAATGTAGATGGTGCAATATCTATGTTGGAGCAAAAATCCCGAACGCTTAATCCAGACTCTTGTTGTTCTTGGTATAGTCTTTTAAATGAGGTTTCACTTATTCGCATATCTTTTTGTTCCAAAGCTAGAAACCAAATGACCTAAAGACAATATGTAGCTAACCGCATGCTTACGTATAAACGGATGGCGGTATGATTAGTAAGGGATTGCGGGCTTTTTACCTATCAAATCATAGCAAAATTTGGAGCGGGTTACTACACCCCGAAAACTACTGAAACCATTATTAACTATACCGCGCGTTGTGCTTTCGTGCATTATTTCAGGCATTTCGGCAACATTTCCAAAAATCCAATACATTTGTCATAATTCAATTCGTAAAAGTTGACACCAAGATTAATTGTCTCATAATACTTTGCTTGGTTCTTCTTGTAAAATTCTTCT
>QKJP01000025.1 GCA_003249255.1 Bacteroidales bacterium
TGAAGCTGATGGATTAATCGACTTAACGACGTGTTTAAATGCCAATTAATATCATGAGGGGTGATTACATACACAAATAAATATGAGGCTAAAGTTGTTGCTATAACTAAGGTTATCCCTGATAATAACACCTTGGGGTGTACAATGAGTGTTGTGATGGTTATAATTGTTAAAAATGGAAAGAGAAAGATAAGCGTGTGAGTTAAGTTTTTAATGATTATAACATATCTATCTAGCGTAAAAATCTTTTCAATAGTACCTCCACCTACACCACTTACTATATCATTATCAGGTGCATAAGCGGTCTTAAAATAAGTGTAAATCAGTATTATTGGCAAGGCACCTACTATAAAACTAAATATTTTCCGTTTATCCTTATAGTTCTGAAATACAATTAGTATTGATGTAAAAATGAAAAATACAATACCTTCATTTTTTACCCATAAAGGTAGTGAAGCGAAAAAGCCAATTAAAAGATAATAAGAATTCGTGTTTTCTTTTTGTTTGCTTAATAGGATAATTGTTAGAAGGATTAATAGAGAGACTAAAGTGTCTGCATATTGAGAAGCAGCCATTGGTATTAATCTATAATCTAGTATTAAGAATAGTACCATTAGTATACCAATGTACTTAAAGTGGTTCTGGTTTACTGATGAATATATTAAACTTAAGATACATATAAATACCACATAAGCTATAACTGCAGGGACAATAGGATGTATACTTCCAAGGCTTTTCCAAAATATGGCAATTAAAGATGGCAACATTAAGGGGTAGTCAGAATGAGCTACGCTATTTGTAAATAGGCTTGTCCACGAATTTTCATAAAATAAGTATTTCGCATGGCAGTTCCAGATGGCCCATGCATCCCACTCTCCCCAACGTATCGTTTTGTACCAGAATAGTATTGAAACCGCAAGGATAATAAACATGAACAGAATTAATGATTCATTAATTCTGAATGAAAGTTCTATTCGTTTAAACTGTTCCTTTCTAAGAAAATAGATTGCAGTAATATCTAAACCTAATAACGCAGTGATGTAGTAAAAATAGGGGATGTTTAGAAAAAGACTAACGCTAAATAACAGACTTAAGAATGATAAAGATAAGATGAATGAGATGGTTAACTTAAAAAAATAATTCTCCTGAGATCTTATGTATGTAGAAATGGTAAAGCTAAAGAGTAATACTGATAGCAATATAATTAGTGTCATGATTTAGTCTGTTTTCGAGCAAAGGGTGATGTTGTATAATGAATCAGAATAAGTATAAAGAATATCATAATTGACAAAAGAAAAACCAATAAGTGTGTTTTCTTTATTTTCAATTATAAGCAGTGTGTCATTATCTATATTATGTTTCTCAATTTTACTAGGAGCAAGTATAAATTGTGTTTGGAAATAAACACTTGAATAATCAGAAATGTTGGAAATCAATGATATTTTTGAATGATCCGTTAATTTGTGTTTTACAGGTTCTAAATTCTGAATTAGATCATCAATAGTGTTGGTATCTGTATTAAATCTTTTAATTGAGTATGCAACAGTAGCTATTATAAGAACGATTGTAATAATAAAGAACGTTTTTCTCATCTTAATTCCATTTTAAGAGACCATATTTGAGAATACAGTATAAGGCTCTAAACCCATCCTTCCATCCAATTTTTTTCCCTTCTTCATAAGTTCTTCCATAATATGAAATACCAACTTCATAGATTCTTACTTTTGGAATTCTTGAAACTTTGGCAGTCACTTCAGGTTCAAAACCAAATCTTTTCTCCGTCAGTTTTATGTTTTGTATGATATCAGTCTTGAATAACTTGTAACACGTTTCCATATCAGTTAAATTCAGATTGGTAAACATATTAGATAAAAGCGTGAGGAATTTATTGCCAATGGTATGCCAAAAGAATAGTATTCTATGTGGATTACTACCAACAAATCGTGACCCATACACAACGTCTGCAAACCCATTTAACACTGGTTTTAATAAATCAATGTATTCAGATGGATCATACTCTAAATCCGCATCTTGAATTATTAAATACTCTCCTGTAGCATTTTTTATTCCTGTATGTAGAGCAGCTCCCTTACCTAAGTTTTTTTTATGCTCAATATATTGGATGTTTAAACTTTCGTTTTGCGAGATATAGTTCTCTATAGAACCTTTCGTGTTGTCTTTTGAACAATCGTTAATTATAATTATTTCCTTTTCAATATTATTGGGTAATTGAACAGATTTTATTCGGTCTAAAATGAGGTGGATGGTTGCAGCTTCATTATATGCAGGGATTATTATGGACAGTTTTTGTATCATATGTACATGTTTAAAAGGTAAATTACAACCCTTTGTGAGGTCGTTAGTTTTTAATACTGCATTATTAATAAAGACAAATATAGAACATTATTAACATCTTTTATAATAATTCACTGCGTCTCTCATGGGTGTAGTAAGGGATGGATATCAAGTCTGTTTATTGGAATTGCGTTACTATGTCATGTTGTTGTAAACCAGAGTGGATCAACTATCAATACTTTAAAAAGGTCTGCTGTGAGGTGTGTTCTTAAACAACAAAAGACTGCTTTTGGC
>QKJP01000037.1 GCA_003249255.1 Bacteroidales bacterium
GTGTTATTTTAATTTGATCATTCTTAGTTTTTATATGCGTGCTTATCTGTGATTTACAAACATGCTTATTTGACTGTTTTTTATTGGTCAGTGAATATTGCTTTATATTTATTAATTAATACCATTTACCTAAACAAAAATTATTACTTTTAGACCTCCATTTAAATGTTCAACTAATGCCTAATTTGTATCAATACATCGATTTAAGTTATTTGGAAGATATCACTGATGGTGATGTTGGTTTGATTAAGGAGTTGATTGCTATATTTATAGAGCAAATTCCAGAGTTTAACCTTGGTTTTTCTGATGGGATGCAAAATAAAGATTGGGTTAAGATAGCTGCTGTTGCTCATAAGGCTAAATCTTCTGTAATTTCAATGGGGATGAATGATTTAGGTAGTTATGATTTAAAAAATCTTGAACTTGTTGCGAAACAGATTCGTGTACAAGAATTACAAGCTTTAAAGGTTCGTAGTGAGAAAGAAGAGAAAGAATTAGTTAGTTTTAAAAATAATTTAGAAGGTTATCCCCAGGACAAAATTGACTGGGTAAATGATAATGCTAATGTAGAAACGGTTGAAGAATTAGTTAATAGATTTAACTTTCTTTGTGACCAGGCTGTTAATGAATTACAACAAGTTATAGCGAAATAATTGGTATGAGTATGATAGAAATTAAAGAAAATAAAAATCAGGTTGTTGGTTACATTAGTAACACCGATCGACTTAATGCATTAGTGGCTCCAGAAGTTAAGGCTGACCTAACTAAGGTGTTGTCAGTGAATGGGGCAAATATGGTTTTGAATCTATCAAATATTAAATTTATTGATAGTACTGGTATTGGCACTTTAATTAGTGCTTTGAAAACGGCTAGACAGAACAACGGAACGTTTCAATTATGCGCTATTCAGGATGATGTGATGGGGTTGATAACGTTGATGAAACTTGATAAGGTGTTTGATATATACAAAACCGAAGAAGATTGCAAATAAAAAAAGAGCCGCTTATGCGGCTCTTTTGTGTTAGCTCTTTTTTAGAGCGTTTACCATTGTTATTCCTAAGTCAGCAGGCGATTCCACCACGTGAATGCCACATTCTTTCATAATTTTCATTTTTGCAGCAGCAGTGTCTTCTGCTCCTCCAATGATAGCTCCAGCATGCCCCATTCGTCTACCTTTTGGAGCCGTTTGACCTGCAATAAAACCAACTACTGGTTTAGTGCTGTTTTCTTTTATCCATCTGGCAGCCTCTGTCTCCATGCCACCACCTATCTCACCAATCATAATAA
Source organism: Bacteroidales bacterium (assembly GCA_003249255.1). Taxonomy (GTDB): domain Bacteria; phylum Bacteroidota; class Bacteroidia; order Bacteroidales; family Marinilabiliaceae; genus SZUA-582. The sequence continues at coordinate 1,288 of QKJP01000037.1, forward strand.
TGCCCTCTGTATCGGGGTCATTCATCAGTAACTCAACCGCTTCCTTTGTTGTTGTGCCAATAATTGGGTCACCACCAATTCCTATGCATGTGCTCTGTCCTAGTCCTTGTTTGGTGAGTTGATCTACAGCCTCATAGGTTAAAGTCCCCGAGCGACTGACAACTCCAATAGTCCCTTTTTTGTGGATAAATCCGGGCATAATGCCTACTTTTGCTTCCCCAGGAGATATTACGCCTGGACAATTAGGACCTATCAAGCGCGTATTTTTGCCTTGTAAGAAACTTTTAACCTTGACCATGTCGGAGGTTGGAATGCCTTCTGTAATTGCTATAACTACGCCAATGCCAGCCTGTGCAGCCTCCATTATTGCATCTGCTGCGAATGCTGGTGGTACAAATATTACTGACACATCAGCTCCTGTAACTTCTTTAGCTTCTTGTACGGTATTAAATATGGGTAATGATAAGTGTTGTCCTCCTCCTTTACCTGGAGTTACGCCTCCTACAACGTTGGTGCCATACTCTATCATTTGTGTGGCATGAAATGTTCCTTCACTACCAGTGAATCCTTGAACTAAGATTTTAGAATTTTTTTTAACTAATACGCTCATAGGGTAAATGATTTATATAGTTATACAAATGTGTTTTTTACTAGTCTTATAATTATTAACCCACTTCTAAGAGTAATGTTCTGTATTGGCTTATATATCTTAATCCTTTATTGTCTTATTGATTTAATACTTTTAAGGCATTCTGTAATTCAATGTTGTTTGGGTAATCATTTGTCAATTGCTTAGCTAGTGTTTTTGCCTTTTGATTTTGTTTGTTTTGAATATAGAATTTTAATAGTTCATAGCTATTGTCATATGTATTTGCTATTATAATTTCCTTTTTTAAATGTTCTTCTGCGCCTAGTTTATCGTTTTTGAAATCATATAACATAGCTATGTTGTGATTTATTCTCGGTTGGTTTGGTAATAATTGAGTGGCTTTGATCAAATTTTCCAGTGCTTGGTCGTATTTTTTCAACTCCGATAATAATAGACCGTACGAATAGTATGCTTGTCCATCCGTTTGGTTTGTGTTGATGTACTCTTTAAAAAGCAATTCAGCTTTCTCATTTTTACCTATTCTATTATATAGGTATGCTAGATTTAACTTTACAAACGTTAATTCTTTATCTTGTTCGAGGGTTAATAGATAATATTTTTCTGAATTGGTGTAGTCTGCTTTGTTGTAATAGGCGTTATTTGTTGTAATAGGCGTTAGCTAAATTAAATTTACCTATGGGAAAGTCAGCGTTGTAGCGTAAAACCTCAAAATATTCTAGGTACGCCTTGTCGTAATTGGCTTTATATTCTGACGGGATTAAGTCCTTATTTAATGTAGATAATATTCTAACCGATTCAATGCGGATGGCTTTCGTTTCATCTTTTAGAAGTGGTAGTAATTTATTTAAGTCTTCTACAGAGTTAATTTGTATAGTCATTGCAGCTGCTAATCGCAGTGTTGGATTTGCATTGCCTAAATATCCATCTATGTCTGTTGTTATTGAATTAGGAAAGAAATTGCCCAAATTTTGAATAGCCAATGCTCTAATTGTAGGTGGGTATAATTCGTTGTTAGATATGTTTTTAAGTTGGTTAATGGCCGCGTTATTTTTGTTTTTAGCGGCATAAAAAGCCTCTCCATATTGAAAACGTTTACTTTTTCCAAACCATGACTCTACTTTTTCGGCTGCCCATTGATTCGACTTTTGGGCGTGACATTGTGTACAGGCATTAGGCGTTCCGTTTGTAATTGACAAGTCGGGTCTCGGTATCCGAAAGCTATGATCTCTGCGGTAATCAACTCCCATATACAGTTGTCCGTGCATGTGACAATTAATGCACTCTGTGCCAGAGCCTACTTCAAAACGGATGTTTGAATCTGATATGACAGCTTCTCCTTGAGCGCCCTTTTCTTTGTGGAAATGATGTTTAGGAGTGTCATATGTCTCGCTTTGATGGCATTGCAAACATAGTCTGTTGTCCGTGTATAGTAATTTGCCGCTATGAACATTATGGCAATCGTTACATTGCACATCTTTCATATACATTTTGCTTTGTGTGAATGAACCATACACATAATCCTCCTCTTTTATTTGGCCATCGATGTGCCAATTGGGTTCGTCTGGTAAATTTGGAATGACGTGGTCGTAAATGCTTGTGCTTGCATGCGTAAAGTCGGTTAGTGCTGTCCTACGTGAATGGCAACGCACACAATTATCTACATATTGTTTATTGTTTATCCCGCTGGTTTTTACAATTAGCCCGTAATTATTTTTTTTATCAGTAGGGTTGTTTTGTTGCTTAGACCATTTCATATGCTCTGAACCTGGTCCATGACAGGCTTCACAACTGACATCAATTTCAGAGTAGGTTGTGTGATATTCATCCTTTTCAAGGTCATAACCCTTTACTAAATTAGTAGAATGACAGTCAGCACACATGCTATTCCAATTTTGAGCTTGGTTAGTCCAGTGTAACCAATTATTATGATTTACAATCTGATTTTTGTAAATTTCATCAGCCATGTGATACCATTTCTTTTCTAATGTATTCCATGTTAGTGCAAGCGTTTGAAGTCTTCCTTTATCAAATTCTACTAGGTATTGTTGTAATGGTGTAAATCCAAAGGTGTATTTGATTTCAAATTCTTTCATTTGCCCATCATCCCCGTCGGTAAATACGTAAAAAAGCCCATTTCGTTTATACATTCTGTGTGTTAGTCCTTTAGATATTAACTCTTGGTTATTAAAGTTACCCAATACTGTCGAATCGTTGGCTTCTTCCATGGCTTTGTCATGATGAGAACCTATATAATCTGCATATTCTTTAGTATGACATTCTTTGCAAGTTTCTCTACCTACAAATTCTGCTTCAGTTGAAGTGTTGTTAAAACTTGATTTCGTTTTAATCAATAAATAGATTGGAAAACTTAAAACAAGAATGGAGAGTATTGATAAGGCAATATTTGAATATAAACGTTTATTAATCATTAGGCGTAAGTTAATTGTGATTTGCTGTGAGAGTCTCGTTTTATAGGTGTTGATAGGTCAACTAGGACTCTGTTGTTTTTTATCTCCATTTTATAATAGTCCAGTGCTCTGGTCGCTGGAGGAGCCATTACCTCACCATTTTGTGTAAATTTTGATGAATGACATGGACAATTAAATGTTTGTGTGACGTTATTGTAGTTAGTCGTACATCCTAGGTGTGTGCATTTGGTTGATATTGCTAATAAACCTCCGTCTGAAAATCGTGATAAATAGAATTTTTTTGAATGAAAGGGGTAGGTCTTATTGTTCTCAAATTCGTTCGTCGATCCAGCATCAAAGAGATTTGTATCTTCATTTGAGGTATCCCTACTCTTACCTAAGCTGAAAATAATATAAATTACCTCTAACGATAAAAGCCCAATTATTAAACGTTTGATAAATCGTCTTCGTGTATTTTCCTCTTTCATGCCTGCTTTATATTAATAGTGTCATGCCTTCACCTCTTAATAAGCATCCAATAAGGGTTAATGTAAAATAGGAGGAGATGATAATTGTAAATAATGACATCACAAGTTCGATTCTAGGTGTTTCTAATTGTTTTTTTAAATAATACAAAAATGAAAATACTGGTGTTACAAACATTAAGAATGATAATAATCCGCTAGTAATTATAGTTCGCGTATTTGGTAGTAGCTCTGTCCATGATATAATGTAGGTATTTATTAATACTAATGAGAAGGTAAGTGTGATTGAGAATATCGCTGAAATAATGGTTATTTTTCTGTTTTTTACTGAATTAAACCATTGACCTGTATTTATCGGTTTGTACCTTAGGTAAGGTAATCCTAGAATAAATAATAAAACTATAGTTGGTAGTATTATTAGTGCAAATACAGGATGTAAATGAATAAGTAATTCCTGATACCCCATGAAATACCAAGGTGCTTTTGCTGGATTAGGGCTTTCTAAAGGATTAGCTTCAGAAAGTAAAGGTGCATCTACTAACATTGCTAATAGTACTAGAGAGAGTGTTAGTGCTAGTGCTGTCACGAGCTCCTTATATACTAACTCAGGATTTGTAGGTATTTTATGATTGTTTTCATTAATTGGTAGTGCTATGCCTTTTGATTTTCTAATTAACCAAAAGTGAATGCTTATAAACCCAATAAGTAATAAAGGAAGCATTCCAGTGTGCCATGTGTAAAACTGTAAAAGGGTGTTAGAATCTATAGCATCTGTGCCACCTAGCATAAATCTACTTATTTCAGGGCCTATCAAGGGGAAATAGCCTAACAGATTACTTGTTATAGTTATAGCCCAGTATGCTAATTGATCCATTGGTAATAGATAGCCTGTAAAACTAGATGCTAGAATTATAAAAAGTAGTATGATGCCATAAATCCAATTCTCTCCTCTTTTTTTTACGATGGATACAGTGTAAAATACCCTTATTAGATGTAAAATGCTTATTACTATTAGTGCATTAGCGCTCCAATAGTGAATGTTTCTAATGAAAGAACTAAGCACATTTTCATTTCTTATCAGTTGTGTTGAATTATACGCTCCTTCTATACTCGGAATTCCTTCTATACTCGGAATGTAAAGAAATCGTAATGCCAGACCAGAAATAAATAATAGTACACATAATAGAGCCGCCATCCCACCTAAGCCAAATGTTCTGTTAAATTGTGTCGCTCTACTATCTATTGTTTTAGGGTGTAGATGTAAGAGAAAAGATGTTAACGGGTTTTTTTTTGTTTTCTGTTTCATTATTTAAGTTGTTCTTTCGAGTGTGCTAAAATATGATTTTTAAGTTGTATCTCTTTTAATTATCTCCTAGTTTTCTTTAGCTTATATCTTATAATTTGATATACGACTTTTGTTTAACAGTATTAATCCTTCCTAGTTTCGGTATTTGTGTCACCACCTAAATTTCCCTTTATCCACCTCGCTTCTTTTCACTTGAGTAAATTTAGACTTTCTGTAACTACGAATGGTTTGTGTTAGTTTATAAAATCGTTTAGTTAATAGATGTCTTTTTATACTTTCTATTTATTAATTATCTGTTAAAATGCTAGTTAATGTTATTCTGTTGTTTGGTGAAAATTTAACTTTTTGTTGAGGATATTTTGATTTCTTTTCTTTGTTTTCATATTCTTTTTGTTTTTTTATTCTATTTTTTTGCAAACTCAAACCCCCTTTGTTTATTGGTTTTATTGTTGTAATATTTCGTTTCACCCCCCTATATTGGTTGCAAATACCCCCTTTTTTGCCGGTTAATTATTGTTAAAATTGCAAAGGTAAATTTTAACAGATGATTAAACTTTTTTAAAAAAAAACTAAAATCACATGAAAAGAAATCGATTATTAGTATTAATCACACTTCTCTTAGCATTAAGCAGTATTGCTTTTGCTCAAAGTAAGCGTGTTTCGGGGGTTATCTCCGATAAGGCTACAGGTGAGCTTTTGCCTGGGGTTAATATCATGGAAAAAGGTACTTCAAAAGGTACTGTAACTGATATTGATGGAAAATATTCGTTGGAAGTAGCAGATAATGCGGTTCTAACAATTTCATTTATCGGTTATGTGGAGCAGAATATTCCTGTTACAGGTAAAAGCTCGATAAATGCTTCGTTAGAAGCTGATTTCATTTCTTTGGGGGAGGTCGTTGCTGTTGGTTACGGTACCGTTAAGAAGAAAGATATTACAGGATCTGTTTCTTCTATCGCTGCCAAAGATTTGATGAAAGCTCCTGTATCGTCTTTAGATGCAGGTCTTCAAGGTAAAATGGCTGGGGTTACTGTTCAACAAACGAGTGGTGCGCCAGGAGCAAAAATGAAAATTCGTGTGCGTGGTGGTGGTTCGGTAAATTACAGTAATGAACCATTGTATGTTATTGATGGATTTATTGGCGCTGATATTACGACGGTTAACCCTAGCGATATCGCCACTATTGACGTTTTAAAAGATGCGTCAGCAACAGCTGTTTATGGTTCTCGTGGAGCAAACGGGGTTGTTTTAATTACTACTAATGCCCCAAAACAAGGAGCTATGGTGGTTTCTTATGATGGTAACGTTGGGGTAAGTAATACAATTGATAAGTATGAAATTCTTTCTGCAGGAGAAATGGCTTTAGCTTGGAATGATCGTCAGGCTCTTGCTTCGAATCCAATCCCTTTTTCTGATGCTGATATTTTGGGTTTTAATGAAAAAGGTGGTACTGATTGGCAAGATTTAGTGACCAGACAAGGAATTAAACAAAATCATACCATTAATATGAATGGTGGATCTGAAAAAATCCAGTATTATTTTTCTGCTAACTATTTAGATGATCAAGGTGTTGTTGAAGAGTCTTTTTACAAGAGAGGATCGTTACGTTCTAATATTTCGGTAGAAGTATTTAAATGGTTAAACATGAAGTTTAATACTTATGGGACTTCTAATAATACTCAAAACAATTGGGCTTCATCAAATGGGGCTTATAACATTATGGGACGTGCTGTTACTTATCCACAAATATGGGGTAATAAGGATGAAAATGGAGAGTACTTAGATCCGCATGCTTATACTTCGTATGGTATTTTTGATGTGGGTAAGACTAACCCCGAACAGTGGAATCTGCAGAATCAAGAAACCATGTATGAGAGTATTATCTCTAATTTAGATTTAACATTTGATTTGCCATTAAATTTCACTTTTACCACTAGTATAGCTGGTCGTTTCGCTTCTAGTTACAATGGAAGAAGAGATTTATTATCACCGGAAAACACTCGTGAATCTCTTACTGCTAAAAATCAGTGGTCGAGATCAAATGGTTTGACAACAACTAATGTGTTAACCTATGAAAAGGATTTTGGTAAACATTCGTTAAAGGCCTCTGGTGTTTATGAATTTCAAAAAAGTGATTGGAGAGATATTAATGCTTCTACTAATAACTTAGCTACTTTGGGTAATGAATGGTTAGTATTACAAAATGGTAATATGAATGGTATTAATACTCGTTATTCAGAGTCGCAGATGCGTTCTTACATGGGACGTTTTAACTACGCTTTCGCAGATAAATACTTGCTTACTGCTTCATTAAGAGCAGATCAATCGTCTCTATTTCGCCCTGGTAATCAGTGGGGCTATTTTCCTTCAGCTGCATTAGCATGGCGTGCTTCAGAAGAAGGATTTATTAAGAACCTTACTTGGATTCATAATTTAAAAGTACGTGCTGGTTACGGTGAAGTAGGTAATACTGCTATAGATTATGCAGGTACTAAACAAGGATTAATTAATTATCAAGATGACTGGTATAAATATTTATATTCTGCAATGCGTGTAGACAAAACTTTACCAATTAAAGTTGCAGAAACTGGTGCTGTTGTGCCTGGTTCATTAACAGATCCTGATATTTCATGGGAAACAACAACTCAAAGTAATATTGGTATTGACTTTGCTGTGTTGGGTGGTCGTTTATCTACAGTAATTGATTTTTACAAAAAACGTACTACTGATGTAATCATAGATACTTCGCTTCCAATTTATGCTGGGCAAGCAGGGAATAGCTTTAGAGACAATTTTGGGACCATTGACAATACTGGTTTTGAGATAGCTGTAAATTATACTATACTAGACAAAACAGATTGGAAATGGGATGCCAGTGTTAATTTATCACATAATAAAAACAATGTGGTTGATATTGATGGTAAGTCTAACGAAATTTTCTTGGCTAGTGAAGCAGATCAAGGTATGTACGGTATTACTGGTGGTAATAAATTTATTGTTCGTAAAGGAGAATCAATGGGGTCTTTTTACGGTTTAGAATCTGATGGTTTATGGCAAGTAGGTCAAGAAGCTGAAGCTGCAAAATATAACTCCAAAGTAGGTGAAATAAAATACCTTGATAAAAATAATGATGGTGCGATTACTGCTGAAGATAGAGATATTGTTGGTAATGCAGCTCCTGATTTTAACTATGGAATTGGTACTTCTGTAAGCTATAAAAATGTAGATTTATCAATTCAATGTGTTGGTACAGTTGGTAACGATATTTATAACTACTCTCGTTACGCTATGGATGCTAATATGTTAAATCCTGATTATAAAAATCGTTGGACACCTGAAAATCCTGGAGCTGAACAAGCTACTTACATTGTTGGTACTGATTATAACAAAAGCTACATTACAGATTATTATTTAGAGTCTGGTTCTTTCTTTAAAATATCTAATATAAACTTGGGCTATAATTTACCCAAACAATGGGTTAACAAGTTAAAAGTTGGAAGCATAAGGTTGTATGGAAGTGTAAACAACATATTAACGATTACTGCTTATAAAGGTTTAGATCCAGAAGGTTCCACAACTAGCTTAACAAGTGATGCAGAAGCAGGTATTGACGCCTTTGCTTATCCAAGTGTTAGAACGTTTACTGGTGGACTTAAAGTAGTTTTTTAAGTAACTAATAGGATTAACTTTTTAAATATTTGATAAATATGAAAAAAAATATAATATTAAAAATAGGAAGTGTTTTCTTATTTGTCAGTTCACTGGGTTTTAGCGGCTGTAGTGATTTGGTGGAAGACGATAAGGGAATAGTGGTAATGAATAGTTATTTTGCAGATGAGCAAAGTTTAGAGAATGGTGTAAGAGGACTAAATACTATGGCTTCTTACGCCTGTCGTTATGCAAAACAATTTGTATGGTACACAGCTGCCGATGATCTGTCTACTTATGGGCTTACTAATAAGGGGCCATGGCTAGAAGGTGATGTGTTTAATCAAACGGCAGGTAATTCATTAAATGAAGAGTTGTGGAATGAGTATTATCGTGCTATCAGTGTGGCTAATTCTTTAATTCTAAATGTAGATCCAACCATAAAGGGTGCCACCGCTGCTTTAGCTGATGCTCATTTTATTAGAGGTTTGTTTTATTTTAGATTAGCATCTAATTACGGTCCTATTCCTATGCCTTTAGCTGGTCAAAGTTTAGAGGATGTGGTTACGATGAAAAACACTCCAGCTAGAGACGTTTTGAATCAGGTAATTGAGGATTTTAATTATGTATTGCAGTATGCTGATAATGAGCGAGATGTTAAGCCGGAGGTGTATGATGGACATGCATCAAAAACAGCTGCTCATGCCTTTTTGGCTAAAGTATATTTGCAACTATCTGGTTATCCTTATCAAGCTACTGCTGGTGTAGGTTTGGCAGATAAAAGCATGATGGAGAAGGTTAAATTTCATACAGAAGCTATTATTAATGCCGGACTTTATACTCTTTCTGATGTGTATTCAGATAATTTTGAATACATTCATCAATATGGCAATAAAGAATTGATATACTCTCATCAGTATTTGTTTGTGAGTGAAGAGATAGATATTAAAAATAGATTCTATGGAAATGCGTGGACTATTTGGATGGATATGTACATGCAGGTGCAATTTTTTAACGATGTGTTTGTAGATGGGTATCGCAAAACATTTACAGGTGGTTATGCTGCGGCGTGGAATAGATTAGGCAAGCCAGGTTATACTACCTTTGAACACCCTGTAGTGTACAAGTTTTTATATGCATGTAACCCAGCAATTACTGATGAAGTTGAAAGCGATTGGAAGTCTAGTAATGACAATCCAGCCATGCGTTATTCTGAAGTACTACTAATGCATGCTGAAGCCTTGGCTTATGAAGGTAATCTTCAAGGTGCTTTGGATGATTTGAATATGGTACGTAGACGTGCTTATGCTAAAGGTGCCAAAACAAGAGAAGAAGTTGTTGCATTGGGTGCTGGATTCTGGAAAAATGCTGATCCTAGCTATGATAAAACATTAACTGATTTACCTGATTTAAATGCTGTTGTAAATGCTATATTGACTGAACGCGCTTGTGAGTTTGTAGGTGAGTTTTGTGCTGCTAGGTATTTGGATTTAATTAGATACATGTTGATGGATGATGTAAATGATCCGTTAGTAAGGCATAAGTATGATAATCAGCCTAATCCTAATTATCCATATCCTAAATTAATTAATACTTCATCTGCTTTCACTGGTAATTATGGTGCTGAACGTGAATTGTTTGGCGAAAGATATAAAGAACCTAAAAATTGGTTTAGTAAAATACCTGAAACGGATACAAAGAGAAACCCAAATATTAAATAGTTTGGTTTTTAGCATTCAGAAACGGTTGAGTAACACTCAACCGTTTTTTTTTATTTTTTACTCTTCATCTATTGTAAATACTTCTCTAAATACTTTGCTGTATAACTTTTTTTGCATTTTACGAGCTCTTCAGGTGTGCCTGTAAATACTAAATGTCCACCTTCTAGTCCGCCCTCAGGCCCTAGGTCTATCACCCAGTCTGCTGATTTTATTACATCCATGTTGTGTTCTACAATAATGATTGAATGGCCATTTTTTATGAGTGCGTTAAATGCTTTTAAGAGTGTTTTTATGTCATGAAAATGTAGGCCAGTGGTAGGTTCATCAAATATAAATAAGGTGGATTCTTGTCTTTCGTTAGCTAAAAATGAAGCCAGTTTAATGCGTTGGCTCTCTCCACCACTTAGGGTGCTGCTTGCTTGGCCTAGTTTAATGTATCCAAGACCTACATCAGCTAGTGGTTGTAAACGTTTTAATATGCGTTTCTCGGTTGATTTTGGTGTTTCTGCAAAAAATTGTAGAGCTTCCTCTACTGTTAGTTCTAGTATGTCGTGAATGTTTTTTTTATTGTATTTTATATCTAATACCTCTTCTTTAAATCGGTGTCCGTTACAACTCTCGCATAAGAGAACAATGTCGGCCATAAATTGCATTTCTACTTTTATGGTTCCTTCTCCTTGGCACTCATCGCATCGCCCACCATCTACGTTAAACGAGAAATGAGATGGTTTTAAGTTATTTTGTTTAGCAGACTGTAAATCAGACAGTAGTTTTCTTATTTCATCATAAGCCTTTAGATAGGTGGCAGGGTTAGAACGAGAGCTTTTGCCTATTGGATTTTGGTCAATAAACTCGATGTGTTTTATTTGTTTGATGGCACCTCCTAATTGGTCATAAGCACCTGTTTGTTCTGCATGACCTCCCAAGTGCTTTTTTATGGCCGGGTATAGAATTTTTTTGACTAAAGATGATTTTCCTGATCCTGACACTCCCGTTATAACGGTCATGTTATTTAGTGGAAATTGAATGTTAATGTTTTTAAGATTATTTTCACAGGCTCCTTTAATCTCAATCACATGATTATGTTTTCTTCTAGAGCTTGGTATTTCAATTTTCTCTATTCCATTCAGGTACTTTGTTGTAAGGCTTTGTTTAGATTGCTCTAAGGCCTTAAAATCACCTTCAAATACCACTTCGCCACCTAATCGTCCTGCAGCAGGTCCTATGTCTATTATGCGGTCAGCAGCACGTATCATATCCTCGTCGTGTTCTACAACTATAACGGTATTGCCTTGTTTTTGGAGGTGTTTTAATACTTTTATTAGTAGTTCGGTATCACGTGAATGTAATCCAATGCTAGGCTCATCCAGTATGTATAAGGAACCAACTAAACTGCTGCCTAAGCTAGTTGCCAGATTTATGCGTTGACTTTCGCCACCCGAAAGGGTAGAGGATAAACGATTGATGGTTAAATAGCCCAAGCCTACATTGCATAAGAAGCCTATTCTAGCCTCTATTTCGGTGAGTAGCCGTTTAGCTACACCAAGGTCATGACTGCTAAGTTTGAGATTGGAAAATAATTCTTTTAGTTGATCTATGGGTAGGTTAACTAGTTCGTCGATGGAGTGTGTACCTATTTTTACCCATGTTGCTTCTTTTTTAAGTTTTGTACCCTCGCAGGCATCGCAAGTCGTTTTGCCTTTATATCGGCTTAACATTACTCGGTATTGAATCTTATATTGGTTTTCTTCTACAAATTGAAAGAAGGCATGTAACCCTTCAAAGTGTTCGTTGCCGTTCCAAATCACTTTTTTTTCTTCCTTACTTAATTCAAAGTATGGTTTGTGAACAGGAAACCCAAAACGATGAGCGCTTCTAATCAGTTGGTCTTTCCAGGTACTCATTTTGTCGCCTTTCCAACAAGCAATGGCATCTTCAAAGATGGATAAACCTTTGTTGGGGATAATTAAATCTTCATCAATGCCTATCACGCTACCAAAGCCTTCGCATTTGGTGCAGGCTCCTAATGGGTTGTTAAATGCAAATAAATGTTCGGTGGGTTGTGTAAAATCTATGCCATCTAACTCAAAACGATTAGAGAAATGCATGGTTTTGACTTGTCCTGGGGAGTAGAATTTGATGCTTAATTCACCCTTGCCTTCATAAAAAGCTGTTTGTATAGAATCGGCCATTCTACTTACATTTTCTTCATCAGAAGACACACTTAGTCTGTCAATGAGTAAATTAAAAGAGCAGGCGTCTTTGAGCATACTTATGTTTTCCAAAGCCTCCTCAATGCGAATAAAATCATCGTTCAATTCAATCCGACTAAATCCTTGTTTTAGTAGGAGCTCTAGTGTGTCATTACATGTTTTATCTTCGCCAACGCTGATGGGAGCTAGTATGGCCAGTTTGGTCGTAGAATCATGATTTAATATGGCTTCAACAACATCTTTTACTTGATGGCTTTTAACTTCTTGTCCGCTGATGGGTGATATGGTTTTACCTATTCGTGCAAATAATAGTTTTAAGTAATCATATATCTCGGTGCTGGTTCCTACAGTAGATCTAGGGTTTCGAGTGTTAACCTTTTGTTCGATGGCTATTGCGGGTGGGATGCCTTTAATAAAATCAACCTCTGGTTTGTCAAAACGTCCTAAGAATTGACGTGCATAGGAACTTAAGCTTTCTACATAACGTCGTTGGCCTTCTGCATATAAGGTATCGAATGCAAGTGATGATTTTCCTGAGCCAGAAACACCTGTAATTACAATGAACTGATTGCGTGGTATCTCTAAATCTATGTTTTTAAGGTTATGAACTCTTGCTCCTTTGATGAGTATTGATGTCGTTGCCATAGTTGATTATTTATGTAGCAAAGATAGATATAAGCTAGTGACTATTGAAATTGTACGATAGATTGAATTAAATTTTGTTTTGTTAACAATTTTTTCTTTTTTTACAGTCATAAATATTGTTTCATCTTTAAAAATTTAAAGCCTATAGACTGATTTTACAAGAACTTAATTTTTAGTGGTATGAAAAAGCAACAAGTGCTTTCCGACGACTGTCTTGTGAAAGATTTTATGGCTGGTAAAACAAGTGCTATCGATGTTTTAATTGATAGGCATAAGAGCAAAATATTTTCCTATATATTGATGTGTGTTAAACAGCAGGAATTGGCTGAAGACATATTTCAAGAATCTTTTATTAAAGTGATTAAATCATTAAATAGGGGAAAGTATATTGAAAATGGTAAATTTTCTTCTTGGGTAATGAGAATAGCCCATAATCTTATCATCGACCATTATCGTAAAAATCGTAATCAAAGTGTTATCTCTAATGATAAATATGATTTTGATATACTTAATAATATCAAATTTGCTGAGAAATCGGTAGAAGATAAAATTGTGTACGATCAAGTATTAAGTGAAATTGGCGCATTGGTTAAACTTTTGCCTGATAATCAACGTGAGGTGGTTGAGATGAGGCATTATATGGGTTTGAGTTTTAAGGAGGTAGCTGAGGAAACGAATGTGAGTATTAATACTGCCTTAGGAAGAATGAGGTACGCTCTAATTAATCTTAGGCGTTTGATGGAAGAACGAAATGTATTGGTAAATATTTAGAATTTTGTACAATATTAATTTTGTAGTGTACGTTAGTTATTTAATATTAACTAATAGTGCCTATGAAAAAAACTTTTACTCAAGAATTTTATTTACTAGAACAAGAAGCTAAACGTTTGTTTAACTTGTTCGATAGCTTGCCAGATGAATTGTTTGATAGGTCTCGAGCACAACCGTCTACAATGTCTCTATGTAAAGTTAAGAGCTTTGCAAAGGCTTATCGTTCTATTGTTCTGTTATCGCACGAAAGAGATGTGATCTTGAATTAGTCGTAAAAAGACTGGGCAAAGTTATGGAAAGTACCTTTGCCCATTACTATTCTCACCCATAGTGCTTTTAAAAAACCTAATCCATATCCCAATAGCTGGATGAAGGACGCATAAACGCTTAACATAGCTACCGTGAATGATTTTGTACGATTCCAAGCATCAGCCAATATGATAAGAGGAAAAGCAAAAAAG
>QKJP01000062.1 GCA_003249255.1 Bacteroidales bacterium
GGGGGGGTTATAATGTGATGAAATTTTAAACGATACTTGACAAAATCGCTAATTAATGGTATTTTACAATTAATTGATTAGATATTTACCATTTTTGCTCTTAAATTTTTTTTGAAATTGTATGGTCTTTCAAAATGCTTAAGTATCAATCCTATACATTACAAATCGCGCGGTTGTGATGTAGAGTTTGGTATAAATTACAAGAAATGAGAGTGTTGAAATTTATGAGTTTTAAGAAAAAATAGCTGTAACTTTATTCGCAGTAGTTATGTCTATATCGTTGTCATTGACATCGCTATCTTTTCCTGCAAGTGCTACTAAAAATTCAGTGATAGCAAAAGCCTCAAAAACACAACGCATTAACACTGTGTTTGTTGAAAAAATTGAAGAAATGCAAATGGTTGATGAGTTGTTGCATCCTCATTACGGTATAAAGCTTAAAATTCATGAGATAAAAAATATTTTAGATTTCGATGGAAATGAATATACCTTGGTTGAATGCAAACCGACAGGATATTTTATTTTTCACAATGAATCTGGAAATTTCGTTGAGTATTCCGTTAGAACAATTTCCCCTTACTTAGCAAAGCGTGATAGCCTTTATTATAGCGGACCTGGACAATATTTTTACTATGATCAACAGACTACTATTGATTTGATAACAGGTAATAAATTGACAGAGCAAGACATTATCCTAGAACAAGAAGAATCTAAAAAAATACAAGATTTGTTAGTTGAAAACACAAACAAAAATGTCAGTGACTACATTGATGGCATAGCACCATTGAAGGTAGATCAAAACTCCACTTTGAAAAATCAGATGGCACTGCGAAGGAGTTTTTAGTGCAGACAAAAGGCGTTACCTATCGTAACATGGAATGTGTGAGCAATTATCAATTTTTCACAAATCTTCAATCTTGCGGAGAAAACGTAAACAACACTTGCGGATATATTGCAGCTGGAATCTTGCTGTCATATTGGCAAGCAACACGCGGAGGTAATTACATTTCTTCTTCATATCTTACATACACTACCAGTAATGGCGTAAGAAAATACTCAATTAGCAACAGTCTTCACACTTATTTAGTTAACATCGGAAAGAGCCTTGGAAAAGGAAATACAACATACGCGAAAGATATTTACGACGTAGTGAACAGATATTTTTCCTTGCGTTCTGGCATAAGTTGTACTTATAGATGGGCCCTCATTCCAAACGCAAATAATATCGCTATTGCCAATGATATTCATAACAATCGTCCTGTAATTTGGTTTGGAAGAGTTGCATCTAACTCTTATAATGACATGACAAACATGAACCACGCCATTATTGTTTACGGCTATAGATTTAGTATTTTTAGTGGGTATAGCTATTTGGCTCACTTCGGTTGGGAAGGAGCAAATGAAGTTTTCTTTAACGGTTTCCTCGGTAGTACTTTTACAATTGACTAGATAAAATTGTGTGGGTAGTAATTTTAATTGTTATACTTAAAATCTTGTTTATGATATAATATGATATAAAACTGCCACTTTTGAAAGGAGTGAAGTGCTATGAAAAAGATGTTACTAATTACTGTAATTTCTGCTATGTTATTATCTCTTGCTGCCTGTGGAGGCCTGCAAAATTACTCCAGAATCATTGTGACTGATCCCATTTCAAGTGTTGAATTGAATTTTCCTCTAAAAATCAAGGCCGCCTCCCATTCAGGAGTGTTTGAAACTTTTCATATAGCAAAATCCCCGCAGGAGCTTGCAGAAGTATTTAAAACCCAACAAAGTAACTATTCAGTAGAATTATATAGTAACAAATATATATTACTGCAATCAAAAGATAGTTGTTTTATTGTTGGAGAGATTGAAAAAAGTGAAGAAAGTCCCATCGAAACAACACGTTACACTATTTGCTCCCCTATGCATACATTCTTAATTGGCAGCAACAATCATCAAGAGCTTGTAAAGATGTATATTCCATACCACTTACTTGAAGCAATAAATTTTTCAGATATTTACATTAATGATGATTATCTGAGCGGAACAATAACGTACAAAACAACATGTGACAAAAAATCGTTCTATAAATTTTACTCGAAACTCGACAGATATGATGTTAAAGAAGATAATAATTCTATTATAGTTAGCGACCGCGAAACAGGAAACGAAATGCAAATCGTATTCTCGGTAGAGAATGTCGATTTTAAGATTTTGTGATTCAATAACATGCACAATATTACTATAGTAGCGTGAATGATATAGAAACATAAATCATAACATTCACCCCAGCGGTAAACCCGTATTCCCAAAAGCATATTATAACCATATCAAGTAACATGACCACCTATATTATAGGTGGTTATACTATTTAAAATATAAATCAAAACAAAAAGCCCCTCAAACAACGGATTAACGTTGTTTGAGGGGTAAAAATATGGCTCCCCAAGTTGGACTCGAACCAACGACCCTGCGGTTAACAGCCGCATGCTCTACCGACTGAGCTATTGAGGAATATAGTATTTTAAACGCATTAAATGAGAAAAGTTCTACACTTTTCTCAT
>QKJP01000066.1 GCA_003249255.1 Bacteroidales bacterium
CGAAATAATCTCCGTTAAGAAGGTTTGCTTTTCCTCATCGCTTAGCTTCAGGAACTCTTGATGTAATTTATTTACTGCCGTCATTGAATCGCTTTTTGTAAAGATAGTAAATAATTCATATCTATATTAGAATAAAGCCTCATTATACTTATGTACGACAGGTTTGAATTGTTATGAAGATTTGTCTTTTTTACTTTGGTATATGGATAAAAATCGTCCGTTACCACCGGGTTCAGCTTTTGATTCTTATAGACAAATGGATTACGAAAGACGTAAAGCAGCAGGCTTTCCATATCCTTTATTTCCAAGTGAAATTCCCACGCCTGAATCAACACCGGAGCAACAGGAAGAGCGAGAAAGAATAGGAGGTTGGTAATTTTAATTGATGGTTGGGATATTCAAGCCTTGCAAATTTAAGGCTCATGTCCCTAACAAATCGGTATAACTAGCAATAGGCAAAGAACTATAGGAATATTATTAGAGACACTCCATGTACATCTCAGATTAGTTATACAAAATTAAATAGATTAAAATTAGTAGAGGGATATGAAGACGCTAAATGAAAAGCTTGAGTTTTGTAAGGTGTGCATTAAAGCGCACAGAGATTTAAAGGTGGGCTTGTTATGTAAATTAACCATGCAAAAACCGGATTTTGAAGAATCATGTCCGCATTATGAAAAAGCTCCAAAGTATATTCAAAAGGCAGAAGAAGTGTATCGAAACGAAAAAGCTCAATATGATGATAAAATAGATTACACCTCATTGAAGTGGGCTGATCTGGAAGCCGGGGAAGAGGAAATATTTTTGGTAGATAGAAAAAATATTGATGGCCACAAGTATTTATCAAAAGAGATTGTTTCCATAGGAGGTAAAGAACCCGGGTGGTGGAACATCGACAAAGTTAAAGACATTGATTTGGCACAACAGATTAAAATTGTGGTAAATGATAAAAATTGGCTGAAATATTTTAAATACGGATTGCTTCTGGGGGCTTTTTTAATGCTGCCCACCACTTTTTTTATGGGAACGGATGTCGAAAGTGGTACCGCATTAGCGCTGGGGCTGCTTTGTATACCAATTGTTGGTTTTATGGGATATTTGTTAGATTTATGGTTAACACCAACTAGGTATCGCTCCTTTGAGATCAATCGTAAAAATAGTGTGGTGAAGTTTCCAATTATTAAAGGAAAAAGATATGTCATCCCATTTGAGAATTTTCATCTTCACTATCATGGTGCAGGAGGCTATAAAGTGAAATTTATTTATTCTTTGGGAATGTTAGATCCGGATGATCTACGCTCTGTTGAACCTGTTCCTTTTTTTAATAAATATTATGCAGATAAAGTAACCGAAGCTTTGTCCTTATGTGTTTGGTACATGGACAAAAACCGTCCTTTGCCTCCGGGTAGAGAGTTTGATCCTTTTCGTCAAGCAGATTTTGAACGGCGAAAGGCAGAAGGCTTTCCTTTTCCTATGTATCCGAGTGATATTCCCACACCTGAAGCTACACCTATGCAGCAAGCTGAACGTGAATTGTATTGGAAAGATGAAGATTATAAGATACCGGGATTGACTACTAAGTATAGATTAGAGAAAATACCCTATTCGTAATAAACAAAAATTGGTAGTGAGAAAACAATAAATATTGTTCTTTATACTAAGCTGTTGCCTAATATTTGTTCTCTAGGTTCTAATTATCAGGGATTTCACCTTTGATATATCTTGTTAGAGACAGTGGTTAACCACATGTTATTTTGACAGGATTTACCTGATTGACAGGACTACTGGCATGATTTGTTTAAGAAAAATCTTGTAAATCCTGTTAATCCCTTGTCTTAAAAGCGATTTCCCTGCTCTAACTATCTACAAAGCTTTGTGAGTGCATTTAAAATTCATACTTTTGCCCGCAAATTTGTTCGAAATGGATAGTTTATTTGAATTTGCTCCCGATAAGCCTGAATTACCGGAAGGAATTGCCGGTGTTGAATTAAGTGATGTGGAGGCTGTTGTTTTAAAGACTCTGGCCTTTGTTAATGAACCAATGTCAAAGTCTGCCACTAAGGATTTAGCTAAGAGTATTTTGGCTTGTGTACCATTGTATTATGATATAAAGGCAAAAAGTATAAATGACAGTATTAATTCTTTGCAGGATAAAGGGATACTTTTGAATACTTCCATTGGGTATAATGTTCAGCCACAGATTGTTGGAAAGATATTGCCCTTAGCGCAAGAAAACCAAGTGCTTATAAGAGCAGCAGTGTCCTATTTTTCTAATCATTATTCGTATCAATACCGTGAAAAAGCAGGGCATTTGGCCATTTTAGCCAATGATTCGGATGTATTGGATGAAATTTTTCACCTTTCAAAACCATATAGTTGGGTAAATACCAACGAGAAGTTAAGAACCAGTTTGTTACATTTAGGAAACTTGGCTTTAATAAAACCATTTCTTTCAATTTTTGCAGAATCCAAGCGGATAGATTTTTTAATGGATCTACCGTTTTCTTTACATTACGAATATTTTGAGCAGCTTAAAGAAATTTATTTAGATAAAAGCATAAAGCTACCCCATGCTGTAAAATACAATTATGCCTCTTGTGCTCAATTGATTCTTCCTTTAGAAGAGGTGCTTGAAATAAATAACGCTCTTGGCTTAGGCGATGAAAGTTTGTTTTTTACCAAACTATTGCAAGGAGATGTGCAAGCTGCACTTGATTCAGGAGCTGTTTTTTTAGCCTATATCCAGGAACAAGGAAAGCATAAGCGTAAAGAGCTTCCAGGTGTTTATGGTTTATTGTATGCCATTGTATTGATGAGTTCAGGAAACTCTAAAAATATGTCAGATGCAGCAACCTTTTTACGAAGTGCCATAAAAGTATTGCCGGAATCCAATGAATATCCAAATCCATTTAAAGGCTTTGCAAAGATTGCTTTGCTTTTTGCTAATCATAAATTAGGGAAGTCTAAGACAAATGCCAATGAGATTCATTTTGCTTTTCCAAAAGTTTTTCATCTTCAGTTTTTAACGGCTGTATTAAGCTGGTTTGGCAAGCCAATGGCAGGTGCACAATATCCTTTTTTTTCCACCGAAAAAGAAGAGTTTGAATTTCGTGCAGCCGGATTAAAGCAGGAAGATGATTCGCCTACGTTTAGTGAAAAGCGTTTAGAGCAGTTGCGAGCTCAATTTAATGCAACACCTTTAGCCGAACTCTACCAGCCCGAAGAAGCCTGGGAAGATGTATTGTCGATCTTAGAAAGTGCATTAACTACCAAGACTACCGAAAAAAAGGATGTTAAGAATAAGCGCTTGATATGGGCTGTAGATCCTTTAAATCCTTATAGCTTACGTTGCTTAGAGCAAACGGCCAATAAAAATGGGTGGTCTGTGGCAAAAGAACGTTCTTTATCGCGTTTATTAAATGCCATACCGGCTCATGCAACAGAGAACGATCAGGCTGTTTTTGCTTGTTTGCGTAAAGGTTATTATGGCGAAATAGAGCCAAAGAATTGGCATACTCTCATACAAGTATTGGCCAAACATCCGGATGTTTACACCGAATTTGAACCTTTTTTACCCTTAAAAATACGTGAAGAAGAAGCCCAAATTCAAATAAATAAAAGTTCGAAAGGTGCCACGTTAAAGTTAGTTCCCGAATCACCCGAAGAGCGAATTGTAATGGAAACGCCAACCAGCTATATTTACATTCATTGGTCGGCTAAAGCATTACAGATTTATAATGTATTGTCTGATTCGAACTTAAAAGAGATCACTATTCCTCAAAAAGGGATGAAGAAAGCCAAACCGGTTATCGATCGCCTAAGTGAAGTAATGCCTGTTGCCGGAGATTTTTCTGAAAGTAGTGCATCAAAGCAGAAAAGTGCAAATATTCCGGTCTTGCAGTTAACTCCAGTCAATAATGAATTGCATGTTCAATTATTAATTGAGGTGATCGATGGTGAAGAAGCGCGTTTTGTTCCCGGCATTGGCTCTGCTGAGGTGATGGTAAAGGATACGAATGGCGTTAATTATACCATTGTTCGTAATTTGAAAAAAGAAAAGAACATTCTTCTAGAACTGGCTGATCGTATTTGGTGGTTACAGGAAATGAAAAACTCATCACCTCAGGTTTTTATCGATACAGAAGAGGATATTTTGGAGTTTCTATCCGAAGTGAAAGAACATGCACCTGCTGTAAAAGTGATTTGGCCAAAAGGTGAGCGTTTACGAGTGGCCAAAGTGGTGACTTCTGCAGATATCAACATAAATGTAAAGCGTTCTGAAAAATGGTTTGATGTTAAAGGAGAAGTGCAAGTTGCTGACGATAAGAAACTCTCCATACAAAAGTTATTAGAGCAATCGAAAGGCGGAACAGTTAAATACATTCAGCTAGATGATAAGACTTATTTAAGTATCTGTAATGATCTTCAAAAGCGTTTAGCAGCCTTAGATGCTGTTGCTCATCAAAAAGGAGATAAGTTATTGGTTCACCCTTTAGGATCGGGCAATGTTGAGAATTTTATTGAGGGAGTAGAGCAAGTTACTACCGACAAATGGTGGAAAGAGCATCAAACGAAGTTGCAAGAAATCAAAAATTATCAGCCCTCACTTGCTAAAAATTTACAGGCCGAATTAAGACCATATCAAGCAGAAGGAGTTCTTTGGCTCGATCGTTTGTATAACTGGGGTGTGGGGGCTTGCTTGGCTGATGATATGGGATTGGGAAAAACCATTCAGGCCATTAGTATGCTACTAAAGTACGCTCAAAACGGCCCAAGTTTAGTATTGGCACCATCATCGGTTTGTGCCAACTGGATGAAAGAGATCGTTCGTTTTGCACCTACGCTTAATCCGCTTGAATTAAAAGCTCAAAATCGTGAGGCTCATATCGAAGACTTAGTTGCTCATGATGTATTAGTGGTAAGTTATGGCATCATTCAGGCTAATCCCGATCTCTTGGCGACTCGTGTTTGGAACATTGTTATATTAGATGAAGCACATGCCATCAAGAATGCCAAAAGTGTACGTAGTAAAGCGGTGATGAAATTGGAAGCTCAGTTTAAGGTCATCACTACGGGTACGCCTATTCAAAACCATTTGAGTGAGCTGTGGAATTTGTTTCAGTTCATTAACCCTGGTATGTTAGGTACTTACGATCAGTTTAATCGCAAATTTGCTTTAGGCGATGGTTTTGATCATAGTCGTGAAGCGCGTAAAGCATTAAACAAATACATTGCTCCATTTATCTTACGTCGAAATAAAAGTGATGTATTGGATGATTTACCGGAGAAAACAGAAATTACACTGTCGATCTCACTATCAGACCAGGAGCGTGAAATATATGAGGTTTTACGACAAGAAGCCGTAGAGAACATAAAAGGAAGTGATGAAGCGGGTCAATCAAAGCACCTTCGCATTTTAGCAGAAATCACTAAACTGCGTCAAATGAGTTGTCATCCTCAATTGGTTATTCCCGAAAGTGAAGTGCCAAGTTCTAAATTAACTGCGTTGGAAAGCTTGGTGGAGGATTTACTGGATGCGAACCATAAAGCTTTGGTGTTTTCTCAGTTTACAAAGCATCTAGCCTTAATTCGTGCGATGTTAGATCGTAAAGGAATATCCTATCAATATTTAGACGGATCGACCCCTGCGAAACAACGAGAAGCGGCTATTTCAGATTTTCAAAACGGTAAAAGTGATTTGTTCTTAATCAGTTTGAAAGCCGGGGGAGTAGGACTTAATTTAACAGCAGCTGATTATGTGATTCACATGGATCCGTGGTGGAATCCGGCCATTGAAGATCAGGCATCAGACAGGGCTCACCGCATTGGACAACAGCGACCTGTTACCATTTACCGTTTAATTGCAGAGGATACTATTGAGGAGAAGATTGTGAAAATGCACCATGATAAACGTGATTTAGCGGATCAGTTGTTGGCTGATACGGATCAATCAGCTAAAATATCATCCGAAGATTTATTTGGATTGATTTTAGAGAAATAAGAGGGGTGTTTTGTTATGTTCGCATTAGTGGTTGACATTTCTCTTTCATAGGACTAACTTTCTTTTAAAAAGGAAGTTATGGAAACTAAACGGTTTAGGAATTTTATAAGTGGTATGAATGAGCTTAACTCACATCAATTCAGGCTACTTGAAGAAAATGTTAAGGCTCATGTTCTCAAAAACAAAGTAGAAGCAAATTTAGAGACTCGATACGATAAGCTTTTTTGTCCCCATTGTAAGAGTTCAGAAAAAGTTCGTTGGGGGAAAAGGCAAGGTATACAACGCTATAAGTGCAAAGCTTGTAAGAAGACTTACAATAGCTTGAGTGGAACTCCTTTGGCTCGGTTGCGAAAGAAAGAGCTGTGGTTGGAGTATGCTTCTTGCTTGGTAAATGGCGTCAGTATTCGGAAGGCAGCCGCTTTATGTAGCGTACATAAAAGTACCAGCTTTAGGTGGCGCCACCGTTTCTTGTATAATGCAAAAACAATCTTGCCCAAAGTATTAAATGGAATTGTTGAAGCGGAAGAAACCTACTTTCAAAAATCAGAAAAAGGAAATAAAAATCTAAATCGGAAAGCCAGAAAACGTGGCGGGCAAGCAGGTAGAGGAAAAGAAAAAGTTTGTGTTTTAATATGTAGAGACCGATATAAAAACACAATGGATAAGATTTTTGAGACCTTTAGAAGTGACAAGTTGAAGCAAGAGTTGACGCCTAGAATTGATAAAGATGCGTTGTTTTGCAGTGATGGTAAGCCTGTTTATAAGCGGTTTGTTAAGGAGTCTAACTATCGCCACGGCTGTTTGAATCTCTCTAAAGGTCTGGACGTGATAAAGGAGATTGTTCACATCCGGAATGTTACAAATTACCATAGTCGTTTAAGGCAATGGTTGCATCGCTTTCATGGCGTAGCCACTAAGTATTTAGACAACTATTTATCCTGGTTTCGGGAACTGGATGAATTCTCCACAGAAATAGAGCCGGAGGTTTTGTTGCATCGAGCAAAAGTCCCCGGGAAATATAAAACTCAACCTTTAACGATCACATAGCAAAATAGAAAACTTTTAGTTCTTGTGTAAGTTCATAAATCTTAGGTAGTTTGTGGCATGGAAAATAAAAAGTATTCAGAGATTAAGAATGAAAATTTTCAGTAGGCCATTTTTTCGTATCTTGGGCTTCGTGTTAATGATGTTCCAAATTGTGAAGAAATGAACCCACAAAAGCCTACCATACTTTTAGTAGATGATTCACCTGTAAATATTGAAGTTTTAAAAGAGACTTTGTCCCGGTACAACTTATTAACTGCGATGAGTGGGGATGAGGCTTTGGAGCTTGCATTCTCACGAGCTACCATTGATCTCATTTTGTTAGATGTCATCATGCCGGGGATGGATGGTTACGAGGTGTGCGGTCATCTTAAAAACAATGAGTTAACGAAGGATATTCCAATCATTTTTATCACCGGACAAACAGAAACGAATGATATTGTAAAAGGGTTTGAAGTTGGAGCTATCGATTATATCACCAAGCCATTTAATTTTGTTGAGCTTAAGGTAAGGGTAAAGAATCATTTAGCCATTAAGTTAGGCCGTGATCAGAACCAACGTTTAATGCGAAAGATTGAAGGTGTCAATAAAAAACTGACCCAAAGTATTACTTATGCCAAAAAGATTCAAAATGCATCATTACCAAGTTCCGACTATCTGGAGCGAGTATTACCTGAGCATTTTGTGATGTTACGTCCGCGTGATATCGTAAGTGGTGATTTTTATTGGGTAGGGCAGGTTGATGCGAAAGTGATATTGGTTGCTGCTGATTGCACCGGTCATGGGGTTCCGGGAGCAATTATGAGCATGTTTGGAATTGCATTTCTACATGAGATTATTGGAATAGGTGGTTTAACCCGTCCGGCAGAGATATTAAATGAATTACGTCGCATTGTAATAGAGTCTTTAAAACAGGACGAAAACAGTGAAGTCAAAGATGGAATGGACATTAGTATTGCTACCATTGATGCTCCGGAAGGGAAAATTGAATATGCAGGTGCTTTTAATTCCATGTTCCTGATTCGAAACAGTGAATTAAACGTTATTCCAGCCGATCACATGCCGGTATCTTATGGTGAAATTCACCGTTCGTTTACCAATCATGAAATAGTTTATCAACCGGGCGATTGTTTCTATTTGTTCTCAGATGGTTTTGCCTCCCAGTTTGGAGGTACAAGAGATAAGAAGCTAATGCAAAAAGGTTTCCGTAAGCTTATTATGGAAAATCATCTTCGCCCAATGGCTAAGCAAAAGCAGGTTTTTGAGACCTTTTTTGATAAATGGAAAGGGACCACAGATCAGATTGATGATGTGTTGCTGTTAGGATTTAGGATGTAGTTTTCTGCCTGAACGCTTTAGAATGATAAAAAAGTCTTGTTGATCTAATCTTCCAATAATAACTAATCAACTTAAACTTTAGTTATTTTACTGAAACCACAGGAAATCGAAAAGAATAACTCCCTGTGTTTTCAGCAAAAGGTAAGTTTTAAAGCTTACTCATAAATTTCTCAGTGTCGATTACAAAACGATCATGTTTGGAATTACCGATTTTATCACCACTCTCGTCTTTGCAAATAATATCATAAGATACTTTACGGCCATCCACGGCAGTAACTGTTGCTTCACATGTTATTTTTGCACCAAGTGGAGATGCTTTCATGTGGTTAGCATTGATCATAATGCCTACAGAGTCAGATCCTTCCGGTAAGTGTGGACGAATCATATCTAAAGCTACATTTTCCATGAGAGCTATCATGGCAGGTGTACCAAATACATCTAATCCACCCGAGCCAAGTGATTTAGCACTATCTTTTTCTGCTACAGTAATCGTCTTTTCTGCTTTTAATCCAACAGGTATTTCCATTTTTTATGTTTTAAAGTTTTTAAGTCTCGATAATTATCAGGATGGTATTAGAATTTAGTTTTTTTCATGTACCTCCTCAAGTTTTTGGGATTTATTCCTGCAAAAATAAAGGAAAACTCCTGAGCAAGGTTCTTTTTTACGCAATTCAGTTTCATTTTAAACAAAAAAATGACCGTAAACAGTTTTTGGTGTAATCGTCGTGAGTAAAACCGAAAACTTTTTAGATCTGCCTGCATTCATTTTTTTGTTCAGC
Source organism: Bacteroidales bacterium (assembly GCA_003249255.1). Lineage (GTDB taxonomy): Bacteria > Bacteroidota > Bacteroidia > Bacteroidales > Marinilabiliaceae > SZUA-582. The sequence goes on from QKJP01000066.1 coordinate 9,163, forward strand.
CCTCTTGTGCTTTAAGTCGTGAAAATATTGAATACTTAGAAAGCTAATTTGCACTTCTGCACTTTAATATTTTAAACTTTTAAATCAAAAACATCAAAAACAAGGGAATACTCACCAACGCAATCAGGTGCGATATCAATACTGTACCACTCATTAATTTCTGATCAGCTCCATATAACTCTCCAAAAACCATGCTGGCTATCGATTGAGGCATTACGGTAACAATGAGCATGACATTTATAAATGGATGATCACCGAATAAAAATTTAAACAAAAGGATTCCTACAAGAGGAAGAATTAGCAGCCTAAAAAATGTCACAATCCAAATGTCTTTATGCTTTATATCAGCAGTTTTATTTGTTGCCATTCGTCCTCCTACCATCAATAGAGATAAGGGAATACAAGCTTTTCCTATTTGAGTAATGGTAGAATAAAGATAATTGAGAGCGATGTGCTGGTTGGTAAAAGAATCAATAGTCATGTCAAAAAGATGAAGCACCCACAGTACCATCAGCGAAAAGTAAACCCCCATTAAAGGCGGCGACAATAAATTCTTTAGATTTTTTAGTTTAAATCCACCTCCGTTATTACTTAATATATACATGCCTAATGTCCACACAATGATTTCGGCGCCCAGTGTTGAAAAGATAAGAGCAGCCATGTGTTGCTCATCGTACAATTTGGCAATAATGGCAAGCGGTAAAAAGGAGTAATTGTTAACCGTAAATTGGTACAAAATGCTTTTTCGCCGGTTCAAGTCTTGCTCCTTAAAAAAGCCGGTATATATTAATCCGATACAATAAGTAACGATGAAAAATATAAATACCGACACCGGTAACTGCCACGAGTTAATAATGTCTTGTATGGTAAAATTGGATGAAATAGAAGCGAATATCAAACAAGGATAAAAGACTTTAACTATAACTTGACTAAAATCTTTTAATGAACTTTCTTTAATAATGCCTTTTTTGATGACCAAAAAACCGGGTAGCATCATTAAAAAGACGCTGAGAACGTTATAAAAAAGTGTAGGAAACATATTTATTGCTTTGAGGCCGCAAAGATAAGAAGTTTGGAATATTCAATGGGCTGATGGGTAAATTAAATAAGGTGAAATTTAGGAGATGTGAGAATGTCAAATTAGCTTTTATTCTTTTTGTCGAGATTAGCTAAATACAGTTAGGATTTAACAATTTGAAAAACACGGGCTAGAAGCCATAAGCTTATGGCTAGAAGCTTTAAATGATAAGAAATGCGTAAAATTAAACTATACATCGCCATGAGTCTCAATGGCAAAATTGCCGATCAAGAAGGAAAAGTAGATTGGTTAGAAGCTATCCCAAATCCGGATCACGATGACTATGGTTATGCTGAATTTTATGACTCGATTGGAACTACTATTCAAGGTTATACAACTTATCAGCAAATCATCGATTGGGACATACCTTTTCCTTATGCCGGTAAAGAGAATTTTGTTTTAACGCGTAAAAAAGATTTGAAGTTTAATGATGATGTGCAGTTTATTTCAGCTGAACCCTTGGGGTTTATTAAAGCCTTAAAAAAGGAAGAAGGACAAGATGTTTGGTTAATTGGTGGAGGACAAGTGAATACTCTGCTTTGGGATGAAGGTTTAATTGATGAGTTGATTGTTTTTGTAATGCCAATAGTATTGGATGGAGGAATTGATTTATTTGAAGGATTTCCTAAAAGAAATCAATTGAAATTAATAGAATCGAAAGGATTAAATTCCGGAGCTGTAATGTTACATTATATGTTGTAATTCTTCCGGGATTTGGCAGGAAAATCCGCCTTTTAAGACCAGATTAACAGGATTTACCAGATTTTTTATGAAAATCATAGCTGTAAGCCGGTTAATCGGTAAAATCCTGTTAAAAAATCATGTGGTTAAACTCTGTTTTCTACAAGAAATGTGAAAGGCGAAATCTCTGAGGGATAGGGATGGCTTACATTCTTCGCATGATTTAATAATTAAACGCCAAAATGGCTAAATCCTCATTGAAACTCAATAAAAATCTGTCAAAATGACTAAATCCACATGCTTATTCAGTAAATCCCCTCAATAATTGGGTGAATCCCCAACGTTTTTGAATAAATCCCCTCAGTTGTTTAATAAAACCACTCAATAGTTCAATGAATTCCCCTCGTTATTGAGTAAATCCCTTTGAAATTCTCTAAAAATTCCTCACTACTCATTCCTCACTACTCACATTTCACTACTCACATCTCATTTCTTAAAAAAAAACTAGTGGTAAACAGCTTTTTTTATCTTTGTGCACACATCTAAAAGACATTTCATGAATCAGGAGATCAGAAACGAGCTACAAAAACTTCAAGCATTACTTCAAAAAGAAAAAAAAGAAGATCTTCATCAATATAAAGAGCGCATGAAGAATACTTCCTATACAGAGCGAAGAAAAAGTGGCGTTTGTTGGTATCCTGTTCAATTAGAAAAATCGAAATACAATGCAGCCGAACGAGTGATGGTTCGGGTAGAGCGTCATCGTGAGCATAATGAGTCGCATCTTTTTCAATCCGGAAAATTAATCTCCTTTTTTACAACAGATGCTTTGGATGATGAAAATAATTCGGTGAATGGAGTCGTGAATCAAGTGAATGAGTTTGACATGCTCATAACTTTAAACTGTGATGAATTACCGGAGTGGACTTATGGACGAAAACTTGGTGTTCAACTTTTGTTTGATGAAAATTCTTACAAAGAAATGGAGAAGGGGCTTAAAATACTTCTTTCGAATGAGGATAAAAGACTTGGCCAACTTATCGAAGTGATTTTAGGTAATCAGGAAGCAAGTTTTAATGAACTACCTCAAACGGCTGTTGCACATTTGAACGAAAACCAAAATAAAGCCTTACAGACTGTATTAGCCTCCAAAGATGTAGCCATTATTCATGGCCCTCCCGGAACCGGTAAAACCACAACTTTGATCGAAAGCATTGTGGCCACTTTAATGACAGAGAACCAATTGTTGGTTTGTGCACCCAGTAATGCAGCAGTTGATTTGGTGGTCGAAAAGCTGAGTGATTATGGGGTAAGTGTCGTTCGCTTAGGTCATCCGGCAAGAGTTACCAAAACAGTGATGGAAAACACCATGGATGCAAAAGTGTTAAACCATAGTCAGTTTAAACAGCTCAAGTCCATGCGCCGTAATGCCGAAGAATACCGACGAATGGCGCTAAAATACAAACGCAGCTTTGGAAAAGAAGAGCGTGAGCAACGTAAAATGTTATTTGCCGAAGCGGATAGTTATCGAAAAGAAGCGGATCTTTTATCACGCTTTATTAAAACTGATATCATCGAAAAGTCCCGAGTAATAGCCTGTACATTGGTCGGTTCGGCTCACGATATTTTAAGAGATAAACACTTTACTACTGTATTTATCGACGAAGCCGCTCAAGGACTGGAGCCTGCTAGTTGGTTGCCCATCCTAAAAGCCAATCGCGTTGTTTTTGCCGGAGACCATTGTCAGTTGCCTCCTACCGTAAAAAGCTTCGAAGCTGCAAAAGAAGGTTTATCTGTTACTTTATTCGAGAAAGCCATCTCAAGAAATTCAGCTGATGTAATGCTATCTGTTCAATACCGCATGCACCAAAAAATCATGCAGTTTAGTAGTCAGGAGTTTTATAAAGATGCCTTGGTGGCTCACGATTCAGTCAAGCATCAAACCAACTTTTACGATGATCTTCCTGTCGAATTTATTGATACTGCCGGTACCGGTTATGCAGAAGATGCAAATCCTGAAACGAAGAGCGCATTTAACAAGGAGGAAGCTTCCTTATTAATAAAACATCTAACCAACTACCTTACAGATGTTGAAAACATGGGTGATGTGAATGACATCCACTCCATAGGCATTATTTCGCCATACAAAGCCCAGGTTGATTGTATTCAGCACTTGTTCGACCAAAGTGAACTTAAACAACATCCATTAGCGCCCGTTACCCGCATTAAAACGGTAGATTCCTTTCAGGGACAGGAATGCGACATTGTTTACATCAGTTTGGTGCGTTCCAACGAAAAAGGAGAGATCGGCTTTTTATCAGATACCCGCCGCATGAATGTCGCACTTACCCGCGCCAAACGAAAACTTGTTGTCTTTGGCGATAGTGCGACTATTGGAAGTCATGATTTCTATGGCCATTTCTTAGATTACATTAATGAAATTGAGGGGTATAGAAGCGCGTTTGAGTTAATTTATTAATCCTAGTGTTTTCATCTAAAGCTTTGCTTCCCAGTTGTCCTTTTTCCTTTAATAGAAAAACAAAGGAGGTATTGAACTCAAGGTTTAATAATATTATGTTACTTTTATGGACTGTTTATTAATAATAATTTAAGCATATAATGAACAAAGTATTTGTAATCAATGTAGTCTTTGTAATAGTTTTAAATACTTTGAGTATAAATAATGTAAATGCTCAAGAAGAAAACTCGGATTGGAATACAGAAATAGGAGTTGGAGCCTATTATTACAACGGAAATACTGATAAATTAGATGTAAGGAGTGAGTTAGGGATTTCACATCTGGATTCAATTTTTGAATATTCATCTTGGTTTAAATATGTCTATGGCGAGAATAATCAAGTAGCCAATAAAGAAGAGTATAATGCAGGAATAAAGTTTGATTATTCTCCTCGAGGGAAAATCTCTCCATTTGTATTGCTATCTGTTTATAAAGATGAATTTAAGAGTATTAAGTTTCGTTGGAATGGATTGTTAGGAGCAAAATGGTTAATTGCCAAAAACTCTAAAAGTTCTTTGTCCTTAAGTTGTGCTGCTATCGCTGAAAACAACTATTATACCGAATATGTAACTTTTAACGACAGAGATTCATTGAAGAAAGCTACTAAATACCGGTTTTCACTTCGACCAAAGTTTAAGATTAGAATTGCCGATAATTTAACATTCAACCATTTTACATTTTATCAGCCTAGATTTGATGAATTTGATGATTATCTTGTGGAATCGTCCAGTAGTTTAATAATGGCGGTGTCCGGTAAAATCAATTTTAAGCTTAGTTATGAGTTGAACTACGATAATTATGCTAAGAAAGAGAGAGATAGAAAGGTGCTAGATACTTTTTCGATGGTTTCATTAATATATAATCCTTGATTATTAAATTGTTAAAACTCATTTAGAACCAAAGTTTGAAATTTAAGAAATATTGGATTATTGAACAATTTTTATAATTTGCAAAGCAAACCTTTAAAAACCTAGGTTATCGGAGTTATACGAATGTTATTTGCATAATAAAGGTTTACTAAGACGATAATATGAATCTATTAAAATTGAATATTTACAATCTAAACTTAAAATTATGATTAAAAAGTTAGGCTTTGCCTTAGCCCTGGTGGCTGTAATGGTGGCATGTCAGTCTGTAGAAAAAAAACAACAAAGTTGGGATACGGCTAAAGCTAAAACAAACGGATACATTGCAAAATACCCTGTTATCGCAGAGGAGTTAAAAGCTCAGTTAAAACAAGCAGAAGATGCTTTTAAACTTGCAATAGAGGAATCTGATGAAAAAGTGAAAATTGACAAGATGGGTGATGCAGTTGAAATGTTACGCAGAGCACCAATGAAGACCATTGAAGATTTCGAAAGTCAATTGAAAAAAACGGAACGCATTATTGCTGATATTAAAAACGAATTTACATCTGAAGAGTTTGGTAGTAAAACACTGTTTTTAATTGAGCAAGCAACTCCTGTTATTAATGAGAGTAAAGAGCTTTTTAATCAGGATTATACTAGCGGTACAGAAGCATTACAGGCCATTGATGCTAAAAATTTATCATTAAGAGCTGTTTATGGTGATTTAGATAGGCACTATAACGAGATAATGGATATCCGTAGAGAGAAAAGAGAGCAACAAGCTGCTGCTGAAAAAGCTGAAAGAGATGCAGCTAAGCAAGAAGCTACACCTCCTGGATCAACACAAACAGAAACAAAGCCAGAGGCAAAACCAGCAGCGCCAGTAATGGTAAAATGTAAGAAATGTGGTACTAAATCAGAATCCGGAACCATTAAATGTAAGAGTTGCGGTAGTAATTTATAACATAACCTTTATTCATGGGACTATTTGATAGATTTAAGACCGAGTTAATCGACATTATAGAATGGATCGATGATTCGAGAGATACAATGGTGTTTAGATTTGAACGCCACGATAATGAAATAAAAAATGGAGCAAAGTTAATTGTACGTGAAAGTCAGGTGGCTGTTTTTATTGAACAAGGACAGTTTGCTGATTTATTTACTCCCGGTACATATACTCTTTCTACTGAGAATTTACCAATATTAAGTACGTTAAAAGGGTGGAAATATGGATTTGATAGCCCATATAAAGCTGAAGTATATTTTGTTAGTACAAAGCGTTTCACAGATATGGGATGGGGTACGCCCAATCCCGTAATGATGAGGGATGCAGAGTTTGGAGCCCTTCGATTAAGAGCTTTTGGTAATTATGCGATGCGTGTGGTTGATGCACCTAAGTTTTTACGAGAAATAGCCGGAACGGACAGTAATTTCACAACAGAAGAAGTGGAAGATCAGTTACGAAGTTTCATTGTTTCTGGTTTTACCGATGCAATCGGAGAAGCTCAAATTCCGGCGTTGGATCTAGCTTCTAAATACGACGAGATCTCTGAGTTTTGTAATCGGAAGATTACTGATAAGTTTGATAATTATGGTCTTGAATTAGTTGATTTTGTAGTTGAGAACATCTCATTGCCTGAAGAAGTGGAAGCTATGCTTGATAAAAAATCAAGTATGAATATTTTAGGTAATAACATGGGACAATTCAATCAAATGCAAGCTGGCATTGCCATGGAAAATGCCTCAAACAATCCTCAAGGAGGTGGAATGTCTGAAGGTATGGGTATGGGAATGGGCTTTGGAATGGCTCAGAATATGGCTCAGGCTTTTAATAATCAACAGCAGCAGCAACCACAAGCAGGAGTCGGAGCACCGCCACCTGTACCTCAGGAGACTGCATTTCATGCCGTAATTAATGGTGCGCAAGCTGGACCATTTACTTTAGGTCAATTAAAAACTATGGTTGTAAATAATCAGTTTACTAAAGAAACCTTAGTTTGGAAAGACGGTATGGCAGGTTGGGCTGCTGCTTCAACCATACCTGAATTAACTCCGGTATTTGGAAGTGTTCCACCACCGCCACCACCCCCAATTCCACAATAATAAGAATTGATATGATTTCTTCTTTTTCCTTTTCTGATGGAAAAAGAAGAAATTTATTTAACGTATTATGAAGTGATTTAATTTAAAATATTATGAAAGCAATTAAGTTTATATTACCACTATTATTTGTGTTTAGTGTAAGTTTTACAGGTGTTGCACAGCAGCAAAAATCAAAAAGCACAACCAATACAACGCAAAACACATCTAATCAAAAAAAACAGACTACAACAACTTCTTCAAGTACCCCAGAAAAGAGTAAACCTAGTAATACAACTTCAGCTAAGAAGTCTACAACTTCATCAGGAACTACGAACTCTAGTTCTAAATCAACCAGTAATGCAGCAACAAAGAGTGCAGAATCCAAGTCAACCACTACAAAAAATGGATCTACATCAAATAATAATACAGGTGCTGCAATACAATGTAAAGCAACGACTAAAAAAGGCGATCGGTGTAAAAATAAAACCACAAACAAATCTGGCTATTGCCATGTACACCAGAAATAAAGGTTACTTTGAAATATAAAATAAGAAGCTGCTACATGTTTTATGTAGCAGCTTTTTTTAATATGTTCTAATCAATTTTGTTAAATGATTTACGGAATGTCCGCAATCAGGCAAAATGCAAAAAAAAGATTGGCCCAACATCAAAAAATATCAAAACAGCCCAGAGTTTGATAATTTAACTTCATAACCTCTGTGCTTTTGTGTCCCCGCTTGCGTCGGGCATGTCTATATTAAGATAATTATACGTAACAAGGGGTATACATATACTTTATAAAAATCTATCGATTGCACAACCTCTTAAACGTACAATACTCACATTTCTTCAAATCCTCAGTTGCACTAAACGGAACATCCGGATTATAAATTTCTGTTATCAACGCATCCAAGCCTTTTATATATTCGGGTTTAAAGCGTTGAAGGGTGATTGGTATATCGTCTCCTTTTTTCTCTTTTAAGAATAAGCCGGTTTGATAATCATTTTTAAATAAGTTCTTGACCCATATAACCCCCGGTTGAATGGTTTGAGAAGGAGCTGCACCTGTTTCTTCAAGAATGAGTGAATAAAGTAAAGTCTGGAAAGTAGCTTTGTTTTTCTTGTGCTTATCTGTTTTAAAAAGATCAGAAATGGCAGCAACAGAAGCTTCACCGCCACCAGTTTTATAATCCATCACTTTAAGGATGTTATCTTTTTCTTCCAGGCGATCGATAAAACCACCAAGGTTAACCTTTAGTCCATTTTCAGATGTATACACCCATTTAACTTCTCGTTCCAGATCTACGATGGTAAAAGGCGCATTTTTCTTTTCCAGCTTTAAGAATTGTTTGATGTAACGTTTAATGACCTCATAAACCATCACATTTTTTCCATGGATGTTGGTATACTGGGCGCGTCCTTTTTCATAATCACTCAAATGCTTTTTAAAGGCATCGAGGATGAGGTGATCAATCAACTCCGGCTTGCTTAACCAATTCTGAACCGTTTCTTCCTTAATTTCTTTACCAACAAAAGGCGTGTAAAGCTGCTCAACCACTTCGTGAAAGATTAAACCAAAAATACGCGCATCAGCTTCTTCGGCAATTTCATCCACCTCTTTAAGCTGAGCCACTTTTTGATAATAAAAACGTAGCTGGCATTCGATGTAAGTCGATAAAGCACTTGGAGACAGCATTGCTTTTCCACCTTCCTTAAACTTGTTGAGGAAGTTTATAACATCGACTGTTTTGTGTGCAATGGTTTCCGGAAAAGGAAGTAAGGATACTTCGCCTGATGAGGTTTCAAACTTTATGTTGGCATTAAACTGGTATTTTAATTGGTACAAATAACGGCTCATTTCATTGGCTTTTCCTTCTTGTGATCCGGTCGAATACATCACCTGTATTTTTTTTGCACGATGAATTAATCGGAAAAAGTAATACGAGAAGATGGTATCCTGTTGCTCCAATGTAGGCATGCCAAAACCAAGTCTGAGGTTGGCCGGTATAAAGGTGTTGGGCGCACCTCCTTTGGGAAATATTCCTTCGTTCAAATCCAGAATCACCAGTTTATCAAAATCCAGAGCACGTGTTTCCAAAATTCCCATGACCTGCAATCCGGCTAAGGGTTCACCTTTAAAAGGGACGGTTTGGAAATCGGCCAGTTTTCGATAGAGCTTTATCCATGTTTCTGGTGCAATATCGGCCGAAGCATTTTGCTCTAAGCTATCTTGTAATCGATTGATGCTTTTGTATAAAGAATAAACAAACTCTTGCTCAATGATGCGGTTTTCTGACTGCTTTAATAAATCAAAGACTTTAGATAAGATGTTTTGTATATAATCTGCCAACTCACCGGCACTATTAACCTTTGAGAAGATAAGACTAAATAAATCATTACGGTGTAAATCTTCGGCCTTAATGAAAATTTGGTTCTTTTTGACCAGTTCTTGTCTAAGTTTTCGGGCTTCTTCATCAGCTAGCATGGTAATGTACTGATGTTGCAAAATTGGCAACACATGACGGTGGTAGAGCCATACTTCATGTTTAGCGTTTTCACGGGCTTGTCGCTGAAGCTCAAACATCAAATCAACCAATCCAAAAATAGGTGTGATGTTCAAGGGGTAACCCATGGTTACGTTAATGCGGTCAACATTCTTTGGTATTCCATGCAGAGCCGGCATTAACAGTTGCTCATCGGCCAATACCACAGCTGTTTTCATATCTGTCAGGTATTCATCCTTTAAGAATTGATGCATGACTTTTAACTGCTCTGTCGGATTTGCAACAGCTGTAACTGTTATTTCAGGACCTTCAGCATTAATGGGCAAATTGAAATCTTTAGGAGCAGGGTAATCCAAAAGGTTTTGCCGGATGAATAACCCGGGACCTTTGCTTTTATCTAATCCGGTGTCAACATCACTTTTTTCTGGTAAGATATGGTGCGAATAATCCCAAAAAAAGATGGCTAACTTCCTTTTTTGCAGATAAGTCATCACAGCTTTTTCGGCGGGAGTTAAAGCGTTTAAACCTACAAATACATACTTTTTATGATGTAGTTCGGGATGATTTTCAGCTTTGATAAATTCAGCTATTTCGCGGTAAATCATACCTTCGAAGCCTATTTCATCTTTCGCCAAGGCTTTTTTAAATTGGAGATAAATCTCAGGTATTTGTTCCCAGATAGATAAAAACTCCTTTTGGTCCTGCGATAATTTTTGAGGATCAAAAGCATTCCAAAAAGATTGGATGGCTTCAATTTGCTCTGGCGAAAGGTGCGAATAATCATCCTCTAACTCCTTTAAAGATGATAAGTTAGCGTATAGTTGATCAATGGGAATCAAGTATTTATCCAAGTCCCCAAAGTCATTTAAAAACATCTCACCCCACGGTAAAAACTCATCAAATGAAACATCTTTCTTGGTTACATTGTTATATACGGCGTGCAGTGTAAATAACAGTGTAATGTTATCAGCAATTGCCTTATTGCTTAACGAAGCGATAAAGTTATTAATGGTGATGGTTTGAGGAGCCCAATAAGGTTCATCACAGAAATCGCGTAAATGATTCAGGAAAAAGATACTTGAACGCTGACTAGGGAATATAAAGCAAAATTCGGATGAATTGGCTTTTAAATCATCAATAAAATATTCAGCTAAGGTATTTAAAAATCCTGTGGTCATAATCGTTGTTTCTGTTTGAGCTGTGAAATTAATTAATTTTAGTCAGTAGGCAGAAGGCAGTAGTCAGAAGTTTGATTTAAAGCTTCCATATTTGAGTCTTCAAGAAATGAAAAAGCTCCAACGCAGCGAAATTATTAGCCTATTGCGAAGCTCCTGATACAATGAATGAATAAATGAATAGCCATCGGTTTTAACCGATGGATAATAATTGGTTTTAACCGATAGATTATAATTGGTTTTAACCGATGGAAAACAATAAAATCAATATTTGGCTTTAGCCAAAATAACAGAGGAAATTGTTTGCAAATAACAATTAAGAAAAGTAAATATTATAAAAACAATATCTTTGAGTTAGAGCATAACCGGGTAAGCCCGTTTTATATTAAGCGTAGAGAATTATTCTGCGAAAAAATTAAGTTTTATGGATAAGTTTTCATTTTTAGGAAACAGCGAAATAGAAAGCATCGATCAGCTATACCAGCAATATTTGCAAGATCCCGAATCTGTTGATGTGAGTTTTCAGGACTTTTTTAAAGGTTTTGAGTTTGCGTTAAAGAATTATAAACCGGTTGATAATCAAGGACTGGTTAATAAAGAGTTCAACGTAGCCAATCTAATTTTAGGTTACCGTCAGCGCGGACATTTATTTACCAAAACCAACCCGGTTCGTACCCGTCGTAAATATTATCCAACCTTAGATATTGAAAATTTTGGTTTAAGCAAAGATGACTTAAATACGGTTTTTCAAGCCGGTTACAAAATCGGCTTAGGGCCTGCTACCTTAACAGATATCATCGATCATTTGGAAGAAACTTATTGTCAATCGGTAGGTGTAGAGTATTTATACATTCGTCATCCCGAAGTAGTGAAGTGGTTAAAGGTTCGCATGGAAAAGGTTCGTAATAAACCCAAATTCTCTGCTAAGAAGAAACAAGCCATTTTTCATCAATTAAATATGGCCGTGGGTTTCGAGGACTTTATCCATCGAAAATTCATGGGGCAGAAACGCTTTTCATTAGAGGGTTCAGAGTCTATGATACCAGCCCTAAAAGCCATCATTGAGCATGGTGCTAATATAGGCGTTGAAGAAGTGGTAATTGGCATGGCTCACCGTGGCCGCTTAAATGTATTAACCAATATTCTGGAAAAGCCTTATGCCAATGTTTTTAACGAGTTTACCGGAGATGATTACGAAGAAGGAATATCACTTGGAGATGTGAAATATCACTTAGGCTATGTCAATGATATTACCACTTACAATGGCAAAAAGGTGAAGGTGAACCTAGCGCCCAACCCATCTCACTTAGAAACCGTTGCTCCAATTATTGAAGGTGTATCCAGAGCTAAAATAGATCATAAATATCGCAAAGATTTCAATAAAGTTATTCCCATCGTTATACATGGCGATGCAGCTATATCTGGACAAGGTTTAGGATATGAAGTTGTACAAATGGCTCAATTACCGGGCTACAAAACAGGAGGTACTGTTCATCTTGTTATAAATAATCAGGTAGGCTTTACAACCAGTTATCTTGAAGGGCGCTCATCCACGTATTCTACAGATGTGGCAAAAGTAACACGATCGCCTGTTTTTCACGTCAATGGCGATGATGTAGAGGCTGTTGTTTATGCCGTAGAATTAGCTTTAGAATTTCGTCAACTTTTTAATGCTGACGTTTTTATTGATTTGTTATCTTACCGTAAGCATGGTCACAACGAAGGTGATGAACCACGTTTTACACAACCCATGCTGTATAAAACCATTGCCAGCCATCCTAATCCTCGTGAAATATATATTAAAAAGCTTCAACAAGAAGGTGTTGTTTCTTCGGAAGATGCAATGAAAGAAGCTCGTTTGTTCAACGAACGTTTAGAAGTTGCATTGGAAGAATCCAAACAAAAGAAAAAAGTTTACATTCAGCGTTTTTTACATGATGATTGGAATCAATTCAGATATTCAGAGGATAAGGATTTTCTTCAATCCCCTCAAACCGGAATTTCCAAAGAGCGTATTGAAACTTTATTAAATCGTTTAAATCATTTACCCGAGGATAAAACTTTCTTTAAAAAGATTCATAAAATCATAGACGATCGTAAACAAATGGTTGAAGACAAGCGTTTAGATTGGGCTTTAGCCGAAGCATTAGCTTATGCATCTTTGGTGACCGAAGGACATCCGGTTCGTTTAAGCGGACAGGATTCAGAGCGAGGTACCTTTGCGCACCGTCATGCAGCTTTAATCATCGAAGGAACAGATCTTAAGTATAAGCCTTTGGAACATGTTGATCCGGATCAAGCTCCTTTTACCGTTTATAACAGTTTGTTGTCTGAATATGGGGTGCTTGGTTTTGAATATGGTTATTCTTTAGCTATGCCACATGGTTTAACCATTTGGGAGGCCCAATTTGGTGATTTCTTTAATGTTGCCCAGGTTATTGTTGATCAATATATCTCATCAGCAGAAGAAAAGTGGGGCTTGATGAACGGTTTGGTGATGTTATTACCGCATGGTTTCGAAGGGCAGGGGCCTGAACATTCAAGTGCCCGTATTGAGCGTTTTTTATCCATGGCAGTTAATAATAACATGCAGATTGTAAATTGTACTACACCCGGCAATTTCTTTCATGTATTGCGTCGTCAATTAAAACGTGATTTTAGAGTGCCCTTGGTTGTATTTACTCCAAAAAGTTTATTACGCCACCCTCTTTGTATATCAGGTATGGAGGAGTTTGAGAATGGTTGTTTCCAAGAATTAATGGATGATGAGCAGGTAGATGTTGAAAATGTTAAACGTGTCGTTTTCTGTTCCGGAAAAATATACTACGATTTATTGGCGCGTAAGAATGAGTTAAATGCTCGTGATGTAGCTTTAGTGCGATTAGAACAACTACATCCATTTCCAAAACAACAATTCGAAGATGTCATAGCCAAATATAAAAATGCCGTTCTTCATCTTTGGGTGCAAGAAGAACCCGAAAATATGGGACCATGGTATTATGTGGAGAATAAAGTTTTAGAGCATAAGCTAATTCCGGTTGCACGTTTAGCCAGCGGAAGTCCGGCAACCGGTTTGAGTGGTTTGCATCACATAGGTCAAAATGAGATTGTGAATAAGGTTTTTAAGGCTTGTCATTGTGAGCTGAAAAATAAATATTGTGGATTGCAATGTGTAGAAGGAAAATCGCGTGAAGAAATTTTGCAACAACATAAATATTTTGAAGAACCACCAAGGTTTTCGATTTAGAAGATAGATTTCTTTAATGTGCTAATTAGTCAATGTGTAAATTAAGTCCCTGATTATTTAAAATTTAGCAATTACGAAAAGCACAATATCTAAACAGCTAACCTACTTGATAGAAGATAGATGTGGTATTAGAGTGCAACGAAAGATTATAATATTAAAAAACAAGCTCCAACGGAGCGTTACAATGATAACCAGTTGTATAGCATCTGGATAATATAATCCATCATTATGATTATAGAAATTAAAGTCCCAACCCCAGGCGAATCCATTTCAGAAGTTGAATTAACCCGCTGGAATGTTTCGGATGGCGAAATAGTAGAAAAAGATCAGGAATTGGCCGAAATAGAATCTGATAAAGCTACCTTATCGTTATTGGCCTCAGAAGCCGGGAAAATTAATCTACTGGTCGAAGCAAGTTCCACTATAGAGGTAGGACGAGTAGCTTGTACCATTGATACAGATTATGCACGTGTAGGAATCTTAAGGCCTTCAAAAGAAGATGTTGTTGAATCTACATCTGAAAAGCTTAAAGAGAAACAAACTGAAGCAGTTAAAGAGAATTCTGCTCGAAAAGAAGAAGTGCGAACAGAATACGAGCATGTAAAAGTTTCTCCATTGGCTAAAAAAGTTATGGAGGAAGCAAACTTAAATCTTGATGATGTTATTAAGGGCTTACATCGAATTTCTGTCCAAGATATTGAACGTGTTAAAGCCTTGAATACCGGGGGTGCTCAAACCAGTGCAAAAACTCCATCCAGTTTTATAGATTCTTCAGGCAGTAGATCGACAGAACGTAAGAAAATGTCTTCTTTACGCAAGAAAGTAGCTGAACGACTGGTTTCTGTAAGGAACGAAACGGCAATGCTTACAACCTTTAACGAGGTAGATATGTCTGCTGTGATGGATTTGAGAAACAAGTACCAGAACTCTTTCATTGAAAAACATGATGTCAAGTTAGGTTTCATGTCGTTTTTCATAAAAGCTTCATCTTTAGCCTTAAAACATCATCCAATGGTGAATTCCATGATTGATGGTGAGGAAATTGTTACCCCGGAATACCACGATGTGTCAGTAGCCGTACAAACTCCAAAAGGCTTAATGGTTCCGGTTATCAGAAACGTGGAAGGGATGAGCTTAGCAGATATCGAAAAAGCTTTAAAACAATTGGCTGAAAAAGCCCGAAATGGTAAAATAAGTCTGGATGAAATGACCGGAGGAACATTTACCGTTACCAATGGAGGCGTATTTGGTTCCATGTTAAGTACTCCGATTATCAATCCTCCGCAATCAGCTATTTTGGGTATGCATAACATTGTTGATCGCCCTGTAGCCATTAATGGTAAAGTTGAAATCAGACCGATCATGTATGTGGCCTTATCTTACGATCATCGTATTGTAGATGGAAAAGATTCTGTAGGATTCTTAGTAAAAATAAAACAAATGCTGGAAGACCCTACAAAACTCTTACACGGAGGAAACAATCCGGAATTATCCGTGTTAGATTTGTAAAGGAAAATAACAAACTTCGAATTCCGTCCCGAAAGCTATTGGGATCCGGACTTCAAGCTCCTATTTAACGGGTGTTGTAAGTTGTTGGGATTTTGTGCTTTATTCGAACTGTGAATATTGAATAGGTAGAAAATTAATTCGCACATTAAAACTTCATTTTAAAAATAATGGCAGAAACAATAAAAGATTTATTACGTGGGAATAATGAGTGGGTGAGTGAAATAAATCAGAAATTCCCCCACTTCTTTGAAGATTTAGAAAAGGGGCAAACCCCACAGTTTTTATGGATTGGTTGTTCCGATAGCCGTGTTCCTGCTACCGAAATAACCAAAACCTTACCGGGTTCTATTTTTGTGCATCGTAATATTGCCAATATGGTGGTTCATTCAGATACCAATCTTTTGAGTGTTGTGAATTATGCAGTTAAAGTATTAAAGGTTAAGCATATTATTGTGTGTGGTCATTACAGTTGTGGAGGTGTAAATGCAGCTATGAGTAATGATAAATTTGGATTCATTGATAACTGGTTAGTGCATGTGAAAGATGTATACCGTTTACATAAAATGGATTTAGATGTGATTGAAGATGAGAAAGAGCGTGCTAATAAGTTTGTAGAACTTAATGTGATGGAGCAAGTTAATAATTTATCCATGGTATCTTTCATCCAGGAAGAATGGGAAAAAGGAGAGTATCCATACATTCACGGATGGGTTTATAGTTTAAATGATGGTTTAATTAAAGATTTAAATGTGACCGTTAATGATTACCATCATTTAGATGAAGTTTATCAATATAATAAAAAGTGAGTTTTTAAATTGAAAATCTAAATAGAAGGTTTTTTGTTAGATGTTTTTCCAAAACGTAGGTGTTACTAACACCATTATGGCATAAATTTCTAACCTTCCCATCAGCATAATAAGTGATAGAATTAGTTTTACGGCATCCGAAAAATGATTGAAATTAAACATTGGTCCAACTTTTCCAATTCCGGGACCAATACCTGCAAGACATGTTGCTACAGAGCTGGATGCCGTTTTAATATCTACATTAAAGCATGCTAAACAAACACTTCCTAGAATGAAAATTAAAAAATAACTCATGATAAAAGTTAATACTGTTTGGTTTGATTCTTCTGAAACAGTGTTATTGTTTAATTTTATTTGAAGGGATGCATTAGGGTGCATTTGTTGAATGAAATTGCGTTTTAAATTTTTGTACAAAATAACATACCTTGCCATTTTAACGCCACCAGCTGTAGAACCGGTACTTCCACCAAGAAACATGGCAAAGAAAATGACGATGATTGCATAAATTGGCCATTGTAAATAATCAGCCGTTGCAAAACCTGTACTCGTTATGATGGAGACGAGTTGAAAAAAGCTTTCTCTAAAAGCCAATTCAAGGTCAAAATTTTTTCCAAAGTAAAGTGAAGCTGTCAGAAAAAGGGTAATGAAAAAAACTGTTTTGTAATAAAATCTAAGCTCATCATTTCTTTTAATGTCCTTAAACTGTTTGTTGAAAAGGTAATAATAGATGATGAAATTAGTGCCGGATAACAGCATGAATATTGCTACAGTGTATTGGACAATAGGCGAGTAGCTTACTAGGCTGTCGTTTTTTGTTGAAAATCCACCTGTGGCAATTGTACCAAATGAATGGCAAATGCTGTCGAAAATGGGCATGCCTTCCAAGCACAGCAGGATTGTTTCCAGTAGAGTTAAGGATAAGTAAATCATTAATAAACGTTTTCCCACAGAAACAATTTTTGGACGAATTTTATCCTGTAATGAAGATTCTAAAGAGAATAATTGGTATCCACTTACTCTTAAAGATGGCATTACAATGATGACTAATACAATAATTCCAATACCTCCAATCCAATGCGTCATACTGCGCCAAAACAGGACTGATTTTGGAAGCGCTTCAATGTCAGATAAGATAGAGGAACCTGTTGTTGTAAAGCCGGAAATGGATTCAAAAACAGCATTTGTAATTTCAGGAATTGAATTGGAAAACAAATAAGGAAAGCTTCCTATAATGCTTATGAATAGCCATGATAGAGAAACGCTTAGAATGGTTTCTTTTTTTGTTAATTCAAGTGCTTTAGATGATTTAATAAAATAATTACTTCCATTCAGCGCAAAGGCAAAAAGAGCAGGTAGAAGAAAAGGAAGGGTATCTTCTGAGTAAATAATGGCAACTATAGAAGTTAAAATCAGAGCCCATCCTAAAAGTATCAGAGTCTTGCATATTACTGAGTAAATGCTTTTAAAATTCATAATTCAATATTTATATTGTAGAATATGGACATAGAGTTAGATAGGTAATTATTATAAAATACCAGACAAAACCTCCTCGGATTTAGTCTTTTGAAATACCTTATTTTAATAATGTAAAAAAAAGGAGTAAACTAAAGTATTCATTACTAATCGTGGGTTATAATGATTCATCATATACTACTGCAAATTTATAAAATTCAATTTCTTAGGATCGCTTTTTATTCAAGATATTCACTTTTCCTTTATGCTTTCGTGATATCCGAATTACAAAGAATCGAATATTATCAAGTATTAAGCCTACTAGTAAAATGAATGCAGCAATTAAAAGCACATTGAGTTTTATTTTTGAATACATAAAACCACCAAAAATACCTCCCATAAAAAAGAAGAGTATAATGTTTAACCTAAGCTTGATTGTGGAAATATTTTGGCGAAACATATATTTTCTAGTCGAAAATAAAAGTTGAGATATTTCAATTCCTAAATCGGTAAAAAGCCCGGTGAGGTGAGTCGTTCTAACTACTGCATTTGATATTTTGGTTACAAATGCATTTTGAACCCCCATGGCAAATAATAGAAGACAGGCAATCTGGTTGGCAGAAAGTATATTAGAGTAATCTGCTAATAATGGGATGGTTATTAATACAGAGGATTCGAGTAGTGTTGGGTAGAGGTATACATTTACTTTTTTTCGTAAACTCATCCATTCAATGAGTGTACTTGATGTAAATGACCCAAACAAAAACGAAACTAGAAACAATACAAATGTAAGTACCATTTTCCATTCAAAATCATATACATTTCGGATGAGGGTTGCAAAATGGCCTGTTACGTTTGTTGTTAGAATGTGTACTGCATAAAAACCGGTAATGTTAACTAATCCTGCTGTGAATGAAAGAAATACTGCAATTCTAACATTGTGCTTTGGAGTTCTTGTCTTGCCTTGATGACGAAACATTAATTTATAATTTAAATGTAAAAAGTGCGCAAATGTATCGATTTCAAGTTATAGGATTGCTTATTTCGTAGATTTTAATACTAATTAACATTGAAATTTTTTTCTCATTGAGTTGATGTTAAAACTTTGGTGGGCTAAGGAAGTTTTGTCATAACATGAAAATGATGTCTTGGAGTTTCTCACGATAGGCTCAATCGTAATCTTCTAGTGGTTGATAACCCTTTTATTGATGGTTATCAAGCCGAAAACTAAGAGAATAACGTGATATCTTCTATAAATCTTTGTTGCAGTCTATAACACAACTGAAATTTAAACCCTTTAATCGTGTTTGAATTTTAGTTGTTTCTGAATATTTATGATGATTGCATACTATATTTCTAATGCCACTTTTATTGCTGGGTTGAAACGAGTATTCCTATTCCTTTAAAAACTGGTGAATTCATCTCATCTTCTGATAAACTAAATTTAATAAGCGAATTTGTTGAATCTTGCATTGACCAAACATTTGATATGACGTCAAAAAAAATCAAAACAGAGTCGCAGACCTGTCCGATGCACGGAAATTCGTTTTAAGACAAGATTAACAGGGTTTACAAGATTTTTTTTAAAATCTTAGCTGTAAGCCTCCTGTTAATCGTGTAAATCCAGTCAAAAAACATGTGGTTAAACTTTGTTGCCTACAAAAAATGTTAAAGGAAATTCTTGCTGGCCGATGCAGGCAGGGACGCGGAGTATTATTGTTTAATTCATTTAAACTCTGTGCCTTTGTGTTAAAACAATTATGCGTAAAAACAAATATGCATAAAAATATAAATCAAAGCTAATAGCTCATGGCTTTCAGGTTTAACTTAAAACTTCGGCATTTTAAACTTCATCGTTACCTCACCGGTTTCTTTGTCTACCTCAATTTTTTGGTTTTCGATGCCCACATCTTTTCCGGTGGCCATTTTCATTAAGCCCGATAGGAACAGCATGCCGTTGTTAAGAACCTCTTCCATTTGAGCAGCCGTTTCTGCCGGTGTTTTTTCTTGTGGGGTTTCTTTGGGTTCAGGCTCATTTACAACAGACGATTCTTTTTGAATTTCTTCTTCTTGATTTTTACTTTCATCGTTAAATAACTCTTGTTGAGTATATTCCGGTTCAAACCTATCATCTTCTTCAAAGGGAACGAGGTAATCTTCTTTGTGCTCTTGTTTGAAGTCATCTAACGAATATTCATCCTGTACTTTTTCCACAACGGTTTCTAATTCTTCCATATCCCGAGCTTCAAACTCATTGGCCAGTTCTTTCATTTGGTCTAGAAATTGTCCGCGACCTTTATCTGTAAAGTCTACAAAATCGTTGGCAAAACCTTCGTTTAATACGCTGTCGAATAGATTTTGCTTAACCAATAAGCCAAGTGCAATGCGGGTTTCGATGGAGTTCTCTGTCACTAAATTGAAAATGGTAAGATGCTCGCTTTTTTGTCCAAGGCGGTCAATTCGACCTATTCTCTGGTTTTTCTTGGCAGGGTTCCATGGTAATTCAAAGTTTATTAAGGTATCTGCCACTTGAAGGTTTAGTCCGGCTCCACCGGCTTCGGTTGATAAAAATACTTTACAATCGTCGTTTTCTTCAAATTGTTTGATGAGCTCACCGCGTTTTTGAACAGGCACACTGCCGTTAAGCTCCGCAAAACCAATGTTGTTCTTAAGCAACATTTCGCCAATCAACTTGTGAACTTTTATCCATTCCGAAAAGATGATGATTTTGCGGTTTTCGTGTTTCAAATCCAGTTTATCGAGCAGAATGTATTTTAATTCTTCCAGCTTAGGTGAGTCGTTCGTGCTTTCATCCACCAAATAAGTAGAATCACAAACCATGCGCATAGCGGTTAGCAATTGCGATAGGCGTTGAAGATCAAAAGCTGTTAAGAACTTTTTATTGGTAATTTGTCCGATACCATTAGCGTAAGAAGTATGATAATCGGCTTGCAAAGGTGTCATTTTAACCGGTACTTGCTGTTGCTGAACATTTGGAAGTTGCTCAATTACTTTACGTTTTTCACGGCGTAACAAAATGGGTTTTAAGACTTCTTTAAGGTTCGCTAAGTTGTAATAGGCATTTATTTTATTCGGCTTTTCGTGGTCGAATAAGCAGTGTTGATAAGAGAATTCCCAGAGTGGCCCTAAAAGATGCGGGTCTAAAATGGTCATTAAGGAGAATAAGTCAATGAGTTTGTTTTCGATAGGTGTTCCTGTAATAATTAATACGTGTTTGCGACCTACATTTTTAATGGCAGATGCCGATTGTGTAGCATAGTTTTTAACTTTTTGAGCTTCATCTAAAATGAGGAAGTCAATTTTAGCTTTGTTTAAAATGATTTGGTCACGAAGTATGGTTTCGTAGTTAATTATCATAAAATATGCCTCATCACTCTGATATTGAAGTGCTCTGTCGTTGGGTGTGCCTTGAATCACAACGGCTTTCTCGGAGGAAAACTTCTCAATTTCCGTTTTCCATTGGTGTTTTAATAAAGCCGGACAAACCACCAAAGTCTTTTTAAAACCGAATAAGTCTTTCTTTAAAACCGCTGTTCCAATAGCCTGAATGGTTTTACCCAATCCCATTTCATCGGCAATAATGGCGTGCTTTCGAGTCGAAGCAAAATGGATACCTTCCTTTTGGTAATCGTACAATGTAGCTTTGATGGAAGAATAATCTGCTTGATATTTAGTTTGAAGAGTTTTTAAGGCTTCATCTTCTAAGTAATGATCAATTTTTTCTTGAACCTCCGGACGAATGACAATATTATCAAATTCTTCGGCTTCATGAAAAAAGGTTGCAAAGTGTTTTAAATCATTGTTTCGGATGAATGTGTCCTCAGAAAAAAAATCATTTATCAAGGGTTTTATTTCTTCCGGTAATTCATGCGGATAGAAATAGCGAATATCGTAATTGTTAAGCGGGTCGCAGTAAACTTCTATAAACGGACAAGTTTTTCTTAAACGTTTATAGAATGATGGATTATTTCTTAAAAAATCAAAGGCGAACATCAGATGCTTAGTAGTTCCCAACTTATTAACCTGCGAATCTTTACTGTTGCTGTAACCGGTTTCGCTATCGAAATCGCGAAGGAATAGTTTGTATTTTACTCCTCGCTCGTTGGTTAAAAGATGGTCGCCATAAATGTTATTGGCCCATTTAATACGGTAATCGGCATTGCGAGCTTTTTGTGCCCGTTCATCCAATACGCGACGTATCATTCCTTCACGTGAATATTGTTTATATTCCAATGGATTTCCTTCGTTTTTGGTTAAGATTTCATCCATTTGAAATAGAGCAGCATAGTCAAATTCATCCCAATCACCATCTTCTGTTTCAATGGCTAGAACTGTTTCTACGGGGTTTGTATCGTCATCCTTTATATCTGTCTGGATGTGAAGGATAACATCGTATTCACAACTCTCAACCGAAAATACAAAACTCTTGGATGATTGTGTTAAAATGATGCACTGACCCGATTGATACAAGTTTTGAGCTTTGTTTAAAAGATCTGGAGTAAAAGCTTTTCGAAGGTCTGTGATTTGGTTTTTTACGATTTTGTGAAGTTGTGAAATATTCATGGTTGAAACGTTTACCGGTTTATGAAGTCCAAAAATGGCAAAAAAAGCAGGAATATTGGGTGAACTATTCGATTTTTGTCTTTCTTAGGTGTCTGTCGATGTAGAAGGTTGATAATATGTGCAGAAATAAGTGAAAATTTTCCTTGACAGCAGAAAGCTCCCTCATTAAATTAGATAAATGTTCTTATCAGCATAATAAGAATCGAGAAGAGGGTATGAATCTAAAAGTTATGAATTATGTTAGAAGCACAATCATTTTTGGACTATACTAAGGGTAAAGATCCAGCAAGAAGTAATGTTACTAATAAGCGCGAAGATAAAGAAGCGCTACGTGATGAGACTAATCTTAAAAGGAGGATAAGTTGGAAAGAAGCTTTATTGTTAGAGGACAACAGTTATAAAAGTGTATTCTTTTAAAAAATGATTCTAATTAAGAATCTTTGTCAATGAGATTATTTGGTTTTTAATTTTTTTGTTTGAATTGTTTTAAAGAATAACTCCTTAAAACTTAATACAAAGTTTTAAGGAGTTATTTATTGTATTTTACCAATCGATAGGAAAATAGTCTTTTAAGAATTTTCCGCACCAGTGTTCTCCTCGGTTAATACCATCAAAAAATGGATCGCAAACACGTGCTGCACCGTCAACAATGTCTAGTGGGGGCTGAAAATCATGTACTTCTTGTTTGTGAGCCGACATGTGAGCCGGATCTTCATCGGTTACCCAACCTGTGTCAACCGCATTCATAAAAATACCTTCTTTGGCTAAATCTGCTGCCGAGGTATGTGTTAGCATATTTAAAGCAGCCTTTGCCATATTGGTATGTGGGTGGCGCGATTCTTTATGAAAACGGTAAAATTTACCTTCCATGGCTGTTACGTTCACAATGTGTTTTTGGCCGGTGTAGTCGCGGCGCATCATCGGAATTAAACGATTGCATAAGACAAATGGAGCAATGGCATTTACCAGTTGCACCTCTAGTAATTCGGGTGTTGGAATCTCGCCGATTTTTAAACGCCAGGAATTGGTTGTGCGCAGGTCAACCTGTTGAAGATCCACATCCAACTTACCTTCCGGGAACACTTCTTTGTTTTGAATGGTTCCATCGTAGTTATAAGGAATTTGTGAAAGTTGAGCAGAGGCACGTAAGCCAAGGCCCGGTTTATCATCTTTCCATGTAACGGCAAGAGCTGTATCTTTAACATTACTTGAGCTATTTCCTAAAATTCGGTGAATGCAATTTTGATGGCTCGATAATAATTGTTGTACCTGGGGGCTATGTTCATGAAAAGGTAAGCTTTCCATTTCCATCATGTGTGCATAAAAACCGGGAGGACGACGCACCGTTTGAGCTGCATTGTTGATTAACAGATCCAAACGTGGATAAGTCTCTTCGATATAGGAGCAAAATAATTCTACACTTGGCGTATGACGGAGGTCAAGACCATGAATGTGTAAACGGTCTTTCCAAACTTCAAAATCCTTCTCTTTTGCAAAACGAATAGCCGAGTCGGCCGGAAAACGCGTGGTCGCAATAACAGTAGCTCCGGCACGTAAAAGCATCAAACTAACATGGTATCCGATTTTTAAGCGTGAACCGGTCATCAGTGCCACTTGTCCGGTTAAATCTGCTGTTTGAAAGCGCTTAAGGTAGTTGAGATCACCACAGCTTTCGCACATGCAATCGTAAAAAGGGTGCAGCTTTGTATATTCGGCTTTGCAAACATAGCAATTACGAGGCGAAAGTAACTCCTTATCTGCCATCTCCAGTTTTGCCTCAGTTAGCATAAATTGAGTTGGCGCTTCAAACACATCCACGGTACGAGCAGATCGAATTCCGGTTGTTGCACGAGCGGCTCTATTTTGCTCTCTGATAGCTAGTTTCTTATGTTTGCTAAGGGCTTTATTTCGCTTCTTAATTTCCTTTCTGTCCGGACGAGATAAAGCACCTGCAGCTTTCATTAAATCAATGCGTTGTTCCTCTGAAAGCTGAATCAGGAGATCGCTGTTTGAAACTAGTTCTTGCAATGTTGTAATGCAATTTTCTAATTCACCTTTAGAAATGTTTTTTCTTTGTAAGGTCTGCTTGTCGTCTATTTCCACTGCTAAAATTTTTTGCAAATATATTTGTTTTTATCGTAGAAAAATTGAAAAGCGATTGGCTTAAGGTTTATTTTTTTAGGCAAAGTCGAACGACAATTTTAAAAAATAAAGCAAATTTTAAAAGAACTATTACTGCATACTTAATAATGAGCTGTATCAAGTATGTGTCTGTATTTGAGTGTGTTTGTACTAGAAGAATTAAATTATTTAAAGTGATGTTGTTATTAAAAAGGAATACTGTAATATAGATTATTAATTTGCCCCATATCAAAAGCCGGAGGCATAGACGGATAACTTTCACTTTGATCTTTAATAACCAAGTTTGTTCTAAAAAATTCTTGATTTTCGAGTAACAATAGGTAATTTGATAATTCTCTAAGTTCTACTCTTGATACGAAAGAATTTTTTTTGCCATTAGCCTCTTCTATAATAAAAAGTTCCATGTGTTTAGCTAAGCTTACACTTACCGTAATGCTTGTAGGGGTGTTTATGCTAATAATAAAACATTCTTTGGCTTTAACTCTCTCCCAATAATTACCTAAACAATTCTGCTGTTTAGTTCCTTCGTCAGCTAATTCTTTGTGTGAAGTTAGTAAACGAAAATTATTGGGTAAAATCAATTCTCCGATATAATCTACTTTTTCAGGAGTTACAAAATTCATTAACTCATGAAATATTCTGTTGTTTGACCAATTGGTGTTTATTAAAGTGTTGTGAGAAAGTGCTTTTGTTACCAGTTTATTGAAGTACTTGTGGTAGGTGTATTTAAAAGTTAGATGAATGATGTCAATAATGGCAGCCTCCGGATCTATAGCTGCTTTAATCACATTAATGGCAGCAGCAACAAGGTGTTTGCTTTTGTAAATGTGATTGTTAAATACAGAACTATAAAGCTTATTTACAGCCTTAATTGGTCGTTTTAAATATACATCACAATACAGTTTTACTGCATCTACCGGATTACTAATATTGTTGTTGAGAATTGGAAGAATTAGCTTTTTATCATTAATAAAGATTTCGGGGATAATAAAAGCCTTTTCTATCCAATCAAAACAGGGTCTGTTTTTAAGTATTATCGCAATGTCCTTATCTACCATGGTTCTGTTTTTTAGTTATTGTCGATAATTTGTTTGTTTTTAGACTTTGTAGTTTTCTAAAGAACATTCTAAAGTTTCCTTAATCTCATCAGCAAACCATTTAGGCTGAATTACTTTTACTTGGTCACCCATTGAAAGTATCTCCATTTTTAAGTCGTGGGTAGCATGAAGCTTTAACTCTATTCGATATTCATTATCGTTATCGATAAGTATTTTTTGTGAATAATGAAGTGGCATCGATTTTATGTATTGTCCTTGAAAAGGAGTGAAGGAGAGAACTATTTGTTCCGGTTCTTCATTATCTCCACAAATAATGCCAAAGCAGTGCTTGTATTTTTCTTCAATGTCTACTTGTGGTCTTTTATTTGATTTATTCGGGCTTATGCTTAATTGACTTATTCGGTCTAAACCAAAGCTTTTTACAATGTCATCCTTATCGTTGATTGCCATTAGATACCATCGGCTTCGGTATTCTTTTAACGCGATGGCATGAACAGTTCTGTGCGAAGGTTTATCCTCATAAAATTTTTGATAATCGAAGGTAACGACTAGTTTATTTTTAATGGCATGAACAAGACCATACAAGTTCTCGGTACCTTTGGGTTTGCGCTTTTGAAAGTAAATGCCTGAAGATAAATTACTACTTAACTTAAAAGCATTAACCGTATCAAAAGCTTCTAATAAATGGTGTTGAATTTCAGAATTATCATCGTACTTGATGTAGTAAACCTTTTGCGATTGGTCGTATTGAATATCAATGCCATATAGTGATCTTATGTCATCACGATCTCTGATAAAAGTACGTTCAGATATGGCGAGATTATAATCTTCCAGTTCACCATGATATGCCAACTTGTTATTGATTTCTTTAAAAGTAGATCCTTTTTGCCTGAGGGTGTTGATAATTAGGTTGTATCGCAATATGGTTTCTCGTTTAGACATAACAGTGTGTAAATTGTTTAAAGAATAGATCAAAGGTTGCTTATGTGTAAATTAGGAAATTTGACAATGAACTAATGTTTTGATAATAAATCTTTCATCATTTTAATAAAGGGAAGAAAAGCGCTTATTAGGTAGATGCTTATTTCAAAATCAGCAACTTCTATAGCGGTTTTTAATAGCTTTTGGGTTGGTATTTCTGGTATTGGTTCTTTGCTTGTTTTTGCAGATCTTTCACAATCACGGTAATAGGCAGCCAGTTCAAAGTTTTGAGCTTTTACCGCTTCTATCTTTAGTTCGCGCATACTTGTTGCAATGTTATCCCTATCTCCGCTTTCTATGGAAGCAATAGTCTGTGGATCACCATTTAGTATGTGTTTGGTAAATTTAATTAGACGAACTTCTGTGAGTTCGGTGTACAACTTAATGGTTATTCCTTCTTCTTTAATTTGGGATACCAACTCTTGTATGGTGGTAAGTGGAGGAGAAGAAATAAAGTTTTCAAATGCTTTTCCGATTAAATCTTCTAAGTTCCTGAATTTATCCATACTAGGATGTTGTTCTGTATATGAATCTTGATTGTATGTCATCTTAGTTGTTTTTTGTAAAGATATGTTTGTGGTACGACAAAAGGTGTCGGGGGTGTGGTTTTTTGTATCTAAGAGGCATGTTTTTCCATAGCTAATTATTTTTAGGTATGGTAGGAGTGGGGTGTGACAAATGGTGTTGTGGTGGTTAATGAATTATTTAATTCTTTTTGTAAGACTTTATTTACTAATTTAATGTATGGATTTAGTAGTGCAATAATAAAGTCGAAATAAAAAATATAAGGAATGATAAAAAGAGAAAATGAGTATATACAATGGTTAGAAATTAATGGAATTGGTGATAATGATAAAATCGCATCATCCCCTAAATCCTATGTTTCTTATTTAAAAAGTGTTTCAAGGATTATAGAAAAGGATATTTCAGATGAATTTCTAAAAAGTTATACAGATGTAGATGAAGTAATAGAGAAAATAAGAGATAAAGCAGCTTCCTCAACAATATCAAACTATAAAACAGCACTTCGTAGGTATGTGGATATGGTTGCTGATGCATATATAAGTCAAGGAGAGAGTTATATTACGGATAAAGCAGAAAAAACTCATAAGTGTTTTAAAATGCCGAAAGCAGTTACAATTATGGGTAGAAGTTCATCAATAACTAATTCATTTTTTAATGGTATTATTCCAGTTATAGAGCCCTCAAATAATGATATTGATGAATTATTGGGTTTGTTAGAACTTGATAAGGATAAATTAACTTGTGTATATTGTGGCGATAAATCTACTGAATGGGACCATTTTAGACCATTGATTGTTGACAAAAAACACACGGGTTATATTTCAGAAATTCAAAACTTGGTGCCTTCATGCGGTAAATGTAATCAATCTAAAGGCAATTTGAATTGGAAAGAGTGGATGTTTGGAGATGCGAAGCAATCCCCGAAGACTCGACAGATATCTGATATTGAATTAAAAGCAGATTTACTTGAAAAGTTTGAAAATTGGAGAGAGCCTTCAAAAGTTATTTTCGAAGATTTAGTAGGGGGAAAAGTGTGGAGTCAATATGAAGATATGTTAATGGAAATAAGAGATTCAATGGAGAATGCTCAAGAATTATCAAATTTAATAAAGGAGGTGGTGAAAAAAGAGTTTTCTAAATAAATCACCTATTATAGGTTCTGAGTAGATACTATACTTGTTATAATATCTAATCTTACAATTATTAGGAAAAAGCAAATACGTAATCATATATTTAGACTATATCATCACCCCCTCCAACTCCTCAACCAACTCCTTCTCCGGCTTACTAAAATAAACACCGCTATTACTACCTTTTCTACACCCTCTCGCATATACATAAATTACTCCACCAAACATAGAATCATAATCAAAGTTTGGCAGGCAGTTTTCAAGATACAGTTTTGTAGCAACCGTATAAATCAAGTATTGTAGATGGTAATTGCTCTCTTGTATGGCCTTTTCAAGCATTTCGCTAGAGTAGGATTCAAGTGTATTGCCAAGGTAGTTCGATTTCCAGTCCAGAATATAGAATTTGCCCTCATGTTCGAAGAGTAAATCGATGAAACCGGTCATCATACCTTCTATTTCACCTTTTCTTGCAAGGTTCAGGTTGGGGATTAGCTTTTGCAGTTGATTGGTTGAGAATTTGTTTATTTTATAATCAAATCCCATTTCAACCAGCTTACTTTCAGGTTTTACTTGCGAAAGCTTGAAAGGATTTTGGGTAGGAATATTTGTGTTTAAAACATGATCAAGCATTGACTCTAACTGCGATTCTAGTAGTTTGTCATCATCAGGATTAAATACAGAATTGTAACGATCTAATGCTTTTTTTATTCCTCTATTAAAATTATCAGTAGTGAAATCAGTGTTCTCAAAAAGATAGTGCATGAAATTACCGGCTAATGTTCCTTTGGGAAACTCTTCGAATATAAACTTTTCGTATTCATCGCTTAGTTCTATTGTCGCAGAGTGTAAATGGGGAGCATACTCAGAAAGCATGCTAAAGCTGAAGTTGTTCCAGCTACTATTAACCATAGTTGAGCTAAATTCTTTTGGTGTTTTAGTTACTTTTGTTTTACGCTCGTTGTATATACGGTTGTCGCTTTCTAAATGAGGTTCATAGTAATAGGTGTTTTGAGCTTGGGCTGCATCTATAAAGGTTTTAATACCACATTTGTCTTTCGATTTATGAATGATGATAGCTTTATAAACAGCTCTGGTTAAAGCTACATATATTAAACGTCTGTTTTCTCGCTCAGTTTGTTCTTTATGGAAGTCGTTAGCTCTTTGTGTTATTTGTGAAGAAAAGCAATATTTACCCGTTTCTGTATCCTTGTATTCTATAAAGTCCCACTTGGTATTATGGTCTGATTTTAAATCCAAATATGGGGCAATCACAATATTGTAAGCCAAACCTTTACTTTTATGGATGGTAACAATCTTAACAGCATCTTCATCACTTTCTAAGCGCTGAGTATATTCACCGCCATCTTCAGCACCTGAGATGCTATTTTCTAACCAGGTAATTAATCCTTTAGGAGGGAGTTTGCTTTGTTGTTCTTTATTATGTAGTAATTCATTTAATTGCAATAGGTTGGTTGAAACTCTTTCTGCATCAAAAGTTTTGTTATTATGAATGTTATCAAGTGTTTGATACTTATCCATAAATAGGTTGATGGCACAAAAAATACCTTTCTCCACCCATACTTGCCCTAGATTCTTAAAGAATTCTACGTCAGATTCGATTTTATTAGATAGTAAATCATCTTTCGTTTTGTTGGTAAAGTAGGTTAGTAAAGCCCTGTTAATCGTATAAACGTTAGGTTCGTAAATAGCTTTAAGGGTGTAAAGTAATAAAGTGCTTTGTTCGCTTTCTATAACTTTACTATCATCGATTGTAATGGCCGGAATATTCACACTACTCAGGGCATTTTTTATTTTTGCACCTTTTTTGTTAGCTCTCACTAAAATACCTATGTCCGATGGTTTTACTTTTCTGCCATCAATCATATAACCATCCATTAATAAAGACTTTACATAATTGGTAGTGTGTTCGATTAATTCATTCTCCTTGTTGCAATTATACAACGATAGAGGGACCACAGGATTATTACCTTTACTCATTTCGGGAAGTGATAAACCTGCATTAACTTCTTCGTAAGCAATTCTATTATCAAAAAATGGATTTTCAACACCGGAAAACAAGGTATTCATGGCATCGATATAACCTTTGGTAGAGCGATAGTTGCTGCTCATGGTATATGCAAAGTCTACTTTATCAGCTGCATCCAAGTAGGTGTCCAGATCGGTACCCTTAAAACTATAGATGGATTGTTTAGGATCACCAATATAGAAGAGAATGGAATATCCGTTAAAAAGCGTATTAAATATTTCGTATTGCTTCTGGTCTGTATCTTGAAACTCATCAATAAAAACTGCTTTGTATTGTTTACGAATACAATTTTGTAAAGACTCTGAGGTGATAGAGCCATGAAATTTATTAATCAAATCATCGAAGGAGAATAGTGATTGTTCTCTTTTCTTTTTCTGGATGTTATTATTACAGAATGGAATCGCTGAACCATAAATTGAGCTTATACAATTATTAGCAATTGTTGGTAATTCAGCTTTAAGTTCATTTATGCGTAATGATAATCCAAGTAGTGTTGGGAAAGTCTTTGGGACATATTGACTACTTTGCCTTTGTATGAGTCGGATTCTAAATTCTTCAGGATTATCAATTAAGTGAGAAAAACCATTAAAAGCAGGGCCTTTATTACCTATGTGATCCAAAGTTCTCTCCGGCGACTGCATAAAAGTAGTATTGAAATTGTCTATAGCTTTAACGATTTCTTTTTCCTTGAGGGTTTTCAAATTCATAAAGTCAGCGATGGACGTTTCCTTGTCATAGATGTACTCTTTTCCTTGTCGAACTTTCTTTATAACCTTTGCCAACATACCTTTAGATAAATCGGCTTTTAATAAAACCGTTAGAAGTTCAGTATCTAAAGTGGTAACTTTTTCTCGCCAATATTGATTAACAACATCAACAATAAAATCGCTTTCGTCTTCTAATACTTCACAGTTAAAAGCCTGACCTGTTTCGAAAGCGAATTCATTAAGCGACTTTTGGCAGAAACTGTGAATGGTAAATATCGAAGTTTCATCTAACTGTCTACGGGCATTACTTAGCAGCTCAACGATCGTTTCTTTGTCCTCATTTTTGAGGGCGTTATCTATAATTTCTTTTATGGTTGAATCGATGTCAGCACCTTGTTCGATAAAGGCATATGCCTCTCGAATAAACTTCCGAATACGCAATTCAAGTTCAGCAACCGCAGCATTGGTAAAAGTTACCATTAAGATTTCTTTTAGCTCGATGCGTTTTTCGATAATTAAGCGGATGACTAAAATGGCAATGGAATATGTTTTCCCTGTTCCTGCACTTGCTTCGATAAGATTAGAGCCCTTTAAAGCTACCTTTGTTACGTTAAATTCTTTTTTTGCCATTTCTTATAGTGTTGAGATTAGCGTACTTAGTTTTGAGAATAGGAGTTCGGATAAGTGATAAAGCGTGTCCTGTTTCTTAGTTAGCTTTTCTTGCTCTTTTTTACTCAGCTTTTCATCTGCCAATAGATCTTTAAAATAGCCTAAGGATGCTTCTTTTTCGATGTAAGAACTTAAGTAGTCGATTTCTCCGTATTGTTTTTTATACCAGAATTTTTCCGTTGCATTTTTAATTGCAGTTTCTCTGTCTTGAGGTTTCGCTTTGACTTGTATTAAATCCATTAAGGTTAATCCTGCAGCAGGGCAGAAGGTGATTATTTCTTCATGTCCTTTTTTGTAATATTCGATTAGTTTCGAAAGCACTTTCTTTGCAGTATTGGCATCAATAAAATTATTTGGTATTGGAAAGACATAACTTGAGCTGATATATAACGATTTGGCATCATCAACACAGGCTTTATAGGCCAAGTGTTTAATAAACGTCTCCATTAAATATTTAGCTTGGCTACTATCTTTTGAAACATTGTAGTGTACATAGCCTTCATTAAATACATTGTCTATTGTTCCTTTTAAGACAGAATTATCAAATTTTAGATTGATGGCAATGTTTTGAGCTTCACCGCTTACCCTTTCTATATATTCCTTTTTGATATCTTCAATTTCTTCCTCTTCAATAATTAATTCAGCTTTTGCCATGTTAGCTAGTTGAATTAGGCCATCGTTCTTTTTTCTTTTGATATATGCTTCTTCATCATGGGAAGAGAGTTGAACTAAATCCTTTTTTAAAGCCCATTTTTGTAAATTATCTAATTCAAACGGCTCTTCATCGGGCAATAAAATGGCATCATCAGAATAATAAATACGTAAAGTTTTATTGTAATACCATTTGAATGGATCTTTATAAAAACTGATTAAATCATTCAGATTAATCTCATCAAAACTAAGTTCTTGATTTTCGGCAGAAGGCGTCACAACACTTTCATGAGGCAGATCTAGTTTTTCCTGTCCTAAATAGGTGAAGAATTTATCACCCGTAAAGTACTTGTCAGAAGATGAATGTAAAGGGTATTTGTATTTTATCTTCTCATCAAACCACTTTTTATTCCCGGTGCCACGTATGAGGTATTCTTCCAGTTCTTCAACCGGTAAAGAAGGAGGGAGGTCTGAATTATCTTTAATGCTAGAACCAATATAACTAAGGTAAATCTGTTCTCTGGCAGATAAAAGAGATTCCAAAAACAGATATTTATCGTTGTTTTTAATGTTACGATCGTTTTCCATCGGTTCGATGGCCATCAAGTCGAAGCCAAGTTTCTTTTGCTGACGAGGGAAATCTCCCGAATTTAAGCCTAAAACAGCAATGATCTTAAAAGGGATTGATCGAACCGGAATGATTGAACTAAAAGTTACTAAACCACTAGTGTAAGTACTGTTAGTAGTTTCTGAGTTTAGTAAAGCAATCAAGCCTTCCTGAAAAACTTGAAAGGATATTTTATCATTTGTATTCTTAGTTATCGAACTTAAATGTTCTAATTTGGCTAAGGTGTAATTTTGTTCATCTTCGTAACTATCATCAATATCAAATAGAGATTTAAAGACTTTGTCAAGGATGAAATCCTTCCATTCGTTAATGGATCTTTCTTTATGAGCTTCTTCGTGTAATTCGAAGATGGTATCTGCAAATGCCTTAATCTTAAAGATGGTTAAGGCATCAGTTCCTTCCATAGCATCGCAAGGAAAAAACTCAGTATCATCCAAATGATAACTTCCGCCACCTTTTATTGCATAACCTAGAATTAACTTACTCAAACCATGTTTCCAGCTAAAAAGATAAGTTTCATCTTCTTGATTTCCTTCTATGCCGTAGCGGATATTCGCACCGGCTACTAATTCTCTTACCAGCTCAATATCTTGTATGTTAAAACGTTTTCGCACAGCTTGAAAGTCAAATAGGTGAAGAACGTTTTCTGCCTTGAAATTCGAATAGGGTAGAGACATAAACAATTCTAACGCTTTTATAAGCGAATCGCCATCAGCATAAGAGGTATCTGTTATGTTGTAAGGTATTAGCTTTGGAGCATTGTCAAACACAGCTTTAATGAGTGGAGCATAAGCTTCAACATCGCAAAGCTGCACCGAAACATCAGAACCTTTTAAATCGGGATTTTTTTCAAACTCGTTTAATAAATGATTGTATAGTGCTTCAACTTCTCGAACAGGCGTGTATGATGAAACGACGCGAACAGAATCATCTACTTGCTTAATGTCGTAGTTTTGAATCTCCTTGTTATGATTGTAATAAATATCCCTTTGAAGGGTAGATAATAAAATGTCTCCAATAGGTTGGCTGTATAATTGATGCGCATCTTTCATTGGTAGTAAACGATGAAGGGTGGCGCTCAATTCTTTACAACTTCCTAGTAGCTCATTTTCTTGATTTTGAGCTGTGATGTCATACCAACCTTTAGTTTCAGAAGGAGAACTGATGTATAGGAAAACGTCAATGATTGAAGATAACTTCTCGTAAATTTCTTTGTGGTAATTAGATAGTACCGCAATTCCAAACAGATGGAGACTAGGGAATTTCTCTTTTAATAAAGTTTGAAATTCAGCCTCGTCCATTTTCTTAAGAAGACGATCTTTAAGCTCAACACAATCTAATTGCTCTTTGCTATCTTCTTTTAGTTTGAGCCAAAGGTATTTTTGCCATTCTTCATGCTTGGTGAAATCTTCGTTTTTAGAGTTAACACTTTTTCCCTTATTCCAGGCAGTAATGTATTGAGGACGGTATACCAGATATTGTTCAAATAAATCGGCCATTTTGCCGGCCAGTTGAATTCGTTTAATATCATCGTTGTAGTAATAGTTCGCAATCGTCTTAAATTGCTTTACAAAAGCATTTTCCTTAAGAAAAGAAAACAACTTCCATTTCATATTTTCAGAGGTAAAATAGCTGTTGGAGTAATTCTCAACCAGAAAGTGAAGCTTCCATATAAAGCCATCCGGATTAGAAAACTCGTAATTAGCAAATATTCCATTGCTTTTGGCAGCTTGTTTTACCAGCCATTTCTCTAAGCCTTTGGTTTGAATGATGATATTAGCAACTTCATTCCATTTATTTCTGTTTTTTACCTTATCACAAAAGATAGTAGAAAGTTCCTCGACACGGTTAGATGTATAGATGTGAAATGCCATAGAGTTTAGTTTGAAAGTTTGGTGAATCTTTTGGTAATGCCTGATGCTCTCTCAACTTGCTTAATCGTACCTGCTTTTAGAACTTCGTTTGATGAGAATACAATAGCACGATCTTTGGCTCTGGTAATGGCTGTATAAATCAATTCGCGTGTTAACAGAGGTATGTTCTCATCGTTAGGCAATACAATGCCAACATGGTTAAACTCAGATCCCTGACTTTTATGAATCGTCATTGCAAATACCGTTGTATGCTCTCCAAGATACGTAGTCGGAATTACCCTGTAGCCCAATTCGCTTTCTGCATCTTCGAAATAGGCCATGAATTTTTCGGTAGGTGTATCTTTTCGGATTAGTCCAACATCACCGTTAAATAAGTTATGCTCCTTATCGTTTTGCGTAATCATAATGGGTTGATTCTCGTAAAAAGAGTTTGTAGGAGCAAGTAGTCCTTCCTTTGCCAAATAAGAACTTATCAGATGATTGTAATGACTAACACCATATTCACCCGATTTTACAGCACATAAAAAGCGTACTTGGTTTATTTTTGACAATGCTTTGGCAATATCTTTTTCTAAAATATAGGCTTTGTAACCATCTATTAATTCATATAACTCTTTTGCATTGTAATCATTGCTAACTTGTACGTATTGTCCATGTTTAGGGACTGGCTTCGTAATTAGCTCATCCGGTAAGTTTCCAGATATTACAGCATGACTAAATTCCCCAATGCCTTCGGTACTTTTAAAACGCCAGCTCTTTTTTAGTTCGATGATATGTTGTTGAAGCTTATTGCTTTCCTGTGTGATTAGAGTATAATCAGCACTTAAACTTGCTTTTTTATCTTTGATGAATGAGTTGATGATTTTCATACGCTCTGCACTTACTTTATTCATCGAGCTTTTTTGAGTAAGGCAGATATCACCAAAAATACTACCGGCTTCAACCGAGGCTAATTGATCTTTATCACCCAACATAATTAGTTTAGCTGTAGGTTTGATGGCTTGAAGAAGTTTTGCCATTAAGCTGGCACCAATCATACTACATTCATCTACGATAACTACATCATAATCCAAGGGATTGCTTTCATCGTGCTTAAAGTAATGAGTGCCGGGTTGATAGCCTAGAAGTCGATGAAGTGTGCTGGCTTTCAATTTGTCAAAGCTATTCATATCATCGTTTAACTCGCGAATGATGCGATCCTCTTCTTTATCACCTCTAATAACTGCAGACATGAGTGATTCTTTCATGCGAGCTGCAGCTTTTCCTGTTGGCGCTGCTAATGCTATCTTAATATCTGGTTTGATGGTGTAAAGAATCGCTAAAAGTTTAGCAACTGCGGTAGTTTTACCTGTGC
This sequence comes from Bacteroidales bacterium, assembly GCA_003249255.1. Taxonomy (GTDB): domain Bacteria; phylum Bacteroidota; class Bacteroidia; order Bacteroidales; family Marinilabiliaceae; genus SZUA-582. Next base: position 45,416 of record QKJP01000066.1, read on the forward strand.
CCGGACCACCGGTAATGATGGAAAAGTTAGAAAGCATTGAGGTAATAGCAGCAACTAATTGCCAATTGATGTTCTCTTCTTCGCTAAACTCCTTATGAACTTTATGGTCTGAAAAGAGATCCAATATGAAATCTTTGTGTTTCTTCAAATCTTTCTCTTTGCACAAGGAATTGCTCCCCTCGTGGGCAATCAAGTTTTCAATTTTCTTAATTATATCAGTCTCGTAACTAAAATAGCGCTGCAAATACAGATTACCATTGTTTAATATAAATGGTTGTATCACATTCTCATCTTCACTAACAAATTGCGATTCAGTTAAAGACTTAATATCGATTGGTTTAAATTCCACATTTTGAGAATCTTGCTCTAACTCATTATTATAGTTTTCAATATTTAAGCAAGTGTGGCCTTCTGCTAGTTTTAACGAAACGGCATAAGCTGCCGGTTCTAATGCTTTATCGTTAAAGAAGGAGGCAAACTCTTTGTGAACATCAATGGGGTGTGACATATATATGGTGTTTTAATGCGCTTTATAAAAATACTTTTTTCGTAAAGAAAATTCATGAATTTTCTTTACATAACTTACACTACCTACATCTATTATAACGCTCATACGCATCAGTATTATCAGTAGATATTAATGATTAATTGTGTATACCATGGTTTTTACTTATAGATATATGTGGTGGTTTTAGTAGGAGGTGATGTTGACCATTATTCCGTTATTCGAAATTTATCCTCATCCCATTTTTTAGGATTATTGATGATGTAATTTTTTATGCGTTGGTATTCACCGTTGTTCCGTACAACATGGTCGTGGTAATTGGCCTGCCAATTTTTTGTGCCAGGCGTTTGGCGTAACTGGTTAATATGTTTGGATGTTAGCATTTGAAATTTGCCGCATATTTTGGGTATAATCATTTGGCGGCGTTGTTTACGGTATTGTTCAATTTGTTCGTTGGTTGGGTTGGGTGGTAGATGAAATTCATGAATTTTATCTACGTGACGCCCATCCCCATCACGTCCATCATTATTATTCCCATTTGTTCCGTCATTATCCATCAAACCATTATTAAAATTGTAATCGCCCAACGTAATTAAAAAATGCAAGTGGTTAGGCATTACCTGATAGATGGTTTTGCTAATTCGTGGATGATAGGTGGTTAGTTCTTTTAATTCGTTTTTTACGATCAAACCAAAATCAGAATATTCCATTTTATCATGATGCACTTTACCCAATATACACCTGTGCTTGTCGATGCAAATGGTAATAAAATAGCTACCCGGTGCAGAATAATCCCAATACTGCCAACGGTTTGACTCAATACGGTATTTACCGGCAAATTTTGTCATACTATAATACACCTTCCGGCTTAATCACATCCACTTCACATTTTCCATGCGATCTTAATTCCTGTATGAGGTCATAAGTCAGGTACATGTATAAAGAGAATGTTGTGAATTCCGCTGTTTCTTCTATAATCTTTTGTGAAGGATGTAATGGATTCGCTATGTAATAACTGGCTTTTATGGGTGTTGTTTTGATTATTATTTCTTGCGGTTCATCATTGGGGTAACGGACAATTCCAAAACAGTATTTGTAATATTCATCAATATCAAAATCCTCCGCGTAAGCAAATTTCTCTAAACGTATGTTTAGTCCCGAAACTCTATCTAAACCAAAACTCTTTATCCCTTCATCATCTTTCGCTATTAAATACCAAAAGCCTTTAAACTCCTTTAGTCCTAAAGGGGACACATTGCGCTCTGTTTGCTCATGTTTCTCGTACTGCTCATAAATAAAACTTACCTTTTTTCGGTCTTTAATAGCTTTTAGTATTACAAAGAATAGCTCTCGGCCTTTTGCTTTACGTGGCGCAAAACGTATATAAGATTTCGCATCGGGAAAGTTCTTTTTAATAAAATATAAATGGATGGTTTCCAACGCATCTTTTGCATCTTCTTTTTGCGGATGCATCGAATTGATGTAATATCCTTTTGCTTTTTTGTCATACTCAATATTGATGTCAAAAACCTCTCTAAGTTCTTTTATATCTCTGGTTATTGAGCGTTCTGAAATATCGGTTTTGATATCATCAAAAATCAAACTCATATCTAACAACCAATTCATTGCAACCGTTTGAAGTTGTGAAATAGTAGGATGATAGTTTTTTTCAATTTCTTCTAAGATTATTTTAATCCTCATTAACTGTACAAGGGAATTGTTTGTCATTGTTCGTTATTAATTGATGAAGCTGATTGTTAAAATAATCAATTTGCATCAAATTTTAAAAATGTTCTTTTTCTAGCTGAAGGTTTCTGTTTATAAGCTTATCGAAATCAATTCGACCATTATCTGCACATCTAATCAATAGTTTATTTGGGTAGTATATTTCTCCTTCTTTTGTAATTAACTTTTCGTTTTTGTTTGGAATGAAATATAGAAACAGGCCCTTGTCGTCATCATCATAAATGGTTAAATCAGTTTCATTGAGTAAAATGTTTTTCTTGTTGGATGAACTTACCCAGCGAAAGCTGTTCTTCGAAGCTTCTTCAATAACATCCAGGTAACTGTCAAAATAACTGAAGGCTGCTTTTCTCGCAGAAAGAAGATCGGTGGCTTCAAAAATTTTATCAAGATTGATGAGGTCAAGATCTTTGTTTTTAGGATGATAAATACATCCTTTAACTTGGTAGATTGAGTTTTGCATATCGTAGTTCGATTTTATGGTTATCATGCAAACATAGTCGGGGAGAATGCCATAACTTGTCTCTTAGTTATGGCTTTTGCTTTAGAATATTTGCTATTTTTAAGAGTAAAAATTTTCAACCAATGATATACCCGGAAAAATTTCCCCCACACATAAATAATACAGCTGAAGAGACTGTCTTTAATGCCTTGAAAAAATTATCCAAAGACGATTTCGATATTTTCTTTAGTAAATGTTTTAGTGGTTCCAGTAATCGAGAAAGTGACGATTATGAAATCGATTTTTTGATTATCGATAAAAGAGATGAGCGTTTTAATGCCGTTTTGGTGATTGAAGTAAAAGGAGGTTCACTTACTTATTCGGCCAAAGAGAATTGCTGGTATCAGAGTGGCAGACGAATGGCACATGGGCCGGATGCCCAAGCAATTAAAAATAAACATAACTTTTTTAATCGTTTTAGAAATTTACTGAGAAATGTTCCTGTAGAATGGGCTGTTTGGTTTCCGGAAGGCATTAATACTGCAAATGATTTTACACCTACTAATATTGCATCATGGCAAGTGTTAGATAATCAGAGTGTAATAGGTGTGGGAGAGGCCATTTTTCAGATGTTTGATAAAATTTCAGAACGGCACTCCAACCGCAATGGGGAGGATGTCGCGACTTATGAAAGTAAACTTCAAAAAAGCCTGTTGAGAGGAATGGGCGTATTGCAGCCTCTTAATGTTTTACTTAAGCAATTTGAACATAAGTTTGTTTACTTAGAGGATATGCAGAAGTTATTCTTTGAGCAATTGTATCAGCAAGAACGAATTGCAGTGTCGGGTGGAGCTGGTACTGGAAAGACTTTGTTGGCATCGGCTGCAGCCATTGATTTTGCTAATGAGGGGAAATCGGTTCTATTACTTTGCTATAATCGAATGCTATCAGAAGCATTTAAATCGACTTGTGAAGATGAAAACATTAAAGCATCTACCTTTCATTCCTTTGCTTATGAGTTTGTAACAGAGGTAGAACCTGGATGGTACGAGGAGCAAGATACGAGTGATCATCATTTTTACGAAGTGACTTTCCCTAAGAAATTTGGTGATCTTGTTAAAAAATATCCCGAAAAATTAAAATATGATGCACTCATTATTGATGAAGCTCAGGATTTTAATGAGCATTGGGTGAAAATCATTTTGAAACTAACAAAGCCAAAAGGTCAGGTCGTATTGTTATTCGATGAAAATCAGGATATCTTCAATCGCCAATTTCAAATACCCGAAGAAAGTACCTTTATTAAAGTAAACTTGAAATATAATTTCCGAAATACTCAATTAATAGGGAATTACATTAGCGACCAAACAGGAATTCCCATCCATACCAAAGAAACGCCTGAGGGTATTGATGTAAAGGAAATTGCATATTCCGATTTTTCTGACCTTCGAAAGCAATTAGGATTTGAGATTCAAAGGTTAGTAACTATAGAAAAACTTAGTTGCGATGACATTACCATTATTGTGGATGGGCATTTAAAAGATCATCCCATTAAGGAGGTGGATAATATTGCTCACTATCCATTGCTGTCGTGGAGAGAGGATGAAGAAAGAGATGGTAAAGCGCTTCATTACACAAGCATTAATCGTTTTAAAGGACTTGAGAGTCAGGTTATACTTTTAGTGGTTAATGGCACTGAAGATTTTACTGGCAATAAGACCTTTTATACGCAGTGTAGTAGAGCTAAAAGTATTTTAAAGGTATTTAGAAATGCAATACATTAATGGTTATTTAACACGCACGGTATGGCTATTAATATAGATCGAAATCAAAGTCTTTTGTTGAAGAAAAATAATTCGCCTAAAATTACAAGAGTTTTGCTTGATTATTTTGTACTCAGAGAGAAATTTGAAAACCCTGAAAAATCCTTGTTTTTTCGACTGGGAATGAACTCAAACCAAAAGAAACTAAATGAACCAAAGGTCTCTTATGAAAAATTGTGACTAGATTTTAATCGGTCTTCTGTTGATAGATATTTACGTGGTATTAATGAAAACAATGAAATTATAAAGCATTACGAAACAAAGGGAATGAATACCATCGCACAAATGCATTATTCTTCATTAATGAGTTCGAATAGATTTCTAAACGATTGTCTTAAACTTAAAAACAAGATACAAACCTTGGAATCGTCTGATTATTATGATGATAATCCGGATGCGCTTGTGGACTTGTTGCAATGATGAGGTCTTTTCCGGCAGCACATCTTCTACTTATGTTTGCAGATACATTTTAATCGATTCATAATTTCTTGCATTAATGTTTCATAAGTAATATTTTCATTGCTATTGTCTTCCTTAAAAAGGAAACTTCCTGAGAAATGGGGAGGTAGTTGTATGAGATTGCTTTGAGTTTGTGGGAAATTTTTGCATTTCAGGTTTTCTTTTGTAATAATTTCAACATGAATATTTTCGGGTTCATTCACTGATGTGAAAATCCACAAGTCATTATTCCTGTTTATTCTTAACCATAAGCCATTTTTGTAAGCTTGCTTGTTGCTTACAGTAGAATCGTAATAATAGAACCACTCTATTGTACAATCAAACTCGCAACTCTTTGCGAGCGTTACATTTTCTTTATTCTGTAAAGGAGTAAAGTAGTAGGGTATTCTTTTTGCGATTGTTTCAAGGGCATCTATAAAATAGCCTTGAGCCATTGGGCTATCATCGAATTTGTTTATTTGCATTAATGTGTTTTATGGTTAACGAATTAATAATGCCTATTGTACAACTTCAGAATAAACTTTTAAACAGAATCTGGAAAAGAGGTCTTTATTGCAATCCAAAAGCTTCTACAGTATAATCATTCCTTTTTTATTTTATCAACTAAAGTATCAACAACTACCGATTGAATACTGTAATGAAACCAATTTTCAAACATTTCAAAGGAAAGGTTTTTCGGCCAAAGATGTTTGTCTGTGGTCCATTCCAATAATTCATGCCTAAAAAACTTCATGAAATTTTCTCTTATATAGTTGATGGCTTCATCAGGATGGTCAAATTCTGGTATGAGAAAAATGTCACCTTCGTTGTGTTCCATAGTTTTGGGACATTCAAGTTTATCTCCGGGGAAAATATCGTTTACCCAATCGAATAAAGGCTGTTTTGGGAAAATGATAAGTACGTCTCTGTTAATTGTTTTAAACATATTTTTGATGATTTAAAAAATGTTTTGTGTCGCCTTATTAGTTAATCTACATTATTAAGGATTATTTCCTTAATAATACCCAAATTTAAATTTGTCATCAATACTTTTAATTTCTTTTTCTTTTAATGCCAGATTTTCCAATGCTTTTTTGTAAGCCTGCTTCAAAATCTTTTACCAAAAGCGATTCGTCCTTTATGGTAAAATCCATATCAGGGTATATTTTAGCAGGAAAATCCCTTTAGTTTACTTCTGATGACCGGTTATCATAATGAAAATACAACAATCATTATAACTAACCTTGGCTATGTAAACCTAAGGGATTCCCTGGGTAGTTGTATGAGATTGCTTTGAGTTTGTGGGGAATTTTTACATTTCAGGTTTTCTTTTGTAATAATTTTCACATGAATATTTTCGGGTTCAATCACTGATGTTAAAATCCACGAGTCATTATTTCTGTTTATTCTTAACCATAATCCATTTTTGTAAGCTAGCTTGTTGTTTACAGTAGAATCGTAATAATAGAACCACTCTATTGTACAATCAAACTCGCAACTCTTTGCGTGCGTTACATTTTCTTTGTTTTGCAGAGGGGTAAAGTCGAAAGGTATCCTTTTTTCGATTGTTTCAAGGGCATCATTAAAATAGCCTTGAGCCATCATCAAATTTATTTATATGCATTAATGAGTTTTATGGTTAACGAATTAATAATATCAAAAGTACAATAGACTGAGCGTTAAATTCACTATCTATCCATAAATCAATACCTCCTTGTTAATTCTTGTTTTAATTGAAGGGTTGGGTGTAACTTACTGTCTTTCTTTCTTATACAAAAAAGCAGTAAATAAGAATTTAGCATTCTATTTACTGCTTTTTTTTAAGAATATTTTAAATAGTCTCGTATTATAAGTGCTAATTTTTTACAAAGCTCGTTGTTTTTGTAAATGTATTATTGCTAAGAACCATAAAATAATTTCCGGCATTTAGAAAATCGATATTTACCAAACTAGTATTAATGTTTGCCTCTCTTTCAAATATCTTTTCTCCAAGTATTGTATAAATCTCAATTTTATATTCACCTTCAATCGAAACATTAATTACATTTTTTGCAGGATTTGGGAATACTTTAATTTCATTTTGTTCTGGATTCAAAGTATTTGTAGGAGTTGAAGGGGCGCCGGATCCATTCATATTTCCAATCATTGGCGCAAGGTAAGGCTTAAGGTAGTCTACTTTCCAAGTTTCTTCGGTAGCCCAATCTTGTTGTAGAATCCCACCTGTGTCTCCGGAGTTAGGATTCCAGCACCAAAAAGTCCAAGAATAGGACATTAGTTGATCTCCCATATATTTAAGGAAAGTATCAAACCAAATTTCGTCTTTACCTCCGGGTTCAGCTATACCTAACTCTCCAATTAAAAGGTGAGAAATACCTTCTTTTGTCAGGTAACCAAATTGGTGATCCCAAATTTCAGCCATATTATCAGGAAAACCGCTACCGTCTTTAAACCAAGCTTGTTCATGAACATGAGGGCCATACTCATGTGGTGAGTATATTAATTTATTTGGGTTTGATAATTTAATAGGACGTCTTTTTACGCCTTGTAGGTTGCCTCCCCACCAATATCCGTTTCCTAAACCGGGAGGGGCTTTGGGAATGCTTGTGTCATATTCAGCGGCCTCGTCTACCATTCCATTTAAGTTTTCAGTACCTTCAATAATAATTATTACATCAGGATTAACTTCCAGAATAGCATTACCACATTTTTCAGCAGCTATAGCCCAATCATGCTCTGCGATACCTGTACCCCAGCTAGCTCTATCGTGAGGTTCGTTATTTATATCCATACCAATTACGGCATCGTTTCCTGCATATCTTTGTGCTACTTCTACCCAATCTTTTATCCATTCTTCCTCCGAGAAGCTTCCGGTATACCATAAATCCTCACCACTATAGCCACCGTCTTTTCTTGAGTGATTATCTAAAATAATTTTCAAATCTATTGAAGCTGCATAATCAATAATTTTGTCTAAGACTTCGAATGCGGTACTTCCGTGCAATTCCAGGTTTTCATCCTTTCCTAATGGAGTCCATGCATTAAGTGCGCCTTCATGGCTATTTGTGTCATGATATCTTTCATTTGACCAAGGTAATCGTAGGCAATTGAACCCTATTTCTTTTATGTGGTTTAACATACTTTTGTAACCACGCGCCCAAAGACCATCAATTACTTCGCCATTTTCAAAACCAAACCAATTTACACCTGTAAGCCTAACTTCCTTGCCATGGCTATCATATAGTTTATTTCCCGAAACGCTTAGGTAGTTAGGGTTTCCTGTTTTGTTTGCATAAACAGAATTGGTACTTAATACCAGAGCCGCTGTAAGTAAAAATAAGGGAACAAACCGATTGTAAGTAAAAATCTTCATATTTATATAATTTATTAACAGTTCGTGTTTCACTTTAACGACATACAGAATGATGTTTCCCCTATATACTGACCTTATTTATTTACTTATTCTACTTTACGAAGATGAAAAAAAACACTGTGCTACAATAATATAGTGTTTTTTTATAGTGGAAATAATTAACTAATGAGAGTCCGATTGAATTACATAAATATCAAATATTTAATCGATTTTATTGTTTATTTAATAGAACTCAGTAAAGATAAGGTTGGTAGTGTGTTTTCTGATTTTATAAATAAAAACCGTTTAAGCTCAGTTCAAATAAACTTCCTTGAAACAATTGAAGAATTTCTTACATAGGATGGCGAGATTAATCTTGAGAAATTATATGATGGAACTGCCTTTAAGGAGGTTATAGTCAGAGAATTGGCGAGATGTTTAGAGAGGAATAAGCAGATGGTATATTTGTAGAAATTGATAGTTTAAAAACTAGGGTAAATGTTGGATAATTCGTTAATCAATAAAAGCAGAAAGTTAGCTTGTGAAAAGATCTTATTCCTCATAATAACGCATTATTTCATAAATGAAATTCATTGAAAAATAGCTGTCAAGTGCCGGCATAATTGAAATGTTGTGCTTTTCCATATTTTCAACAATATGTCGGCTCAACTGATTTTCGAGATAAGTATAAATAGGGCTACTTTTTTCGAGATACTGCTTTTCGGAAGCGGCTTCATCTAGCTTGTATTTCTCTATTTTCAGCTCCGTTATTTTGGATTGAATATTTTGTAGGTTTGTTTCCGATTCAAGTATGGCATTATACAGTTTATTCACTCTTGTTCCTGTTAAAGTGTCAAAACGTAAATATTCCAAAAGGGCTTTACAAGCTAGATAATATCTATATTCTGAAGAGTGTTTAGCGATATATTCAAATATCCAAGTTGAATCAAGATAACCTTGCACTGTACCTACGAAATACCCAAACCTAAAATCATCATCGATACTCTTAATTTCTTTTTCTTTCAAAGCCAAGCTTTCCACTGCTTTTTGCAAGCTTTCTTCAAAATCATTTACCAAAAGTGTTTCGTCCTTTATCGTGAAATCCAAATCAGGATATTTTATGGCAGCTCGCTTGGTCCATGCTCTGAAAATGGTAAATGCGGTTTTGCATATTTTTGTATGTAATTGGTTTTTCATATCTCAATGTATTATTGGATATTACTATGTACGTGGCAGGTATTTAGTCGATTAATTACTTCCCGATACAAAAATTTTTAAAAATATTCCCCAACACTTCATCCGTATTAATCTGCCCAGTAATCTCTCCCAAGTATTGCAAACACTCACGAATATCCTGCGCTACAAAATCACTGGCTAATCCGGAGTGTAAGCCATCATTCACCCGGTGAATAGCCTCCAAAGCCTTTTGTAAAGCCTCATAATGACGCACATTTGTTACAATCACTTCATCATTATCTACCGCAGCAAGGTTTACCGTTTTTAATAATTCAGCCGTTAAAGTATCAATGTTCGTTTGTTGTTTGGCCGAAATAGGTACAATCGCATCATTGTTAGAAAGTTCATTAAATACATTTCTCTTAAAACGGTCACTTGCTTCTTGGGCTGTAATTAAATCCGTTTTATTAATCGCCACAATCAATTGTTGATGTTCCTGCATACGGCCTTTAACATCGGCAATGGCTTCATGAACCTTTTCGTCTGAATCGTTCACATCTAGCATTAAAAGTACAATAGTAGCTTGTTTAAGTTTACTGTAGGTACGGTCAATACCAATGTTTTCGATGGTATCATCTGTTTTGCGAATACCGGCTGTATCGATAAAACGGAAAGTAATACCCTCAATATTTAAAGTATCCTCAATTACATCACGGGTCGTACCATGAATATCTGATACAATAGCTTTATCTTCTTGTAGTAAGGTGTTAAGTAGGGTTGATTTTCCGGCATTGGTATGACCAACAATGGCCACCGGAATTCCATTTTTAATGGCATTTCCTAAATCAAAAGACTTTACCAGTTTTGTCAGAAGCTTTTCAATTTTTTCAACCAGTTCGTTTAGTTGAGTGCGATCAGCAAATTCCACATCTTCTTCACTAAAATCTAGCTCCAATTCAATCAGAGAAATGAAACTCAGAAGATCCATTCTCAATTTCATCAGCTCATTCGAGAAACCTCCACGCATTTGTTGAAGTGCTACACGGCGAGCAGCTTCTGATTTAGAGTGGATTAAATCAGCAATGGCTTCAGCCTGCGAAAGGTCCATCTTACCATTTAGAAAGGCACGTTGGGTAAATTCTCCGGGAGTAGCCAAACGCGCACCGTTTCTAACAAGAAGTTGTAAGATCTGTTGCTGTATATAAGGCGCACCGTGGCATGCAATTTCCACAATATCCTCACCGGTAAAGGAGTGAGGTGCACGAAAAACAGATATCAAAACCTCGTCAATATCTTTTTCGCCATCGTAAATACTACCAAAGTGAACGGTATTAGCTTTTTGCTCAGCAATACGTTTTCCCTCTTTTACAGAACGGAATACTTTATCACAAACAGTAAAAGTATTTTCTCCGGCTATACGGATAACAGCAATGGCACCCATTCCTTGGGCGGTAGATATGGCGCAAATGGTTTCGTTGTAATCGTGCATTGTAATTGTTTTGCGCAAAGGTAGTTTTTAATGGTGATTGCTCACGAATTTCTTCTTTAATAATCTAAATTCAAGAATTAATTAATCTTCAAACAATAGAACAAACAAGGTAAATAGTCTGTGATTTTAAATCTAAATAATTCCTTCATTATAGTATGCCCTGTGTTAAATCAGTCTAAACTGGAATATTCCTATTGCCAAATTTTCTTCACAATTCATTAACTTATAAGTCAGTTTTAACCAGAATTAATCTATTGTTTAGATTCATTTACGGTTCATCAGCTTATGAAGCGTTAGACTTGTATTGAAAAAATTATGTCTAATAGTAACTAGGAAAAAATGTTTAAACGATTTCTCTTGCAAGGATTAGCACTAATCCTTTTTAACACGAGTTTTTTTGCAAATTCAGCAATTTCAAATATTGTTTTTATTGCGGACTTCAATGACTGTGAAGCCATTGTGACCTCAGGCTGGTCTATATATAGTGTAGCCTCAAACAAAGACTGGAGTTGTACAGCAGATGGCCGTGGAGCGTCGGGACAAAGTGGAGATGCCGCTCTTGAAATAAATGGATACGGAGCAGATGTAGCTTCAGAAGATTGGTTAATTACTCCAGCCTTGAGCTTTGAAGAAGGAAAAAATTACATCCTAAACTTCAATTCAATGCTTAAATACAGTGGTCCGGCACTTCAGGTGCTTTATTCAACAAATTATACCGGCGAAGAAGATCCAAATAACGCTGAATGGACACTTCATGAAGAAGCAACAGCAGCGGTAGCATCAGGTAATTCTTATGATTATATTAATTCCGGCAATATCAGTCTGAAAGGTATAACTGGTGATGTATATATAGCCTTTAAATATACATCAACCGGTACCGGTGCCGGAACTGGTGGTTTTTATCGCATTGATGATGTGGTAATCAAGTCCAATGTACTGATTCATGAAAACTTTAATAATTATTGTGAAAATGGAGATTTTGCTGTTCAAGGATGGAGTGTACAGAGTATTGGAACAGATGGTTTAATAACATGCAGTTCTGATGGCTTCGAAAAACCAACCGGGGATTATTCTCTTAAGGCCAATGGATATAGCGTTGGTGCCGGACAGGCTTGGGTTATTTCGCCATTGTTAGCACTGGGAGTTGATGATTTTGTAATCACCTTTGCTTCAAAAGTGCAGTACGATGGACCAATGCCAATCATGGTGTTTTCAACCGATTACGATGGAATAAGCGATCCTACTACCTTTAACTGGACTGAAATTACCGAAGGAAGTAATGCCATTTCACCCTCCTTTGCAAAGTCAGAAGAAATTGATTTGTCATTTATTAATAAAGATGCTTACATCGGATTTAAATATGTTTCTGAAGGTGCATCCAGCGGTCAAAGCCGTATGTTTTTATTGGATGAATTTCATATTTCTACGCCGGAGCCTATTAATGATGGAGGAAGTGTTAATATTACTATGATTCAGGGCGAAGGAGATGAATCACCATATATCAATTCGAAGGTAACTGTACAGGGGATAGTAACTGCTGTTTTTAATGGGGTAGAACCTTATGAAGGTGCCGGATACACAGGTACAGTTAACGGGTTTTATATGCAAGATGTTGATGGTGATGGAAATGAAAAAACATCCGATGCCATTTATGTTTATACAACTCAAGAAGTGTCCAAAGGTGACATGGTGGAAGTAAGTGCAACGGTAACCGAATATTTTAATTTAACCGAACTGAAAGATGTCAGTCATCTCAAAGTGCTTTCGTCAGATAATGATATACCGACTCCTGTTACTATTAAGCTTCCTTTGGCATCCAAAGAAGAGTTTGAGCAATACGAGAGCATGTTAGTTACTTTTACCGATGAATTAACAGTAACAGAGAACCGTAACGTGGGTAAATATGGTGAATTAAGATTGTCTGCCAATGGTATTCTTTATCAGCCAACCCAACAAGTAGATCCCAATGATGCCAATCGTGATGGAAACACAACGAGTGGATCATCCAATGTTGATGCAGTAAATGCTTACCGCAAGAATATAGGAGGAAATAACTTTGTGTTGGATGATGCCCGTACCGGCTCAAATTTATCTCCAATCCCATACATCAATGCCAATAATACAGTACCTGCAGGATCAACAGTGGAGGGATTAACCGGAATATTAACCTATGGTTTCAACGAATACCGGGTTTATCCAGTAGAAAAACCAGAATTTTCTTATGCCACTCGTGAAAGCGTACCAAGTGTTGGAGACGCTACATTAAAAGTTGTCACCTTTAATGTGTTGAATTACTTTAATGGAGATGGTAGGGGTGGAGGATTCCCAACTTCGCGCGGAGCTAAAACGCTTGATGATTTTGAAAAACAAGCACAGAAAATTGTTTCAGCACTTACAGCTATCAATGGTGATGTGATAGGTTTAATGGAGATAGAAAATGATGATGACAATGGTTACAGTGCCATCGAGCATTTAACAAATGCCATCAATTCTGAATTGGGAGCAAATGCTTATGATTACATTTCAACAGGAAGAATTAAATCTGCCGATGGTTCTGCCGATGAAATAAAAGTAGGTCTTCTTTACAACAAAACAACAGTAGATGCTATTGGCGAATATGCGATTTTAGACAATAACTTCTCAGTCAATTTTAATGATATAAAGAACCGCCCTGCTTTAGCTCAAACTTTTAAAGAGAAAGTTACCGGCGAGACATTTACTGTGGTGGTAAATCATTTTAAATCTAAAGGTTCCGATTGTGATGCCATAGGTGATCCGGATAATAATGATGGTCAGGGAAATTGCAGTGCTACCAGAACATTAGCAGCAGAAACTTTGGCTGAATGGTTAGCTCATGATCCCACCAATTGTTTAGACGATGATTATCTGGTTATTGGTGATTTAAACTCTTATGCCCAAGAAGATCCGATAGATATGTTCCAATCAAAAGGTTTTGTTAATTTATTAAATGAAGAGGATTACTCTTATTTTTTTGATGGACAGGCCGGTAATTTAGATTATGGTATCGCAAACGAATCAATGTTGGCACAAGTGATAGACACTAAAGTATGGCATATTAACTCAATCGAGCCATCTATGTTGGGATACGATCAAGCGGGAGATATGTATGTCGCAGATCCTTATCGTTCATCAGATCACGATCCAGTTATCATAGGATTAAAATTAAATAATGGAGATGGTTTACCTGTTTCTGTTGAAAATGTAAAGCAGTCAAATGATATTCAGGTTTATCCAATCCCACTTGAAAACAAACTAAATGTTAAAATTAACAGTGGTGAGAATAAATCAGTCGAAATAATGGTGGTCAATACATTAGGTGAACAAGTTATTCGTACAAGTTTAACCTTATCTGTAGGTTCAAATGTTATTTCAGAATCATTCCATGAGTTTGGTCGTGGAGTTTATATCCTTAAGATCCCTGAATTGGACTTTACTACCAAAGTTGTGAAACATTAGATTGTGTTGAGTTTTTAGAATAAAACCCCGGAAGCTTAGTTTCTGGGGTTTTGTTTTTTATGATTTTGTTTAAAAGGGCTAATTAAATGGGTGTCAGTAGATGTAATTGTTTTGATTTTGAAATGAGCCCCTGTTTTGAATGAGGTTGGGATTGATGCGAATGTTTTTTTTCATGTGAATTAAAAAAAAATAATACTTTTATCGCGTCAAAAGGTTTTTATTGATAATTTTTATCAATTAGGGGTTGTTATAATAATTAGGATGATGTCGAATTAATCGACATTAGCTTCCATTAACGAAAAACTCGTTTGGGCTTATATGTGATTATTAGTTTTGATTTTAACTGATGATTGCGTGCCCTTTAAATGAGCTGTTTTCGATATTTCCCAATGATAATAGTTTTAAAACCAATGAATTGTGATCTGATGATTGCACATAACGTGTGCAGATTATCTGAAATTTAATGCTTTTACCTTTTCTAAATCCTTAAAAATAATAAATATTATCTCCTCTAGAATGTAGGGGTGTGATTGTAATAATTGTTTATATGTTAGGTTATGATTGGCTTGGTTCTGAAAGTTTTACATTTCAGTCCATGATAAGAGCAGTTGAGTCACATTTTTTTTTAATTATATGGAACAAGGAATAATTTTAGAGCATCAAAATAAATCAAAATAAAAAACAAGCAAGTTCAGCTACATATTTTTATTTCTAAAAAGGTAAAGTACAGTTTGTAAGAAAATACCCACAGGAGAAATCTTGTGGTGATCAATGGGAAGGCTTTCTTGCAAAAAAGAAATTTAGGGTAGTAATCTAAAAATTATGAATAGCGAAAAAATGAAAAGGAAAGGAACTCTTATTGCCATCCAGGATTCGTTGGTGAAAGCCAGGTTTTTTGATGATGTGATAATGGGAGAAACTGCAGAAATTGCAGTCGACGGAAAATCTCTCTCCGCAGAGGTTTTGCAAATTCAACCCGATCCTAAAAATGCCGATGCAGGTATTGTAGAAATGCAGGTTTTCGAAGATTTAACCGGTGCACTCATAGGTGACGAGGTGGTCTTTACGGGTAAACCGCTTTCGGTACTTTTGGGCCCGGGATTGTTAACCAGTGTGTGGGACGGATTACAGAATCCTTTGTACAAATTAAGTGAGGAAGACCCTTACTTAAAACCGGGTATGAAAGCCCCTGCATTGGACGAAACTGCACTGTGGGTTTTTACACCCTCTGTAAAAGTTGGAGATACTGTTTCGGGAGGTGACGCCATTGGTGCCGTACCGGAAGGTAAATTGAACCACAAAATATTGGTTCCCTTCGATTTCGGTAAATGCAAAGTTGAGAGCATCATCGAAAAAAGCTCGGTAAACATTACTCAAACCGTAGCAGTTGTTTCTGACGAACAAGGAAAACAGCACGAGTTAAAATTAGTTTTTCGTCAGCCTGTAAAATCACCTATTCCATTTAAAGCAAGAGCGATTCCTACCGAAACTATTTCAACAGGAGTGCGTGTTATCGACCTATTGGCACCTGTGGGTTACGGCGGTACAGTTGGTAATCCGGGGCCATTTGGAGCCGGTAAAACGGTATTACAGCACTGCTTGTGTAAATATGCCTTGGCCGATATCATCATTATGGCGGCTTGTGGTGAGCGCGCCGGTGAGGCGGTAGAGGTATTTAAAGAATTTGCCGAGTTGAAAGACCCTTCATCAGGTGAGTCTTTAATGAACCGCATGTGTATTTTTGGTAACACCAGTTCGATGCCGGTTGCGGCTCGTGAGGCCAGTGTATTTATTGCTTTAACAGTAGGGGAGTATTACCGTTACCAAGGCTATAACGTGGTGTTATTGGCCGATTCTACATCGCGTTGGGCACAGGCGCTTCGTGAGCGTAGTGGTCGTCAGGGAGATATTCCGGGACCTGAAGCGTTTCCAATGGATATTCCGGATCAGATAAAAGGGATGTACCAGCGTGCCGGTGCCGACAGAGGTACTGGTGGTTCGTTAACATTTATCGGAACCGTTTCACCTGCGGGAGGTAACTTTCAAGAGCCGGTTACTCAGGCAACAATGGATTCTACCGGAGGTTTCTGGGGCTTATCTCAAGATCGGGCTGATGCTAAAAAATACCCTGCTATCGACCCATTGGTGTATACCAACTCGGTTTACGATAGTTTTATTTCGTGGGAACACCGACAAGATATGGTAGATATCTTACACGAAGCAAACGACATTGATCAGACCATTAGTACAATAGGGTTAAAAAAAGTACCCGTTGAAAAATATATTCAGTATCAGAAAGGTTTAACGGTTGATTTTTGCGTCATGCAGCAAAATGCCTTTCATGATGTAGATGCCTGTACTCGTCCTGAACGTCTAAAAGTGATTAATCAAGGTGTTCAAAATTTACTTAATTCTTCGATGGAATTTGACCGTGATGCAATGAATGACGAAGAATTGAAGAGCATGATTAAAACGAAGTTCGATGAGTTACGTCAGTGGTGGAGAGATTGGAATTCGAATGCTGTTACAGACGAAGAAATTTCAACGCTGCCCGAAAAAATTGAAAAATTTGTAGCACAGGAGGAGTACGCACTATGATACGTAAAGAAATAAATAAAATAAGTGAAGTTGGCAAAGCGTTAATCTCGGTAGAAGGTAACCCTGGTGTGGCTTTAAATCATGTGGTAGAGCTTTTAGAGGCAGATACTAACCAAAGTCTTTCCTTTGCCAAAGCCATTAATATTACCGAAGATTCTACTCGTTTTCAGGTTTTTAACGGTACTGCCGGATTAAGCACCAAAACAAAAATCCGCATGCACGAGTTACCACTTACGGCCGGTTACTCACCTAAAATGTTAGGACGTTGTTTCGATGGTATTGGTCAGGTTGCAGACGGTGGTCCTGAGGTGATTTTCGAAAAACAAGTTTCTACGCGTTTAGATACTTTAAATCCGACTGTTCGTGAAGTGCCAAAGCAAGCATTATGGACGGGTATTCCAATGATTGATGTATTCAATACCTTGGTGAAATCGCAGAAAATTCCAATTTTCGCAGGTCCTACAGAGCCTTATAACCGTTTGCTTTCTCAAATTGCACAAGGAGCTTCGGCCGATGTGATTATTTTTGCCGGTATCGGACTTAAATTTGATGAGTACGAGTACTTTAAAGAGCAATTATCTGCTTCGGGTAACATCGATAAAACCATCATGTTTACGCACTTAGCCGGCGATTCTCAGATTAAAGGTTTAATGTTACCGGATGTAGCATTGAGTGTGGCTCGCGAATTTGCCGACGATGGTAAAGATGTATTGGTGCTTTTAACCGATATGACTAACTGGTCGAACATCCTACGTAACGTGGCCAACTACCAGGATATGATTCCTTCCTTACAAGGTTATCCGGGTTCTCTTTATTCCGAATTAGCGAAGCGATACGAGGTGGCTGCCGATATCGAAGGTAAAGGTTCCATTACCATTATCGGTGCAACAACTCTTGAATCCTTAGAAGACCCTGTGCCTGATAACACCGGTTACATCACCGAAGGACAGTTCTTTTTAGAAAATGGCAAGCTTAAATTAGCTCGTTCTCTATCTCGATTAAAGCAAGGTGTAAACGGTAAAACCCGTAACGACCACCGTGCTATCATGACTGCCATGGCTTCGTTATTAGCCGATGCCGAAAAAGCTTACGAAGCTTCGGAAGTAGGTGCTGCAAACGATGCTTTTTCTCAAAAACTACTTCGCTACCGTGCTGATTTTATCGAGCACATCGAAGAGCCTTTTGGTGAACCAATTGAGCTGGAACCGGCCTTAGATAAATGTTGGGACATCTTGAAAAAACATTTCGAGCCAACAGAAACCGGTTTAAGTAAACAGCTTATTGAGCAGTATTGGAATTAAGAGTTAGTTCGGAGCCCCGATAGCTATCGGGGGAAGTCCGTAGTCCGAGATTTCCAGGTAGGAGAAAAATTATCTATGAGCTATGAACATCTAATAGCTAACAGCTAGAAGCTCAAAAATAGCCGTAAAACAAATACCAATGAGTAATAAAGAAAATCTGGAAGGCATTGTAGCCAAGCTTAAGGAGCAAGGCATTAATGCCGGAGAAGCAGAAAAACAACGTATCATTGAGGCTGCCAAGAAAGAAGCAGATGCGCTTATTGCAGAAGCAGAATCAATCAAAAAAAATATAATAGAAGAAGCTACAACCAAAGCAGAACAAGCGCATAAAAATGCACAAATAGCAATTGCGCAAGCTTCGCGCGATATGGTTGAAGCGACTAAAGTGTCCGTTTTAAAGCACATGGAATCGGTATTCGGTTCATTGTGTGAAGGTTTATTCACCCAAGAAGAATACATGAAAGAGCTGACCAAAGCTGTTGTAGATTCTATTTCGGGCAATAAAAAAGTGATGCTTGCTCCCGAGATGAGCCAAAAAGTAGAAGCATTTTTATTGGAGAATGCCTTAAAAGACCAAATCGAACTTCAACCATTAGCAAAGAGTGAAGCTAAAATTGTGGTTAAATCAACTGATAAAAAAGGGGTTGAGTTCGTACTGAGTTCTCAAGATGTAAAGCAAGGTTTGTTTTCACTTTTAAATAAAGACTTGGTAGAACGCATCACTAAAAACACGGAGGAATAGTCATGTCAAACTTGGTATACTTAATGTGTAGTTTACCGGCGTTGACTTTCGGACAAAATCCGACCATCACACTTGATGAGTTTAATAAGGATGCTAAAAGTCAATTGTCGACTAAGCATTTTAAAAAGCTCGAAGCTGCCGATATCCGTAAAAGCGATAGCAACGGAACCAAAAGCGGCTTAAAAAGCATTGATGAGTTGTTGGATGATGTGCGTCAAGACTGTTCCGAAATACGGAATGCTAAAGCTCAAAGCAGAACCCCAAATCTCAATCGTCTTCCCAAAGCGGTTTTAGGAGCTAATCCATTGGAGCGCGAGAAGATGATTATGCAATTGCAATGGGATGAATTGGAATCTGCCGGTGCAAACGAAACGTTCACCTTTACCGAAGTGGTGGTTTATAAACTGAAATTACAGATTTTAAATCGTTTACATTCCTTTGATGAAGAACGTGGTGCGCAGGTTTTAGCTTCTGTTGTTAATCCGGCTAAAAAAGAGGAGGCTTAGAAATGGCAGGAGTAAAAATTAAATACACAAAAACAGAGCGCGCCAAGCAGAAGAAAATTCTGAAAGTGTCTCAGCGCATGCTGCCTTTGTTCGAAGCCATGGAGAAATCTTTAATGGCCACCGTTAACGCTATTACAGAGCGCATTGATGAAATTCGTCAAGTGATTGATGCGAACACGCAAAAGGCAAAGCCTTGGTTAGCTGTTATGAGCGATGCTTACGTGGATGTCAATGCCTTTATTAAAGTAAACAAAGTCAACACAAAAGCGGTTGATGTTGCCGGGGTGCGAGTACAACAATACGAGAGCGTCGATTTCCATGTGATGCCCATTGATGATGATACGCCCTTGTGGGTCGACGATGCCATTGAATTAATGCAAGAGCAATTGCAGTTATTGGCCGAAATAAAATGCCTCGAAGAACAAATTGTGTTGTTAGAGGAGGAGTTGCTGGATGTACGTGCACGTGTGAAGTTATTCGAGAACCGTCGAATCCCTAATGCAAAGATGGCTATTCGTAAGATTGGTCAGAAACTGCAAGATGATGAGCGTTTAACCATTGCTACGGCAAAAGTTGTAAAAACCGGTAAACAAGAGGAGGTGTTAGTATGATTACAAAAATGAAAAAACTAATGCTTTTCATGTCCTGTTCCGATAATAGTATCGATACAGACCTTACTGTTTTGGGACAACTGGGCGTTATGCATATCACACCCTTCCAGCCTGCCAAAGACGAGTCTATTGACCGGGTTGCATTCCGTATTCAGCAGTTAGAAAAAGCACTTGCAGTTTTAAATACTCCGGTAGAAGGAGTGATAGCAACTCAGGCCGATAAGAGTAAATACCAAGGCATGGAGCGAGGTGAAATTGCGCTCATGGACGAAGTGTTAGAAGCTGATAAGAATCTTCTTCATCTTGAGTGTCAATTGGCAGAGCTAAATGCAGCCGAAGATTGGTACAAGAGTTGGGGAAATATTTCTACTTCTGATATGGACTTGTTGCACGAAAACGGCGTATCCATAAAGTTATACTTGTTGGGTGATAAGGAGTTGAAAGCGCTTGCTAAACGCGAAGATATTCAGGTTCTTGGAAAGTGTAACGACTTAAATCAAGTCGCTCTTATTTCTCAAGATGCGAATGATACCTTAGATTTCGAAGAAGTTAAGTTTCCGGGCATCAACAGGGAAGAAGTGATTGTGACGATTTCCGAAATTAGAAATCAGATTAATAAAACAAAAAAGTCACTTAAAGAGTTGGCTGCTCATAAGCATGTACTTGAGCAAGCATTAAGCGAACGACAAAGGCGTTTAGATGTGCGCAATGTGCAGTATGGAGGTTATGCCATAGAGAATCATGCAAGATGCTGGAAAGGATATATTCCCGAAGATGCCATTGAAGGGTTAATTGCCACAGCAGAGCAAAATCATTGGGGCTATGTAATTGAAGACCCATCTCCCGAAGAGGCCGATGAAGTACCAACCTTACTTCGTTCTCCAAAATGGGTAAACAGAATTCGTCCGGTAATGAGCTTTATGGGATTAGTTCCCGGTTACATGGAGCTGGATGTTTCAAAAGTATTTTTGATATTCTTTACCTTCTTTACAGGAATTCTGGTAGGCGATGCCGGTTACGGTTTGGTGTTTTTATTGATAACCATTTTGGCGCATTGGAAACAGAAGTTTGCCAAACAAATTGAGTTTCAGTTGATGTACACGCTATCCTTTTCCATCATGGTATGGGGAGTGTTAACCGGAACCTATTTTGGTTCGGAAGCCATTGCCAATATTCAGTTCTTGAGTGATTTAAGGGTGAATCAATTGGCAAGTTTCGGTGGCGATAATTTATTCATCCAGAAGTTTATGTTCTCCATTGGAGCAGTGCATTTAACCATCGGTCATTTGCAAACAGCCTGGAAATACATCAACAGTGTAAAAGCCATTGCACAATTGGGGTGGATATCCATTGTTTGGGGCTTGTATTTTATGGTTAGTCAAATGGTTTTAACCATTCCGGCACCGTCGATAATGCTATGGTTATTTGTAGGAGGAGCTGTGTTGGTTTCCTTGTTTTCCACTCCGGGCGAAAGTTTCTTCAAGGGAATGTTAAGCTCCTTAGGGAATTTACCGCTTAGTGTGATAAACGGATTCTCAGACATTATCTCATACATTCGCTTGTACGCTGTTGGATTATCAACAGTATTAATGGCCACCAGTTTTAATGATATGGCAATTGGAGATGGCATAACTACTGTAGCATCGGGCATAGGTGCGGTAATAATATTAGTTCTCGGACACGGGTTGAACATGTCTCTGGCTGCAATGGCAGTATTGGTTCATGGCGTTCGCTTAAACATGTTGGAGTATGCAGGTCACGCAGGTGTCGAATTCTCCGGCAGTGAATACAATCCGTTTAAATTAAAAAATAAGTAAATTGAATATCTGCACTTATGCATAATAAAAAAAATGGTTTAACATCAAAAAACATTATCACAGAGTCGAAGACCTACCCGATGCAGGTGGGTACACCGAGTATTATAGTTTACTACAAATTAACTCTGTGCTTTTGTGCCTCTGTGTTAAAATAATTATGCGTAAATGCGGATCAAATTAATAAGTAATCTAAAAAAATATAAATAAAATGACATTTTTAACAGCAGTAACAGGATTTGGCGGTCACGCCATCGCATTAGGTATCGCAGGTGTTGGTTCAGCAATCGGAACAGGTATTGCCGCTTTAGGAGCCATGGGACTTTGGAAACAATCCATCAAAGACAAAAAGAAGCTTCCTTCTTTAGCATTAGCTATGGTAGGGATGCCATTAAGTCAGGTTATTTACGGTATGATTTTCATGAATGCCTTATCAGGTGCCAACTTAAATCCGGATAGTTACTTAAACCAAATGATTTTTGCCCTATTTGTTGGTATTGCCATTGCTGCTTCTGCCATTATGCAGGGTAAAGCAGGTGCAGCAGCTTGTTCTAACTTAGCTGTAGACGATAAGCAAGGTGCCGGTATGTACATTGCTGCTATGGGTATCATCGAGACCGTAGCACTTTTGGCAATGGTATTTGGTATGGGAGGAATTCCAACAGCTTAATTTAGAAATAGCAGAATAATTGTTTCATAAAAATAGCCTTGTCGAATTTTCGGTAAGGCTATTTGCTTATTTAATGTACTTTTATTGAAATATTTTCTATCTTAAACCTAGAAAAGTGATGTAGAACACTATTATTTCAACCTAATTATGATCGTATTTTCAGCAGAGGATATTGAAAAATCAGCTCCCGCTAACTTATGGACAGATGTGATGGAGTTAGCTTTAAAAGCAGTTGCGGATAAAGATTATTATACACCGGATAGAATGCATGTAGAGATGGGAGAAAACTCTTTCATCGTAATGCCTTCCATCGGTCCCGATATGTTTGTCACTAAATTATTATCTGTATTTCCATCTAATAATGGGTCTGAGGAGCCTGTTGTTCATGGGCAGTTAGTTTTAAATGAAGAGCGGTCAGGTAAAGCTTTAGCTTTCTTTAATGGCTCGAAGTTAGTGGCTATGAGAACTGCAGCTGTTGCAGCTGTAGGAATACGTCATCTGGCAGATCCAATGGCAGATACGCTCGGTATTATAGGCGCCGGACAGTTGGCTCGTCATATAGCCTGGATGGCTGCTTCAGAACGTGACTTTGAAAGAGTGTATGTTTATGACAAATCTTTTAAAGCCGTTCAGGATTTTATTCATTTTGTAAATGAGCGCTTACCGGATTTAGATGTTGCTATTTGTGAAGATGCTATGCAGGTAGCCTCTCACAGTGAAGTGATTATTACAGCTACAACTTCAACTGAACCGGTCTTGCCCAATTTAGAAGATTTATTATTAGGTAAAACACTTATTGCTGTAGGTTCCTATAAACAAGAAATGCAAGAATTACCTGAGTCAGTTTACCGCTTAATCGATCAAATTTGGATAGATACTGATCGAGCTAAGATAGTTTCCGGAGATGTGAAATTTCCGATTGATAATAAGTTGATTAAACCGGAGAAGATTCAAATTCTAGCAGATTTAATTAATTCTGCCAATGAATTAAGTTTTAGAGAAACGCGTTTGTTTAAAATGGCAGGAAGTGGAATATTTGACCTGTTTGCCGCAAAACTGGTGTATGAAAAAGCACAAGAACTACATTTAGGTCAGGAAGTTCAATTGTAATAAATAGGTTAATTTTTAGATTTGCCTCTTACTTAGCAGTAAGGGGCTTTTTTGGTTAGTATGATATTCTCCGTGAAGATTCCTTGAGCTATTTCAAAAGACTTGAATTGCTCTCGATTTATTATTAATTTACAATGAATTGAGTGTTAGTTTTAATCCTTTGTATGGAAAAACATCAAACTAAATGTGATTTCGAAGCCATATTTTATGGAATGGTCGATTGGGTGTGGGAATTAGACAGTAATTGGATCTATACAATGGTGGATGGAAACATCCATGAAAAAACAAAATATTCTACAGACGAATTAATTAATCATTCTTTTTTTTCCTTCTTCCCCGAAATTCTTCAACGTCATGTCAAAAACGTTTTTGAGGACAGTATTAAGCAGCTGAAGCCAATAAAGAATTTGGAATGCAAAATGTTGTGTAAAGATACCTCACACATTACTGTTCTTATTCATGGAAATGCAATATTTAATGAACAGAAAGAATTTGTGGGCTTTAAAGGCGTTGCACAAGATATTACTGCTCAAAAACAAAGAGAAGAAGAGATTGTAAATACAAATATTCTCTATGAGTTTGCTTTAGATTTGTCGAATGCCGGATCTTGGTATGTGGATTTTGAAAAAGCTCCGGATCATTTTTTTATCAGTAAAAAATTAGCGGAAGTGTATGGTGAGAAATGGTCTGATAATCTTGTATTTCTTATCAAAGATTGGTTTGATAATATTTTAAAAACGAATGAAGAATTAGGCTTAAAGGTAATTGAGGATTGGTATGATGTATTTACATCACTACAGTCTAATATCGAAATGGTTTGTCAGTATACTAAGAATGATGGGCAAGTTGTTTGGATTTATTCAAAAGCTAAGGTGATCAGAGATAATGAGGGGAAAGTAATGACGGTTTTTGGAGTAACAAGAGATATAACCGATAGTAAAATTAGAGAGCAAGAATTACTTGATCAGGAAAAAAAGTTCAGAACTCTATTTGAGCATTCTGTGGATGCAATAGTGATTGTTGATCCTGTTAAAATGAGATATGTTGACTGTAACAAGCGTGCTTATGAAACAATGGGATATTTATCAAAAGAAGAGTTTTTGTTAAAACTACCATCGGAGTTATCTCCTGAATATCAACCTGATGGAAGGCTATCTAAGAATCTCGCCTTTCAAAATATAAAAGAAGCTTATGAGAGAGGATATAATGAGTTTGAATGGGTTTTTCAGAAAAAAGATGGAGAATTATTAACCAGTGAAATCTCACTGTTGCGTACAGAGTATAATAATGAGATCGTTTTACAGGCAGTTGTGACAGATATATCAGAAAGAAAGAAATATGAAGAAAAGTTGCTACATGCCAATTTATGTTCCAATCTGGCATTAAATTTATCAAAATCTGCTTCGTGGTACATTGATTATGAGCAGTCTCCCGATAGGATGTATGGTTCCAACGATTTAGCAGAGATATATGGAATATTATCCATTTATGATAAAGGCTTTTACTCTTTTGAAGATTGGAAAGAGAATATTATGCGAACTAATCCGCTAACAGGTGAGCATGCAGTTGAAAACTACAATGAAGCACTTACAAATCCAGAATGTGACTTTGATACAATTTATCAGTTTACAAAAGAAAATGATAAAACAGTCATATGGATTAGAGAAAAGGCTGAAATAATACGTGATAGCCAGGGGAATTTAAAACGGATATATGGATTAATTCAGGATATTACCGAAAGTAAAGAAAACGAAGTTTCTTTAGCAAAGGCCAAAGAGGCCGCAGAAGCAGCAAATATTTCAAAAAGTACTTTTTTGGCAAATATAAGCCATGAAATTCGTACTCCAATGAATGCGATCATTGGTTTTGCAGAGCTTTTGTACATTAAGGTAAAGGATCAGTTTCATAAACAATATGTTGATAAAATACTAAGTAGTAGTCGCTTATTGTTAGGTTTGATAAATGATGTATTGGATTTATCAAAAATAGAAGCAGGCAAGATGGAACTTATACACAAACCTGTTTCTCTAAAAAAAGAAATGGAAACTCTGGAAAGTTTGTTTTCGAACCGAGCTATTAGCAAGCATTTGGATTTATCGTTTAATATTTCTGAAGATTTTCCGGCTGTCGTAGAACTTGATGAATTGAGATTTCGTCAAGTCTCCATTAATTTGTTGAGTAACGCAATAAAGTTTACAAAGGAAGGTTGTGTAGGATATTCGATAGAAGCAAAGAATAAGCGCAATGAATATCTGGATATTATCATAAAGGTCTCAGATACCGGAATTGGCATTCCACTCTCTAAGCGAGAGCATGTATTTGGAGATTTTAATCAACAAGATCCATTTATCAATCGTGAATTCGAAGGAACCGGTTTAGGATTAAGTATTACAAATAAAATTATAGATTTATTTAATGGAAGCATTCAATTGGAAAGCAAAGTAAATGAGGGAAGTACGTTTACTGTTTATATTCCGGGAATTAAAATTGTAGAAAGTAATAATAAGTTTAATAATGAAATCGTAAATGATAATCTTAACGTTGTTTTTAGTTCAGCAAAAATTTTGGTTGCTGATGATGTTAGAGAAAACCGGGAAGTTCTAAACGATTACTTACAATCGTATCAGTTGAAAGTTATTGAAGCTAAGGATGGTGTTGAAGCCGTTGAGCTTGCAAAGAAAGTCATGCCAGATTTAATTTTAATGGATATTCGCATGCCGGGTCTTAGTGGTTTTCAGGCTTTTGATGAACTTCAAAAAGATAACAGAACGTCTTCAATACCAGTTGTAGCATGTACGGCTTCTGCATTTATCGCCACCGAAAATGAAGCCTTGAAAAAAGGATTTAATGGTTATTTAAGGAAGCCAATACTTCTTCATGATATTGTGAATGAATTGTGTAAATTTTTAGATTGGAAACCTCAAGATCAGGAGTTTTCAAATGAAGAGATTTTTGAGCCGGTTAGAGATCCTGCTGCCATTTCTTTACTCAGGCTTAATGCCTCAAAACTATGGTTTGCAATTCAGGATGCTCCGGAAGAAATGTTATATGTCCGTTTAGCAGAGGTTCTTAATGAAACAGCAAAGACTTTTGATAACAGACGCTTGTATAAGCAAGGGTCTGAATTTTTAAAGGTTGTAAAAGTTCATAATGGTGAAATGATTAGTCGCTATTTGAAGCTTTTTGAGAACTATTTTTATTAGACAGGGCAAATCATATACCTTTGTAGTATGGATGATTTACAAAATATAAAAGTTATTGGTTTTGATGCTGACGACACTCTATGGATAAATGAAACTTTTTTTAGAGAAGCCGAATTAGAATTTGTTAAAATAGTGAGCGAGTACGCCTCAAAGGAATATGCATTAGAAGCATTATACGAGGTTGAAATGGCTAATATGGCCATTTATGGTTATGGTATAAAAGCGTTTACTTTATCGCTTATCGAAACAGCTTGCCTGCTTTCTAATAATAACATTAATGCACTTGATGTTTTAGGTATTGTAAATATCGGTAAAAATATGCTGGACAAACCGGTTATTTTATTAGATGACATCGAGCTGGTACTTAAAGAACTATCAAAAAAATATCGGTTAATTGTGGCTACCAAAGGAGATTTACTCGATCAGGAAAGAAAGCTTAAGAAATCAGGCTTGATTAAGTATTTTCACCACATCGAAGTGATGAGTGATAAAAATACAGAAAGTTACAACGCTCTAATTCACCATTTAGATATTGAACCACGAGAATTTTTGATGATTGGCAACTCCATGAAATCTGATGTCTTACCGGTAGTCGAATTAGGAGGATTTGGTATTCATGTTCCCTTTCACACAACTTGGCAGCACGAAGTGGTTGAACATCCTCAAAACCATCCGCGAATATTAGAAATGGAACATGTTAAAAAAGTTTTGCAGTATTTTTAGATTTTATCCTTCATCGTTTTAAATAAATAATTCGATTAATATGATAGTAATTGCTGAAATGTTGAAAAATAATATTTTTGTGCTTCAATTGAAGAAATATTGTAAGATTTTGCATTTTGAAAAAAGATAAGTTTTTTTTATTAACTATTGTTACAGCATTTTTTGTTTATGTTATAACCGCGTTCAATAGTCATGGTTACTATCATGCAGATGAACATTACCAAATCATTGAATTTGCGGCTCACAAGCTGGGGAAGGTTACGCCAGATCAGATGGCATGGGAGTTTAATGCACGATTAAGGCCAACCTTACAACCTATTGTGGCCTTGGGAATTATTAAGTTTCTACTAATTTTAAATATTACCGATCCTTACATACAAGTTTGTGTATTACGAATTTTAACAGCTGTTTTGTCATTACTTGTTATTAGTGTTTTTGTGAAAAATACGAGTAGTTATTTCATAAATAAATGGCAAAATCGTAGTTATTTTCTTTTGTCGTTTTTTCTATGGTTTATTCCGTATATAAGTGTTCGCTTCTCATCTGAAACATACTCCGGATTATTCTTTATACTTGCTTTGGTAACTTTTATCCGGCATAAAGAATCTCATAAGAACACAGTGTTGATTGGTCTTTTAATGGGGCTGAGTTTTCTTTTTAGATTTCAAATGGCCTTTGCTGCGTTTGGTTTTGGATTGTGGTTACTGTTTGTTAATAAGTCAAACTGGCATGATATCATCAAATTATCGTTAGGTTTTTTATTAATGGTAGGAGTTGGAATACTTATAGATTCATGGTTTTATGGAGAATTTGTTTTTTCACCATGGAATTATTTCTACGAAAACGTAGTAAATGATGTTGCTTCTACTTTTGGTGGGAAACCATGGTATTATTATCCTGGAAAAATGGTGGTATATCCAAGCATTTTTATTGGCATTCCATTGTTTTTATCCTTTGTGATTGTTTTGGTTTTAAATTATAAGAATCTTTTTTTGTGGTGTATTATTCCTTTTGTAATAGTACATACATTAATTCCACACAAAGAGGAACGGTTTATGTTTCCACTTATTTATATGTTTCCGTTTGTAATGATGTCTGCATATAAGTATTTGAATGATTATTTGGAAAACAAGAAATATATGCGTTTAATAAACTGGATTCTAGTGGTATTCTTTCTTGTGGTAAATCCAATAGGGATAATTGCTTTAAGTTCAAAATCAGCAGGTATTGGCCGAATGGAAATAACTAAATGGATTAATGATAATGTAGTTGATAAGGATTTTAATATCATTCACATATACAGAGGAAATCCCTATAATCCATGGCGTGGTTTGCCTGCAACTTTTTATATGAACGATAACTATCATGACTATGAAATTGATAGTTTAGCTCAGTTACATGATTCTATATTGGTAAGCGGTGCGGTTAATTTTTTAGCCCTTAGAGCAGAAGAAGTAACTTCTCGTGAAGCTCAACAGATCATGACGCAACAGAAATTTGAGTTTGTAAAATCAAGTGTGCCACAATGGATTATAAAATTGAATTATTACTTTTCAATTTATGATAACAAAAATGTTTTACTACTTTATCAGCATAAGAAAACTAAAGTGTAGATGGGGAGAAATACATGGTGTTTATTAAAGATTTTGATGGAATTCAACATCAGTTGTTAAATATTTGAGAAGTATTAAGAGCAGTGTTTTCATTGGCTTGTGTGTTTATCATATCATAAACCATTCCTGTCACCTTGGCAACAATGTTTCTACATGTATATTGATTGTTTTCCTTTGTTTGATTGTTTTCTTCTACTTCTTTAGCTCTCAGTTTTAGAAGTTCTGCACAATTATTAGTGCCAAAACAATCAATAACTTGTTGATTTAGCTCTCTTACTTTTTGGTAGGCATCCAGTTTCTTTGAGTTATCAGGTGTCTCATTTCCAAATTCTAAACCCAATACCATAAAGCCACCGGTAACTGCTCCGCATGTTTCCTTTAATCGACCCATTCCACCCCCAAAGGTTGATGAGATTAATTTAGCACTACGCTCATCTATTTGGTATTGGTCTGAAAATGCTAATAATACGGCTTGAGAACAGTTGTATCCTTCATCAAAAAAGGATTTGGCTTTGTTTATTATTTCTTGCTTGTTCATGTTTTACAAAATAAAGAAAGGTGCAAAGTTAGAATTAACTTGCACCTTTCTGAATATTTACATAAAAAAGTCTAATAATTAGATTCCTTAATCTCAAAATAGGATTGAGGATGTAAACAAGCAGGACAAGTTTTAGGAGCTTTTTCACTTTCATGAAGATATCCGCAATTACGGCACTTCCAGATTACCTTACCGTTACTTTCAAATACTTTACCAGCCTCAAGGTTGTCGTATAATTTACGGTAACGAGCTTCGTGTGCTTCTTCAACCTTAGCGATTAATTTAAAAGCAGTAGCAACCTCTTTAAAACCTTCTTCTTCAGCGATGCGTGCAAATTCAGGGTACAACTCAGTCCACTCCTCGTTTTCACCATCTGCCGAAGCTTTAAGGTTTTCCATGGTAGTACCAATTATCCCTGCAGGATATGTTGCTGTAATTTCAACAGCACCACCCTCTAAAAATTTAAAGAAACGCTTTGCATGCTCTTTTTCGTTTAAAGATGTTTCTTCAAAAATAGCAGCAATTTGCTCCAGACCTTCTTTTTTTGCTTGTTTTGCAAAATAATCATAACGCATACGTGCTTGAGATTCACCGGCAAAAGCTTTAAGTAAGTTCTGCTCTGTTTTAGTTCCTTTTAAACTGTTCATTTTGTTTAAATTTAATTTATTACGTGTGAATTTATTTAGTCTTATAATTTATTAAATGCAGATTTAGGAGCGCCACAAACGGGGCAAGACCAATTTTCTCCCAAGTCTTCAAAATTTGTTCCGGGCGGGATACCATGATCTAAATCTCCAAGTTCAGGATCATAAATATATTTACAAATTGAGCATTGATATTTGTTGTCTTTATGAGATTCTTGTGTTTTTCCATCAAGTTTTGATTGATCAATATAGGTTGGAGCATTTTTGGGTGCAAAGCCTTTTTTTACTTCATGATAATAAGCATAGGTTAATGGCCTTGCTTGAGCATCTAATAAATCATTGTCGATAATTTCGGCAATGAACATCAAGTGAGTTCCAACATCAACGTTACTAACTACTTTACATTCAAACCAGGCAATAGAATCTTCAGTTACAATTGGAGTTTTGTTTTCTGAAACAATATGCTGAGTAGATTCAAATTTATTGGTTGTTCTCCCACTTTGATAACCAAATAATCCAATTAAATCAGATTTGGTTTCTTGTTTCAATACGGAGATAGAGAAAAAGCCACTCTTTTTTATTAAATCACAGGTAAAATTATCTTTATTACAGCTTATGGCAATTTGAGCAGGTTCTGCTGTTACCTGAAAAGCGGTATTTGCAACATAGCCATTTTTAATTTCATCATTTTGAGATGAAATGATGTATAAACCATAAGTGATTTTAAAAAATGCCTCCGTATTCATTGCTTTTTATTGTTAAACTACTTCAAAAATAGAATTTATGCAATGTATAGTTTAAGCCAGATCAACAAAAATAGGAAGAGTTGATGTAATTTAAATCCAGTGTAAATAAGGAATGTTGCAAATGCCATGGTGTTTTTTTTACTAAAACATATACAATATTGTAGGATATTTAATTACTTCGCAACGCTAAAAGTATAAAAAGGAGAAAATAGCACCCAGGAACATAAATTGTAAAACTTTTATGAACAAAATTGTAGACAAGGAGTACTATTCCGATAACGTTGTGCGCCTTGAAGTGGAGGCTCCACGTATTGCAAAAGCAAGGAGAGCAGGTCATTTTGTAATAGTGAAACCGGATGAAAAAGGAGAGCGTATTCCTTTAACCATTGCCACATCAGATGTGAAGAAAGGTACAATAACGCTTGTCATTCAGAAAGTTGGAGTTACATCCAGGAAAATTGCCAATTTAAATGTTGGTGATCATATTACTGATTTAGTAGGTCCACTAGGTCAGGCTACTCATATCGAAAAAGTAGGTACGGTATTAATGTGTGGAGGTGGAGTAGGGGTTGCTCCATTGTTACCAATTGTAGAAGCATTTAAAAAGGCCGGAAATAAGGTGATCACCATTCTTGCAGCACGTTCTAAAGATTTGATCATTTTAGAAGATCAAATGCGCGAGCATTCCGATGAATTAATTATCATGACAGATGATGGTTCGTATGGTACAAAAGGCTTAGTTACAGAGGGAATGAAGAGAGTGATGGATCGTGAAAAAGTAGATCTTTCAGTTGTAATAGGTCCTGCGATAATGATGAAATTTGCTTCATTAACGACTAAAGAATACAATGTGCCTACCTATGCTAGTTTGAATACCATTATGGTCGATGGAACTGGTATGTGTGGTGCTTGCCGTGTTACAGTTGGTGGTAAAACTAAGTTTGTTTGCATTGATGGGCCTGAGTTTGATGCACACCAGGTTGATTTTGATGAAATGTTGCTGCGTTTAAGTGGTTATAAAGAAATTGAACAAAAAGCAGATCAGGATTATCTTGATCAACATAAATAATATACCATGTCTGTATCAAAAGAATTTTTAAAAGAGGAAAGAGATCAGGCTTGGCGCAATGAGATTCGCAAAAGTTTGACAGCAAAAGAACGTACTTCCCTTGCACGAGTTCACATGAATGAAGTGGATGCAATGGAAAGAATTCTTTCAAATGTAGAAGTTAATACAGGATTAACAGCTGAACAAGCTCAGTGTGAGGCAAAACGTTGTTTAGATTGTATTGATCCAACCTGTATAAGTGGATGTCCCGTAGAAATTAATATCCCAAAGTTTATTAAGCGAATTGAGCAAGGTGAATTTCTAGAGGCTGCAAAGACACTAAAAGAAACTAGTACTTTACCGGCAGTATGTGGACGTGTTTGTCCACAAGAAAAACAATGTGAAGCAAAGTGTTTTTATACACTAAAGTTGAAAAAAGAGCCGGTTGCTATTGGCTATTTAGAGCGATTTGCTGCGGACTATGAAAGAGAATCAGGACAGATCTCAGTACCCGAAAAAGCTTCTGCAAATGGTATAAAGGTAGCTGTAATAGGTAGTGGACCTGCTGGATTAACCTGTGCAGGAGAAATGGCTAAAAAGGGATATTCAGTAACTGTTTTTGAAGCTCTTCATGAAATAGGTGGAGTTTTAAAATATGGAATTCCAGAGTTTCGATTACCAAACTCAATTGTTGATGTTGAAATTGACAGCCTTAAAAAAATGGGAGTTGAGTTTGAAACAAACTTTATTGTTGGAAAAACATCCTCTTTTGAAGAATTAAAAGAAGAAGGTTATCAAGCTTTTTTTACAGGTAGTGGAGCTGGTTTGCCACGTTTCATGAACTTACCGGGCGAAAATTACATCGGTATTTTAAGCTCAAATGAATATCTGACAAGAGTAAATTTAATGCATGCAGCTGATAGTTTAACCGATACACCTATTTTAAGAGGTAAAAATGTGGCCATTATTGGTGGTGGAAACACAGCCATGGATTCTGTTCGTACAGCAAAGCGTTTAGGTGCCGAACGAGCAATGATCATCTATCGTCGCTCGATGGATGAAATGCCTGCTCGTGTTGAAGAAATCAAACATGCT
Source organism: Bacteroidales bacterium (assembly GCA_003249255.1). Taxonomy (GTDB): domain Bacteria; phylum Bacteroidota; class Bacteroidia; order Bacteroidales; family Marinilabiliaceae; genus SZUA-582. The sequence continues at coordinate 78,820 of QKJP01000066.1, forward strand.
CAGGAAGAAGGGATTGAGTTCTTGACATTGACCAATCCATTGGAGTATTTTGCAAACGATAAAGGTCGCGTTAATAAGATGCGTGTTCAAAAAATGGAGTTAGGAGAACCTGATGCTTCGGGGCGTCGTCGTCCGGTAGCCATCGAAGGTTCTGAATATGATATTGATGTAGATACTGTTGTGGTGAGTGTGGGGGTTTCTCCTAATCCCTTAATTCCGAATTCCTTACCTCAATTAGAAGTTACTAAGTGGGGAACTATTTCTGTTAATGAAGAGAATCTTCAGTCATCTATTCCTGAAATGTTCGCAGGAGGTGATATCGTTAGAGGTGGGGCAACCGTTATTTTAGCGATGGGTGACGGAAGAAAGGCAGCTGCTGAAATGGATAAATATTTTAAATCAAAAAAGTAGCAAAAATTCGTTTATGTGCAGATTAGCAAATTTGCTTATGAATGCTCAAATATTAAAGATGTTTAACATTGGTATGAAGCACAAATCAGAGAGATTAATATTTATTTTAAGATAGAGGGATCTTTCTTGTTGATAAATAGTTTATTATTTTAGAATGATTGTGTGATATTGTATTGATACTTACTCCGATAGCTATCGGGGCTTGATCCTGTAGATATGAAAGATCTAAAAACAACCTATTTAGGAATTCCTATAAATAACCCCATTGTAGTGGGGAGCTGTGCGATTACCTCGACCTTAGAAGGGATTAAAAAGTTAGCAAACGCCGGTGCTGGTGCTATCGTTTTAAAATCCATATTTGAAGAGGAAATAACCGGTGAGGCAGAAGCAACAGCCGCAAAAGAGCTGGGGGCTGATGAAAATAATATGGAATTTTATGATTATTACGATTACCAAATTAAAAGTGATGTTATCAATAAATACATTGATTTAATTAAAGCTGCAAAAGCAGAAGTATCAATTCCAATTATTGCGAGCATAAACTGCAGTACATCTAATGAGTGGATTTCTTATGCACAAAAGCTTGAAAATGCAGGTGCTGATGGAATAGAACTAAATATATTCAAACTTCCGTTCCATGAAGAGAAAACTTCTACAGAACTTGAAGAAAGCTATTATAACACCATTTCAAAAGTGGTCGAAAAAGTTTCAATTCCGGTTGGTGTGAAATTGGCACCCCATTTTACAAATCTCAATCAGGTTATTCATAAAATATATGAGCGAAACGTACAAGGCATAGTATTATTTAACCGTTTCACATCATTAGATTTTGATATTGAATCAGATCAGGTAATTTCCGGCAATATTTATTCATCAAAACATGAATTTTCAAATTCTTTAAGATGGATCTCAATCATGTCAAAAGAAATACCATGTGATTTGGTGGCTTCTACCGGTGTACATGATGCCAAAACCGTTGCGAAAATGATACTTGCTGGCGCCTCGAGTACTCAGGTTGTATCTGCCATCTATAAAGAAGGAGTAGAGGTGATTGGTTGGATGATCAATGAATTAGAAACATGGATGCAGCGTCGAGGATTTAATTCAATAGCTGATTTTAAAGGCAGGTTAAGTCAGGGGAAAGCAGTAAATCCACATCAATTTGAACGCGTTCAATTTATGCGTTATTTCAGTGATCATGTACCTGCTAGTAAGCAAAATGATTCTTTATTATAAATGATAAATGAAAGGGTTGAAAGAGTTCTAAGTCAGAAAGTTTTAATGTATTTTGCTTCTTTTTGATTTTTTTCTATCTTTGCGCCCTGATTATTAAAAATCTTTTTAAAAATTAAGAAAACATGTCAAATCGTTATGAAACCGTTTTCATTTTAACTCCCGTTTTATCTGATGTTCAGATGAAGGAAGCGGTCGACAAATTCAAAGCGTTGGTCGTAGAGAATGGAGGTAAAATGGTAAATGAAGAGAATTGGGGTTTACGCAAGTTAGCTTATCCAATTCAAAAGAAATCTACAGGTTTTTACAACCTTTTTGAATTCGACGCAGAGCCTAGCTTCGTAGAGAAATTAGAGATTGCTTATCGCCGTGATGAGCGTGTAATTCGCTTTTTAACTTTCAAACTGGATAAATATGCTCAGGCATACAGTGAGAAAAGAATTAAAAAATCTAAAGAAGTAAAGGAGAACTAAATCATGGCACAAAATCAATCAGAAATCAGATATCTTACTCCTCCATCGGTAGAGATTAAGAAGAAGAAGTATTGTCGTTTCAAAAAGAACAAGATCAAGTATGTAGATTACAAAGATCCTGAATTCTTAAAGAAATTCTTAAACGAGCAAGGTAAAATTTTACCACGTCGTCTTACTGGTACTTCTTTGAAATATCAAAGAAAAGTAGCTCAGGCAGTTAAAAGAGCACGTCACTTGGCCTTGTTGCCATACGTAACCGATTTAATGAAATAATAAAAGGAGGATTTACGATGGAAATTATATTAAAAGAAGATATAACAAACTTAGGTCTTGCGAATGATATCGTAACTGTTAAGAATGGTTACGGACGTAATTACTTAATTCCGAAAGGCCTTGCTACTTTGGCTACACCTTCTGCAAAGAAAGTACATGCTGAAAACTTAAAGCAAAGAGCTCACAAAGAAGAGAAAATCAAAAACGAAGCTCAGGAAATTGCTAAAACTCTTGATGGTAAATCATTTACCGTTGGTGCAAAAGCAAGTTCTACCGGTAAGATTTTCGGTTCTGTTAATACTATTCAGATTGCTGAGGCTTTAACTAAAGCTGGTTTTAACGTAGAGCGCAAAAACATCAAATTAGCCGATGATGTAAAAGAATTAGGCTCATTTAAAGCAACTGTTAAATTACACCGTGAGGTATCGGTAGAAGTATCTATTGAAGTAGTTGCTGAATAACATTATTAATAATTTCGGATAAATTATTATAACATACATTTTTTCAAACAGTAAAACCATCGTGGGGACACGATGGTTTTTTTATGCCTAAATTTTTATGAAAGACTTGTCAGGGGTGGTATAAAGTGTTAATTTATTGTAATAAACAATGTTTAATATGGATCATGTATCTACCGTCTATCTAAGAGAGTATAAGCAAAAAAAGGAAGTGCGAATCACCTCCTCCGCCAAACCCAAAATTGAATCTAAGGTAATTGAGAAATGGCAGTTTCTCTTGAATACTTTGGCTAAAATGGTGAATGTTCCTTCGGCTTTAATAATGCAACTTCAAAAAGAAAGCATTCAGGTGTTTTTAAAAAGCGAGGGTGAAGATAATCCTTATGAAGTTGGCGAAGAAGCGCCTTTGATATATGGTTTGTACTGCGAGACCGTTATTGGTACGCAGCACCCTTTATTGATACCAGATGCGCGGAAAATTCCAATTTGGGCCGAAAATAATCCGGATGTTGATATCAATATGATTTCCTATTTGGGTTTTCCAATAAATTGGCCGGATGGAGAAGTTTTTGGAACGGTTTGTATATTGGATAAAAAAGAAAATCACTATTCTGATCTAATGATAGATTTTTTAAATCAGATGAAATTGCACATCGAATCTGATTTGAAAATTCTAAATTATAATGTTGAGTTAGAAGAAAAAAATAAGATGCTAGAGGCTTTAAATGCTACGAAAACAAAATTCCTTTCTTTAATTTCACACGATGTAAGGGGGAAAGTTGGTGTCTTGGATCAATTCCTTCAACTCATACTTACTAACTATAACAGCATTGATAAGCAAAATCTAAAATCAATTATTGAATCTTTAAGTAATAGCGCATCATCTGCATATCAGCTTTTAATAGAGCTTTTAAGTTGGTCAAAAAATGATCTTATGCAGCTTGAGCCGGAGTTAAAACAGGTTGATTTGAAGGAGCTTGTCAAGGAGCTTATTGTGTTCTTTAAGGATGTTTTAAATGCAAAAAAACTTCATACTATTCAAGAATACAATACTTCTCAACTAATTTGTTTAATCGATCCGAATATTTTAAAAACAGCCCTGCGTAATATTGTTTCCAATGCCATTAAAGCGTCAGATGAAGGAGGGATGATTAAGATCAGAATTTTATCAAATGAAAAAAATTTGATCATAGAAGTTGAAGATACAGGTAAGGGAATGAGTCAAGAAACGATTCAAAATTTGTTTTCTTCAAACTTGAAAGGTTCTTCATATTCAGAAAGTGTAAACGCAAGTGCCGGGGTGGGCTTAATTCTTTCTAAAGACCTGCTTACTAAAATTAATTCAACCATTGAAGTAGAAAGTACTTTAGGGATAGGATCTTTGTTTCGAATAAAGATCCCGGTTTTGAGTCAGGAATAATATTCTAAAGTAGTTACACACCTTCAAGGTTTACTAAACCTTGAAGGTGTGTAACTGTTAGTTCAATGAAGTTTCATACTTCGCTTCTCTATCTTTGGCTATTTTATCCCATTCAGGAACTACTTCTTCTAAGAATTTTTTCTTCTCAGCTTTTAGTTTTTCGATATCTAATCCGATAAAAGCTTGTGCTTTAGCTTTAGTTTCAATATCTGGATATGGAATGGTTTCATTATATCCTAAATTTGCTAAAAGACGTGCTAATTTTAAACGACCTTCCTGAATGGTAGAAATGCCTGTAGAAATAACACGACCTATTTCAACTGGAGAGTGGAATGATCCCCCATGACTGGCTGCTGCATAATCCCAGCGCCATTGAGCATGACGAATATCCATTAAAATAGCTTTCATCTGCTCCTCTGTTGCACCTTTGTCCCAGGCAAATTTAGCTTCGATGTGGGCGTGAACTAAAAGCTCTTCAAGTTTATCCCGATTTTCAATTATGCGATCTTGTCTTTCGTATACATCTGCAATTAAACTAGCCGTTTCTTCACGGTGACAAACCTGGCATGAATTGGCAATATTATTAAGTGGGCTTTGAATGTGGTGATCGGTAAATTTTTGTCCTCCTTCACTTTTGTATGGCATGTGGCAATCAGCACAAGAAACACCTCTCTTGGCATGTACACCTGTTAAATAAACTTCGTATCCCGGGTGTTGAGCTTTTAGCATGGGAGCTTTACTTAATTGATGAGTCCAATCTTTGAAGCCCATATCATCATAGTATTTTTCCATAGATTCGGCACTCATTCCATTATCCCAAGGGAATGTTAAATATGGTACCCCTTCTATTTTTTCTTTGTTAAAATAGTATTCGACATGGCATTGAGCGCATACCAAAGACCGCATTTCCTGATGAGTTGCATCTTTGATGTTTTTACCTGTGCGTTCAAATGCTTCGACTAATGCCGGGCGTGTAATTTTTAGATTCATGGTTTTTGCATCATGACAATCTGCACAGCCAATATAGTTTACTACTTCATGACCTTTTTCCTCCCATGAACCTTTGTAAAATTCGGCAGGGCCCATTTCTTTCATTAAACGAGGCACATCCGGACTTTTACACGTCCAACAAGTGTTCGGCATTGGACTTTTATTTCCATCTATAGGTGCACCTGTACGCAAGGTATTTCTTATGTCATCAATGGCATAAGCATGACCTCTGCCTTGATTATAGTCTTTGCTAAAACCATAACCAGCCCACAATACCACTAATCGTGGATCTACTTCTAACATGTCAATCATGGCATTGCCATTGTATTTGCTGGTAAAAGAGGAGTCTTTTGTTTTGGCATAGGACTGGTAGTTTCGAGGAAAGTTTTCGCCCCATACTTCATTTCGTGGTTCTGTTGAAGAGTGATTTAATTTTGGTGTATAAGCAAAAACAGCTTCTGCTCGACGCTCAATGACAGAAGAGGCCAATAAACCTAATAGAAACACAATAACTAGGGTGGTTAGGAATAATAACCATCCTATAATTGGTTTTTCCTTAATTTTTTCACTGATTGATTTCATAATAATGGTATGTTAAGTTTTTCATTCCGTTTTAATCCTGTTGCTCGTGTTTTTGAAGCCAATCAGGAAGGGGGCTTTCCGGTATGGGTACTCTTGCATTGGGAACACTGGATAAGCTATTGACGCGTCCATGTGGTGTTTCTCGGTGACAATTCCAGCATAAACGATCATCAATGTTGCGATGAACATTTGGTTTAAAAGCTTTTAGTTTATCATCACTAATTAAATGGGTATGACATCTAATGCAGTTTTCTTGAACGACTTGTTTACCTTCATCTTTTATGAATATTACCTGTGGTTCTGCACGCATGGTAAAAACAGTAGCGTGTCGCATGCCATCTTTAGCCTTAAATAAATATTTGTTAAAGATATTGTCGTGAGGAATATGACAATCAGAACAGGTCGCAACCTCCCTATGGGCACTGTGACTCCAGGTTGCATATTGTGGAGCCATAATGTGACAGTTAACACAAGTCTTAGGATCATCTGACAGGTATGAATAGGCTCTGGCAATATAGAATACATATATGCCCAAACCAATAAAAACGCCAACTGATATTAATACAGGAGCTATCCATTTATCTGGTGGTTTTACAAAATCTATAAGCTTTTTTTTCATGGATGGACTTTGTTAGCAATTGAAGTCTTAATATATCATATAAATTTCAATATATCAATGTAAAAAAGCCTGCATCTTTTTTGGAGAAAGATACAGGCTTTTAAAATTTGGCTTAAATGAAAAAGATTGTGATTATTAAGCTGTAATGCCCCATTTTTGCATATCTTCTTTTACGCTGGAAATACCACCAATGTTGAATGTTTCAATTAGTATTTTAGCCACATTAGGAGATAGGAATGCCGGTAATGTAGGCCCTAAGTTGATATTTTTAACGCCTAAATGTAATAGAGCTAATAAAACTATTACAGCCTTTTGCTCATACCATGCAATGTTATAAACAATTGGGAGGTCATTGATGTCCTCTAATTCGAATACTTCTTTTAGTTTTAATGCAGTCACAGCAAGTGAGTATGAGTCGTTGCATTGGCCTGCGTCTAATACACGTGGAATGCCACCAATATCACCTAAAGGTAATTTGTTGTAGCGGTATTTGGCACATCCGGCCGTTAAGATCACAGAGTCTTGTGGTAATTCATTAGCAAAATCGGTATAATAATTACGATCATTCATGCGACCGTCGCACCCAGCCATTACAATGAATTTTTTAATCGCCCCACTTTTTACTGCATCAACCACTTTATCTGCTAATTGTAGAACCTGATTATGAGCAAAACCACCAACGATTTCTCCGGTTTCAATTTCAATTGGAGCAGGTAATTTTTTAGCATGCTCAATAATAGTAGAAAAATCTTTTGGTTGATCATTCACACGATCTGAGATGTGAGGGAAGCCTTCAAATCCTGAAGCTCCTGTTGTGTATACACGATCTTTATAATCATCTTTGGGAGGAACAATGCAATTGGTGGTGAATAGGATAGGACCATTGAATGTTTTGAATTCTTCTGTTTGCTTCCACCATGCACTACCATAATTTCCTACAAAGTTTTCATACTTTTTAAATTTGGGATAGTAATGAGCCGGTAACATTTCACTGTGTGTATAAACATCAACTCCCGTACCTTGAGTTTGATCAAGTAGCTCTTCCAGATCTCGTAAATCATGACCGCTTACCAAAATTGCCGGGTTATTGCGAACTCCTAGATTAACTGAGGTGATCTCCGGGTTACCAAATCGACCAGTGTTTGCTTTGTCTAATAAAGCCATCACATCTACACCGTTTTTACCACACTCTAGTACTAATCCAACTAATTCATCTGCTGTGATATCCTTAGATAAAGTAGCTACTAAAGCTTTCTTTAAAAACTTGTAGATGCTGTCTTGCTTTTCGTTTAAGTTCCAGGCATGCTCACCATAAGCAGCCATTCCTTTAACACCGTAAGTCAATAATTCTTTTAAAGAGCGAATGTCTTCGTTTTTTTCGATGCTTAAAATGCCAATTAATAAGCTTTTTTGAAGCATTTCACCAGATGTAGCAGCTCTGTAAGTAGCACAATCCGGTAAATCAGTAGCTCCGGTTGCAGCTTTTAATTCATCTAATAAAGCATAACCATCTTTAATTTTTGCTTCAATGGCTTGTTGATCGAAGTTGGCATTTGTGATGGTGATAAATAATGAATCTAATAAGTATTTATCAGCCTTAGTAGAGTCCAAACCTTTTTCATCTGCGATCTGACTTAGAAATGCCACACCTTTAGCTGTGTAAAGCAATAAGTCCTGAAGATTTGCAACATCCGGTGTTTTTCCACATACACCTTTGATTGAACAACCTGTTCCTTTTGATGCCTCTTGGCATTGATAACAAAACATACTCATTTTTTTCGTTTTTTAGTTCGGAGTCCGGAGTTCGGAGTCCGAAGGATTATATTTTTTATGGTAGTTCGCAGCCCGCAGTCCGGAGTACGAAAGTGTTTTTACGATTTGGAAGTCATTAATAATTAATGCCTAAACATTAATCATTGAATTAGACCCACTCTTCTTTAATGACTTCTCCTTCGATGGATACAATGGCTAATTTCAATGGAATTTTACGAGTAGCTTGGGCGATTGCCATTTTAGCTGTTTGTAATAAGCCCATACAGCATGGTACTTCCATAATTGTAACTGTTAGTGTATTTAATTTTGCTTCGTCAATCATCTGAACCAGTTTGTTGACATAAGATTCTTGATTACTATCTAGCTTTGGACAGGCAATTCCAAGGCTTCTTCCTTTTAAGTATTTGCTGTGGAAGTTACCCATTGAGAAAGCTGCACAATCTGCTGCCAAAACCATGTCAGAACCTCTGAAATAGGGCGCCATTGGGTTTACTAAATGCATTTGGACCGGCCATTGACGCAATTCTGATGGAGTGTCCCCAGTGGCTGTTGCAGGAGCTGCATTTTCCTTTGTTATAGTTCGTGCAGCTGAACCCGGACATCCTCCTACATGTCCTTGTTGAGCCATTATACTTACTTTGGGTTTGTGTACCTGACGGATTACATCATCTGCTTTAAAGCTTAATTGATCTTCATTTTCTTTTAAATATTGCACTGCTTGTTTTAAGAATTCGGTTTCGTTATGCTCTTTTAAGTGTTTCATGTGTGCTACAACTGTGTTGATTCCTTTTTCGACCATGATACTCATCACTTTTACTTCGTCATAGGGTTCAGCTTCACGTTTTTCAATGGTCATTGCATCTTGTGGGCAGTGATTTAAGCAGGCACCTAGTCCATCACACATCAAATCGCTAATTAAACGAGCTTTGCCGTCTATGATTTGTAACGCTCCTTCATGACAACTAGGGATACAAACACCACATCCGTTACACTTATCTTCATCTATTTTTACAACGTCTCGTATCATTTTTTTAGTTTTATCGAATTCTTAATTAAGTTAGACAATCAATGCTTTGTTTTTGCTATTGACATTTTCAATTGTCTGTTTCTTTTTGTTTTCATTAGCAAAAGTAGAATAGATTCTGAGTGCAAGCTGTAACATTTGTTACAAAATCGAAAATAATTGATATTTTGGCACCAAAATACTTAAATATGGAGGTTTTACTAAAGTGTCCACTGTTTCAGGGGATTTTACAAGAAGATTTAAATAAGTTATTAACGGATATTCCTCATCAGGTTAAGAAATATTCAAAAGGACAAATGATCGCGCAAAGTGGTGATGAATGCAAATCACTAATGATCATGTTAAAAGGGAGTGTGAGAGGAGAAATGATGGATTTTTCTGGAAAAGCCATCAAGATTGAGGATATTGAACCTCCAAAACCACTGGCTGTAGCTTTTTTGTTTGGAAAGGACAATACTTGTCCTGTAAATATTATAGCAAATGATGATGCAGAACTTTTTCTTTTGCCAAAGGAGTCTATGATAATGTTATTGCAGAAGAGTGTTCCTTTCTTAAATAACTTTATGAACGCAATATCCAACAGGGCACAGTTTTTAAGTGAAAAAATACGTTTTTTAAATTTTCAGACTATAAAAGGAAAGTTTGCACATTATTTATTGTCTTTAGCTGGTAGTGTAGATGGTGAGATCATTTTGCCCAAAAGTCAGGAAGAATTGGCAACTATGTTTGGCGTTACAAGACCATCATTAGGAAGAACCATTCGGGAATTACACAATGATCATCTGATTGAGGCGAAAGGTAAAAGTGTGAAAATTTTGGAACGAAAGGCATTAATGGCACTGTTGAAAAATGACAGATAAGAGTGATGATTTCTTAATGCTACATCCTTGAATAAGGTGGGTATTTGATAAATTCGTGATTTTGTAATGAAATCATAGCATTGTTATTCTTTAATTGTAAGGCAGACATTACACCATCAAAAATAAATTGAAAATTGTGAATTGCACTTGTGAAAATGTAATCTTTCGTTTGAAGTCGATTGATAGAATTAAATAAAACAGTTTTAAGTGCTATTAGTCAATATGCTACGATATATAAATAGTTTGTTTTAACCGTGTCGTATCATGTGTGTTTTCTTGCCATATCTCAATGATTTTTGATTAAGAAAAGAAGTTGTCTTCCGGTGTATAATTTTGGGCGTTAGAATTAGTTATAGGGGGTGTATTTGTAAACCAATTACTCTGCAATGGAAAAATGGGATATCATTGGTAACGGAACTAACCGGCACATAGCTTTTTATTGAAAGCCAAAAAATAAGCTCAAGAATTGAAGGGTTATATCTTTTGCACTTGCTATCTTTGCTGCCTGATTTGATAGATATGGATAAGCAAATTTTTCCGTGGGGGCACGATAAGCGATACAACGATTACAGTTCTTATATAAAACGCACATTTGGTCGTAGAGTACAAAAGGTAAGTATCAATGCTGGATTTACTTGTCCTAACAGAGATGGATCAAAAGGAACAGGAGGTTGTTCATTTTGTAACAACAGTACTTTTAATCCTTCGTATTGCGAACCTGAATTGTCCATTACGGGGCAAATAGATACGGGAATTTCCTTTTTTAGAGAAAAGTATCGTACCCAGGAATATTTGGCCTATTTTCAGGCTTATAGCAATACTTATGGGGAAACTCAAGAAATACTTAAAAAATATAAAGAAGCTTTAGATCATCCGAAAGTAACAGGGATCGTTATCGGAACCAGACCGGATTGTATTTCAGATTCTTTACTAGAAGTTTTAAAAGAATGGAATGAGCAGCATTATATTGCCATTGAATTAGGAGTGGAGTCTACCAATAATGAAACTTTAGGGAACATTAACAGGGGACATGGTTATGCGGAGACTCTTGATGCCGTGAAGCGAATTTCAGAGTGTGGTATACCTGTGGGGATGCACTTAATATTAGGGTTGCCCGGTGAAAATAGAGAGTTGTTGTTACAACATGCAAAGGAAGTGTCACGATTACCCATCTCCTTTTTAAAACTACATCAATTACAAATTGTAAAAGGAAGTCAGTTTGCAACAGATTATGAAAATACGCCTGATAAATTCAATTTGTATTCGGCAGATGAGTTTATCGATCTAATCGTCGATTTTGTTGAAATTCTGAATCCTCAGATTGTAATCGAACGTTTTATAAGTCAAGCACCACATGATTTATTAATAGCTCCAAAATGGGGTTTAAAGAATTTTGAGTTCGTCGATAAAGTAATTAAGCGCCTCTATGAATTGGATACTTGGCAAGGAAAAAATTATGCTAAGTAAATTTTCTCGATTAATCGCCCTGCACAACCTTTGGGCTTGATGTGAGCAATGAATTTTGTGCCTGGATTTATTTTTGTTTCAGCTACGAATTCTGCCTCAATAGCACGCAAATTACCATCATTATTTTGAAAAATGTGGTATTCTTTCCCTTCATGTTCACTCCAGCTGCTTTTGAGGAAGCATAGTTCTTCTATAATTCTTTTCTTTTTCATCACGATACCTCTTTGTATGACTAAAACTTACATGCAAATGAAGTGCCGATTATTTTAATGTATTGTTTTTTAGCGTGTTGATGATTGAGTTTTTTTGAAATCCTTACAAAAATGTATAAAAAAAGCACCGCACTAAATCTAAATTGTTTAGCTGCGGTGCTTTATAATTACTTATCAGAACTTTATTTTTTTTGTACTCGAATTGATTCTTGAGAATTAGCTGTGAATACCACAATAGTGTAGATTCCAGAGCTTAAATTGTTACCAATAGTCATTTGATTGGTAAAACCTTCGACAAGTGAAGAAACTAGTCTCCCTAGATTATCAAAAATTAAAATGCTACTAACGTTATTAGCATTGTTCAAGTTAATACTAATTTCATCCTTAAATGGATTGGGGTAAACGCCAGAAATGATATTTTTCTTGATTCCTGTATCTGTAGGTACTTGAGGAATTCCAGATATTTCTTTTGCCTCAAAGTGACCCCAGCCTACTGAACTCTTGTATTTAATATAGAATTTTCCGTCAACAGGAGCAGGCATTTCTCTTGAACTTTTTTGAGTATAGTCAATTCCGTTAATTTCAATGTAATCAATGTTCCAAGAATTTACATAGCCAATTTGACGATCAACAACATAGCAGAACTCACCTTCTCCTTCAATAACAAATGAATCACCGGTTACTTCTGTTGGGTTCTCGCACATGCCTGTATAAACTTCAAAAACAGCTTTTAAACTCTTGTTGGAGTCCATTTTTATTTGGATGACATTGCTAGTACTTTCTTTATTGCCTGTCCAGTGTGAGAATTTGTAGCCTACCACATTTTCTGCAGTCACTGTAACTACTGTTCCTTCTGTAAAAGTTAAAGTTGCAGGATTTGGTTCAGGATCATAAGTGATTTTTCCGTTTCCAGTTTTCTCTACGTGAAGAACATATTGCTTTGGCGGTAAATCTTCGGTAATGGTAATGTTGCAATAGGATTTGTATCCACCATCAACTGAAGAGGCTGTTACTTTACATGTACCTTCTTTTAAGCCTTTGATATTACCATCTTTATCAATGGAAATATTATCATTTTCTAACGACCAGGTAACATCTTTGTAAGTAGCTTTAGCAGGCTCAAATTCCAACATTAATTTGTATTCGTCATTCACTTCAAAAGTATATTCAGAAGGTACAATTTTTACACCTGTTACCGGAATAGGATCCCATGAAGGATAAACTAATTCAGGGTGGTTTTTATGGAATGCATTAGTTGCGGGTATAATAGTTTCAAAAGTACCATGTCCATCTTTTTGAGGTGTTTTCCATGCACATACACCATCAAATCCGTTTTTGAATGCATTTTCATACATTTCTGTCACAGTTTGGTTAAATTTACTATCGGATATATCTTGACCAGAAGATTCACCTACTAATACAGGTTTATCATCCACTTGATAATATTCTGTAGTATGGGTAAAAGGTGAACCAAGGTATTCTGTTTGCCATGGATACCAGTGATATTGATAAAAATCTAAATATGCTTCTGGATCGTTTATGCATGAAGATAAAGCTTCGTCAGACCACATATTTCCTGTGGTAGGATTGCCACTCTCTTTCTTTGTTTCACTATTCCACTTTGGAGCTGCTGAACCTGTTGTAATCGGTTTTTTTGAATTTTTATGGATTGCAGCCGCTATCATTGCGTGCATTTTTTGAACATCCTCAAAAGTCATGTTTCCATGTTCTGATTTGTTTTCAAATATCCATTCAGGTTCGTTACAAATTTCCCATCCTAACAAATAAGGTTCGTTTTCATAACGCTTAATTAAATCGATTAAAACGTTGTCAATGAAGCTTTGAACATTTTCCTCAGAGCTTAACCATTTTTGCCATAATTCTGCTTTAGGGTGATAGGTTTTTGTAATATCAAAGGATAATAAACATGGAAGTATATACACTTGATTTTCATTGGCAACTTTAAAAAGGTGGTCTAAATGTTTGTAAAAATATTCGTTAACACCGCTTATGTATCCTTCATCATCAATTTCAGGACTCACTTCTCCATTACAGAAAATCCAAACGCGAGAAAGGTTAATTTTGTTTTCTTTGTATTTTGCGAATTCATTGGTCCACCAGTCATAATTAAAACGATTAGCTGGCTCTTCTTTAACTTCATCACGTCCAAAATCGACAAACAAATGCCAAGGACTGTTAATTCCATTAAACCAAATGTCGTTGCCTGAAACGGTAAATTTATTACCGGTTATTTTTACTTCCTGAGCACTAAGTCCCATTAGTATAGAAGCAAAAATGAAGAGTGTAAAGATTTTTTTCATTTTTTTGTTTGTGAATTAATTGTGTAGTGTGTACTGTTTCTAGTTTTTTACAATTAAGACATCAATTTTATATAGCACCCTATATTGTAATTTCACAAAAGTTAACATTGATATAATAAAAGATTATTTTTAAAGCAGAATTTAAAAAAATGGTTTACTAATGAAACAGAAATTATTTATTGCGTTTATTTCGGCTCTGGCTTATTGGTTAATAAAGACTTATGTGCCTTATGGTGTGTTTTTGGTTTATCCAATTAATTTATTTGTAACATTTTTGCATGAGTTTGGACATTCGTTTTTTGCTGTAATTACCGGAGGTAGAGTTGATGCCTTACAGATTAATTTTAATGGATCCGGATATGCTGTAATTAGTGGAGGTTTTATGCCTTTGGTGTTGATGGGAGGTTATATAGGAAGTGCAATATTTGGAAATATTCTATTACACATTGGTTTATACAAGCCAAAAACTACGGTTGTAACGCTCTATGTATTAATGTTCGCTTTGGTTTTAAGTGCAGTATGGCTGTACAATTCAATCTTTACTTCGTTGCTCTTAATTGCCTTTGCTGCGGCTTTTTATTTCTTACGGAAAAAATCGAAAGAAAGCATTGCGTATATTTTAATAGTAATAGGGACTGCATCCATCATGTATATAGTAGAAGATTATAGGGTAGGACCATCTTCAGATTTAGCAAAGTTTACCGAAATATTACCCATATTACCTCAATTTATTTGGGGAATTATTTGGCTTGGATTAGCCTTGTGGTTGACTTGGTTTAATTTAAAGCCGGCTATGAAAAGTATAAAAAAATGACCTTTAAGGCTTTTTACTGTATGTTGTTGAAGAAGAATTGGATCATTGAATGATCTGCTGAAAGCTTCTGGTTTCTAGTCCTTTGCTACTAGCTGAATATAGCGAACGCAAGAGTTTATCTGATAAAAAAAAGCTGCATGAAATAATGCAGCTTTAATTGTCTTATTACAAGGTAGATTATTAATCTCCAAATACTTTTTTAAGAATGTCGTTCACTCGTGCAATGGGATCGTGACGAATGTTTTTCTCTTCATCAGCAATTTTAATGAAGAGACCGTCTAAGGCTTTTTGTGTTAAGTAGGCATCTAAGTCTGTGTTTACAGGTTGATGTCCCAATATTTGTCCTGCAATTGAATTGGCGTAAATGTTCCATTTGCTGGTTAATGTTTCCCAGGAATCATTGGCAGAAACATTACCAATAATATCTCTATCTAGTGCACTTTCAATGGTAGGATTATATAAGTTAAATAACTTAGTGTTTGTTTTAGATTTTAAATATTCGGTGGCTGCATTATCTGCACCATTTAAAATATTAAAGGCATCTACTATCGTCATTTCTGTAATGGCACCCCAAAAGATAGGAGCAGCTTCGGTAGCTGCATGTTCTGCCGCGCGGTTGATACCTAAGATAACATCTTCTATTAGGCCAGGGAATATTCCTGTAGGATCATTATCTGCATAATCTAGAATTACATCTGCTTCAGGTGGAAGTAAAATTTTTACAATTTCGTCTCCATAATAACCATCTTTTACACCTAGAATGGTAGTAGCTGTATCGGTTCCTACTTTTAGAGCTGAGCGTAATCCTTCTGCCACTTCGGCTTCAGAAAGACTGTCGCTAACTTGTTCGCAAGAGAAAAGTGAAAGTGCTAAAAAAAATGCAAGTATTGGTCTTATTGTCATATTTTGGGTTTTAAAAGAATTGTAAATTTTATAAAAATGTAATTGTCTGTCAATACTTGAAAAGTCCTTCGTAGGTTTCATTCAATGATGCTTTTCGTTGAATAATTATAAAAAAGGATTGTTTATAATAGAGTTGAGGAGTCTTAATTAAATCGATTATTGATCCATAGGTAAGGTTTATTTGTAATAGTTATTCTCGAGTTCAAGTTAGGTGTTTGTTGAGTCTTTTTTTAAAAATATGCTACAATTATGTAGGAAATATACGTTGTAAAACTTTCTTTTTTGTCTAAAAAGTATCTTTTCTTATGAGGTTTAACTTTAATGAAACCAAAATATCAATGTAAAATTAACATACGATAAACTTTACTTTTACCAGCAATAGATATGTTTGCAGCGTATTGAGATTAATAATAATTGGAAGTAAAAGATGAAGTTTCTCAATTTTTAAGCATTGACTTTTAAGTTTTGGCACATGCTTTGAAAATGTTGAGGAAAATATAAAAATATAAACAAAAAGATAGTACCCATGTTAGAGCATCAAATGAAAATATTAAGTGAGCTTAGTTTTGATAAAGCTTTATTTCGTAATGAATTAATGAAAGCTTTTAAATGGTTGAGCAATACCGAACTTCAAACGCTTTGCACTTGGTTGAAAAATAATTTTAGCAATTTATATAACGACTTGATGAATGAGAGTTCGTTAAAGTTAGCGTTTAAAAACATGTAGGATTAAACAAATAGTAGTAATAGCGGGTTGGTTATATGTGGCCAACTAAGTAATGTTTGATGTATATTATTGTAAATAATCCTTACGTCGCAAAATGAATTTGAAAATATTATGTTGCGATTTTTTCATGTGAAAATTAAGCTCGAGAGTAGGCTTTTTATGAAATGAAGTTAAGGGAGTGGAACGCGATGAAATCGTGTACCAGCGGGGGGCAGTTGGTCGGTCATTGGGTCAAGTCCTCTTAAAGCCCTGTTCAAATCAGAATAACCAATATCTGTAGTACAATGGTAGATTGCCGTAAGTTCTTCTACCGACATATCCGGGATATATGACTCCACTTGAAAAAGAAAGAGAAATTAGATCTAATTATAAATATAAAAATGTGGCGTAACTATTAGTCTCAAATTTAGTTGCTATTCCAACTCTGTTTCTAGTACAAATACATACATTACAATAGCCTTTTTAGAAATAAGAGGGAGATTTATATGAAGATTATTTCCTATCCACTCATTTGCTTTTTGTAAATAATCATTTTGACCCTCTATACCAATTATTGAGCCTGACGAGTAAGTATCAGAATATGCATCAATAAAGACTGGATAATCTTTTAATGTTTTTTTAAATTCGCAACTAAAAAGTGTTTCGTTAGGATAAGCGTATTTTAATCCATTAATAATACAAAATGAGTATGTATAATGAAGATTATAATCTTCTATAATTTCTTTCTTATCAAAAGAATTACATAAAGCGTTCAAACAATTCTTTGACGCTACTTTGCCTAGTTTTATTGCATATAAAACTTTCTCATATTCTATACTCTTTCTATATGCTTCAATAAGGAGTTTTTCAGCACAACTATCACCCAAAAGTGCCTTTTCAAATATTGTAATTTGTCTCTTTTCTTTGCATTCAAGTAATTCATTCTTCTCTTCTTCTGTTAAGTTTAGATAAACTGATAATTTTGGTAATCTGGAAATACTAACTTTATCTTTTATTTTATTACTAAATTTTTTTAAAACTTTAGGTTCTCCACATTCAATAAGCTGATTATAACAAAAATAAATCATTTCAAAACAATTAGCGCTATCCAACCCTTCTATTAATAGTTCGTACACTTTAGTATTTCTGATATAAGGAAAGTTACATTCTTCTTTCTCTTGTCGTACAATTTTTTGTAATTGAGAAGTCATATCTTTTACTTCATTATATCGAAATTCATTTCCAAGCAATTCTGCAAATTGCTTTTTAAAATTAGCCGTCACCCCAATAACTCCATTTTGTGAAAATAAATTAGATGTAGCACTTAGTAATATTATTACACAAACAAATATCTTAGTTTTCTTCATAAATAAATTTTTAACGCGTGATTTTATCCCATTGCGATTCTGTACCATCTTCAAAGCTTTTTTGTTCCTGTCTATATCTAAGCTTTGTATCAGAACGCCCTCTTGATTTATACATAATATTATCTTGACTTGATAGATCTTTTAATCCAAATGGAGATTTATGCAATCGCTCATGTACTTTAGTCTGTATTACTTCTGAAAGCGTACCTGAAACGACCAATTGTGGAGTTGTAGATAGACCTGTTATATTTCTAAAAGCTACATCAGTAGGTGTATAATTATTTTTTAAGCTGTTTTGAAAATATATCTTTAATCCTACAGTTCTATCTACCACAACTCCTTCTGCATTTAACGTTGTTGAATTTTCAAGAGTTAAAACTCTGCCATTTGTTATCTTACTATCTAATCCTTCTACTACAATAAAGTTATCTCCAATCTTGGCTGTATCGGTTATTCTGTAAGATTTCCGTATTTCATTAATGCAAACCAAGGCGTCATAATCACCTCTTAGAGTAGCATTTGTCATAATAGCATTTAACTCGGGGTTGTTGCTACTACCAATATATATATATCAAATGCACCATTATTGTTTATATCATACGATACTTGTAATGTATTCACAGTAAAACTTCCAACATCCACTACAGCCTGTTTTAAAATATCCTTAGCAATTGGCAATAAAGACGCCATTGTAAATTTTGTTGTTACATTTGCATTTAAACTAGAGGGGGCGTCAATATAATAAAATTGAAAATCGGTTAATTTTTCATCGTACAGTCTTACTTCTATTTCTTTTTCAATTGATCCATTTACACTATCCCTGCGGATTTGAAGTTTTACCAAATCTTTTAGACACGTACTTGATGAACTTAGTTTTATGATATTTTTTTGAGAATATTTTTTTTATCTAAAGGAGCATCGATTCTTAATTTTAAACTATCAGAGGAAGTTATCCAATAATTACTTTGTGGATTCACATCGATTTCGAGTTCAGTAGTTCCTGCATTTATTATAGAAACATATTCATCCGTAGAGCCAGCTAAAATATCTAAACCATAAGCAGTATTTGTTGTACTCTTCGTAACAAAAACATAATTAGAAGAACTTTGCATAGCCCCCTCATCCTCATCCTGCAAAAAGCTAAACACCATACTTTCTGGGTCATGTATAAGGTCCCACTGGTATTTCCATAACTCACCACCATCCGCATCATCCATCAGGTTAAGTGTACTTCTTTCCGGTAAATAATAGGTCGCCTTATCGCTAAATGTATGCCTAAGATTAAAAGCACCATGCGCTAATTCATGACCTATAACATTGTTATTTGAAGCATAATTAAAAATAAAGCCATATTGTCCAGTCAGAGGCATAAAGCCTTGTTTCTCACTTTCTGGAACATCAATAAAAAAGAGATAGAGTGTTTCTTTTTTGCAAGAACGTTTTTTGTCATAGGCTTTTATTACCTGGTTCATCTCTTTGGTGTACTTACTCAAGAGGGCAGTACCTTCGGTTTGAAAACCGCTTGGGTTTACCGTTAAGTTAAAAGGCTTGTCTAAGATGACTTGCCAGTCCACAATGGCCGGAGCATATAACTTGTTAAGTTCATTACTTATAGTAGTTGTATTGGCAGGGCAGCGGGGATACAATCGCTTACTAGCGGGGAGCTAATGTGCAAAATCTATCACACCTAAAAATTTACCTCGCTTTACAAGTACTTTTTCCCAATCGGCGTTAATAGAATCACTTTTAATTTTAAGCCAATCTGGCAGAGGACAATTGGCATCTTTAGGATTGTAAATAAGAAAAACACTTTCAAATGAGCCTGTTATAATATACCAGTTGGGAGCTCTTTTTACCTCATATTTTATACAACTATAGTTAAAATCAATTGATTTGATTTGATTTTTCAAAAACAGACTGTCGATAATTATTTTTTCTTCAGGTTTAATCGTTGAAAGATTGTAATTTTTATTTGTAACTACACAATTTTTAAAATCCTTAACATAGTATTTATAATTTCTATAACACATTTCCCCAGCTTCTTTAATTTCATTACTTAACTCTATTTTGTTATAAGCCCTTTTAGATATTGAAGCATGGAGTGATAAACAGCCATTATTTAAAAGTACCACACAAATAAAACTGACTAAAATAAATATCAATCGAATCATTTTACTGCATATTAAATTTAGTACCTATTTTAACATTGTGACTTCCTTTACTATTGAGGTTTTGTCCCAGTTGCCGCACGAATACTTTCGTGTGGTATTGTACTTAGTTAAAATTACACCTGTTTTGCTTTGTTTCTTCAAAATTCTTGTGAATATAAACTTCAATCCATAGCTGCACAAAAAAAGCTGCCTTAAAAAGACAGCTTTATTATAATATTACATTTTGTATTTTAATCTACTGTTTTGTCCTTCAGATCATTGATGAAATTCGAAAACAACGTCAATCAATTTGCACATGACCACATCAGCAAATTAACACCTCATAGCCTTACGACCAACCAATCTATCAATCGAATGACCTAAGTGCTTACTTCTGCAATTCCAATTTAGGTTGGTGTTGAGGTCTTAATAAGTCCATCACTGTTTTTACCGGATTGAAAGTCGTAATAGGCACTTCCACAAAGAAGGTAATCCAATTAGCCATAGCACCATTCCATAATCCGGGTAGCTCCAATGCCTTGAGTTCTCTTCCGTTTAATGATTTCTCCGAAATAAATCCGGCATCATGATCGATAAAGTTAGTTAAATCAAATTTATCACCCTTGTAGTCCTTAAGGTAGCAAACTAAATCTACCGGATTAAAGTGTGTACTTTGTTTAATTAAAGCTTGCTTTTTAAAATCATTAGGATCAATTTGCGGTCCCTCAACAATTTGAAGAGTAACATTTCCATTTGATTGTTTCACCCAGAATGGACCACCTCCCGGTTCACCTTCATTTTTTACCATGCCGCATACGCGTATAGGTTTATTTAGGAAGTTCTTAATGTAGTTAATTTGATCGTTGATAGTACCATTTTCAATCGCCGAGGGAATGCTTTGTTTTAATTCATTGTTTAAGAATTTAAATCCTTCTTCAATACTGTTTGTTTGAATACTTAAATCTTGGTTATCCAAACCCTTTAGTATTTTAAAAATGCCTTCTTTTTTATTGATCAATACACCACCAATTACTTTTTTGTATTTAATCGTATCTGCTAAAAGGTGTTCTTGAATAACGTTATCAATGTTTTTAATAAACACCATTTCATACTCTAAGTCATTTAAGTTTTCAATGAGCGCACCATGTCCACCCGGCCTAAATAAAATAGTGCCATCTTCTTGATAGAAAGGTTTATTTTCCATATCAACAGCAATGGTATCTGTCGATTTTTTCTGGAAAGAGAAGTTGATGCTTAGTTTTACGCCATGCTGTTTTTCGTATTTCTCACAAAGCTTATCGGCCAACTCTTTAAAGCGGTCGTGGTGTTCCGGGCTAACGGTAAAGTGTATCGAACAGCTTTTATCACTTTTAAGCGCATAAGCAATGCCTTCTTTAAAGTGTTCTTCCATAGGCGTAGAAGAATAATCATCGTACTTATGAAATTTTAGAAGCCCTTTAGGAAGTTCGCCATAATTTAGACCATTCTCTAAAAGCAATTGTCCGATAATTTCTCCTGGATCTTCAGTGTTGTTTTTAATTAGAATTTTATTCAAATCTTCATAAAATGCAAAATCACTCAACTCGTTAAAGAATGTAGAGTAGGGCTCTTGACTTTTTTCTTTGATTTGATCCGTATGATTCTTATTGATAAAGCTAAATAAATCTTTGAACATGCGTGATGCAGCGCCTGAAGCTGGTACAAATTTCCCAATGTCTAATCCCTTAGAAATTGATTTTTCAAAAGCGTCAATATACGATTGCTCATTCTTTGAGTTTATGTTAATAATACCATCGTTAAGTGTTGCCGGTTTTTGGATATTGCAAAATGGAAATCCATCAATGAAATTCTGAATTTGAGATTTTACTTTTTCAATAGATAAGTTGTTTTTTTCGAGTTGAATCAGGTCTTTTTCTGTTAACATATTGAATAATTGTTAGTAGGTTTTCTATTCTTGAAATTAATAATAAAATCAGAAAGAAAAGGCTTTTGTTCATTAAAAAAATATTAATATTATTTAACTAATTAATTTTAAGAATAACCTTGTTTTTATGATTTATTAATGAATCATTATGGATAATTCTTTTTTTAAGATCGATAAGAATACGGATTATTTGTATTTAAAACATTGAATAATAGATTATTTAATAATTTGCATGAGGCTTATTTTTGACTAAAGTAAATTTTTTCAGAAATATGTTATATTTAATAAAAAATAACTATTTTTGTCTTGATTTTTACTAATTAAATTATATACAATTAAATTTAAACTTATGAAAAATGTTTACACTTTATTAGTTGCATTATTAATGTCGGTCGTTGCTTTTGGGCAAAGCCTAACTTTTGATACCAAAACTATTGGAACTGATGGGTTTCAATGGGCGCAAGGAACCTATGCAGCAGGTTCAAAAATTGTTATGGCTGGTACAGGGTATGCAGCAGGAGATAAAGTTACTGCGACTCTAACAAATTGGACTTCATGGGAAACTGCTGGTACTACTATATATGGTACAGTTACTGCAATAGCAGATGCTAAGGGTAGTTTTTCTGTAGAATTAGTTATTGATGCTGCAACACCTGCTGGTGAAGGGCTTAAAGCAGGTGTTGGTTATATGATTCATGCTAAACGTAGCGATAACTCTATTTTTGCACATAATAAAAATTTTGCAAATGTAGTTTTATCAATTACTAATGATAATGCAAATCCAGCTCCAACAGCAGGTTTATCAGTTTCTTTTGGAGGCAAAGATCTGTTAGCTGAAACTGTTGATTTAGGAAGCTTTGGAAATGTTACTTTAGGAGAAACTTTTGCGGTAACCGGTACATGTGACTTAACCAAAACTGTTGGTGGAGTTACTTATAATTACAATTATGCTTATGTAAATATTTATAAGGCAGATGCTAGTATTACTGATTTGGTAAAAGGACCTGAAGGAACAAATACCGGTGACGTTTATGAGAATTTTATGGGAGTAAATGGAACAACGGGAGCATTTACACATACTTATAAAATTCAATCTACTCTTCCTTTATCGTCGACTCTAACTGACGGAGATTTATATCTTGCTAGAGTAACGATAGGGTACAAAAATGCAGATGGAACTAATACTTGGCAGTATGAGAGCAAACGCATTGGTGTTACGGTTGTAGATGTTGCTACAAGCACTAGTGTATTAACTGCAGGAGATGTTAAAGTTGTTTCAGTTCCTAACGGTATTTCAGTTGAAGCTCCAGAGGGTGCAACTTATGAAGTGTATAACTTATCAGGTGTAAAAGTTTCTACAAACAACTTATCTACCGGTATTTATATAGTGGTTGTTTCTTTAGATGGTGAAACAATTGTTAAGAAAGTAGTAGTAGAGTAATTATCTACTGGTTCATGATATTAAAAAAGCCTTGGTGTATTGCATCAAGGCTTTTTTTACATCCTTGCAATTCGAAAGAATGTATTGAATGTGTCTTCTTTTTACACCCTTTTATTCTGGCAATGTCTTTTTATTATGGGTAAGCACTTGGTATAATGTCGCTTGATAATACAATGTTTAATGTATACATAGATTACCGTTCGTGTCGCAAATGAAGTGGTATAAGCCTATTGTTTTTTTAAAAATTTGAGAGCTAAATGTTCTCTTTGGTTTGAAAATCCAGGCTTGTTTGAGATCTGATGATGTTTAAAGTACTTGTTATGTCAATTATCTTTGGTATTCTGTTTGTATACAGGAATTTCGCCTTTAACATATCTTGTAAGAGGCAGAGTTTAACCACATGTTATTTTGACAGGAATTACTGTGATGATTTTTTAAAAATCTTGTAAATCCAGTTAACCTTGTCTTAAAAGCGATTTCCCGGAGTCTAGCAAGGCCTACGGTATGTCTGCGGTGATTATTACTGCACTCTGTTTATTCTATAGTAATCTAATTGCAGAAGCTTTATTGCAAGCTATAAATAACAAAAGCCGACTTTTGGCCGGCTTCTGATTTGAAATAGTATTGGCTTTTAAATTTTGTGTGCTAGTTCAGCTATGAATAGTAATTATATGCAGCACTTGTTTTTAGGCTACTCATAAAGTACAATAAAAGCAAAAAAGTAAGTGTTACTCTTTCAAAGAGCGCTTATATTGTACCATTTTCAAAGCAGTTACAGCTCCTTCATCTCCTTTGTTACCATGTTTACCACCTGCTCGATCTTGAGCTTGTTCTAGGTTTAAAGTGGTTAATAAACCAAATATAAAAGGAATATTATACTTCATATTCAACTGAGTCATACCTTGTGTTACACCATGGCATACAAAATCAAAATGAGGCGTTTCACCTTGTATTACACATCCCAGACAAATAACGGCATCCACATCGGTCATTTCGGCCATGTATTTAGCACCTGCCGTTAGTTCAAAGCTTCCGGGTACATATTTTTTGATGATGTTCTCTTCTAAAACTTCATGTTTAATAAGCGTGTTGTATGCGCCATTATATAGAGCTTCTGTAATATCAGTATTCCATTCCGAAACAATGATGCCGAATTTCATATCCTTTCCGGAAGGAACATCTTCTATTTTATAATCTGATAAGTTTTTTAAGCTTGTTGCCATGTTTTCTTGTTTTTGTGCAAAAATAAAAGAGGTTACCTTAATGCGCAAGGTAACCTCTTAAATAAAAAGAAATATTTTTTATTACATGTTCAATTTAGCACGTGTTAGATATTTATCAATTGTGCGTGCTTCATTGCTTGTGTTATAAGTATCTTTAATTGTTTGATAAGCTTCAAAGGCTTTAGAATATTCGCCTTTACCTTCATAAGCTAATCCTATTTTCATTAAAAAGATAGGGGCAGTTAATTCGTTTTTATAGTCAATAGCATCTTCGTAATAATTAACAGCGCTATTTACATCTCCTTTTTCCATGTAGGCATCGCCGATAGCACCTTTAGCAGTTGATGCAATTACATCATCATCAGTAGAGAAGCTTTTTAAGTGATCAATCGCTTCATCGTATTTACCTAATCTTAAACTTGAAACACCAGCATAAAACTGGCTTAAGTTACCTGCTTTTGTCGACCCATACTCATCAATGATGTCAAGTACACCTAATGTGTTTCCATCCCCTTCAATAGTTAATTTAAAGCTATCCTTTTCAAATGCTTGTTGAGCTGAAAAAAGCTCTTTTTGAGCATTTTTTTCTAACGGTTGAAAGTATAACTTTTTAGAACCATAATAACCTGCAACAATTGCAATTAACACTAATGCAACTATCATTAGTTTATTCTGGTTATCCTCAATGTATTGTTCGGTTTTACCTAATGCTTGTTCTACATTCTCGAAGCTATCTTCTTGAATTGGCTCGTTCTTTTGTGACATATTTATCGGTTAAATTTTTTCCAAACGCAAATGTAATCGTTTTACCAAAAAATCAAAATAAGTAAACTTATTTTTGTGTGCTTTTTACCAAATATCTGCACAGCGTTAATTTATTTTGAATTTTTGCTTTCTGATAGCCAATGCAAGCTTTACTTTTGTAAAAAATAACTTTTGTGTCTCCGTGTTCTCGCCTACATTGTGCAGGTCTGTGTTGCAGTTGCAATGTGCATTAGCGGATATACATTTAACGAAATGATTCAATGTATATAAAACATTTACACCTTATAAACTTTAAAAATATCCTTCAGGCAGATCTGGATTTTCTTTCCGGAATAAATTGTTTTGTAGGTGATAATGGTGCCGGAAAGACAAATGTTTTAGATGCATTGTATTATTTATCTTTTTGTAAAAGCTATTTTAATCCGGTCGATAGTCAAAATATCAATCACGAGGAAAGTTTTTTTGTAATCCAGGGAAAGTACCAAAGGTTGGATGAAGATGAATTGGTCTATTGTGGATTAAAAAAAGGCCAAAAAAAGTATTTCAAGCGAAATGGGAAAGAATATCAGAAACTAGCCGAACATATCGGTCTTTTGCCCCTTGTAATGATTTCACCTTCTGATGAGCAACTCATTAATGAAGGAAGTGAGCTGAGACGAAAATACATGGATGGTGTAATTTCTCAGTATGATAAAGAATATTTAGATGTCTTAATAAAGTATAATCGCGCTCTTCAACAACGAAATGCGACGTTAAAGTCTATCCGTGAAAGTCGCGCTCAGGACTTTGGTATGCTTGAATTGTGGGATGAACAATTGTGTCACTTGGCCCAAAAAATCTACGATAAACGAGTTGCGTTTATAGAAGAGTTAGTGCCGGTGTTTCAAGAATGCTATGCTTATGTGTCTGATAATCGCGAAGAAATAGCTCTTGAATACCAATCTTCCTTAAAAGAGGAGTCGTTAAAAACATTATTGCTCTCTAATAGAACGAAAGATTTAATTCTGGGTTATACAACCAAAGGCGTCCATAAAGACGACTTAAACCTGCTTCTAAAAGATTTTCCTATTAAAAAAGTAGCTTCTCAGGGGCAGAAAAAAACCTTTTTAATTGCACTTAAATTGTCTCAATACGAATTTTTAAAAAGGCATAATGGGATTAAACCCATATTATTGCTGGATGATATTTTTGATAAATTGGATGCCAATCGAAGTAGTAAAATTTTACAATTAGTTGCCGAAGATAAGTTCAATCAAATATTTATTACAGATACCAAAAAAGATCAATTGAAAAAAATATTGGAAACAACCGGCAAAGACTTTCGTATTTTTAATGTAAATGGGGGTGAAATTAATATCGAGAATTAATGAGAAGAAGAACAGGAACGCAAAGCATTGCTGAAATCATAAAAGAATCTTTAAAACAACAAAAATTAAATAAGGGATTACTTGAAAATAGAGCGCTTCATTATTGGTCAGCAGTATTGGGGGAACCAATCGCTAAGGCGACCCACAATATTTATATCAGAAATGGAATTTTATATGTGGAATTAACATCAAGTGTTCTTCGAAATGAACTTGTGATGTTTAAAGATCGCATTATTAGTCGTTTAAATCAGGCTATTGGAGAGCCGATTGTAAGAGATATTGTTTTTAGATAGGAAGGAGGTTTGAAGCTTAGTAGGTGGTTAGGTCGGAAGGGGTGTGAGTTTAAAATATGTCACACGTACCCCAGATTCTTGATTATGTTTTATCCTAGGGAAATTGTGTTTAAACAGACTAACTTATTTTTAATATACCTGCCATGTCTTTAGCGTGGAAAAACACCAAAACATCCCCAAAGCGAAATTCGTAGACTAACTATTTTCGTGATTTTTAGCGACTTTTGTTGTTAAGAAAAATTATTTAAAATTTTGTGGGATTAATCACATTCAGAAAGCAAAATCCCAAAGTTTTATCCCTCTGTTTTTTAGAGGGATAAGTTTTGTGGATTGAAATAAAAGAAGTGGTTTAGGGGGGAACTAATGAAAATAACCTGTTTATTCTAATCGTTATTTTAATGTTTCTCAAGATATTCCTTTGTGCTAAAGAAGAAATGACATTCGCGATCTGCACTTTCATCACTATCAGAACCATGTATGGCATTGTGAGATTTGCTTTCTGCAAATAATTTTCGAATGGTGCCTTCTTTGGCTTGCAGTGGATCCGTATTTCCAATAAGTGATCTAAAATCCTCAACAGCATTGTCCTTTTTAAGAATCGCTGCAACAACGGGGCCGGAAGACATAAAGTCAACTAGTTCAGGAAAGAAAGGACGCTCTTTATGTTCTTGGTAAAACTCTTCGGCTTCAAGGTGTGACATTAAAACTGATTTAACAGCAATGATTCTAAAGCCGGCTTCTTCTATCATGTTAAAAATAGCTCCAATGTGGCGGTTGTTTACAGCACCCGGTTTTATCATTGTTAATGTTTTGGTTCCAGCCATGATATTTATGTTTTAAAAAGTTATAATTCTATTTTTGAAAAAATACGAAAGCTTATGCATTTCGCTATCTTTGATTCTTATAATAAAAATACAGAAATGAATATTAAAGACAAATCCTTAATTACATCTTTTCAATCCTTAATTAATACATCCGATAAAATTGTAATTGTTCCCCATAATAATCCTGATGGTGATGCAATGGGAGCTTCTCTGGGTTTATTTAATACCTTGTTGAATATGAATAAACAATCAACAGTGATTTCACCCAATGCATATCCTGAATATCTAAAATGGATGCCTGGAGTTGATCAAGTAATTGTATATGAAGAGGATAGTGTTAAAGCGTTAGAAGTGTTAGATGCCGCGGATTGTTTTATTTTTGTAGATTTTAATGCCTTATCACGAATTGATCAGATGACAGAGTATTTTCAGAATGATACAAAACCTCGTTTTATGATTGACCATCATCCATATCCGGAAGAAGCAACAGCAAGCTATCAGATTAGTGTGCCAGAAGCTTCTTCTACCTGTGAGTTATTGTATCAGGTCATTAAAGAAGCTGCATTTGAAGAGTTTGTTACTGTTGATGCTGCCGAGTGCATCTATTCGGGCATTATGACAGATACGGGTTCTTTAAATTATAATTCAAACAGACCGGAAACTTATTTGACGGTGGCCAATTTATTGGAAAAAGGAATCAATAAAGATAAAATACACCACCAAATTTTTCAGAATAATTCATTTTCTAAAATGCAGTTGTTAGGTTTTGCTCTTAGTGAAAAGATGGAGCTGTTACCTGAATTAAAAGCAGCTTTTATTTCTTTAAGTAAGGAAGAATTGGAACGCTTTAATTATCAATCAGGTGATACCGAAGGTTTTGTAAATCAGGCACTGTGGATAGAAGGGGTAGATGTATCTGCACTAATTACAGAGAAGGATGATATGGTAAAAATGTCATTTCGAAGCAGAGGTGACTTCCCGGTAAATAAATTTAGTTCTGCTTATTTTGAAGGAGGAGGTCATCATAACGCAGCAGGGGGAAAGTCTGAACTTTCTCTTGCAGATACAATAGAAAAGTTTAAATCAGCGTTAAAGGAATACAGAACCGTCGAAAAATAATATATGCGAAATTATTTCTTTTATATTACTGTCTTGTTGATTTTATCACTTACAAGTGCTCAGTGTACTCAAAAAAAAACCAAAAGGAAAATCCCAATTAGTAAAGAAACCCTTATTAATGTGAACAAAAAATTGGTTGATCAGGATGCTGAACGCATAAAACTGTTTCTTCAGGAGAAAAATATTCAAATGACTCAAACGAAAACAGGTTTATGGTATTCCATCGATAAAAATATTGGAGGAGAACAAATTGGTAATGGAAGTGTGGTGAAATATAACTATTCAATAGAGTTATTAGATGGAACACTTTGTTATTCATCAGATAGTTTAGGAGCTAAAACAATTACCATTGGCAAAAGCAGTGAAGAATCCGGTATAAATGAAGGAATTCAGTTGTTAAGTAAAAATGATGAAGCAAGTTTCTTAATTCCACCGCATTTGGCTCATGGTTTAATGGGTGATGATGATAAAATTCCTGCTCGGTCAATACTTTATGTTCATGTAGAAGTTTTAGATGTTAAATAGATGTAAGGCTGTTTTAGATTGGTTTAATGTATTTTTGTTTGAGAACAAACATAATTTAGTTTTATTTGCATAGATTAGAAAAATTAAAAATGAAGAATATTAAAAGTTTAGTATTACTTTTTATAGTAGTAAGTGCTTTCGTTGGGTGCAGTGATGATGATTATAATATTAAAACTGCGGAAGAATATATAGCTGAAGAAAATGAATTGCTAAATAGGTTTTATGAAGAAGTTATTGAAGTTTATGCCTCAGATAGTGGAAGGTATGAAGTAATGCGAATGCCAATTTACGAGATGATAGATGGTGTAAAAACAACCAAAGTTTTAAGAGATAGTCTAATGTTAGCAGACTTAACACTTGTCCGTTATGGGGTTGCAAGTAAAGATACAATTGCCATGAAAAAAAATATAGAGTATCTACCAAGGTTGGATTATTTTGCAAAGTTAGCTTTGGATACTGTTGATTTAAGAAAGGAGTCTGGGTTACTAATGCTTCACATCAAAGATACAGATTGGGATGCCAAAGAGGAATTAGGAGACTCAATTGGAATTAATAAAGTTGTTGGAACTCGCTATTCGTTGTATAAAGTTGCTGATTCGAAAGGTGAAACATATTTAAAATATGCTGAGACAAATAAATCTGATGTAACCCCTTCTGTAAGTCATACTTTTGATCCTAATGTTGGATCATCTTCTTCAAAGTTTAGTTCCGGAATGAATATGGCGTTGCAACACATGAGATTATATGGGCGAGCAATAATAATATTACCATCAACCATTAGTGTTAGCAAGAATTATGAAACGTTCTATTATGACGTAAAAATAACTTATTTAGAAAAATAAACTACCTCCCTCACTTAAATTAAATTGACAATGAATCAAGCAAAAAATTATCTCGGACCATTTATTACAATGGTCTTTTTGTTTTTTATAGTGGGCTTTTTGACCGTTGTTTTTCAGCAATTTCAAAAACCATTGGAAACAGCCTTTTTAGGAAATGTAGAAAACATCAAAAACACCTTATCTATTTTAGTAACCTTTACGTGGTTTTTAGCATATCCTGTATTGGGAGGTACTGGTTCTAAATGGGTAAATCATCATGGTTATAAAAAGACCTTAATTCGAGCTTTGGCAGTGATGATTGCAGGGCTTTTAATTAGTGCAGGTTCTGCATGGATTGGATCGATGCAAAATCAAATTAATATTGCAGGAATACCTCTCGGTTTTTATATTTTCCTATTGGGATCTTTTGTTGTTGGTGGTGCAGCCACAATTATGCAGGTGGTTATTAATCCTTACTTAACAGCTTGTGATGTAAAAGGTACAAGCTCAATACAGCGGATAACAATTGGAGGTTCCTCAAATTCTATTGGAACAACTCTTGCTCCATATTTTGTGGCTGGTATTGTATTTGGTGGGTTATCAATTAGTGACATCAATATTAAACAAGTAATATTACCTTTTATACTTTTAGCAGTAACAATTTTTATCGTTATACTAGTTGTGAGCCGATTGTCTTTGCCTCATATTGAGGGAACTACGCAATCAAAAGGCGAAGTGTTAGAAAAGAGTGTTTGGTCATTTTCGCATTTAACACTTGGTGTAGTAGGTATCTTCTTTTACGTAGGGGTAGAAGTTGCAATTGGAGCTAACTTAAATATGTATGCTAACTGGTTAGGAGAATCTTATGCAGCTAAGGCTTCACTTATGACTATGTTGTATTGGGGAGGAATGTTAGTTGGTCGATTGGTTGGTAGTACTTTAAGTAAAGTTTCTGCAAAGACTCAATTATCATTTACTTCTGTTGTGGCTACTATTTTAGTAGTTATTTCCATTAAATTTCAAAATCCATGGTTTTTAGTTGGTATCGGTTTACTTCACTCTATCATGTGGGGCGGTATTTTTGATTTAGCCATAAAGGATCTTGGTAAATATACTTCTAAAGGATCAGGAGCATTAATGATTGGTGTAATCGGAGGTGCTATCTTACCATTATTGCAAGGAGTTCTTGCTGACGCCATGAATGGTAATTGGGCATTAACCTGGTTTATTGTGATTCTTGGAGAATTATATATCTTGTACTATGCTTTATCCGGATCTAAAGTAAAACAAAAAGGAAATTTATAACCTTATTAATCTATTATAAAAATGAAGAAAGTAACAGTTGGTATTGATATAGGCGGAACCAATACTGCCATTGGTGTTGTTGATAATACCGGAGATGTTTTACAAAAACAATCTATCCCTACACCTGGCCATGGGGATGCCGAAAGATATGTGAAAGATCTTGCCAATACCGTTAAAGAATTAGTTGAATCAGTAAAGCACATTAATCCTGGAATTGAGTTAGTAGGAATTGGTATTGGAGCACCTAATGCCAATTATTATAAAGGTACTATTGAAGAGGCTCCTAATTTATCTTTTAAAGGAATAGTTCATTTTGTTGAAATGTTAAGGGTTCATTTTGAGGAGGTAAAAGCCATTGCTTTAACTAATGATGCCAATGCGGCTGCTATTGGAGAAATGATTTATGGTGGTGCCAAAGGAATGAAGAATTTTGTAATGTACACCTTAGGAACCGGTGTAGGAAGTGGTTTAGTGGTAAATGGAGATTTGGTATATGGCGATGATGGTTTTGCCGGCGAGTGTGGTCATACTGTTTTAGTTCCTGGAGGAAGGATGTGTGGCTGTGGTATTGAAGGACATTTGGAAGCATACTGTTCTGCACCTGGAATGAAACGAACAGCATTTGAATTGTTGGTAAAATATAATGATACCACAAGTCCTTTGGCAAATAAAACCTATAACGAATTGGATTCTAAAGCAATTTATGAAGCTGCAATAGCAGGAGATAAAATTGCTTTGGAGGTGTTTGAGCAAACCGGAAAATATTTAGGGCAAGGATTAGCTGATTCAGTTCATCATTTAAGTCCAGAGGCTGTGTTTTTATTTGGAGGTCCTACTGCTGCCGGAGATTTTATTTTTAAACCGGCAAAAGAAAGTATGGAAAAGCATCTTTTAGCTACTTTTAAAAACAAAATCGAGATTCTTCCATCTCAATTAAAATCGGGAGATGCTGCCATTGTTGGAGCAAGTGCTTTAGCATGGAAAGAGTTAGAAAAATAGTATCTACTGCGAGATAAAATAAAACAGGCTACTTCAATACTGAGGTAGCCTGTTTTGTTAGTAGTGGTTAGGTAATTAATTCATTTTAGTGGTAATTATGGAATTGTCTATGGTTTGATTAGTATCAGTTGTATGATTGGAATGTTGCATGGTATTAAAGAAAGAAACAAGCTGGGCAAGGCTATTGGATAAATCCCTTAATGATTCAGCGTTACGAGCCATTTCCTCAGATGAAGTAGCATTTGCTTGAGTGACATTATTTAGCACTCCAATAGAATCATTCATTTGATTCATTCCAATTTGTTGCTCGTTAATGGAGGCAGTAATTTCATGAACCATTACATTTACTTTCTCTATTTTCGGTAGCGTTTCATTTAATAGTTTATAGGCTTTTTGACTATTGACTCTACTTTCATTTGATAGCTTAACAATGTCTTCGGCTGCTAAAGAACTTTTCTCAGCCAATTTTCTAACTTCAGAAGCAACAACCGCGAACCCTCTACCATGTTCACCTGCACGAGCGGCTTCCACGGCGGCATTAATTGCTAGAATATCAGTTTGTTCAGCGATTGCTGTAATAATTTGGATTTTATCTGTAATTTTTATTACAGATTCCATGCTTTTTTCCGATGCGTCTTTCACTTCAGAAATGTCTTTATTAGCCTCAGATGATAGTTTTTGAGTATCTATAGCATTTGAAGCATTGTTGGCAATATTCGAACTAATCTCTTCCATCGAAGATGACATTTCTTCTACGCTGGCGGCTTGTTCATTGGCACTTTCTGCTAAATATTCGGCATCTTGACTAATTTGTTTACTGGATTCAGCAACACTTTCTGCATTATTCCTTATTCCATTCACAACTTCATTTAATTTATAATTCATGGATTTTAGAGCTTTGATAAAATCAGCAACTTCGTCTTTGGTTTTTGCATCATGTATTTCTTCGTCCAGATTTCCCTTAGCAATGCTCTGGGTAATATTTATGCCGTTCCTAATACTTTTGATAACAGATTCGATGATTAGGCGAGTAATGAAAGCAAAAATTGCTATTCCGATGATTGCAATAAGGATAGAAAATAGTCTGATTTTATTGCTAGTACTATATAAATCTGTGTGATAAATAGAAATAGAGATGTAAGCATTAATGGGTTCATAAAATTTATAAAATTGATATTTCTTTTTTCCTTCCCATAGATAAGCTTGTTTGACAACTGAATTGTCGGGATTCATTTCTTTAAAGAAATCATATGCAGCCAAACTTGCACCTTCTTTTGTTGGATGAAGAATTAATTCGCCATCTTTTGCAACTAAAAATGGATAGCCTGTTTTAAAATATTTTTTAGACTGAAATACTTCTTTAATTTCTGAAATTAAATTATCCGGTACACCTACATATAAAATTCCTTTAATTTCATTATCAATGATGATGGGTTCATAGGCAGTATAATACCATTTGTTTACAACAAAAGCTTTGCCCTTGTAGGTTTCTCCTTTTTCAATAGTCTGAATTACCGGAGAAGAGTTTGGTATGAAAGTTCCTACTGCACGAACTCCATCGTTGTTTAATACATTAGTTGAAATGCGCAGATAACCTTGAGGTATTTTTTGAAAGATAGTAGCTGTTTCAACTGATAGACTTTTTATTTTATCTACAATCTCATAATTTAATTGTATAGCTTGATTGTTAATGGTCCATTTATTTACAGATAGAGGAATAGTTTCTTTTGTTACTTGGTTGATGGCAGTAAACTCAATGCGTTCTGTGGTTGAAATCTTAATGTCTCCTTGATTAGTTAAATGTTGATGAGCAATGGTTAAGGCCATGTTTACTTTGTCCTGAATACCACTGCGTTTACTTTCTATAAGTTGGTAGATGTCATTAACTTGTTCGGTAAGAGCGTAGTCTGATAATTCATTAATATAATCTTGATAACTACCTATCGCATAACTACCAATTGCAAGAATTAGTAATATGATGCATAGGTTGTTCCAGAAGTTTATTTTCGTTGAAATTTTCTTAAACCGTAATAATTTCATTCTAGTATTAGCTTAGGTGTTAACAGAAGTAGAAAATTAAAATGATAGCTGATCAATGTCAATACTATATTAGGAAATTGTGATTAAGAGGTAGGCGGGTAATGTAGGATAGTAATTATGATTGACGAAATGTGTTTTTAAAATGATATCCAATCTAAAATTAGTGATGAGCTTTCAAATTTGAATTACTATTTTTGTGACCAAAAATTGAAATTAGATTATCATTCAATAGATCTTCCTATAAAGGATTGTATTTCTGAGGTAAAGACTAAGCTTTCCCAAAATAATACCCTTATTTTAAGTGCTCCTCCTGGTGCAGGAAAAAGTACCTTGTTACCTTTGACTTTATTAAACGAGAATTGGCTTCAGGGAAAACGAATTTTAATGTTAGAACCAAGACGATTAGCTGCTAAAAATATAGCTTTTCGGATGGCTGAGCTATTGGGTGAGAAGGCAGGAAAAACCGTTGGTTATCGAATTCGCTTTGAAAATTGTATTAGTGCAGATACCCGATTAGAAGTAATCACAGAAGGAATTCTTACTCGTATGCTTCAGGATGATAATGAGCTGAAGGATGTTGGTTTAGTGATTTTTGATGAGTTTCATGAGCGTAGTTTGTTTGCAGATACGGCTTTAGCATTAAGTAGAGAGACCCAAAAATATTTAAGACAAGATTTACGCCTGTTGGTTATGTCTGCAACTCTTGATTTATCCTCTCTATCAACATTATTACAGGCAGAAGTAGTTACCAGTAAAGGTCGTCAATACCCGGTTGAGATTAAATATGAAGGTGATCGGGATTTAAGCATGATTCCTGAATTAACGGCTCGAGTGATTCAAAAAGCAATCAAAGAACAGGATGGTGATATTCTAACATTTTTGCCGGGTGAGGGAGAAATAAAGAAATGTGAAGCCATTTTAAAAAATAAAAACAAGGATGTGAAAATTCATCCTTTATATGGGCAGTTGTCGCTGAACAAGCAGTTTGCAGCCATAAAACCGGATAGGGAAGGAAGACGTAAAGTGGTTTTAGCTACATCTATAGCAGAAACCAGTTTAACCATCGAAGGTATTACAACCGTAGTAGATAGTGGTTATTCTCGATTGGCAGAATTTGACCCTAAATCTGGTTTAACCAAATTAGTGACAAAAGATATTACCAAAGACTCTGCAGATCAAAGAGCTGGAAGAGCAGGACGTTTATCTCCTGGCGTTTGTTATCGAATGTGGTCAAAAGGTAGTCATAATAAATTGTATGATCATCGCAGACCTGAAATCCAAGAAGCTGATCTAACTTCTTTGGCTTTAGATTTATCCAAATGGGGAGTGGAAAATCCTTATGATTTAGATTGGTTAACACCTCCGCCTAAAGGAGCTTACGAGCAAGGTCTGGATTTATTGGAGCAAATAGATGCATTAGAAAATAAGCGTATAACCAAACACGGGGAGTTAATTCAGCAATTACCTTGTCATCCTCGTATTGCACACATGCTCATTAAAGCAAAAGAAGATGGTTTAGAAGAACTTGCAACTGATGTAGCGGCTATTATAGAGGAGCGCGATCCTCTCGAAAAAGAAGCAGGTATTGATATTAACCTAAGGATTGAATCATTAAGAAGGTATAGAGCAGGGCATTTTAAAAATAAAGCTTTTGCTCGAATTGAAAAAACTGCTCAGCAATACCGTCAACTTCTAAAAACAGGGATTGATAACGAGCCTGTAGATCCTTATGAAACCGGGTTGTTGTTGGTGTATGCTTATCCCGAAAGAATAGCTCATGCAAAACCGGGTAACAATGCTCAATTTAAAATGGCTAATGGTAACATTGTAGCAGCAGGTCATAAAGATGATTTGGCACATGAAGCCTGGCTGGCAGTTGCTCATGCAAATGCCAGAGAAGGAGTGGGGCGCATATTTTTAGCTTCTCCTCTAAATCCTAAGGATTTGGCTTCATTAGTAAAAGAAAAAGAACAAATTAGCTGGGATACAAATAAAGGAGGAATTCTGTCTGTTGTAAATTTATGCATTGGAAATATTATTCTTCAAAGCAAACCTCTTAGAGTTGAGGATCCGAATCGAATTATGGAGGTTGTTTCTCAAACAATCCAACGTGAAGGAAGAACCTTGTTAGACTTTACAAAAGACGTTGAACAATTGCAGAATAGAGTATTGTCATTAAAAAAATGGGATGCTGAAGGAGCTTGGCCGGATTTTTCTACCGAAAGTTTATTGGAAAATGCTAAAGAATGGCTATCTCCTTATTTAACGGAGGTTAGAAAAGCTACAGATTTAAAACGTCTTGATGTTAAGGATATTTTATATCATTCCTTAAGTTATGAGCAGCAGAAGAAACTTGAAGAATTAGCTCCTGAAAAGATTGAAGTTCCAAGTGGATCCAAAATAACGCTTCGATATGAATCAAAGGGCGAGTCCCCAATACTTGCTGTTCGCTTGCAGGAAATGTTTGGTTTTGAGGGCACTCCTTTAGTGTTTAAGAAGCAGATAAAAGTCATCATTCATTTATTATCGCCTGGATTTAAGCAAGTTCAGATAACAAATGATTTGAGAAGCTTTTGGCAAAATGCTTATTTCGAAGTAAAAAAAGAATTAAAATCCAGATATCCAAAGCATGATTGGCCGGATGATCCTTTGAATGCACAAGCTATAAGAGGAGTAAAGCGCAGGAAAGGGTAGAATTATCAATTCTGATTCTAGTAAATAAATACTAAGAAATAATTAGACTTGTTTGTAATTTTAAAGCAAGATTCTGATTTCGAGGTGTTTCTAAATCTTAGATGTATTTTTTAATTTATTATTGATGGCTTTCAGCAATAGCTTTTTATGTGTATTTAGGGAGATGCAATTAGTCTTTTCTCCTTAGTGATGAAAAAGCTTTGTTAATTACCTTTTGTAATTGTTAATAATTCATTTTTAGTAATCTTTCTTCGTTCGCATTAAAATGACTATTTTTAGGCTGCCTTAAAATATGGGCTTAAAAATGCACGTATTTTAAATTTCAGAACGATTTAATTAACATAATAATGATCGACGGAGAAAAAATTATTAAAATTAACATTGAGGAGGAGATGAAATCCGCCTACATTGATTATTCAATGTCGGTAATTGTTTCTCGTGCCCTTCCTGATGTTAGAGATGGGATGAAGCCGGTACACCGCCGTGTTTTGTATGGTATGAATGAGTTAGGTTTGAATGCCAATAAACCTTATAAGAAGTCTGCCAGAATTGTAGGAGAGGTGCTGGGTAAATTTCACCCCCATGGTGACTCTTCTGTATATTTTGCTATGGTTCGTATGGCTCAGGAATGGTCCTTGCGTTATCCATTAGTGGATGGTCAAGGTAACTTTGGTTCAGTAGATGGGGATAGCCCTGCCGCTATGCGTTATACTGAGGCTAGAATGAATAAGTTAGCTGAAGAGATGCTGTATGATATTGATAAAAATACAGTAGATTATCAAACTAACTTTGATGATTCATTGAAAGAGCCTACTGTACTTCCTGCTCGTATTCCAAACTTATTGGTTAACGGTGCATCTGGTATTGCAGTTGGTATGGCAACCAATATGCCACCTCATAATTTAACAGACGTTATTTCTGCTACCATTGCCTATATTGATAACAATGACATTGAAATTGATGAGCTAGTTGATATTGTAAAAGCTCCTGATTTTCCAACAGGAGGAAGTATTTATGGTTATCAAGGTGTTAAGGATGCTTATGCTACCGGAAAAGGTCGTGTAGTAATCCGCGCAAAAACAGAAATCGAAACGGATGCGAATGGTCGTGAAAAGATCATAGTAACAGAAATTCCATACTTAGTTAATAAAGCAGAATTAATCATTAAGATTGCAGAGCTTGTTAACGAAAAGAAAATTGAGGGGATTTCAAATGTTAATGATGAGTCTGACCGCCAAGGCATGCGCATTGTGGTTGATCTTAAGCGCGATGCTATTGCCAATGTAGTTTTAAATCACTTATTTAAATATACAGCTTTACAAACTTCTTTTGGTGTAAATAACATTGCACTGGTAAATGGAAGACCAAAGTTACTTAACCTTAAAGAGCTAATTCATTATTTTGTTGAGCATCGCCATGATGTAATAATACGCCGTACTCAATTTGAATTAGACCAGGCTGAAAAGCGAGCTCACATCCTTGAAGGATTAATCATTGCGAGTGATAACATTGATGAAGTAATTGCAATAATCAGGGCAGCTCAAACACCGGATGAAGCTCGTGAGAAGTTAATTGAGCGATTTGAATTATCAGAAATTCAAGCTCGTGCAATTGTAGAAATGCGTTTACGTCAGTTAACAGGACTGGAGCAAGATAAGTTACGTGCTGAATATGATGAGCTCATTAAAGAAATTGCACGCTTGAAGGATATTTTAGCAAGAGTTGAGTTAAGAATGGAGATTATCAAAGATGAATTAGTCGAAGTTCAAGGCAAATATGGAGATGAGCGTAAAACAGATATTGTTTACAGTTCAGAAGAATTTAATCCGGAAGACTTTTATGCTGATGATGAGATGATTATTACCATCTCTCACATGGGTTATATCAAGCGTACGCCTCTAGTCGAATTTAAAACTCAAAATAGAGGAGGAGTTGGCTCTAAAGGATCAACAACTCGTGATGAAGACTTTATCGAACATATTTATCCGGCATCAATGCATAACACCATGTTGTTCTTTACAACAAAAGGGCGTTGTTTTTGGTTAAAAGTGTACGAAATTCCGGAAGGTTCGAAGAATTCAAAAGGTCGTGCAATTCAGAATATGCTGAACATTGATTCGGATGATAAAGTTAAAGCATTTATAAAAGTTAAGAAGCTGAATGATGAGGATTATGTCAATTCTCATTACATTGTGATGGGTACTAAAAAAGGTATCATCAAAAAATCATCATTGAAAGATTACAGTCGCCCACGCCAAAATGGAGTGAATGCAATTACCGTTAAAGAAAATGATGAATTGATTCAGGCTAGATTAACAAATGGTCATAACGAAATTTTGTTAGCTTCACGTAGTGGTCGTGCAATCCGCTTCAACGAAGAAAAAGTACGTTGTATTGGTCGAACTGGTGCCGGTGTACGTGGTATCATGATTGATACAGACAAGGATGAAGTGGTTGGTATGGTTTGTGTTAAAGATCAGGAAACTGAAGATATATTGGTTGTATCTGAAAAAGGGTTTGGAAAACGTTCTAAGGTTGATGAATATCGCGTAACAAACCGTGGTGGTAAAGGTGTGAAAGCCATGAAACTTTCGGATAAAACCGGGGATTTAATTGCCATTAAGAGTGTTACTGATGATTACGATTTAATGATCATTAACCGTTCCGGAATTACCATTCGACTTGCTGTCAGTGACCTTAGAACAACAGGTAGAGCTACTCAAGGGGTAAGAGTTATTAATTTGGATAAAAAGCAAGATGAAATTGCTTCTGTAACAAAGGTTACTTCAGAAAAGTCTTTAGAAGAAGAAAATTTTGGTCTCGAAGATGATTCAGATGATCAAGTAACCAACGGAGCATCACATGATGCACCACAATTATCTGATGAAAATCAAGAAAATAACGAAGATTAAGGATAAATATTAAACAAACTGAAATGAAAAAATTATCATTAGTAGCTGCAATACTAACATGTACTTTTGCAGCTTCAGCACAAAAAGGAAAAGTGAACCTTGCTAATGCATCATTAAACGAAAATGATTTGCCAACAGCAAAAACTATGATTGATGAGGCATTAAGTAACGAGAAATCAATTTCATGGCCTAAAACTTATGTGGTTGCAGGTAAAATTTATGCACAACTTCAAGCGACCGGAAAAGATGAAGAAGGTTTAAAGAAAGCCATTGAATACTTTGCCAAAGCTGAAGAATTAGATGCCAAAGGTGATGAAAAAGGAAAAAATATAGGCAAATATCAAAAAGATATTAAAACTGGATACACTTTCTTAAAACCATCATTGGTGAATGCAGGAGCTGATGCTTTCAATAATAAGAATTTTGAAGGGGCTTTATTTGCATTTGAAAATGTGATCAGAATCAATGAACTAGAAATGTTTAAAGCAGATAACTTACCGGTAGATACTGCCTATATTTATAATGCTGCATTAGCTGCGTATAATGCAGAGAATTGGGCAAAAGCTGATGTTTTCTTTAATAAAGCTTTAGCGTATAAATATGGTGGTGGTGATGTTATTTTACTTTTAAACCAAGTTTATAGCAACCAAAAAGATTCTAGCAAAATTGAAGCAAATTTAAATAAAGGATTAACTCTATTTCCTGAGGATAGCCGTATTTTAACTTATTTAATTCAGTATTACTTAGACAATGGAAATGCTGAATCAGCCATTAAGTACATTCAAACAGCAATAGAAAAAGAGCCTACAAATTCTCTATACTACAGTGCTTTAGGTGAATTGTATGAGAAACTTGATAAACAAAAAGCTGTAGAAAGTTATCAAAAAGCTTTAGAGATTAATCCAACACATTTTGGAAGTTTATATAATCTTGGTGCATTGTATTTTAATATGGGTGTTGAGCTACAAAATGTTGCTAACGACAAAAAAAGTGATAAAGAGTACCAAGCCGGAATGGTATTAGCAAATGCAGAATGGAAAAAGTCAATTCCTTATATGGAAAAAGCTTTAGAGGCTGCTACTAAAACAGAAGAAAAATTAGCTGTATTAGATATCCTTAAAGGTTTATATTATCGCTTTATGAAAGAAAGTGGTTACAAAGGAAAATATGATTCAGTTGTGAAGCAAATTGAAACTTTAAAAGCACTATAGTTTTTAGTATTGTAAAGCCAGGTAGATCAATTTACCTGGTTTTATAAAACATACTAAATTAAACATAATATCAATTATAAGACATTTAATTGTGTTGTAATATAGTATATAAATTAACATAATTTAGCGCGCAAATTTCGAATATATAATCTGATTTCATATTTTTCCCGGATA
Source organism: Bacteroidales bacterium (assembly GCA_003249255.1). Lineage (GTDB taxonomy): Bacteria > Bacteroidota > Bacteroidia > Bacteroidales > Marinilabiliaceae > SZUA-582. The sequence goes on from QKJP01000066.1 coordinate 120,513, forward strand.
TAACAAAGCTGTGAAACTGTTGGTCGATATATCAATGATGAGAGATTAAAAAATTGTCACTGATAATTTATGGTCTAATGCTATGGTTCCGAATTATTGATACAAGTGCTGGTAAGACATGAACCGTCAGGAAAATCGCTTTTATGACAAGATAAACACGATTGACAAGATTTTTTCTAAAAAAAACATTGCTGTAATCTTATTAATCAGGTAAAACCTGTCAAAGAAAAACATGTGGTTAGCCACTATCTTCTGCAAGAAATGTTAAAAGCTAAATGCCTGCTTGAACCGTTATAACATTCCAGAAACCAAAAATGTGTTACTAAAATTAAGAATATAATAACGGCCCATAAAATCAATAGGTCCCAAACTGTAATTGCAGATTATTAAAAAATGACTTGAGGTCTCTTATGTGAGGAAGCAATTGTTTTGTCTAAATCAAATAAATTATCGTTTGGCCAATTATTAACTTTCGAAAGCCCTTGATCCATTGTTCTCGAAATTTCTCTGGCTAATTTCGGACCTTTCCAATTGCCAGTATTTGTTAAAACAACGTATGATACACCATTGTTTTTACGTACCATAATTGCAGAGGTACCAGCTAAAGTTCCTGTTCTATACCATCCATCACTGCCAATATTACGCCATCCTAATGGGCTATAGCCGGGTTTATTATCTGTCATGGTGGCAACGCTTTCCTCACTTAACAGATCCGGAAAAGTATCAAAGCCATCGAGAGAAAGTAAGATTTTCATTAAATCAGTTGATGAGGCAATCCATCCTCCTGCTGCACCAAGAGATTTCATGTCATTACCACCATAAGTTCGTAATACTTGTTCGCCTGATCCTGAATAATCGTCTACAAAAAATGTGTTTTCAGGTTCGTAATATTTCACTTCATTCTTTGCTCGCTCAAACAGATGGCTACCTCCTATTTGCATGTCATAAATGCCTAGTGGATAAAGTATATTTTCTTGAATATAAGTCTCATAAGGCATGTTTGTATACTTTTCAATAACCTCTCCAAGTATCATAAAGCCTAAATTAGAATAACAAGATGCTGTTCCTGGACGAAAATGAAGTCTTTTTTTAAGCACAAATTGAATAATATCTTCATTTGAAACAGGAAGCTCTTTTCGTAATGAGTTTGCAATTACAATTGGCATAAACATCTGGTCACCCCACCGAGTTGTCCAACCTCCACTATGGTTTAAAAGATGGTGAATTGTGATCTCTTCTACTTCCTCATCTCTGTAATTAAGGTAAATAGAATCGTTTAAAATGCCATCAGGTCCAAAAACTTTTGCATCCAAATTTAAACCTTCTTCTTCTACCAGTTTCATTATTCCTGCAGCTGTTATTAGTTTAGAAATACTGGCGACTCTAAATAAATGATGTGGTGATACTTCTTGATCTTGTTCTCTGTCTGAAAAACCAAAGCCTTTGGCATAAACCAACTTTCCATCCTTGGCAATTGCTACAGATGCACCTGCAACTTTTTCACGAGAAAGAAATCTGTTAATTTGCTTTTCGAGATAAGCAAATTCCTCATTGTCAGATATGTAATTTGGTAAATGAAAGGATTGTAAAGCGTTTTTCGGAGGTGTAAAATCACTCCCAAAAGAATTTGTTATAGGTGTAAAAAGTTCAACCATACTCAGTATCGTTAAACCTGCAAAAAAGACAATTAAAGTCTTCCCCAGTAAGCGCATGGATGTATAAGTTCCCATAGGCTGCAAAAATAAGGCTTTTAACAAAAAATAAAAGAATTTATCGCTAAAATTTATAAGGGTAATAAGAGTATACTGTATTATTTAGAATGAGTTACATAAAATCACCAGGTTTTTAAATCAACCCTAGACTTTTTTAATTAAATGATTTGTAATGAGTTTTTTAGCCGGATTTGAAAAGATTAATAAGCGTTGTAATAAGATCAGACAAAGTGGTAATGTCATTTGTGGAATATCCTGAACCTTAAATAAGTACAAGGCAATAAAAGCTAAAATACCCATAAGATGAGCTATTATTAAATTCTGAAAAAAAGAAGAACTGAATTTTCGATATGGTACAAATACAAAGATCAAGATGCTTGGAAAAGACCATAATAAGTTCAAGTTATTTTGTGTCGCCTCATGCAAGGTGAAAAAAGATAAAAACAAGATTAAAATACCTGCAAGACCAATTATAAATAATAATAGGCGGTCAAAAATAAATAAAGCCATTGAGGCTTTGAACTTGATGTTTAAAAGAGTAATTACTGAGAATAACATAAATAATCCCCAAACCACCTTTGCCGGATTTTGTGGATTACGATTGCACTTAGAGGGTTGAAACTCATACAACGTATGCTTTGATTTGACTAATGGAGTTGTTTTACCATCTTTTATATACTGTGAGATCGAAAAGTAATACATCAGATAGTCAGGTAAAAACATCTGTTCTTGAACTTTGGTTATTTCATCACTCGGTAAGCCAATTAGTAAATCTTGTCCATCTTTAATCCAGACATTATTATATAAATATTCATGGATTAAACTTCTAAACGTCCTATTATCATGTGTTTTACCATTGTAAACTATTTCTCCATCAATAACTTTGTATACAATATCCCGAATGCGCGTAGCACAATTGTCAAAGAAAAAATCATATCTGTAATATTTATTTTCAGGCTGGTAGTTTTCAAGCAATAAATTGAATAATCGTTGTTTTTGAGAACTATCCAAATTCAATTGTTGCTCATATACACTTCTGTTTTCGTGAAAATAAGTTCTCATAAAAGAGTTGAACTTCGAAGCAGAAAGCATGTATTTTAAGTTACCGTTCAAAAATTTCAAATAAAAATTTGGCGTATTGAAATCAAATGTACCATAGTTAAATACCACATCCGTATTGCTTATTGAATCTTTTACCCTAATTGCACTATGGCCATATATACTATATAACTCTGTACCTGGCGAACATGTGATAACTGATATTTCAGCACTGTTACTTAAATTGCTTGAAAATGCAAATGAATAAATATTACCGATTAGAAGGAACAGGATGATGAAATAGAAGCGCATTTTTTTTTGATGAATATAGCACTATTTATGTAATCTCTAAAGCAATTTATCCAGCAAAATAGAGTACTTCACTCTAAGAGCACTGTTATTGGGTTGTGAGATATTGTGTTATACCCTATCGGTAAATATCAAATAATAAACTAATTTGTACACTGACACTTTATCTAATTGACTCATTACTAAACTCATTCTCCAAAAAATGCAAGCATATTTCTCTGTAAAATAGTTGAAAAATGAATGTGCTGAAATCGCAATGATAAGTTCTCTCTAAATGTATTCCATGTTAATGTGGAATATTGTTTTCTTTCTGTTTTTACCATAAAAGTAGATTTCAACTTGCCTATCGATTTCTGAATTTTCTCTTTAGCAATTGTTTTGTTAGGAGCTTCATAAAAATAGCTTGGATCGTAAAATAACATCATAAACCATTCTGTTAGCTGTTCAATCAAATTATTACTTAATTTTTCCATTAAAGTGAAGTTTAAAAGTTACTTAATTTGTTAGGAATTGATTTCCCTTCTTTTGATTTGATAATTCAAAACTAGATATATATATCATTGGTAAAAAGGATTTTAAGTAGAATGTTAATCTTAATTAAAGTACTTAATATTGGAAATTTTAAAATTAAGCACTTAAAAAATTTACTTAATAAATAGTATATTTGCTTAATTTTAAGTTCTTTTTGTTTTCTTAATTTTTATGAGTCTTAATAATCAATATTCACCAGTTGGAAGTCATTTACTTAGTAAGTGGTTTTCTCTTTTCCCTGGAATTGAGCGTATCGTAGCTTTTATATCCGGGGATGGTGATGAGTATTATGTAGGCATTGAACGGCTTGTTCGTCTTGGCAAAGAGAAAGAGTTATTGTTTGATATTGATGATCATCTAATTAAAAATATGCAATCGTTTATAAATCAGAGTTCTGATTATAAATGGTTAAATCCGCGTAACTTGCCCTTTTCAAATGAATTTTCATTTACGAAAAATCAATTGGATTTATTTAGCGAAAATGAAAATAATGTATTGTTGGTTAGAACTAAATATGGCAAGTTTCAAAAAACAGATTTGTATTTCATTTATTTTAATAATGATTACAGTGCTTTTGGTTTAACCGAAAAAGAAACTAGTATTAATACAAGTCAAAAAGTAGTAATTGGTCAATTGGCATCTCGGTTTTCAAAATTGCAAATAGATGACTTTTTAAAGGCAGAAGAAAAATTCAATGGGTTCAAAACAAGAACAAAATTGCTTTTGGATAGTTATCAAAACTCAAAAACATCAGAAAATGATGAATTATTAAAATGGAAGAAAACTTGGTTACAAGATTATCTCCTTGAATTATCTGAATTAAACTCTGTTAATTATGTTATATTTCCAGATGCAGAAAAATTTGTTCTTGATCTAAAACTTGGGTTAAAAGAAATTAAAGAACTTTTAAAAGAAACCATAGATTACATTTGTGAATTGCATTCTGTTTCGTTTGGTGGTGATGTTTACATAAGACAACAATACTTTAATCTTGATATCATCAATACACAACCTGAAGAAAAGCACGAGATCTCTATAAAATCGCTCTCTAGAGATGAAAAAGCAAGGGATTTATTAAATAGACTTGAAGCTTCGGCCACACAATTATATCATAAAGGGGAATCATTAACCGGGAAAAAGGTGGGCGATCACTTGGAAAATAAAATCTCAGCCCCTGCAATTTCTGATGCTTTAAAGAATTATCGTAAACGAGCAATCCAATTATTGGAGGAGAATCCTAATGAATGGCCTATAATTCGCCATCATTTTAAACCGGTAAAAAATTTATTAGAAAAAAAATATTCAGGCTAAAGTTTTGAAATACAAATTTATAATCGATGCTTTTGATGCTGGATTACTCTTGTGGCAAAGATAAATTTGGTAAATAGAAATACATGCTCTATATTTGCACCCGCAAACGCAAAGGATGATTCAGTAGCTCAGCTGGTAGAGCACATCCCTTTTAAGGATGGGGTCCTGGGTTCGAACCCCAGCTGAATCACCAAATAAGAAGACTTTAGGCAACTAAAGTCTTTTTTTTTACCTCAAAAATTTCAACTTGCTTTTTCTAAGCGTCATTTTTTTTCTTGATCCATTTTCTTTCATAAGCCTCTTTTGATAATATTTAAAAATTAGTTTGCTAACTAACCTTAGAGTTGGTATTCTTGGTTTATTTATGCGTATGATTTATTTAATTGCTAATATAGAGACGAAAATATTTTATTAAATAGATTTTTTTATAATGTTTAGTTACTGATAATCATTTGATTATTCATTATTAATAATAAAGATGAATTTAAATTCAAATTTTATTTGTAGAACCGAAAACAATGCTCTATATTTGCACCTGCAAACGCAAAGGATGATTCAGTAGCTCAGCTGGTAGAGCACATCCCTTTTAAGGATGGGGTCCTGGGTTCGAACCCCAGCTGAATCACCAAGCTAAAAGAGATCTTAGGTAACTAAGGTCTCTTTTTTCATTCCCTCAGATTTACTATCTTCTATGTATATTTTGTAAATGCCAATATTTCCCGATTTAGATTAACCTAATTAATTAATTCGGGATCCTGTAAGGAAAGAATTACAATTAGACGGCAATTGCAGTTTCAAATAGTTTTAACCTTAAATTCGTCTTTTATTATAAATGCCTTGCTCCCTATGAAAAGAGCAATTTTACTGGCGTCATATTCTTTCTAAAATTCTATTTGCATAGATATCGACATTGAAAGAAAGAAATCAAAAGAGTAAGCTTAAAAACAGGCAGAGTATATTCGGTACTTGAGAGGAAGGTTTATAAAATCTCTCATTCTAGAGTATTTATGAGTGTTTACTTTTAAGTAGAGAATATTTTAATGGATGGTTTTGTTGAGTTTACCATAGGATTTACACAGTTGATATTAATTACCCCCTATAAAATAATAAAATTTCTCTCGTAGCATTAGAGCATACTTTAGTTAGCTTACATTTATGGTTACAAATGTAATATGTGGACTGGAATCAATAGAGTTACATTTGTAATTATTTAAAAAGCGGTGATTATTGTGTATTACAATTGTATGTGATATATTTCGAATTCGCGTTTATTAAACACAAAAAAAGCTCATAGCAAAATAGCTATGAGCTCTATAATTAGTATTCTGGTTATTAATCAGTAATCATTGCTCCAATTAGATCTGAAGCTTTAGCAAAACCATTATCTTGACAGTAGGCTTCTATTCCTTCAATCACTTTAATGGAAACAGCCGGATCGATAAAATTAGCTGTTCCAATTTGAATAGCAGAAGCTCCAGCCAACATGAATTCTATGGCATCTGTAGCATTCATGATTCCGCCTAAACCAACAATAGGTACTTTAATAGCTTGAGCTACTTGATAAACCATTCGTAAAGCAATCGGTTTTACTGCCGGACCTGATAAACCTCCTGTTATAGTTGATAATACAGGTTTACGAGTTTTAGCATTAATGGCCATACCTAACAATGTATTAATCAATGAAACAGAATCAGCACCAGCCGCTTCAACTGCTTTAGCTATCTCGGTAATATCTGTAACATTTGGAGATAATTTTACCATTAAATGCTTCTTATACACCTTTCGTACGGCTTCAACCACAGCAGAGGCTGAAGGGCATGATGTTCCAAAAGCCATTCCACCTTCCTTTACATTAGGACAAGAGATATTTAACTCAATACCTGGTATATTATCCAACTCATTTATCATGGCAGCAGTTTCAACATAGTCATCAATGACTGATCCTGACACATTAACCATCATATTTGTGTCGTATTTTTTTAGTAGAGGATTAATCTCTTCAACAAAATACTTAACTCCTTTATTTTGAAGCCCTACAGCATTCAGCATTCCTTTTGGAGTTTCTGCCATACGTGGATATGCATTGCCTTCTCGATGATGTAGTGTAGTACCTTTCACCAATACACCACCTAACCGCGATACATCTATAAAATCATCAAATTCCAGTCCGTAACCAAATGTTCCTGAAGCTGTCATTACCGGATTTTTTAGTTCTAATCCGTTTAAATCTATTTTTAAGTCTACCATTTTAAATAACTTGAATCAAAAACAGGACCTTCCGTACAAGTACATTTGTGTCCATCAATTGTATCGGTTACACAACATAAACATGCTCCAATTCCACAAGCCATGTGGTTTTCCAGAGATACTTCACATTTAATATTATGGTTACGTGCATATTTAGCAACTACACGCATCATCGCATCAGGTCCACAGGTATAAATCATGTCTATCTCAGGACTATCGGTCCGCATTACCGGGTGGTGTATAACAAATCCTTTTGTGCCATGAGAACCGTCTTCTGTAGTTGTATGAACTTCACCTAACTTGTTAAATTCTTCTAAAGCAATTAATCCTTCTGCTTTTCTAGCTCCTAATAAGAATTGAGGTGTAATGCCATGTTCTTTTAGTTTGCGTCCCATGAACAATAAAGGAGCAATTCCACATCCTCCACCAACTAATAATACACGAGGTTTTTCTGGTAATGAAAATTGATTTCCAAGAGGATAAACCATATTTAATAGTTCCCCTTCTCTTAGGGCTCCTAATAAACGTGTTCCTTCACCAATTTCCTGAATCAACAGCTTCATGGTGTTGTATTTGAAATCTACGTCATGGATGGAAATGGGACGGCGTAAAAATGTATTTTCGCCTTTGTCAACTCTTAATTCAACAAATTGTCCCGGTTGCATATCCGGCATTTTATCCGGATGCTGAACGGTTAAAACGACGTATTCGTGGTTTAAGCGCTCGTTTTTAATCACTTTAAAATCGTCAATGTACTTTTTCATGGACAGTATACCCAAAATTTATTGGTTTACATTTGTAAACCGCGTTTTATACTGCAAATATACCAAAAAAACATCTGCCTTTTTAAAATAACTTTAGGGATTGTGGTATAATTATGCTTATAGATTTATATAATGCTTGATAAAGTCCAAATGAGTCTTTGAACGAGTAGAATTAACTCCTAAATATTAACAGGTATAGACCATGGTATCTACTTAGGATTCTCTAAAAATACTATCCTGCAATTAATTCTGAATGAATAAAGGTTTAAACAATCTTGTAGTGAAAAAATAGTGCTTACAGGCTGTAATTAAGATGGTAGGTAGAATCGAATTAAGCTAGACTAAAAGATTTATTCCGGTCGATAATCTCTAAACGTTTTATCGGTATAAAACACCACGATTCGCTCAATTTCTTTGTCATCAATTATATTTAAAGCTTGAGTAGGAATATCGGTGTTTACAGCGTTATTTTGAATCTTTTCCTGATTGTTTTCTACAGTGTTTTTGTTAGGTTCCGGCCGATTGATTTTAATCGAACTAGCTAGCTTCTTCTGAATTAGATCTTGTTTTGCACTTTCGTCTTCGATGGATAATTGCTTAGGAACGGAAGATTGAACATGGGCTTTAAGCATATTTCCATTTCCGGTAATTAACCAGTCGCCCGATATTTCAGGAAAATGATTTAATACTTTCATTAGAAAATCAAGGCTGGGATTATTTCGACCACTTAAGATATGAGATACACCAGATCTTTGAACACCTAACTTATCTGCAAATTTAGAAGGTGTAAGACCGCTATGTGTTATAATTATGTCAATTCTTTCTTTCACCATAAATGTAAGTTACAGTTGTAATAAGCTATTTGTATACAGATGTGGTGTAGAGTACATTCCCTTATCCCTCATTGTATTTTTACAAATGTACATAATTGTTACAAAAAAGCAACTTGAAGTAACAAGATTTAGTAATAACTTTTTACCCTTTTTATTTTACTTAAAGTAATACGTTAAGAATAGGTTTAGGTGCTTATTTTGTGAATGCTTGGAGATATAATCTATTTTATTGCTAGATTAAACAAAAAGCATAACATGGATTTAATCAATTCATATCTTAGTTATTGATATTTAATATATAGGGGTTTATAGCTATATAAGTAAACTAATGCTTTAGGTAAAGTGTATAAGTAACTAGTATTTAATGTGTATATTGATGTTTATATGGACATAATTCTTTCAATTTCCTTGATTTTGTATAAATATACATAAGTACTTAAAGGCTTACTTTAATAATGCTTATTAAATAGTTGATAAACAGTTATTTGTAGTGGTATTTTATAATTTTGCATGTGGGTAAAGTTAAATTGTTTATTGAAAAGATGTAAACATTTTTTGCTTACATAAGTATGCGGTTATTTAGTTATTTGTAATCTCCCCTATTCTTTTTTTAGTTTTGTTATGGATTTGGAGTTTACGCTCAGATACAATTGTAGGAAAAAGATTCAAACGAAGGGTTTACAATTGTAATTTATTCGTTTTTCTGTATACAATAATAACTGGCTGTGACTTTTAGTATAATTTAAGTAAAAGGGAGTCATATTTTAAAGGTCTATTACCTCTAGAGTAAACCATAACCGAGCACATCGCAATTTTTTGAAATGATGGTTATAATTAACTTAGAATAATCAGAATGTTAAAAAAAAGCATGAACCTCATATTGGTTAAAATCAATATGAGTGAATAAAAAGCTCTCCTTTATATTAGAAACGACTTTTCAAATTTTTCTTATTTAGATCAAACACATTGGAAATATCTAATCAAAAACTAGTTAATTATGTTAATATATAAGTAATAGAAATATTCGATCATAGTCGAGGATTTTTAAAAAAAACCTTAAAAATATTTTGTGGTTATAAATTTAATCTCTATTTTTGCACCGCATTTGAGAACAATAGTTCATAAATACATAAGGTTCCGTAGCTTAATTGGATAGAGCACTGCGTTACGGCCGCAGAGGTTGAAGGTTCGAGTCCTTCCGGGATCACAAAGAGGTAAATACATTGGGTATTTACCTCTTTGTTATTTTATTCCCTCTATTCATGGAAATACTCTCTTTATTACTATTAGCTGTGGCCTTGGCAATGGATTCTTTTGCAGTTTCGATTTCTACCGGTTTAGTTCTGCAACGTATAGAAATCAAAGCCATGGGTAAAATCAGTTTTCTCTTTGCTTTATTTCAAGGTGCTATGCCTGTTGTAGGTTGGCGATTGGGATTGTTTTTTGAAAATCAAATAAAGGCAATTGATCATTGGGTAGCATTTCTATTATTGAGTTTTATTGGTGGTAAAATGATTTTTGAAGCGGTAAAGGATGAATCTGAAAACAAATCTATCAATCCTTATAGTTTTAAAAACATGGCAATGTTGGCTATAGCAACAAGTATTGATGCTTTAGCAGTTGGAATCAGTTTTTCTTTATTGGGAATGGATATTGCTGTTCCAGCCGTTGTAATTGGTATTACTACTTTTATTTTTTCTTTTTTAGGCTTAACCTTAGGTGTAAAGTTAGGTGGTTTTATGGGGAATAAAATTGAATTTTTAGGCGGATTAATTTTAATTGGTCTTGGCTTAAAAATTCTCTTAGAACATACTTTATTTCAATAAAAAAGACCGGGAAATTTCTTCACGGTCTTAATTATAATGGAAAATTTCAATTGTTACTTAAACTCTTTCTTTAGGCTATCTACCCATTGTTCAATGCGTTCATTGCTAAGAGCAGCCTGATTTTCAATATCTAAAGCTAACCCTACAAATTGATCATCTCTTTGGGCTCTACTTTCTTCAAATTCGTAACCTTCAGTAGAAGTAAACCCAACGATCTTTCCTCCTTGTGATTCAAGAATTTCGGCCATGATACCTATGCCATCTACAAAATTTTCAGGATAACCTTTTTGATCTCCTCCACCAAAAATAGCAAAGTGTTTTCTACTTAATTTTTCATCTTCAATTGATGGTAAAAACTCATCCCAATAAATTGGTAACTCGCCATCAAACCAGGTTGGAACCGCTAAGATGTAATTGGTAAATGGCATAAAATCTTCTTTGGTAGCAACATCTACATCTACTTCTTTTACAGGTGTATCACCCAGAAGTTTGATGATTTTTTTGATTTGTTGTCCGGTTTTAACCGAACGAAAACTGTAAAATATACCTATTTCTTTCATTGTTAAAACCTTTCTTTAGTACGCTAATAATTCTTTAACTGCATCTAAAATCTTCTTGTTATTCGGTAATACCGCTGCCTCTAAAGTACGGTTAAATCCAACAGGAGTAAATTCTGAGCCTACGCGTTTTACCGGTGCGTCTAGATATTCGAATGCGTCTGCTGCAATTTGAGCAGCTACCTCTCCACCAAATCCGGCAAACACCTTATCCTCGTGTACAATAAGTACTTTAGATGTTTTCTTAACCGAATTTAGAATGGTTTCTGTATCAAGCGGAAGTAAGGAACGAAGGTCAATGACTTCAATGTTTACACCTTCTTCTTGATTTAGATGCTCAGCAACTTCTAAACACATGTGTGTCGTATTTCCATAAGTAATGATTGTTAAATCATCTCCTTGTCGACGGATTCTTGCCTTGCCAAAGGGCACTTCAAAATCGTCCGGAATTGGTGTGGCTGCTTTGGGCGCATTGTACAACGCTTTCGGTTCCATAAAAACTGTCATCCCTTCTGATCGCATACAGGTGCGTAATAATCCGGCAGCATCATCAGCAAAAGAAGGATATACGATTCTTACACCAGGGAAAGTTGTTAAAGCACTTTCGATGTTTTGTGAGTGATAGAGACCTCCTCCAATGTATCCACCCGAAGCTAAACGAACGGTAATATTAGGTGAGAACTGACCTTTTGTACGCCAGTATTCATGAGTAGTCTCCACAAATTGCTCCATAGCCGGCCAGAAATAATCAGCGAATTCTGCTCCTTCGACCACGACTCTTATTTTCTTATCAAAGCGTACCATTCCATTGGCAGTACCCATAATAAAGTCTTCGGCAATTGGTGCGTTAAATACTCGCTCTTTACCAAATTCTTGCTGCATACCTTTTGATACGTTGAAGATCCCTCCTTTGTCTTTGTTGGCGATATCTTGCCCCCAAATATATGTATCCGGATTATGTCTGAATTCTGCTTTTAATGTTTCATTTAAACCTTCGATTAATTTCTTAGGCTCTCCTTCATAAGTGTGTGTGCCATCCGGATATTTCTCAGACACATATGGAGACGGAATTACAAAATCATGAATTGATTCAGGTGTTGGATGGGGAGCCATAAGGCCTTTCTTATGAGCTACTTTTACTTCAGCTGCAACTTCATCCTCAATAACTTTTATTTCATCTTCTGTAGCTCTGTTGTAGCGCAGCAACAAACGCCGATATTTTGCCAAAGGATCGTATTCCAACACATAACCAAGTTCATTATTATCACGGTATAGTTCATGTCGATCTGAATTACTATGCGAGTGAATTCGCACACAGTTGGCTTGCACAATTACCGGATGTTGTTCTTCTCGAGCAATTCGCATCGCTTCGGTCATGGCATTCATCGAATCAAAAACATCTTTACCATTACAATAAATAATCTTTAGATGCTTTAGTCCTTCAAAGTTTTTTGCAACTTTTCGATTGGCTTGCTGATCCTTTTTGGGGACAGAAATCCCATAACCATTATCCTGAAATACAAAAACTACCGGTAATTGCTCTTTAGTTGCTCCATTTACAGCTTCGTAAACATAACCTTCTGATACAGATGATTCACCTTGTGAACTAATCGCTACTCCGTTTGATTTGTAGGTTTTTATAGCTCGAGCAATTCCTGCTGCATGTAAAGTATGGTTTCCAGTGCAGGAAGAAACATTATGAATGTTCCATTCCGGTTTTGCAAAGTGATTGGACATGTGCCGTCCGCCACCTGCAACATCTGCATCTTTTGAAATCCCATTATAAATGATCTCCTCTGCAGTTAAGCCTGCAGATACATTGGTTACTAAGTCTCTGTAGTACGGAAAAAGGTGATCTGTTTCTCGATTAAAAACCTGACCAATAGCTAATTGAATGCCATCATGACCAGCGGCCGGTGCGTGGTATGACCAGCCTATGGCTTGTTTCAGATAATTGGGAGCTTTTTCATCAAGTGTACGTCCTAAAAATAAGATTTTGTACCACTTTAATAAAGTCTCTTTATCTGTTTTATTTATTGAATATAGTTTTGGATAATTATTCATCTCCAAACAATTTTAAGTAAATACTAGATTTCCTGATTGATGTCCCAAGCTTCCAAATAGTCAGCAATACGCTTTAAAAAGCTACCTCCTAACATACCATCTACTACACGGTGATCGTACGATAATGACAAGAACATTTTGTGACGAATACCAATTACATCACCTGTTGGTGTTTCAATAACGGCTGGCTTCTTTTCAATAGAACCTGTTGCAAGAATGGCAACTTGGGGCTGATTAATAATTGGGGTACCGATGATGTTTTGGAATGATCCAAAATTAGAAACAGTAAATGTACCTCCTTGAATATCATCCGGAGTCAACTTATTTTCACGCGCTAAACCTGCCAACCGAGTAATGTCTTCGCTTAAGCCTACTAAGTTCTTTTTATCAGCTTGCTTGATAACCGGTACAATTAAGTTTCCGGAGGGAAGCGCAACTGCTAGTCCAACATTAACTTGCTTGCGGTAAATAATTTTATCTCCATCAACGGATGCATTTACACCAGGGAAATCCTTAAGCGCTTTAGCAATTGCTTCGGTGATTATAGGCATGTAGGTAATTTTTACCCCATGTTTCTTATAGAAAGCATCTTTGTTTTTTTCTCTCCATAAAACAATGTTGGTCAGATCTGCCTCCACAACACTGGTTACATGTGGAGAAACATGTTTTGACATTACCATGTGTTCGGCTATTAACTTACGCATACGATCCATTGTAACAATATCGTCTTCTGCAGATATCGATACAGGAGCTGGTGTATGTTGTTTGGTGGCTATCGATGTAGAAGTTTGCGGTACTTTAACTTCTTTAGCAGGTACAGAAGCAGCTTTATGATTAACACTTTCCCCTTTTAAATAGTCTAAAATGTCGTTTTTTGTTACTCTGCCATCTTTCCCGGTACCTTTAATTTTTTCGAGTTCTGCATTACTAATACCCTCTTCCTTTGCAATGCTTCTAACTAAGGGCGAATAGAAACGATCTGAGGAAATATTAATAGTGTCTTTTAAGGAAGCTTCTGAGGTCTTAGTTTCTTTTTCTTCCGGTTGCGAAACTTCACTGGCAGAACCTCCATCAACACCTTCTTCCTCCAATGAGATAATAGCTACAGGTTTCCCTACTGCAACAACATCATCCACTGAATAAAGAATCTCCTTTATTACTCCATCTACCGGTGATGGAATTTCTGAATCTACCTTATCGGTAGCGATCTCTAAAAGAACATCATCTTCCTTAATTGTATCTCCTACAGAAACAAACCATTTTGTAATTGTTGCTTCTTCAACACTTTCGCCCATTTTTGGCATTAGTATTTCAAATGTTGACATATAGTATATAATTTAATAATTACTTTTTTTTTATGAATTTGTAAACTCCATTGTACAAACAGCATAAACTGTAAAATGTTTTAAGATCTGTTTCTCTTTAATGTGAAAATGTCCTATAGTAAAACACCATAAAAAGTAAAAGGTTTATGTAAATGCACCCTTTATAATTCATTTATCTATCTGTTATTTTGATATTTATATCTTTTCATTGAGGATATCTGTAACTAAATAAGAGTAATTAAGTAAGCTCCTTTAATTAAGCAAAAATGTGTTTTCGAACATTTAAATTGCTGGTTTTTGAGAGATAATTATTTTAGGTTTTATGCTGATTAAATGTATTTTTTACTTTTTTCGTGAAAAATCGCTATAAAGCATAAAACTAGGGTTCTTTAATTCCGTATTAATACTTATCTTCAATTTTCGAAACAAGACAAGCATTGTTTTGTTATATTGTGAAATTTAAATGTAGAAGCTATGGATTTGAATTTTTCAGCTCGTATTAAAGATGTGATATCATATAGCAAAGAAGAGGCTGAGCGATTAGGCAATCAGTTCATATCACCCGAACATTTGATTCTTGGAATTTTACGTGAAGGTGAAGGCAAAGCTGTTCAAATTCTTCAGGCATTTGATGTTAATCTTTTAAAAATAAAAAATGCAATAGAGTCCCATTTAAGAAGTGGTGATCCTATTGATTCAGATAACTTACCTCTGCTTAAATCTTCAGAACGAGTACTAAAGCTAGTTCATCTTGAAGCTCGCTCATTAAAGAGTAAAAGTGTAGATACTAGTCATTTATTACTGGCTCTATTAAAGGAAAAAAGCAGTATAATTTGGGAAATTATGGCAGAAGAAAATATTGATTATCAAAAAGTAAAATATCAATTGAAGCAAGGTCTACCTTTAGGCCAAGCAGATTATCCGGATGATGATGATCAAGATAATCCATTTTCTAGTGGAGGCGGTTCAGGTTCAGGATCTTCTCAGGAAGGAAGTTCCAGTTCAGGTAAATCAAGTGGCAAATCGGGATCAGATACACCGGTATTGGATAATTTCGGAATTGATATTACAAAGGCTGCGGAAGAAGGACGCCTTGACCCTATTGTGGGCCGTGAAAATGAAATTGAACGTTTAGCTCAGATTTTGAGTCGTCGGAAAAAGAATAATCCGATTCTTATTGGAGAGCCTGGTGTTGGAAAATCTGCTATTGCTGAAGGATTAGCATTACGTATTGTGGCCAAAAAGGTATCCCGTGTTTTATTTGGTAAACGTGTGGTTACCTTAGACTTGGCTTCTATTGTTGCCGGTACTAAATACCGAGGTCAATTTGAAGAACGTATGAAAGCGATCTTAAATGAATTGAGTCGAAATGCAGATATCATTTTGTTCATTGATGAAATTCATACAATTGTAGGAGCTGGTGGTGCCACCGGATCTTTAGATGCTGCCAACATGTTAAAACCGGCATTGGCTCGTGGAGAAATTCAATGTATTGGTGCCACTACCTTAGATGAATATCGTCAGCATATTGAAAAGGATGGTGCCTTAGAGCGTCGTTTTCAGAAAATTATGATCGAACCTACTTCTACGGCAGAAACAGTTGAGATCTTAAATAATATTCGTGCAAAGTACGAAGATCACCATAATGTGAACTTTACACCTGAAGCTATTGAAGCTTGTGTAAAATTAACCGAACGTTATATTTCTGATCGTCATTTGCCGGATAAAGCTATTGATGCTCTGGATGAAGCAGGTTCTCGCGTACACATCTCAAACATTGTAGTTCCTGAAACAATTTTAAAGATTGAGAAGGAAATTGACGAGGTTAAAGAAAACAAAATTAAAGCGGTAAAAGCTCAGAATTTTGAATTAGCAGCAAGCTTTAGAGATAAAGAAAAGAGCTTATTAGAAGCCTTGGAAGATGCCAAAAATAAGTGGGAAGAAGAACTTCAGCAACACCGGGAAATCGTTGACGAAGAAAAAGTTGCAGAAGTCGTTGCTATGATGACAGGAGTTCCTGTTCAGAGAGTAGCACAGGCTGAGATGACTCGTTTATTAAAAATGCCGGAAGAATTAAATGGAACTGTTATTGGCCAGAATGAAGCGATTGCTAAAGTTGTAAAAGCAATTCAGCGTAACCGGGCAGGATTAAAAGATCCAAACCGTCCAATTGGTACCTTTGTATTTTTAGGGCCTACTGGTGTTGGTAAAACCCACTTAGCAAAAGTTTTAGCTAATTATTTGTTTGACACTACTGATGCATTAATCCGCGTAGATATGAGTGAGTTTATGGAAAAATTCTCCGTATCTCGTTTAGTTGGCGCACCTCCGGGATATGTTGGCTATGAAGAAGGTGGACAGTTAACCGAGAAAGTTCGACGTAAACCATATGCTGTAATACTTTTAGATGAGATTGAAAAAGCTCACCCGGATGTATTTAATTTGCTGTTACAAGTTCTTGACGAAGGACGTTTAACAGATAGTTTAGGTCGTAAGGTAGACTTTAAGAATACCATTATTATTATGACTTCTAATATCGGTACACGAGCTTTAAAAGACTTTGGACGTGGTGTTGGTTTCAATACTCCAAGTCGTGAAAGTGATTCTGACCACGCAAAAGGAGTAATTGATAAAGCATTAAAGAAAGCCTTTGCACCTGAGTTCTTAAACCGTATTGATGATGTGATTATTTTTAACAGTCTTGATAAAGAAGATATTCATAAAATTATTGATATAGAATTGAAAGGTCTTTATGATCGTGTTGAGCAACTTGGTTATAAATTAGAATTAACTGATAAAGCTAAAGACTTTATTGCAAATAAGGGATACGATCAACAGTATGGTGCTCGTCCCCTAAAAAGAGCGATTCAAAAGTACTTGGAAGATGAAATGGCAGAAGTCATTATTCAAGCATCAGTGAGTGATGGTGATATCATACAAGTCGATTACGATGATGAAAAAATCGTTACTGAAATTATAAAAGTTAAAGTTGAAGAAAACTAAATAGAAAGCTGCTCATTGAGCAGCTTTTTTTTACTTCTATCCCATTAAATATGAAAATTGCAAGTGCTCAAATTCAATCAGGTGAAAGTTTCCAATTAAACCTACAAAAGTATTTAGATTGTTGTGAAATAGCTGTTAAAAATGATGTTGATGAATCTTATTTGTAATGTCTTTAACAGGATATCAGAGAGAAAAAGCCTCACAAATGGCATTTTCTACTTCAGATTCACGGTTGGATAAGGTAGAGAATCATTCCGTGAGTTTAAAGCTTCGGTAAGTAGAATAAAATAATGAACTTATTGCCAAATATGAATAAAATGAAGAAGGTGTTATAATTTTTAAACAACAGAATGGTGATTTCAAGGCACAAAAAAAGCGACTACTTTAAGGTAATCGCTTTTTCATATTATAGATATAACTATTATGCTTCTAAACTTGCTTTAATGCTATCTAAGATTTTTTGAGCATTTTCATCAGCTGGATTTAGCTCTAATGCTTTATTCGCTAATTCGGCAGCTTTGTCCAATTCAACTTTTGCTTTTGCTTTAATTTCATCCCACTGGTCACGATTACCATCTACTCTTGTATTTAGTAAGTTGGTACCTTCTGTAAAAAAGTCGTTACTCTTGCGAACGTAAATCTTTGCAAGGTCTTTTTTCATTTGATCAGCATATTTTTCACCGGCATAAGCTTCAATTCCAGCAGTTAATACTTTTTCAGCTTCATCCTCTTTATTAACTTTTTCTAAACATTTAGCTTTGAAATAAGTTGCAGCATCTGCCTTATATGCCTCCGATATACTCCTATCATAATATTTGATAGCCGTATCGTATTTCTTTTCTTTGCGAGCACATGTTGCAGTGTTGAAAATCATTGCTGCATCAGTTTCTTCATCGCCCCAGGCAGCAATTGCTTTTTCGAATAATCCTAATGCGGTTTTGTAATCTTTTGCTTTTAAAGCTGCATTTCCTTCATTTTTTAATTCTGCTGCACTTTTGTCTTGAGCTGTAAGGGCTCCGACAAACATCATCATTAATAAGGAGAAAGTTGCTAAATACTTCATAATAAATACTTTTTATTTTTAATTGTTGATTTAGTTCCAGTTTGAACCTTAAAATTAACGTTTTTTTGCAAAAACACTAAAAGGTGTTACAAAAACTAAACCAAACATTACTTAAACTTTGCGTTAGATTGTAAGAATTTCTTAAAATCTTCGTATTGGCCAGATATATTCTCAACCTGCTTCTCTCCTTTTAAGAAAGCTTTTAAACGCTCTGGTTGCTCTACTTCACGACCTATTTCAGCTTCCACGATATCCGGGAATTTAGCCGGGTGAGCAGTTGCAATAAAGATACCTTTTTCATCTCCTGTCAATTGCTTTTCTAATGCTTTGTAAGCAACAGCTCCATGAGGATCCAAAACGTATTTAGTAGTTTCGTATACGTCTTTAATTGTTTTGTGAATAATTTCATCTGTAACAACTTCTGTTTTTAACGATTCACGCATGGCTTCCCAATCGTGTTTAAATAACTCCTGAATACGTACAAAGTTACTTGGATCACCAACATCCATCGCGTTGGCGGGAGTTGCAACACTTGGAGCAGGTTTATATTTACCTGTTTTCATGTACTGAGGTACGATATCATTGATGTTTGTGGCAGCAATAAAACGCTTAATTGGTAAGCCCATTTGATGACCAATTAATCCGGCAGTAAGATTCCCAAAGTTACCCGAAGGTACGCAAATTACAGTTTTCTCGCGTTCTTCTTTACTCATTTGAGCAACAGCATAGAAATAGTAAACCATTTGAGGAAGGAAACGAGCTAAGTTGATAGAATTAGCTGATGTAAGAATCATTTCCTCGCAAAGGGCTTCATCCATAAATGCTGTTTTTACCAAGCGTTGGCAATCATCAAAAGTACCTTCTACTTCAACAGCAGTAATATTCTGGCCTAAAGTAGTGAATTGTTTTTCTTGTACATTACTTACTAAGCCTTTAGGATATAACACTACAACGTTAACACCATCAACACCTAAGAAGCCGTTAGCAACAGCACTACCTGTATCGCCAGATGTAGCCACTAATACATTGATAGGCTTCTCTCCTTTTGATGTAAAACTTGCCATTACACGAGCTAGAAAACGTGCACCAACGTCTTTAAATGCTAAAGTAGGTCCATGAAATAGCTCAAGTGAAGAAATTTTATCCGTTACCTTAACTAATGGAATTGGGAAATTAAAAGCATCAGCCGTTAATTGTTTAAATTCTACTTCAGGAATGTCAGGGCAGAAAAAATGTTTTAATGTTTCAAAACCAATTTCTCCGACAGTCATTCCTGCTAATTTGTCCCAAAATGCTTCATCCATTGTAGGAATTGATTCCGGCATGTATAAACCATTACCTGGAGCTAAGCCTTTTAATACAGCGCTTTTAAGGTCGCTTTTGTGCTTAGAATCTTGTGTGCTATAAAATTGCATCTTACTGCTTATTTAAAGTTTTGTATTGTGATTTATATCCAGCTATAAAAAACAAGTATCAAAACTCTATTATTTTAAGTCTTGATACTTACCCCGATAGCTATCGGGGCTTTATACTTGATACTTTTTTATTGTTTGCTTCCAGTTAAAAGAAGTTTCATGAATTCTGTCTGGTTTGTAAATCCAAAAGCACCTTCTTTAACTGACTCTTCGTTGTATTCTTTTACTGCATCGGGCTCAACACCAGGACGGTGAATCATAAATGGTACATCAGCACGAGTATGTGTACGTAATTCGCATGGAGTTGGATGATCTGGTAAATAAGCAATACTTAAATCGTCCTTATTTTGTTCTAAATAGTCTAAAACAGGACCAACTACATACATATCAATATCTTCTAATGTTCTGATTTTAAGTTCTACATCACCTTCGTGACCAGCCTCATCAGGAGCTTCAATGTGAAGATAAAGGTATTCGTTTGTTTCTAGTCCTTTGATCGCAGCCTCTGCTTTTCCTTTATAGTTGGTATTGTATAAACCGGTTGCTCCTTCTACAAAAATAGACTGTAAACCACCTAATTTACCGATACCGTGTAATAAATCTACGGCAGAAATTACGGCACCATTTTTAATTCCATAAAGGTCGATTAGTGTAGGCATTTTTGGACGAAATCCTGCAGACCATGGCCACACCATATTTGCAACAGGTTTTCCTTCTTTTGCTCTCTTTATGTTTACCGGGTGATTTTCTAAAAGATCTTTAGATCTATATATTAACTCCCGTAAAATTCCAATTGTTTCGTTTGTAGAATCACCTTTAGGTAATACATTATCTACAAATTCACCGGGAACATCATGAGGAGGTGTACATTTTAAGCCTTCGTTTTTACCACCTTTAATGATTAATACGTGACGGTAACTTACACCAGGATAGAAAATTACTTTATCCGATCCTAACTGATCATTTAAAGCAGTGATTAATTCTTTAGCTTCTTCTGTAGAGATGTGACCCCCGGAGTGATTTACAATTTTACCGTCACCTTCCGTAATGATATTACATCTGAAAACTAAATCTTCAGGTTCAAGTTCAATATTTAATGCGGCAGCCTCTAAAACGCCTCGTCCCTCATAGTATTTTTCTGCATCGTAACCCATAATGGTCATGTTAGCAACTTCGCTACCCGGGTGAAGAGAATCCGGTACTGTTTTAAGGTATCCGGTTTTAGAAATACTACATAATTTATCTGTGTTCGGAGTTTTGGCTACCATCATTGGAGTTTTACCTCCTAATCTTTCAATAGGATTATCTGCAAATCCGTCGGCTAATATTACTAAATGTTTCATCTTATTTGAAGTTTAAAAGAGAATAGAATCTTTTTATTTAATAGTATTAAACCAAGTACCCTACTAAAGGTTTAACTCTATTCTCTATATATTCTAAAAAATGTATTAATACATAAAGGTTAAACGTTTACCACTTTAATGATATCAGCAAATACACCAGACGCAGTTACATCAGCACCAGCGCCATAACCTTTAATTTCCATTGGGTGCTCGTAATAATAATCAGATCGTAACATCACTTTGTTGTTGCTTCCTTCTAAATTATAAAATGGATGAGCTCCATCCGCTATCATGAATCCAACTTTGCCCTTCCCATCTTTTAAGGATGCTGTATAGCGTAAAAATCCACCTTTATCAGCAGCTTCTTTGCGTATTTTCTCGAATTCGGCATCATAAGATTTTAAGCGTTCGATAAATTCTTCAGCAGATTCCTCCACAAAATAATCTTGAGGAACAAATGGGGTGATTTCAATATCTTCACTTTCTAAAGGATAGTTGCTTTCTCGTGCAAGAATCAACAGTTTACGAAGTACATCCTTACCAGAAAGGTCTATGCGCGGATCTGGTTCACTAAATCCTTTTTCTTTGGCTTCAAGAACTACTTCAGAAAGAGGTCTGTCCTCGGAAACAGTATTAACAATGAAGTTTAAAGTACCTGAAAGTACACCTTCTAATTCTTGAATACGGTCACCACTATTAATCATATTGCTAATCGTATTGATAATTGGAAGTCCTGCACCAACGTTGGTTTCGAATAAGTACTTCACGCCTTTTTCGCGAGCCATGTTTTTTAATGACTCATACGTTTTATATTCTGATGATCCGGCTATTTTATTGGCTGTTACAACCGATACATTATTCTTTAATAATCCAAAATATTCAGAAGCTACAATTTCACTTGCCGTACAATCTACAAATATGCTATTTGATAGGTTGGCAGACTTTATTTTTTGAGCATAAACATCTACTCCGCCGGCTTCACCATCTTTTAACAACTGTGATGCTTCAGAAATTTTTATACCACGATCACTCAATACGTGCTGACGAGAGTTCGCTATACCTGCTAAACGAATTTCTAAACGCTCTGTGTTCTTTAAATGCTCACTTTGACGTTCAATTTTCTCTAATAAGTTGTTTCCTACCGTACCTACACCGGCTAAGTAAAGATTTACTACTTTATATTGGCTCAAGAAAAAAGCCTCATGAACCACGTTTAATGTTTTCTTTAAATCTTTTTCTTCGATTACGAATGATATATTTAATTCAGATGCACCTTGTGCCACAGCATGAATATTAATACCATTTTTACCAATGCTATTAAATAATTTTCCGGACACACCTGCAACGTGTTTCATGCCTTCACCAACAATAGCTACCACAGCCATTTGATTATCAACAACAACACCATTTATTTGTTTTCTTTTAATTTCTCCGGCAAATTCCTTTTCCAAGGCTAAACGAGCGGTTTCAGCATCAATCGCTGACACAACTATACTAATGCTGTTTTCACTGGATGCCTGAGAAATTAAACTAACATTAATATTTTCTTTAGCTAATGCTGTAAATAAGCGCATCGCAGTGCCTGAAATACCAATCATACCCATTCCTTGAACGGTAATCATTGCAACTTGACGTATTGAAGAGAGACCTTTAATTTTTCGATCATCAACCACAACATTACCATCAATTAAAGTACCTGGAGCTTCTGAATTGAATGTATTTTTGATCTTAATAGGAATTTGCTTCTGCAAAACCGGAATAATCGTTGGAGGATAAATCACTTTTGCTCCAAAATGAGATAATTCCATTGCTTCTGCATAAGTAAGATGATCTAAACAATAAGCCCGAGAAATTACACGAGGATCAGCAGACATAAATCCATCCACATCTGTCCAAATCTCTAATATGTTAGCATCAATACCTGCGGCTATAATAGCTGCCGAGTAATCAGATCCTCCTCTTCCTAAAGTGGTATTTTCTCCTTCTGCTCCGGAAGCAATGAATCCAGGGAATACCGAAATGTTTCCGAGTGATTTTTTTAGATCGTCAATAGCCGCAAAAGTTTCACTAAAATCTACTTGATGACTTTTCCCAACTCTATTTGTTTTAATGTATTTTCGGCTATCGTACAGCTTAGCATCTTTAATTAAATAACTTAT
Organism: Bacteroidales bacterium; assembly: GCA_003249255.1. GTDB lineage: Bacteria > Bacteroidota > Bacteroidia > Bacteroidales > Marinilabiliaceae > SZUA-582. Next base: position 144,013 of record QKJP01000066.1, read on the forward strand.
TATGGTAGATGATAAGCGCTCTCCACAGCCCGAAATAGTATCATGACTACGCGTACTAAGTTCACCGGTTAAGCTAATTCCTTTTAAAATATTTTCTAATTCAGACCAGATTGGCTCTAAATCTTTCTCAATTTTATCTGCATCTCCATTTGAAAATAATTCTGAAATTATATTTTTATGCGTATCCTTTATAGTTGCCAAACCATCTAAATACGCTTTTTGAGAAGCAGCAGCTTTTGCTGTATTGATTAAACTATCAGTAACACCACCAACAGCGGATACTACTACCGCCACAGGCTCGGATATATTTTCAACAATGCGTTTTACATTCAACATGGCCACAGACGACCCCATGGATGTACCTCCAAACTTAAGTACCTTCATGATTTTCAAGTAATGAAAAAATTAATAAATAATAATATAGAAAAAACCGGAATGATGATATAGACTATAACCCCCAAGGGGTTGTCGTTGTAGAGGTAATATTGAACATGTTATTCATCATCGTATTGTTTTCTTGAAGTATTTAACTTAGGCAAAAATAATGACTTTAATTTAAAGAAAAAAGCTTTTGGAGAATACTTTATTGTATAATCACATAGACCATAATGTGTTTTGCAATCACTATTTATCGTTAAAACCACGATGTTTATGTAAGGAAATCTGAAATCAAACATAATTATTGTTTAATCTTACATGGTGTTTTGCATTCCATTCTCCTTTTTCGTAATTTTTTGATATTGAATTCGAACCTCAAACACAAAATAATTATGAAAAAGATTAGCCTTTATTTAGTGTTATTGTTGACCATATTGGCATTTGTAAAATGTGAAGATCAACCAAAGATTGGCTTTCTAATGGATAATACAACCGTTGAACGCTGGAAGAAAGACAGTGCTCTATTTGAGCAAAAGGTCTTAGAACTAGGAGGAATTCCTCTTATCGAAGTAGCAGATTTTAATCATGATAAACAGATGGAATTAGCTCAAAAACTAATCGATCAAGACGTTGATGTATTAGTAGTAATCCCATCAGATTTAAAAAAGGCCGGAGACATTGTTAAACTTGCCCACCAAAACAAAATCCCTGTTATTTCTTACGACCGTTTAATTAAAGATTGCAATCTTGATTACTATGTTTCTACAGATAACATTAAAGTTGGAGAGATGCAAGCTGAATATCTAACGAAGATTTCACCAACAGGAAAGTATTTATTAATAAATGGTCCGGAAAGTGACTATAACGTTTACTTGCTAAGATTAGGATGGCTCAATGTTTTACAACCTTTAATTGATAAAGGAGATATTGAAATTATTGGAGATGAGTTTTCAGATTTTTGGTTACCGGATGAAGGGTATCGAATTGCAAGTTCTTATTTAAAGGAAAATCCGGATGTAAAGGCCATTATTAGTGGTGCTGATGTTTTGGCAACCGGAGTTATTATGGCTCTTAAGGAAGAACAATTGAATGGAAAAGTACTTTTAGCTGGTCAGGATGCAGAAATTCAGGCAATTAAAAATATTGTAGCAGGAGACATGACCATGACCATTTACAAACCAATTGAATCGTTAGCTTACACAGCCGCCTTTGCAGCTTTAAAAATTACCGATGGTGAAGCTCCTTCTAATATGAATATTACCGTACATAATGGAAAGAGATTAGTACCTGCAATACTATTAAATGGCTCTGTTGTAAATAGTCATAACATTAACTTAACAGTTGTTTCTGAGGGATATATTGGGGAAGATGAAATATTTAATGGAAAGTAAACGTGCCATGGGAAATTTTCTAATACAGGAAATAACTAATTGGAGTCTTTCATTTAACGATTGAAAAAAACAGGAGAAAGAGGTTTTTGGAGTTATCAAGAACCTCTTTTTTTGATACTTTTGATAAAAAAGTAATTGAAATAATGAATCAAGACATACAAATTGCACAAGATTTAATAAGCTTTATAGATAATAGCCCTTCGATGTTTCAGGTGATTGATAATTGCATCTGTAAACTTGAAAAAGCTGGATATAAATATCTTTGTCTAACTGAAAAATGGGAAATAAAAGAAGGCGGTAAATATTATACCACCAGAAATGAATCTTCGATTTTTGCATTTTTTATAGGTGACGATAATCTTGAAAAATCCGGCATGAGGATCATCAGTGCCCATAGCGATTCTCCAGGTTTTAAAGTGAAGCCTAGTCCGGATATGTTTACCGAAGATATATATGTTAAGTTAAATACAGAGGTTTATGGAGGTCCTATTCTTTCGACTTGGATGGATAGACCATTATCAGTTGCAGGAAGGGTTATATTGAAGTCTGAAAATGTCTTTTCCCCTATTCAAAGAAAAATAAAAATTGATAAACCCTTATTAGTTATTCCAAATCTTGCGATTCATTTAAATAGAGAAGTAAATAATGGCATTGAATTAAATAAACAAATTGATTTATTGCCTTTACTTTCCTCTGTAAATGAGGAGTTTGAAAAAGAAAATTATCTCTTATCACAAGTTGCCCAAGAACTTAATGTTTCAATGGATCAGATTATTGATTTTGATCTCTTTCTTTTTCCTTTTGAAAAGGGATCATTGGTTGGTGCTAATTCAGAGTTTATTTCTTGCCCTAAACTTGATGATTTGGCAATGGTTCATGCTGGCTTAGATGCTCTAATTGAAGCTGAGAATACCAATACCAATAATTTTCTTTGCATATTTGATAATGAAGAAGTTGGTAGCGGTACAAAACAAGGAGCAGGATCCCCTGTATTTAAAAATATTATATCCAGAATATTTGAAACTCTTGGAAAGTCTAATGAAGAAATGCAACGAGCCATCTACTCTTCTTTTATGATTTCGGCAGATATGGCTCATGCTATTCACCCAAATAAAAGTGACAAACATGATCCAGTCTTGAAGCCGGTTTTGAATGGGGGGCCTGTTATTAAATATCATGCCAATCAAAAATATACAACTGATGCAGAAAGCGCTGCTGTATTTGCAGGCTTATGCGATAAGATAAATGTTCCGTACCAACGATTTGCTAATAGATCTGATATGCAAGGTGGATCAACCTTAGGAAACGTCTTGATTAGTCAAATTGATGTTAAATCAGTAGATATTGGAAATCCCATGTTGAGCATGCATTCGGTTCGAGAACTTTCGGGTGTTAAAGATCATGCGTACATCATTAAAGTCTTTAAAGAATTTTTTTCCTGCTGATTCAGTTTTGTGTTGCTGAAAGTCTATCATGAATATTTTTATCCATGATGGACTTGTAAACAACATCTTGAATTTTTGTTCTAATATTTTCCTCAATAAGGCCTCTGTTGTATGCTCTAGGATATACCCGATTAGATAAAAAAATAAATATCAAATCATATTCCGGATCAATCCAAACAAGTGTTCCTGTAAAGCCGGAATGGCCATATGATGACGGGGATGCAAAGCGTGATACCGGAGATTCTTTATCCGGATCGGTTTCCGGTTTATCAACTCCAATCCCTCTTCTATTCCCAGGGTTAACTACCTTTGTAAAGCGTTCAATGGTAGATGGTTGTAAAAAATGGAATCCGCCATAACTTCCTTTATTTAATAACATTTGAGACATTTTTGCTAAGTCTTCGGCGTTAGAAAATAATCCGGCATGTGCTGCAACTCCGCCCATCATTGCAGTGGTTTGATCATGGACATATCCTCTTAGCAATTCTTTTCTAAAGGGTAAATCATTTTCGGTTGGTACAATCTGAGATATACTGTACTTTTCTAATGGATTATAAACCAATTTTGAGGCTCCTAATGGAATTGAGAATTGATTATAAAATAAGGAATCTATAGTTGTATTTGATTGTTTTTCAATGATTTTATCGAGTAGCATATAGCCTAAATCACTGTATAAATAAGATTTATTCTCCAATAACGGAGAATTATATAATTGAGAATAGATAGAATCAATATAGTTTGGGTTCATATAAACACTGTTACATACTTTAATATTAAATGTACTATCCTTTTTTTCTTGAAAAATATCTTTTCGATATTGCGCATGACCATTTTGAAAATAGTGTTTATCAATTTTTATATTATATACACTCGAAAAACGCCCACTAAACAGAGGACTTTTTAATTGTTCATAATCTATTGCATTATAGTGAAAAGGGATAAAACTTTTCAATCCACTTTGATGAATTAAGAGTTCCTTTACAGTTATTTCACGTTTATTTGTGGTATCTAATTCATGAAGATAATGACCAATTTTTTCTTCAATATTTAAACTTTCATCTTCATAAAGCTTCATAACCATAGGAAAGGTTCCAATTAGCTTGGTGACAGATGCCAAATCATAAAGTTTATCATTATCCACTTTTTCCTTTTGGTTGTATTCTAAATGACCGAATGATTTTTGGTAAATAATATTTCCTTTGCGAGCAATTAATATCTGTGCACCAGGCGTATCTTTGGAACGAATGGCTTCTTTTATAATTTCATCAATCTTATTTAAAGAATCGGGATTAAGTCCTTCTTCAATTGGAAAACTATGACCCAACCTAAGTTTTGGAAGTATAGCTAGCTTGTAATCTACAGCAATAAGAGAATTTGGCAAAGTTTGTTTGCCATTGATTTTAAAACTACTAAATAAACCTTCAATTAAATATTCCCAGACTAAATCACTAGGATTAAGTGCCGAAATGATTACGTCAGGCTTTCTATTGTTGTTAAATCCTTTCGCTACATTAATTAAATCATTTGTAATCAGAATGATATTTCTATAATTATCCTCATTTAATTTATCATTGAGTTCTTTTCCAGACAATTCTTTATCAGTGACAATAAATAGGAAATCCTTTTCAAGTATGCTTGAATCAGTCTTAGCAAAAACAAGATTTTGATTTATTAAGGATTGAACTGATGGTTCAATAACTTTTCTACAATCCCATATATCATAACTAATCTGGTTTAGATTCACCAACGGTAATATTGATTCTTTTTGCCAGACTGATATCGATTTTTTTATGCTTTTTTTTCTTAGGATATATTGTTCTTCTGCTATGTCATTAATGAAGTATAGGGAATCTGGTGTTAATTTTTGAGTGGATGTAATTGAAGTTTTTTTGAATGATTCAATTATCTCAAGATTCATTTTTTTATTTCGAAAAGCCTGTAGGAGTTTTTGATGGTCTTCTTTGAAATTATTTGTAAAAAAAAGAATTTTATGGTTTAAAAAATCTTCAATTTTAACATCGTTGTCTTGAAAATAATTTCCGGAATAAAATGGGATTGTATTTGTTATATCCTTGTCATCCTTCTTAACTGATCTTTTTTTACCCGTTAAAAAATCCAAATACTTAGGAAAAAAAGCAACTCTCTTTTGTTCATCAGACAAAGAGCTGTAAACAGTATATGTTGCATGGTAAGGATTGGGTAGTAAAACTCCCTGGTATCCTAAATTATGGACATATAATTGAGTGTTATTGTAAAGCGAGTCAATAAAAGTTTTGTCTTGAATGGCATTGACAACTTTGTAATTCGGAAAAGCAACTGGTATTGTATCAAAGTGATTTGCCTCCGAATTTAAAATCAGTTCAAAACCTTTCTTTTTTAAATCACCATCCTTCTGTATATCTGAAGAAAGAATATATTTTGGTTGATATTTATAAGTAAAGTCAATGTTATCCGCAGTAACAATAAATAGTTTAGAGATACTCACTGCCAATGAGTCTGAATCTACTTGACTATTTATAATAAAAGGAACTAAAAGGTATAGCAATGCCAGGTTAACTCTCAAACACATAATCAATCTATTTTCATACCAAATTTACACTGTTAATTATAAATTACGGATAGAAACAAGCTTTTGTTTGAAGTTTTTGATTTATTTGTCAATGAAAAGGACCCTTTGGTAAATGAAATAAAAAGCAACATAAATACCAGCACTTTAATGCTAGCTTTTTTTGGATAATAAGGAAACAACAATTATTTTTAATGAAAGAATAAGAATACGTACTAAAATCCTAAATAATGAGTACAAGTGGAACAGTAAATAGCTCTTTAGTTCAAGAGTGGGGAGAAAAAGTCATATTAGTGGTAGAAGATGTAGATACAAATAAGATCTTTTTTGATGCTGCTCTTAGAAAGACAAAAGCTACTATTTTATGGGCAAAGGATGGACAAGAAGCTGTTGAAATGTTCAAAAGCAATCGAATTGATTTAGTTTTGATGGATTTACAGTTGCCTATTATGGATGGTTATGCAGCTACGCGGGAAATTAAAGCAATCAATGATACTATTCCTGTTATTGCCCAAACAGCTCATGTGATGTCTGGAGAAAGAGAGAAATGTTTAGAAGCGGGTTGTGACGATTATTTAGCTAAACCTATTCGACTTCAAATCTTAATGGATACGTTAAGTAAATACTTGAATTCATAAAGAAATAAAAACAAAGCCCGAAATATTTAAATTTCGGGCTTTGTTTTTATTTCTTAGTTTTATTTTTTTCCACAGAATAGCCAAACTTACCCAGTCTCTTTCCTACTTCGAAATAATGACCATGGGAGTAGCAAATTGGTTTTGCTTTATGTAAATTAAATGCGCCGGTTTTTTCGTCCATATATTTTTCGTCAGCCTGAACATTAACAACTTCAGCAATAAACATATCGTGCGTGCCTAATGGTTTTACATCCACGACCTTACATTCGATATTTATGGGAGCTTCATCAATGGTTGGAGCGCTTATTTTTGAAGATTTCCCGGGAGTTAATTTCATTTCTTCAAACTTATTATACTGTCTTCCGGAACGTACACCACACCAATCCGTAGCATGAGCTAAATCTTTGGTGGTTAGATTGATTACAAACTCACCAGTTTCTTTTAATACTTGATAGGAATGTCTTCCTGGTCTAACAGAAATATATAACATGGGGGGATCTGAACAAATTGTTCCGGTCCAGGCAATGGTAATGATATTATAATTTTCCGGTTTATTTCCCATGCTGACCATAACTGCAGGTAATGGATAAAGCATATTTCCCGGCTTCCAATCTACTTTAGGCATATTGTTGCTTTTCTTTTAGTTAACTATTTTGAGACAGATTAGTTAAAATACATACAAATGTTCTTCATCAGTAATTTTTTCACAATAGTGACATTTAAGAGCCAGCTTTTGCTTATCCAACACCGAAAAGCGGGTTTGCATACTTTCGTTATTGGTAATGCAATTAGGATTAAAGCATTTTGCAATTCCGATGACTTCATCAGGTATATTCACTTTCTTTTTCTCAACTACTTCATAGTTCTTAATCACATTGAGTACGGCATTGGGTGCAACCAAAGCAATTTTATCTATTTCATTTTTTTCGAATAATAGATCAGAAATTTTAATAATTGCCTTATTCCCATGTTTGTGACTCTCCAAATTATTTCCAAAAGTAATTTGATTGGAAATTTTATGTAATTTAAGAATAGAAATTACTTTAAAGAGATTTTTGGCTGCAATGTGGTCAATGACAGTTCCGTTTTTAATGGCATTAACTTTTAATTCTTTTTTCATCATACCTAACGTTCTTTATTTTAAACCAAGAATAGAAGCCATAATGGCCATGCGGGCAAATACACCATTTTTCGCTTGTTCGAAATAATAAGCTTTCGGATTGTCATCCACATCGGTATGAATTTCATTTACCCTAGGTAATGGATGAAGAATACGTAGATTGTTTTTGGTGTTATTCAGCATACTATTTCTTAACACGTACACATTTTTTACTTTTTCGTATTCCAGGTGATCAGAAAAGCGCTCACGCTGCACTCTGGTCATATATAGAATGTCTGCTGCTTCTAAAATATCGGTAAACTCTGTATGTTCGTAATACTTTATGTTCTTAGAATCTAAAAACATCTTGTATTCAGTTGGCATTTTTAAAGAGTTAGGAGATATAAAATTAAAAGTAGGATTAAAATGAGACATGGCCATTAATAAGGAGTGTACTGTGCGTCCGTACTTCAAATCGCCTACCATAAAAACATTCAAATTCTCAAGTGTGCCTTGTGTTTTATAGATGGAGTACAGATCAAGCAACGTCTGTGTGGGATGCTGATTTGCACCATCTCCGGCATTTATAATTGGTACACTGGATTGTTCTGAAGCATAGCGGGCAGCTCCCTCACGGTGATGTCGCATGACAATTAAATCACTGTAATTACTCACCATTTTAATGGTATCTTTTAATGATTCACCTTTAGTAGCAGATGATGATGATGCATCACTAAAACCTATTATTCGTCCGCCCAAGCGTTGGATGGCCGTTTCGAAGCTTAAACGGGTTCTTGTTGAGGGTTCAAAAAAAAGACTTCCTACAATTTTACCTGCTAATAAGTCTTGATTTGGGTTTGCTTCAAAATCTGCTGCTAATTCAACAATCCGTAGAATTTCGTCCTTAGAGAAATCTGAAATTGAAACTAAGCTCTTGTTTTTCATGCCTTTTATAAATCGCAAAAAAAGACCTGCAATTAAATTACAGGTCTATTATTAATTTAAAATCAACTCTTCACAAAGTATGCAAACTAATAAAGAAAGAACAGAAAGATAAATTCTTTCGTTTTTTCGGATCTCTTTTAGGTATTGATTTATCATTTGCATTACAAAAAACAAAGGTACAAAAAATCAGACTTGAATCATGCGACTAGTTTAATTTTGTTTCGGATTTTCTTCTCTTAATGCTAAGGATCAATCACTCTTTCAAACGCTCTTTAAACATTTTTTTTAGTTTATCCATTTTAGGGTCAATCACAAAGCGACAATACGATTGACTGGGATTGTTTTTGTAATAATCCTGATGGTAATCTTCAGCAGGATAAAACTCTCCCAATGGCTCAACTTGGGTTACGATAGGATTTGAAAAAACATTCAGTTTATTCATTTCTGTAATCATACTTTGCGCAACTTCTTTCTGTTTTGAAGAATGATAAAAAATGACCGAGCGATATTGAGTACCAGCATCTGCTCCTTGGCGGTTTAATGTTGTTGGGTCGTGCATGGCAAAAAAAACTTCCAGAATATCGACAAAATCTATGACATACTGATCATAAGTAATCTGAACAACCTCAGCATGTCCTGTATTTCCTGAGCATACTTCTTTGTAAGTAGGATTTTCAGTATCACCACCACTGTAGCCCGAAACAACACTTTCTACACCTTGTAAATTCGAAAAATATGCTTCAATACACCAAAAGCAACCTCCACCAATCGTAGCAACTTCTTTCATTTGAGAATAAGCATTTAGGTTTAACCAAATAGCTATTAATAATAAGATCTGTTTCATGATCAACTTTTTTTATTATTTGACGCAAAACAGTATAAATCCTTACATCAATATAAAAACAGGTGCAATAAATATTTGTTTATGAGGGTTCGATGTGATTTTGTATTTTTGTCGAAAATAATTTAATCATGAACGGATATCCACCATTAGCAGAACGCATGCGCCCTAAAAAGCTGGACGATTACATTGGCCAGAAACACCTTGTGGGTGAAGGTGCTGTATTGCGAAAAATGTTGGATCAGAATGTCATTTCATCCATTATTTTATGGGGACCTCCGGGAGTTGGCAAAACAACCTTGGCTAAAATAATTGCTCAAAAACTTGAACGACCTTTTTATGTATTATCTGCTGTTACTTCTGGTGTAAAAGATGTGAGAGAAGCGATTGAAAAAGCACGTAAAGCTCGTTTTTTCAGTTCTCCCTCTCCTATTCTTTTTATTGATGAGATTCACCGCTTCAGTAAGTCTCAGCAAGATAGTTTATTGGGTGCTGTAGAAGAAGGTGTTGTAACATTAATTGGTGCCACAACAGAAAATCCTTCCTTTGAAGTTATCTCACCATTACTTTCTCGTTGTCAGGTGTATGTCCTTAAATCATTGGAGAAAGAAGATCTTATAGAATTGGTTAATAAGGTATTAAGTAAAGATCCTGTATTAAGTCAAAAAACAGTTAAAATTGAAGAGAACACGGCCTTATTCAAATATTCCGGTGGTGATGCACGTAAACTCTTAAATATTCTTGAACTGGTTTCTAATTCTGAAATTGATAAGGAAGAGATTGTTATTAATGACGATAAGGTGGTCTCTCATCTTCAACAAAATCCTGCTCAATATGATAAAAATGGTGAAATGCATTATGATATTATTTCTGCTTTTATCAAATCAATTCGAGGAAGTGATCCCGATGCGGCGGTGTATTGGTTAGCGCGAATGGTAGAAGGTGGAGAAGATCCTAAATTCATTGCCAGGCGTTTAATTATTTCAGCATCAGAAGATGTAGGGATGGCAAACCCAAATGCTTTACTTTTGGCCACAAACTGTTTTGAAGCTATAAATATGGTTGGTTGGCCTGAGGCAAGAATTATTTTATCACAAGTTACAGTATATCTTGCAACCAGCCCTAAGAGCAATTCTGCATATATGGCCATTAATGATGCTCAGGCATTGGTTAAACAAACCGGAAACCTTCCAGTGCCATTGCATTTAAGAAATGCTCCTACCAAATTGATGAAGGACTTGGAATATGGCAAAAATTATAAATATTCGCATGATTACCCGGGTAATTTTGTTGCGCAAGATTTTTTGCCTGATGAAGTGAAAAACAAACGTTTATACATTCCTCAAGGGAATCAGGCAGAGAGTAAAATCAATGAACGTTTGAATTCCTTGTGGCAAGACAGGTACAAATAAAGTGGCATGAAATTTTTCAGCTTTTTCCTTGTCCTGTTTTTTTTACATCAGTGTTTTGCTAAAGTGCACTACATGATTCTATCAACTAGCAAGCCTTGATATTTTATTTTTTCAGATTACATAAAAAACTAACGTAGAATAATAAATTAAGATAATATGGATATTTCAACAATTTCAAAAATAAAACATACAGAAAGTGGCAATTTTTTCTTGCTTGCAGGACCTTGTGCCATTGAAGGTGAAGAAATGGCGCTTAGAATTGCAGAGAAAATAGTTTCTATTACTGACAAGCTAAAAATACCTTATGTTTTTAAAGGATCTTATCGTAAAGCCAATCGATCAAGAATAGACTCTTTTAGTGGAATTGGAGATGAAAAAGCACTTAAAATTTTACGTCAAGTCAGTGAGACTTTTGACATTCCTACCGTAACAGATATTCATGCTGCAAATGAGGCGGCTATGGCAGCAGAGTACGTGGATGTACTTCAAATTCCGGCATTCTTATGTCGCCAGACCGATTTATTGATAGCTGCTGCTGAAACCGGTAAAGTAGTAAATATTAAAAAAGGTCAATTCTTAAGTGCAGAAGCCATGAAGTTTGCTGTAAATAAGGTAAAAGACAGTGGTAATAATAACATCATTTTAACTGATCGAGGAAACATGTTTGGGTATCAGGATATGATTATAGATTACCGGGGTATTCCTACCATGAAAAAATTTGATGTACCTGTTGTACTTGACATTACTCATTCTTTACAACAACCCAATCAATCATCAGGAGTAACAGGTGGTCAACCGGAGTTGATCGAAACCGTTGCAAGAGCCGGCATTGCTGTGGGAGCCGATGGCTTATTCATTGAAACTCACTTTGATCCTGCAAATGCTAAATCAGATGGTGCCAATATGCTGCACTTAGATAGATTGGAGGATCTTTTAACTAAGATGGTGAAATTAAAACAGGTAGTTAATACTTTATAAAAGTTGAATCTTACATTTGCGATGTGCTGGTGTGCATCTTTTTCTTTCGCTATGTAGAGATTCTTGTTTGTGGTATTAAGCACAATATTTGTTGAATAAAAAATCATTCTGACATCATAATTGATTTCAATAATAAAATAAAGCGTGACTGTTAACAATCACGCTTTATTATTTTTTTATTTCTTCTTATAATACTTCATTGCTTCCGGCATGTTTTTCTTTAGGTTACTAATCCGGGTTTGATCAGCCGGGTGAGTACTTAAAAACTCAGGTGGTTTTTGACCTCCACTTGCAGCCATTCGTTGCCAGAACTCAACTGCTTCATTTGGATTATAGCCTGCCATAGACATAAATATTAACCCAAGGCGGTCTGCTTCTGTCTCATGGGTTCTCGAAAATGGAAGCATTATACCCACTTGAGCACCTACACCAAATGCAGCTAAATATAGATTCTTGGTTTGTTCCGGTTTTTTATCTAATGCTACGGAGAGTGCCATCCCACCCATTTGTAAGCCTAATTGCTGACTCATGCGTTCACTACCATGTTTTGCAATAGCATGGGCAATTTCATGTCCCATTACAACAGCTAATCCGGCTTCTGTTTTGGTATATGGTAGTATTCCAGTATAGAAAACCACTTTACCACCAGGCATACACCAGGCATTTGGAGTATTGTCATCCACTAAGTTAAACTCCCACTGAAAGCCTTTTATAACATCGCTATGACCTTTTTTTTGCATGTATTCTTCAACTGCTTTTGCAATGTTATTTCCTACTCTTTTAACCATTGCAGTTTGGGCTTTGTCCGTTGAAAGCTTATTCTCTTTTAAAAATTGATTGTAGTTTGAAAAACTCATTGAATTCATTTGAGAATCCGGAATCACGTTCAATTGCCTTCTCCCTGTAATAGGTACTGTAGAACAAGCCATGATAATTGCTGATAAAAAGAGCATTACTACTCCTGATTTCCACTTTCTTTTAAAGATTGTCATATACTGTAAGTTTTTAATTCGCAAAAATGTGTTTTAATAAAACTAAAATATGATTATCGTTGAATAATATGAAATAACTTTCTATTAAAAAAACAAAAATCCCGAATGTTAGACATCCGGGATTATTATTTGGTCATTTTTAATGTTATTCAGTATATGAAAATACTTTTCGTTCATTTAAAGGCTTAGTCGGGCGATAATTGTTATGTAAAATTTTCGAAAACTCGGTAATTTGTTCTGCCGATGCTTCTTGTGGGGTTTGTAACACATACCAATTCACAACTTCCGAGCATGGAGGTGTTGTTAATGAACCGCTGTAATTGTAATAACTTAAATTACTTGGGATTAATTCTTTTAAATCAATTACATCCTCTGAAACAAAATCACCTTTTTCAGTAGGAAATTGAGTTAAATATTTTGAAAACAGATCATATTCTTTTCCTTCTTTAAACATAAAACCTAGTACAGCAAAGTCTGTATCATTGTTTTTGTGTACAAAGTGAACTTCAATTGGTGAATGCGCATCGTTTATTTTATGCTCACTTAAGGCATGATAATGAAATTGTAGTAATTTATATTTCTTCTCGCCAATCATTAAATAATTTTCACCTGACACATTAAATTGAACAGTATGACCATTATTAACAACACTAACATTGGACGTATTATACTCCGTAGTTAATTTAAACAAACTGTCATTACTAGTAGCATCACTGGTAATGATGTTAATTGGTGCTTGAGAATTACCACCACACGCACTATACCCCGGGCAAATATCTTTCCAGTTTTCAGGACCTTCTTCACCTTCATACGACCAATGTGCATGAGAACAGTCTGCATGTTGCTCTTTATGAGCATTTTCATTTTGTGAATCAGATTGATTGTGGCTAGAGTGTGAGTTACAACCAAATGTAACCAATAAACTACCAACAATAAATAAAGAGTAAAATTTATTCATAAATGTCTTTTTTAATAATTAAAATTCGAAGCAAATGTAAAGAAAATTCGATGTTCTTGTCAAAAAAAAAATGTTACAGTGTAATTTTACTTACAACTGCAACATTCTTTAAAATATACTTGGATAAGAAAAAAGTCTACTTTTTAGTATCTTATGAGAAACGAATTTCAATTTCCTCTTCACTACCCTTCTTTGGTGCCAATTCAAACCTCCCTTTAGGACTTATGATTAGCTTATTTTTGGCTGCTGAACGAATAATTCTTTGTTGTAGAAAATTTGCATCATCCTCTTTCATTTCTTTATTAAAATAAACATAGAAGGTATTAGATGATTTATCATCGTATTGAATTAAAAATGCATTACTTTCAATAAATAACAAATCATCATATGGATATGATAAATTAAAACCCAAATCTTCAATTACTTCTTTTATTGGTGTTAAATCTCTATATATAGTTCCCATATTCTTTATTTTGTGGCATTAACTACCAGTTTAACTAAATTAACTACGTTAAATAATTTATCGGCATCTTCAGAAAACTGACATTCTGAATGCATGTGTGTGATAGCTTCTTCAAATTCACCTGGCGTATAATCCAAGTCATTCTCCTCACAAAATTTGGTTAACCCCTCAAATCCTTGCACCTTGTACAGTGATTTACGAAAAGCAGCATCAGAGTCTACTTTTTTGATAAATTTCATTGCATTCCCAATCGACATAAGCTCAAATTTTACATTATTGTTACCTTTTTATTTAGTTGTTCCTACATTTTTGTAGGATTCAAATCTATCTTCTTGTAATTAACTAAGGATAAACCAGTGTTTTACAAGAAAACTTCATCTCCCTACTAATTATTGTGCAAGATGGATGCCATAAAAAGGCAGTTTGATGCTTTACCGATATTATATGTTGATATAGGACTATAAAAGTCTTTTAATGTGTAGATGTACTAATGCTTTGATGTGCAAATGTAAATAAACTCTCTACTGACTTTCCTACCTTATAAAGTCTTAATATCCAGATAATTAACAATTACTACTAGATTGAAGTTGAATAGGATCATGGATTCACCACAAAAAACTTATAGCTCAACGATAGCAATTGAAAGAATCTTAGTGTGATAAAAAAAGTTTGAGGTCGGAAGTATGCTACATATTCCTACATATTAATAGGAAGTTATTCTCAAAGTAAGTATTTATTTACTAACCACTAAATAATCATCGGACTATGCACTTGAAAGTACGTTTATTTAATTTACAGACATTATTTTCTACTATCAGCAATTTGTTTCAGTGCCTTTTCTATGATTGATCTCGGACTGGCTACATTTAATCGCATATATCCCTTTCCTTCTGCACCAAAAGTACTGCCGTCGCTTAGGCCAACTTTGGCTTTATCTATAAGAAAACGTTTTAATTCATTTTGTTCCATACCCCATTCTTTAAAATCCAACCATAATAAATAAGTGGCTTCAGGCTCAATAACTTTTACTCCTTTAATATTATTTTGAATAAAGTCTTTTACAAATTGGATGTTGCCTTCGATGTATGCAATTAATTCCTTTAACCATTCACGTCCTTCATTGTAGGCTGTTTCTGTAATTACTCCTGAAAAAACATGCCCCATGTGCATTTGTAATCCATTTTGCTTTTTTCGGTAGGCTCTTAAAAGTTTTTCATTTGATGAAATAACATACGAAGTACTAAATCCTGCAATGTTAAATGTTTTAGATGGTGCCATAAAAACCAGACAATTATTTGCGGCTTCTTCATTTAAGGAAGCAAAAGGAATGTGTTTATGCCCAAATAAAGTTAAATCAGAATGAATTTCATCTGCCAATACCAAAACATTGTGCTTTAAACATATTTCGTGAATTCGTAGCAACTCTTCCTTTGTCCATACACGGCTAACCGGATTGTGAGGATTACACATCATAAAAATCTTCGTTGAAGGTTTGGCAGCCATTTCTTCAAATTCATCGAAGTTAATTTCATAGCGACCATTTTTCTCCACTAAAGAGTTCTTAAGCAATTCCCTGTCATTATCTTCTACTACATGATAAAAAGGATAATATACTGGTGTTTGAATAATTACTCCATCTCCCGGATTAGAAAAAGCCAAGACCGAAATTACCAATGCTGGTACCACACCGGGTGAAAATTCTACCCAATCAGGATTTACATTCCAATTGTGCTTATAGGCTTGCCAATCTGCAATTGCTTTTCTAAATGGCTCTTTACGAACGGTATATCCATATATCTCGTGCTGAGAACGTTCCTGAATAGCTTTTTGGACTTCCGGTGGTGCAGCAAAGTCCATATCTGCCACCCATAGCGGAATAACATCTTCCGATCCAAAATACGCTTCTCTTAAATCTAACTTGTACGCATTGGTACCTTTTCTATCTATAATCCTATCAAAATTGTACATTTTCCCTAATCTTTTTACATGAAAAAAGGGCGCATGCCCTTTCTTTATTCTATTTGAATATATAAACTACCTACTCGATGAGTTTGTTTAATGTTTATTTTAAATTTTTCCAGTACCACTCTACAGCTTCTTTTAATCCTTCCTTAATGCTGTATTTTGGATCATAACCTAATAAACTCTTTGCTTTATCAATAGATGCTAAACTGTGCGGGATATCCCCTGCTCTATTTGGACCATAAGTAGTTGGTACATCTTTAATGATAGAATCAAATTCGCTCAAAAAAGTTCTTAAATAATTGACCAATTCATTTAAATCTGTTCGTTCACCAAAGGCTACATTATATACCGTATTAATGGCTTCTTTGTTTTCTGCTGTTGCGGCTAATTCATTGGCTTGAATAACGTTTTTTATATAGGTAAAGTCGCGGCTATAGCTTCCATCGCCATTTATGGTTGGAGACTGGTGGTTGATAAACTGTTTGACAAACAATGGAATAACAGCAGCATAAGCTCCATTGGGGTCTTGTCGTCGACCAAACACATTGAAATACCTTAAACCGATTAACTCCAATCCGTATAAATTTGAAAAAACATCAGCATATAACTCATTAACATATTTGGTAATGGCATAAGGAGACAGTGGTTTACCAATTTTTTCTTCCACTTTAGGTAATGCTTTACTATCTCCATATGTTGAAGAACTGGCAGCATAAACCATACGCTTAACTCCAGCTTCTTTTGCTGCAACGAGCATGTTTAAAAAACCGGAAACATTAACCTCATTGGATGTAATAGGATCTTTAATAGAGCGTGGTACTGAGCCTAATGCAGCTTGGTGCAGAATTACTGATTTATCTTTTACAGCTCTCTTACAAGTATCCAAATCCCGAATATCTCCTTCGATTAATGTAAAGTTTGAGTTCGTTAAAAAAGGCTCAATATTTTCTCTTTTTCCGGTAGAAAAGTTATCAAGACAAGTCACAGTGTTATTTTGCTGTAAAAAATGCTCCACAAGATTAGAACCAATAAACCCTGCTCCACCTGTAATTAGTATATTCTGGTTTTCTAATTTTCTAGTCATTGAAAAGTGATTTTTTATATGGAGAAAGATAAAGAAAATATGTTTGAAATTCTACAATAAAAAAAAGCGGCACTTGGCCGCTTTGTCTTGTTATCTGTTTAACCGTTACTTTGCGTAACTAATTGCTCTTGTTTCACGAATAACGGTGATTTTAACCTGACCAGGATAAGTCATTTCAGTTTGGATCTTGCGTGCCAAATCAAATGATAATTCTTCTGCTTCCTTGTCTGAAGTCTTTTCAGCACCTACAATTACACGTAATTCACGACCAGCTTGAATGGCATAAGTCTTCATTACATTAGGGTAAGAAAGCGCTAATCCTTCAAGGTCTTTTAAACGTTTTACATAAGCTTCTGCAACTTCACGACGAGCACCAGGTCGAGCACCTGAGATGGCATCACACACTTGAACAATTGGCGCAATTAAAGTTGTCATTTCGACTTCATCGTGGTGAGCTCCAATGGCGTTACAGATATCTGGCTTCTCTTTATATTTTTCAGCCAGCTTCATACCCAAAATAGCATGTGGTAATTCTGGATCTTCATCAGATACTTTACCAATATCATGTAATAAACCTGCACGTTTAGCTTTTTTAGCATTTAGACCAAGCTCTGAGGCCATAACTGCACATAAGTTAGCCGTTTCGCGCGAATGTTGAAGTAAGTTTTGTCCATAAGAAGAACGATACTTCATTTTACCTATTAATTTAATTAACTCTGGGTGGAGACCATGAATTCCTAAATCGATAGTTGTACGCTTACCGGTTTCAATCATTTCTTCTTCTACCTGCTTCTTAACCTTATTCACTACCTCCTCAATACGAGCTGGGTGAATACGCCCATCGGAAACCAATTGGTGAAGTGCTAAACGAGCAACCTCACGACGCATCGGATCAAAAGCCGAAAGTACAATTGCTTCCGGTGTATCATCAACAATAATTTCAACTCCGGTTGCTGCTTCTAAAGCTCTAATGTTACGTCCTTCTCGACCAATGATACGACCTTTCATTTCATCCGAATCAATGTGGAATACAGTTACTGAGTTTTCAATGGCAGTTTCAGTTGCAACACGCTGTACAGTATTAAGAACAATGCGTTTAGATTCTTTGGTTGCATTGATTTTAGCTTCATCCATAATGTCGTTGATGTAGGACATCGCTTCAGTTTTAGCTTCAGCTTTCATGCTTTCAATCAACATTTCTTTAGCTTCCTCACCAGACATACCAGAAATAGCTTCTAATTGCTCAACCTGTTGTTTGTGCAACTTATCCACCTCTTCATTTTTCTTTTCAAGAATGGATAATTGATTGGTTAAGTTACCTCTAATGACCTCAACTTCTTTGTTTTTGCGTTGTAGCTCTTCATTCTTTTGGTTGAAACTTCCCTCCCGCTGCTTTAGTTTGTTTTCAATTGCAACAACCTTAGAATTTCGGGAGTTAATCTCCTTCTCGTGCTCACTTTTTAATTGAAGAAATTTTTCTTTCGCCTGAAGAATTTTTTCCTTTTTGATTACTTCAGCCTTTTCTTTCGCTTCACTAATTATTTTTTCACTTCTGCTCTTCATCGCTTTGGAGATTAACAGCCATGTTATCACACCTCCAACGAGAAAAGCAGCAATAGAACTAATTACTAACTCGATTCCCATAATTTAAGTATTTATATATATAATAAAACCGCATTATAACACCTATCTCCATTAGGAAATAAGTCTACAATGCGGGTAATTTCTATGTTGTATGATTACTTTATAAAACTTCGTTGCTCGAACCGGAGATAACGTCGTCCAATTGTTCATTCAGTTCTCTAACTGCGTCAATAAAAGGGTCAACATCATGTTTAGTTTCCAACTCTAACAATCTGATAACGAACTGGAGAGCAGCCATGCTCAAAAAATCCTGTTCATCTTTATCAGTGTAACGTTGTTTATATTGTAATACTTTATCATTTATAAGCTTGGCCGCTAAACGGATACGTTCTTCATCATTACGGTCAATACGAAGCGGATAATATCTATCTGCTACATTAACTCGTATTGAAAGTTTGTCATCCATCCTTGTTGCTTAACGGTTTAAAAGCGCTATACAATTGTCTATTTCCCGCACAATTTGGTCAATTCTTTTCTTCGTCCCACTCGCTTCTTCACTTCCAGATACTAATTCCTTTGTTAACTTTAAATTGTTGAAGTGCTTCTCTAACTCACTATATTCTTTTGCACTTTTCTCCAACTGGTCGGTTAATTGTTGCTTTTCTTTTTCTAAAAGCAAAACCTCATGTTTTAATCCTTGATGTTGTTCAATCAAGAGATTAATTTTTTTCTTTAGTTCAACAAGTAATTCAGTATTTGGATCAGTCATAACCAAATTTTATCAATAGACAAAGTTAACATAGGATTTTCTAAATTAAAAACAAAGCTTTAACTCTTTTCGCACCTTTTTAACAATTATTTTAGAATCTGAGGGTTGCAAGTCCAACTTTTTTAGTTCGCACCCGTTACTTTGGTAAAATAGCTTACTTTTACAGCGAATATGAGAACGGAAAAAAAGTATAATTTGGAAGATTGGCTACCTATTTCTGCTAAAGAAGTAGCCAAACGCGGTTGGGACAGTTTAGATGTGATTCTTTTTACAGGAGATGCGTATGTTGATCATCCATCATTTGGAGCAGCTGTTATTGGACGTATGCTTGAAAAACATGGTCTTAAAGTAGCTCTCGTTCCTCAACCTAATTGGCGTGATGATTTACGTGATTTTAAAAAACTAGGGAAACCGAATTTATTCTTTGGAGTTACCTCCGGCGCAATGGATTCGATGGTAAATCATTACACTGCCAATAAACGCCTCCGTTCTGATGATGCCTATACCCCTGATGGACGACCCGGGCAAAGACCTGATTATGCAACCACTGTTTACTCTAAAATTCTAAAAGAATTGTTTCCGGATGTGCCGGTGGTTATTGGTGGAATTGAAGCTTCTTTACGACGAGTTACTCATTATGATTATTGGGCTGATGAGTTAAAGCCAAGTATTTTAGCTGACTCAAGAGCTGATTTATTAGTCTATGGTATGGGTGAACAACCTTTATTAGAACTGATTAAATTGATCCAAAAAGGAGTCCCTCTCTCCTCTCTTAAAACGATTCCTCAAACAGCTTTTCTTCAGGATCGATATGTTGATCTACCCAAAAACAAGAATTGGAAAGATTTGGAGCTTTTTTCCCACGAAGATTGCCTGGAAGAGCCTAAGAAATATGCTCAAAACTTCCGTCATGTTGAAGAAGAATCGAACCGTTGGAATGCTGCCCGCTTGCATCAAAATATTGGCGATCAGAAATTGGTCATCAATCCACCTTATCCTCCAATGACAACTGGCGAGTTGGATGAATCCTTTGATTTACCATATACGCGTTTACCACATCCTCGCTATCAGAAAAAGGGATCCATTCCGGCTTTTGAAATGATTAAGTTTTCGGTAAATATGCACCGGGGTTGTTTTGGTGGATGCAGTTTTTGTACCATATCAGCGCATCAAGGAAAGTTTATTGCCTCTCGTTCTAAAGAAAGCATCTTGAAGGAAGTAAAAGATATTACTGAGATGCCAGATTTTAAAGGTTACCTATCTGATCTAGGAGGACCGAGTGCCAATATGTACAAAATGGAAGGGAAAGATTTAAATATCTGTAAGAGATGTACGCGCCCCTCTTGTATCTTTCCTAATATTTGTACCAATTTAAATACTGATCACTCTCCGATAACAGACATTTATAAAAGTGCTCATAAAATTGAAGGGGTCAAAAAAGCTTTTGTTGGCAGTGGAGTACGTTATGACTTGTTGTACAATCGAATGGCAAGTTCTGAAGAACAAAAAAGCCATAAAGAATATACTGAGGAATTGATCAAATGGCATGTTTCAGGGCGTTTAAAAGTTGCTCCGGAACACACTTCCGATCAAGTGTTGAATGTGATGCGAAAACCTTCTTTTAAGCTGTTTCATAAGTTTAAAGATGATTTTGAACGTGTGAATGCATCGAATAATCTTAATCAACAGATCATACCTTATTTTATTTCAAGCCATCCGGGAAGTGAAGAAGTTGACATGGCAGATTTAGCTTGTCAAACCAAGGAACTTGGTTTTAATTTGGAGCAAGTGCAGGATTTTACACCTACACCTATGACTGTTGCGACAGTGATTTATTATTCCGGATATCACCCTTATACTTTGGAAGAGATGTATACAGCTCGTTCTAAAAATGAGAAATTGAACCAGCGTATGTATTTCTTTTGGTATAAAAGTGAGTTTAAACAAAAGATCGAAAACCGCTTAAAACAAATAAGAAGATTTGATTTATTAGATATCCTTTTTCCGCATCAAGAAAAAGCAAAGCATAATAAAAAAGAAGTTCCTAAACATAAAACAAATTTCAGTAAACCAAAGACAGGTAAGAAAAGAAGATAAAGGTAAACGTTGTGCTGATTTGTTGATATGCAAATGAGTTAATGTGCCAATAAACTTCTAATTAATGAAATTTATAGATTGCATAAAGCACAGAGCTAGTACCGAAATAAAGAAAGCTGCATCTCAATTATGAAATGCAGCTTGTAATTTTTTACTATTTAGAACTAAATGACTAAAAATCATCTCATTTCTATTGATCTTTTTTAGTGCCTGCCAAATTTATAACTCAGTCCAAAACCAATTAAAGTCTTGGTTTGAACTCGAGCACCTCTTTCAACGAGAACTGTTTTGTCTCCAACAGTCTGTTCTTCCATGTAAGCAACATCATCGTCAAAAAATAAATTAAACTTAGCAATAGCGGTTAAAAAACTATTAATTTTCATATCGAAGACCACTTCCCAATCCACATCTATGTTTTGAGGATTTTCAGTTAAATTAGAGAAAAGGTCCAACCGTGAAGAAAAATTGACATTCTTGACAAGATCTGTCTTTTTTGCTGCCAGCTTTAAGTAAGCACCATATTCTTCTCGAACTGTTTTTCCGGGATTCACACCAAATGCTCCGGCCTCAGATAAGTTCTTATCCTTAACAATGGTAAAGCGGCTGGTAAGGGGTGAAATATACATCGAGAAATTATCCGATGGTTTAAAATCCATACCAATGGATAAATTCACATAAGCAGGAGACATTAAATCTGATATTTTAATTGGACTTTCGGCATGAGGATCATCATATCCTTTATCAAACTGAGATTTAAAATCTATTAATCCGGTATAATACCATCTTTTACTGGCTTGATATCCATATTTACTTAAGAGGTATATTTTATCTTCTGATTTTATATAATCTTCAGTTCCTTGCTTGGTTAATCCATAACCAAAATCGATCAGGTTTTCCCAGGATACTTTATCCTTTTTATAATTTAAGTGTGTGTTAAATAAGACCGTTCCTGTTTCAGAGTTTTCACCTCCTGCAGCCCAATTACTTAGGGTTACTGAGTTAAATGTTAATGAGGTTGTTCCTCCAATGTTCCAGTACTTTGTGGAGTCATTTGCAGTCTCTTGTGCAAATGCAGATAAAGAAAAGGCACTAAGGCATAGTAATGCTAGCTTCTTCATGAAATTTGATTTATTTAAAAGGTTATTTAAACCGGTAAATTTAATTATTAACCGGCTCTACATTATTTAATTGTTTTTTACTTGATGATGTGTACATCGCGCTGAGGATAAGGGATGGAAATATTTTCTTTGTCGAACTCTTTCTTAACATTTTCCATCAGAAAGAAATAGACATTCCAATAATCCGCAGTATTAGCCCAAACTCTTGTTACCAGGTTTACCGAGTTATCGCCATGTTCCACAACCCCAATAAATGGTTCGGGATCTTTGAGAATTGAAGGTAATTGATTAATCACAGAGAGGATAACTTTTTTGGCATGATCAATGTCGTCATCATAACCGATTCCAAAGGTTAAATCAACTCTTCTGGTTGGTTGTTTTGAGTAATTCACCATGGCTCCGGTTGATAATCCTCCGTTTGGAATAATGACTGTTTTATTATCGCCGGTTAACAATACGGTATTAAAAACCTGAATCTCAACAACTTTACCTATATAGCCTTGAGCTTCAATTACATCATTCACCTTAAAGGGTTTTAAGATTAAAAGAATAACTCCTCCGGCAAAATTCTGTAAGGTTCCTGATAAGGCCATTCCTACTGCTAAACCCGCGGCTCCAAGTACAGCTACAAAAGATGTCATTGGTATACCTACGTATGAAATAACACTAATGAGCAATAATACTTTTAAAGTCACTGATAATAAACTCACTAAAAATGGTACTAAAGTTTCATCTACCTGTTTAACAAGCAATACTTTTTTAAAGCCTTTTACTGTTTTACTGATAATCCATAAACCAACAATTAGAACCAGTAAGCCTATTATCAACAATTTACCATAGGTAATAACTAAATCTTGAATTTGGTCATAATTAAAGTTAAAGTCTTTCATTTCGGTGCATTTAAATTTTTCTAAAAAGATTCCATGACAATACTAACCAAAATATCTTGCCATTGTTTTTAAAAAACAAACATTTCAGAAACTTTTAATGATATACTACGTTACTTTCTTGCAATAAATAAATAGATGTGCAAAGGATTATTAATTTTGCATCGAAATTATTGATATAAATTAAAAGCAATGAGTAAGACTCCAATTATTCCTATCGAACCAACCGCAAAAGCCTTAATATTTGACATGGATGGTACATTAATAAATACCATTGAAAGTCATTTTGAAGCATGGATGGTCGCTTGCGGAAAATATGGTGTAC
Source organism: Bacteroidales bacterium (assembly GCA_003249255.1). Classification (GTDB taxonomy): domain Bacteria; phylum Bacteroidota; class Bacteroidia; order Bacteroidales; family Marinilabiliaceae; genus SZUA-582. The sequence goes on from QKJP01000066.1 coordinate 167,948, forward strand.
AGTTTACCATGGAGTACTTTTTTACATTAACCGGCGTTCCTCCCATTCAAATAAGTAAGCAATTGGTGGAGAAGTTTAAGATGGATGTAGATGTTCATCAACTTTATACCGAAAAAGAGGCCATCGTAAAAGAAAAGCTCAAAGACATTAAGTTAATTAAACCGGTAGCTGATCTTGTTCATCAATACCATGGTAAACTACCTTTGGCTGTAGGTACAGGCTCCGTAAGAAAGCTTGCGTTAGAGTTATTGGAAAATGCAAAGCTACTTCACTTATTTGATCATATTATTACCTCTGATGATGTAGATAATTATAAACCACACCCGGAGACATTTTTAAAATGTGCTGAATTAATGAATGTATCTCCTGCTTATTGTCAGGTATTTGAAGATGGAAAACTGGGCATACAAGCCGGACATGCCGCAGGAATGATGGTGACCGATGTAAAACCATATTATGAGCAGACTATCTGGAATTAATGCTATTATCTTGGCTTAATGGATCTCTTTTTATTATTTGATTTTATAGGGACTTTGGTTTTTGCCATAAGTGGCACCTTGTCTGCCGCCGAGAAAAAATTAGATTTATTTGGCGCATCCTTTATTGGGTTTGTTACGGCCATTGGTGGAGGTACTATCCGAGATGTTATGCTGGGTGATACTCCTGTAGCCTGGATAAGATCCATTGATTATTTTTATGTAATTATTGCAGGAATAATCATTACCGTATTATTTCAGAAGACGATTATAAAACTAAGAACCACCATTTTTTTATTTGATACCATTGGGATTGGTATATTTTTAATGATAGGTCTTGAAAAAGCTTTAAATATGGGGATTCCTGTTCCTATTTCGGTAATTATGGGATTATCGTCTGCGGTGGTTGGTGGGATTATACGGGATACGCTTAATAATGATGTACCTCTTATATTTCATAAAGAAATATATGCAACTGCCTGTATCGCAGGAGCAATTGTGTATTTGTTATTGAGAGAAAGTATAGTACCTGTATACATGAATCAAATTATTACCGTATTGTTCATTATTGCAGTACGCATATTAGCAGTTCGATACAACATTTCTTTGCCCAAAGTTACGCTTCGTGAACAAAAGTAAAAAAGCCTTCTATCAATTGATAAAAGGCTTTTGGAAGTATTGGGGAATCATATTTGGTTCAGATATTTTTTATAATCCATATCGCTTTTGCTGGTATGAGTCTTTATCCATTTTACCAAAAAATCGATCAACTCTTGAGTAACGGTATCTTTACCTTCCACAACATCCTGACATAGAAAAGTGATTTTTCTTAAAAAAAATAAATGCTCTCGCTTATGTTCCTCTAGTTTGGGATACCCAACTTTACTCAAGAGCATTTCTTCTTCATGAAAATGGTATTCTGTATATTTTCTTAATTCGTTTAATGTATCGCTTACAAAAACAGATTGGGCATGCGCATATGAATGCTCAATCAGTTTGTTTGTGATTTCTATTAGTTTTTTGTGCTGATCATCTATTCGTTGATTCTCAATAGAAATAGCTTCAGTCCATTCTAGTACCTCCATAAATCAATAAGTTTAGGTGTAACCTAATATAGTTAACGTAAGAAGATATACACGAGTTAGTTATAGACTGTTAAATAATTTGATAAAACTTTAAATGGTGATAGATCCTTAGTCAATTAGATGAAAAAGATCATTAGACAAGTTTTCTATCAACTAAAAAAGTTTAATCTATTTATTAACAATTGAATACGATTTCCCGTTATCAACTTTTAAGCGTTCCTTATTCTATTCATCTTCATAGCCTAAATCGTAGGCCATGTTTTTGTATTTTTTTGCATCCTCTTTATTGCCCATCCGCTCACAAGTTTCTCCTAAGTAAAAATGAGCTTCAGGATTGGCCTTACGAATGTTTATAGCTGCAATAAAATCATTATAAGCCTTTTCAAGTAAATTTTTCTGTAGTAAAATTCGCCCTCTGTTATACAAAGCCTGAAAATTTCTGATTTTGATTTTTATAACTTTAGTAAAATCTTCTTCTGCACCATTCAAATCACCAATTTCAACTTTAAAAGATCCTCTTCTTAAATAGGCCTCATGGAATAATGGGTTTAGCTGTATGGCTTTATTTAAATTTGCAAGGGCTGATGACAGATCATTAAATTTTACCTTACACTCATTGGCCATCAAAAAATACTCTCGTGCAAACTCTTCAACAGTTTCGTGTTGCTGTTTTATTTCAAGTTTAGCCTCTTTTAGTTGTCTTTTTAGGTGATTTATTTTTGACAGTTTAATGGCAATAAAACGTTGAATGGATTCTATCGAAAGAACTTCTTGTTTTTCATTTCCAATGGCAAAACTTTTCACAGCTTCAGCAAATTCATCCTGATCAAAAGCCAATAGACTTTTGTGAAACAAATCTCTGGCTTCTGCTTTATCCAATTCTTGCTGAATGAGGCGTTTGTCATTGGATGATTTGGAAAATTCAACCACCTCCTTATTGACAATCATGTCTCGTGGGGAAATTTTTGTTTTTAAAATAATTCCCTCCAATGATCGACAACGACTTAAGGCAACATACAATTGTCCTCCAGCAAAGGCACCTCCACTAAAATCGATTAATACTTTATCAAAAGTTAATCCTTGACTTTTGTGTACGGTAATAGCCCATGCCAGTTTTAAAGGATATTGGGAAAAAGAACCTAACTCTTCCTCGATGATCTTGTTGTTTTTTTCATCGTATTTATACCGGATGTTTCGCCAGATTTCTTTGGTTACAAATTCTCTTTCATCGTTTTCTAAACGTACCACAATGCCATTTTCAGTAATATCATCAATGCGACCCAAGCTGCCATTGTACCAGCGTTTTTCCATGTCGTTTTTAACAAACATGACCTGGGCATTTTCCTTTAGGATGAGATTTTTTAATGTTGGCAATCCTGATTCGGGAAATTCTCCTTGAATAACTCCCTTAAACTCATGATCTTCCCCTTCAAGCTCTTGCAATTTCGAATCGTTGATATAATCTACTGTATCCCGCCGGGTGGCAAGTGTTATAAATAATTCATCTACAGGCGTATGAAAGCTTGGATTATAGCGTTGGTTAATCGCTTCAATGTCTTTGTTGGTAGCGCTTTTAACCCGAATACGATCCAATAAATTGACAAAAGACTGATCGTTTTGGCGATATACCTTTTTGAGCTCAATTTGAACCAAGGGAATTTTCTGAAAAACACGTGCGGCAAAGAAATAACCGGATTTGTAAAAACGACTTAATATTTGCCAATCATCTCTCCTAACCACTGGCTCTAACTGAAAAACATCACCCACCATTAAGACTTGCTTGCCTCCAAAAGGAAGGTTCATATTTTTGGTGTAAACTCTAAGTATACGATCTACAAAATCGAGAACATCACCACGCACCATGGAAACTTCATCAATGATTAACAACTCAAGCTCTTCAATTATTTTAGTGTGGGCTTTCCGGTATTTTAAAAAATCAAAAATACGGCCACCTTTTGTTGATAAATCCGGATCATCCGGTAAAATTGGGCGAAAAGGAACTTTAAAAAATGAGTGAATAGTCACTCCACCGGCATTAATGGCAGCAATTCCTGTTGGTGCTACAACCACCATTTTTTTGGGAATATTACGGCAGATATACCTTAAAAAAGTAGATTTTCCCGTACCAGCTCTTCCCGTTAGATATACAGATGTATTAGTGTGTTCTATTAAACTTAATGCATCCTGAAATTCAGGATTATTAGTATCAATAACCTCCGGCTCCTCTACCATTTTCCTCTACTGCTCCTTTTTTTCGTTTTCTGCCTCTACTTCCTCTTGTTGTCCGTAACGTTTTATCACATTATAAGCTTTGTAAATACCTAATTCGCCAGCCTTACTTAAATCTTTGGTTCCCGCACTTTCTTTTTGAAGATAAATTAATACAAGTCCACGGTTAAAGTACGCTTCAGCAAACTCCGGATTAAGATCAATGGCTTTACTAAAGTCTTCAATTCCTTGTAAGAAATCTCGTTTCAAACAATGGATAACTGCCCTATTGTAATAGGCAAATTCAAATTTTGGCGACAACTCAATTACATGATTCAAATCTTTGATAATCAAATCGTAATCTAAAACCTTCTCGAAATTTTGATCATTTTCCTTAGTCGACCCTCCTGAAGAAGGGCTCATACCACCTTTCATTCCTGCGGTACTTAAGTTGGCTTGTTCTTCTTCTAAAGAGCGAATGATTTCAACCATTTTATGACGACTGTAGGCTCTATTAAATAAGGCAATCACATTATCTTTTTCGTGTTCTAAAATGGTAGTATAATCGTTTAAAGAGTTACTATAATTCATGACTCCTCCATACAAAACTCCACGAGCAAACATTAATTGACTTGCATTTTCAAGAGTATCCAACTGGTCACTTATATTTTTTATATCCTTAAAAAGAGGGATGGCAAAACTACCTTCAAACTCCAATTCACGGTTTGAGATCACCAGTTTTTTTCGGTAAACTTTTTGTTGGTTAAACTTGGTTACGTCTCTTTCATAGTAATTTTCGCGCGTCTCCAAAGAGTCGCCGGCATAAAATGTTAATCCAAAGAATGGTTCTAAATCAATGAAAATATTTTTGTTCTGAACCTTACCTCGAATGGCAGAATATTCTTCGTTTTCAACCTCTTCTTCACCAAAATCATCCAAAACTGCAATTTTATTGTAATTGCGGATATCCTTATCTGATTTTTTCCGGGTTTGTTTTTCTTTGTTTTTCTTCTCGTCAGGTTCTTCATCTGAAACTTGCGCGGTTTGAGAGACTTTATTTTGGCGGTCTTTATCGAGTTTAAAAGCGGTTTGAAAATCAATATTTGCGCCATTGGCATCTCCGGTTTTTTGTTTCGCAAAAGCTCTGTCGTTATAAGCCGGTCCAAAATCAGGATAATTTTCCAACACAATATTCAAATCGGCCAAAGCTTTATAGTGCAAGCCTTGATTGTTATATAGCTTGGCTCTGTAATATAAGGTGAGTAAATCAGTAGGATCAAGCGCTAAAACTCTGGAGAAATCTTCAATCGCTCTATTGAAATCGCCTATCTCGGCTCTAAGAATCCCTCGATTACTATAAGCCATGACATTTTTAGGCTGAAGTTGAATCACTTTATTAAAATCGTCCATTGTACCTTGTAGATCATCCAATTGGTAACGAATAATCCCACGTGTCATATAAAAAGAAGCTTCATCATTTTTTAGCTCAATCACTTTTTCGTAATCTTTTAAAGCTTCTTTATATTTTTTCAACATGTAATAAAGAATTCCCCTTGATGCATATCCATCAGGTAAATAAGGATTTAGTTCAATGACTTTGGTAAAGTCTTTCATGCCGGATATCGAATCTCCCATGTTTAGTTTTGCAGCACCTCTGTTTAAATAGGCACTAAACATTTTAGGATTTTGCTTAATAATGGCATTAAAATCCTCTATGGCCGATTCGTTTTCGTCAATGGCCATTTTGCAACTCCCACGGTTCAATAAAAGATTTGAATTATTGGGCTCAAGAGTTAATCCTTCTGAATAATCTTTAATGGCACTTTCGTAATCCTTACGTTTACTACTTATAATCCCTCGAACATTATAGGCATCTATGTAAAAGGGATTCTTTTCTAAAGCAACATTAAGATCAACTTCAGCACCATTGTAATCTTCTAAATAATACTTTGATAGTCCTCTGTAGAAATACGGATCCGCTAAATAGGGTTTAACTCTAATGACTTTATTAAAATATTGAATGGCTAATACATAATCTTCAAAATACAGAGCGTTTTTACCAATTGTTAGCATTCTGTCTGTATTAATTTGCCCGTAAATAGGAAGGGAAACAAAAATTGCAAGGCTAATAAAAAGCTTTCTTATCATGACAAATTAATCAGTTATTCAGGTGTTTAATGCGCAAATATAAGTATTTGCTGTTTTTTTTTGAAGTTCAATTTAATAACTATGGATAGTTCGTTAGATTTTTTTGCTTCATGTCGGGATATTGTATAGCATTAAACGATTTGTTTTAATTACCTAAAACGCCAAAATTTACGGAAAGTAAAATCGTTATTGTTTTATTAATAGCTAAATACAAAGTAATTAGCTCACTTTTACTTTAGCAAATCAGCACATCCGATAAGCAACAATCATACCATTTAATAGGTAAATGTAGATTCATAAGTAGAGTAATTACCTAGATTGTCCTTAGCAAGTACTTTTAATCGATGCTGTCCTGCTTTTAGGAAAGGAATTCTTTTAAAATCTCCATTTAAAAGGTTGTTTTTGGCATCGTACTCAAACAAAGCCCATTTATCATCAATATAACAAGTATAAGATTCTATTCCGGAGGTTTCATCTTTTATCATCACATTAATTCCTTCTCTGGATCGGTAGTCCTTATTTACAGGAGGACTAAGCTCCTTTATCGTAGGGGCAATTGTATCGACACCTATCGAAAAACTTCCAAAACCTCTTACTCTGGCAGTGACTTTTCCATCCTTGTATTTTCCACCGATATAATCTAATTGCCCCTTTTTATTATAACTTCCAATAAATACTTTTTGGCAGATGTTTTTTAATTCATCAGGACAATTAATACTTACACTTGAAAACTTATGCATGGGTATTTTATCATCGCAAAGCTTGTAGATTGGATAGATAGTATCTCCTGATGCAGGAAAGTACTCAAATAAAAATGGGATATGCTTATAAATGGCTTTAGAAGGCATTACAAAACTAAAACCAAGCGTATCCCAACGAAATGCCTGATGGTACTTAATTAATCGCAAATTGGTTTTAGTCTCAAAACTTCTTTTGGTTTCACCTATCGCATTAAACTTTAATATGGAGGTGTTTCCGGCTAAATCATTGATCAAATATTCGATGGCTTTTCGTTCTCCTTCATTTATAGAAAATGATTCAAAGCTTTTTATTTTATAGATACTAAGTTCATTATTAGGATCAACAAAGCTTTTCTGAAAAGTAGTACGGCTTTCTTGTTTTTCGGCATAATCAATATGGCTATTTATGTATCGCGATTCGGCGAAACTAAATTTATCAATCTCTGAATAAAACACAGGTACTGAGTCTACTGATAGTTTTACTGAATACACACCGCATTTCCTCCAGTTATCTGTAAAGTAATCTATAACATCAACTCCAATTCCAATGCTGCCGTTTGCATTGATGTTTGATCTTCCTTTTAAATGAAATTCCCCATCATAAAAAACTACCGAAACAATTATTGCTTCGTTTTTTCCATCAATGGTGCTGTATGGTGTAAGTGGATAGATTTTAATTTTCCGTATAAGTGGTCGTACATCATCACTGATGTCGTTTCGAAAAAAAAGAGGATTCATTGGTATTTGGGTTTCAGTATTCCTCACTTCATAATGAATATGAGGACCGCCAGATCCTCCACTATTCCCGGAATAAGCAATAACTTCACCTCGCTCAACCGGTAATTCGTGCTTTTCAGGATAGATATCGATGGCGAAGGATTTTTGCTGATATTGTTGGATCTGCACCATACTATCTATACGAGGACTATAATCTTCTAAATGGCCATAAACGGTTGTATATCCACTTGGATGATTAACATAAATTGCCTTTCCATATCCAAATGGCGAGACTTTTATGCGTGAAACATAACCTTTATCCGAACAATGAACCTCATAGCCAGTTTTTCCATTGGTGGTTAAATCTAAACCGGAATGAAAATGATTTGTGCGTAATTCTCCAAAACTCCCACTAACAGCAGGTGGCAACTCAAGCGGCTTTACAAATAAAGAATAATTATCTGAAGATTGGGCTTGAATTAATAATACCCAAATAAATAATATTAGAGTTAAAAGTAGATGTTTCATCGATCCGTATAATTTCATTCAAAATTAGAATTTGGTCAACATATATAAAAGGAAACAAGGCTGAAAAAAGTTCACAAAAATATTTTGACTTTAACCCAAAGAAAATCATGTCATTGAGAAATAAATGACCTTAACTTTAAATTAAAATTGCATTTGTAATTTGCATATATAAAAAACAAGCTCTATATTTGCACCGCATTTGAGAACAATGGTTCACAAAACAAAAGGTTCCGTAGCTTAATTGGATAGAGCACTGCGTTACGGCCGCAGAGGTTGAAGGTTCGAGTCCTTCCGGGATCACGAAGCCACTTTCAGAATTTTGAAAGTGGCTTTTTTAGTTTATGATACCTAGTGTAATTTAGATTATTCATCAATTCATCTAAGATCTATTTCCAAGAGTCTATTAGATTCAATTTCTTCCCATTATTTTCAGTTGAGATTGCACATGATCTAAATCTTTTTGACGATCAAATGAAAATGTTTTAAAATCATTTTCTGACTTCAATAACAGCCATTCTGACAATTCAAAATGCTTCTGAGCTTCGCCTCTTCTATTTGATTGGATACATATCTCACCGGCCGTTAAAAAATAACGCCCTAAAGAATCTAAGTATTCGGCTGATAATGTACGTCCATCAAAAAGCTTATCGTAATCCTCCTGAAGGAAATTTATTAAATCAGAATAATCTACCTTTACCAGCTTACTGGATTTTTCAACAATCAAATTGTAGGCGCTTTCGATGTCTTCCTCTTGCATTAACTTTAAAAGCTTGCCTATAAACTTAGCAATATCTTGGATAATTCTTAGGATATAATCTCTTTCTATCATAATTTCACAGAATGATTTGTTACGGATTTAATAAATGCAATATACAAAACAACAAATAAAAGACGTTCTAACCGGCCGTTGGATTTCAGGTTCCTTTCCTGATTTTGCAAAAGAAATTTGCCACAATGCTGAATGCCTTAAAATTCTTTTTGAACTGAATAATGATGAAGATCCTAAAATTGCATGGCGCTCAGCTTATTTGTTTGATATGGCTCACGAAAACGATCCTTCATTATTTACTGAATACATACCAAAAATCATCAATTTACTCGCGAGAACAACTAATAAAAGCATACAGAGGCATTATGTGCGCATTTTGGCCATGAGTAAAACAGATGCTGTTGCCGATGGAAGATTAGTGGATGTTTGCATTAACTGGCTACTAAAAGAAGATACCCCAATTGCTGTGAAAGCGCATTGTATGCAGATTCTTTATAAATTAACTCAACCCTATCCTGAATTAATCCCCGAGGTAGAGATTGTTTTAAATGAGGTAATCCCCAATGGTAGTAAAGGTGTTGCCAATAGGGCTAAGAAACTGCTAAAAGAATTAAAAAAGCAATCTAAGATTTAATGAAATAGTTTACTAACTTGTTATATAACAATCTTAATTCTTCACTATGCAAAACTCGAATTCTGCAAAATCAAAAATTCTGGTTGTTGATGATAACGAACTTAATTTAGAGATTGTTAGTTTGTTTTTGTCTCAAAGGAATTTTGAAATTATCACTTCAAAAAATGGCAAAGAAGCTATAAAAATGACACAGGAATCATCTCCTGATTTAATCTTGCTCGACATTTTACTTCCTGACATTAATGGCTTTGCTGTCTGCAAAGAAATTCTTGCAAACGAATCAACAAAGGAAATCCCAGTCATCTTCTTAACTTCCCAAGACGAAACCAGTGATATTGTTAAGGGATTTAACGTTGGAGGTGTTGATTATATCACAAAGCCTTTTAAGAAAGAAGAATTATTTGCACGTGTGAACACTCATGTAGAATTAAAACTAATGAGAGATTACTTAAAGAAGCTTGCGTACGAAAATAAACTTGCCAGAAACTCTATGATGCAGGTTTTACTAAATTATGGAAAGAAAGTAAATGCACCTGACTAAGCTTTCTATTCTTCCAGTGCAAATATGAAGCTGCTGTTTTCGAAATGATGCTTTATGTCTTGATCAACTTTTTGATGGATGATCTGAAGCTTCTGCTTAAATTCTTCACTTGGTTTTTTTCCAAATACTGTTACTTGTAGTGTAAATTTAAAAAATCTGCCTTTGTGTTTTTGTACATTGTTGGCAGTTTCTAAAATTAGACGTTGGATATCATACAGTAACCTATCTTCATTCATGTGTCCAATCAGAAAAGCTATAGATGGCTCTTTTACTGTATTTTCATCTGTTTCAATAGCATTGCAAGAACTCTCTTCACCTTCTTGAGTTGGAACTTGGTAAAAGATATTATCTTCCAAATTACTAAAAGACAATTCTCCTTTGGGCTGTAAGGTTGTTTTATCTATTAGTTGATAATAAACAACCCCTTTTTCAATAATACTATGGTAGGCTTTTAATAAGAAATAAGTCATTTCTACACCATCTTGCACTGTAGAAACCAAATCGGTCATTACGAAAGCTTCGGAATTAGCATAGGCATTCAGATTTTCATTTACGCATTTATCAGTAAAGGACTCCATTTCTATTTCAATCTCCTGTCCAAAATTAGACTTTAAAAGAAGTAGGTTTTTCAACTCCAATTGAGTCGAATTCTTTTGTAAGACAATTGCATTTGCATGCTTTACCAGTTCTTTTAAATCAATTCCTGATTTGATGTAATCCATAACGCCAAAGTATTAATGTCCTCAAAAATATTATTTATTCATCAATACCCCTTCATTTTTGCGTTAATAATTATTAAAACCTATAAATTCTCGTCGCTAACCCCATTTTCTTTTTAGAATATTTTCATAAAAAAAAGGCTACCCAACGGCAGCCTTTTTTTATTTGCTTATAAATAATGCTATGCAATCGAATCAATAATGGCATTAAAAACAGAACTTGGACGCATTGCTTTGGATACCAGCTCTTCAATAGGTTGATAATAACCACCCATATCAACGGATGAGCCTTGAGCATCACTTAGCTCTTTAACAATCACATTTTCATTTCCTGTCAGGTCTTTTGCAATTGACTCAAACTTAGCTTTTAAATCAGCATCTTTTGTTTGGTTTGCAAGTGCCTCAGCCCAATACATTGCCAAATAGAAGTGACTTCCTCTATTGTCAAGCTCATTCACTTTACGCGAAGGTGATTTTTGGTTCTCCAACACTTTACCGGTAGCTTCATCCAAAGTTTCACCTAACACTAAAGCTTTACTGTTATTAGTGGTATTTCCTAGATGTTCTAAAGAAACAGCCAAGGCCAAAAATTCACCTAAAGAATCCCAACGTAAATGACCTTCTTCCATAAATTGCTGAACATGCTTAGGAGCAGAACCTCCTGCACCGGTTTCAAATAAGCCTCCACCATTCATTAAAGGCACAATTGATAACATTTTAGCACTTGTACCAACCTCTAAAATTGGAAATAAATCAGTTAAGTAATCACGAAGTACATTACCCGTTACCGAAATAGTATCTTCTCCCTTTATGATGCGATCTAAAGAAAATTTAGTGGCTTCAACCGGAGACATTATTTTAATTTCTAAACCGGTAGTATCGTGATTTGGTAGGTAAGCTTCTACTTTTTTAATGATTTCTCTATCGTGAGCACGGTTTTCATCTAGCCAGAAAATAGCAGGATCACCAGTTGCTTTTGCACGATTTACAGCTAATTTAACCCAATCTTGAATTGGGGCGTCCTTCACTTGGCACATTCTAAAAATATCACCCTTTTCAACTGCTTGTTCAAGAAGAATTACACCTTCCGAATTAAGCACTTGTACCGTACCATTTGCAGATATTAGAAAGGTCTTATCATGCGAACCATATTCCTCTGCTTTTTGAGCCATTAATCCTACGTTTGAGATGCTTCCCATGGTGGCCGGATTAAATGCGCCATGTTTCTTACAGAAATCTATTGTCTCTTGATAAACGCCTGCATACGATCTATCCGGAATAACCGCTTTTGTATCTTTTAAGTTACCATCCGGTCCCCACATCTGACCTGAGGTGCGAATTGCAGCAGGCATGGAGGCATCAATAATAATATCACTTGGTACATGTAAGTTTGTAATACCTTTATCTGAATTTACCATTGCTAAAGCAGGCCGATCTTTGTAACATGCTGCTAAAGCTTCTTCAATTTCAGATTTTTGAGCATCAGGTAATTTTTGGATTTTTGAATACACATCACCAACTCCGTTATTTGCATCTATACCTAATTTTGCAAATAACTCAGCATATTTTTCAAATACTTCTTTGTAATATGCCTTAACCACATAACCAAAGATGATAGGATCTGACACCTTCATCATGGTTGCTTTCATGTGTAATGAAAATAATACGTCTTGCTTTTTAGCATCTTCAATCGCCTCTTCAATAAAGGCATTTAAAGCTTTACTACTCAACACAGCGGTGTCAATCACTTCACCTTCAAGTAATGGTGCTGCACTTTTTAATACGGTTCTATTGTTAGAATTATCGATGAATTCAATTCTAAAATTTGTGGCTTTTTCAAGGGTTATAGATTGTTCACTACCATAAAAATCTCCATTCGACATGCTTGCAACATGAGATTTAGAAGAAGATTTCCACTCTCCCATGGAATGCGGATGCTTTTTGGCGTAATTTTTAACTGCTTTTGGGGCTCTACGATCAGAGTTTCCTTCTCGCAACACAGGGTTTACAGCGCTACCTTTAACCTTATCGTATTTAGCTTGGATTTTAACTTCTTCTTCAGTTTTGGGTTCTTCCGGATAATCAGGAAGCGCATAACCTTTTGCCTGAAGCTCTTTAATTGCAGCATGCATTTGAGGAATTGACGCACTTATATTTGGAAGCTTGATGATGTTTGCTTCCGGCTTTTTTGCCAACTCTCCCAGCTCAGCTAAAGCATCTCCAATTTGCTGGTCTTCTTTTAAATATTCAGGAAAAGTTGCAATGATGCGACCTGCTAAAGAAATATCTCTTGTTTCCACTTCTACGCCAGCAGATTGAGTAAATGCCTTAACAATTGGTAATAATGATCTGGTTGCTAAAGCCGGTGCTTCATCTGTTTTTGTGTAAATAATTTTAGATGTGGTTGTTGCCATATTAAACAGGTTTTATAATTATTTAATTCTTTTGCTTATTTGTGCTTCCAAAAATCATAAATAGAAATCTATTTACCCATGCCTATCAAACAATACAGCAGGAAACAATACTGAATTGCTCAAATTTTAGTAGTGCCAAAATTAAACCAATAACTCTAACATCCATAAAATACAACTAACTAATTCAAGAAAGGATTACTCAAAAGTGTTTTTTTTAAAGAATTCTTTAAAAATTATTCTAAGTCTAAACCAAATTGCTGTTTCAATTTCTGCAAGACTGGGTTCTTCTCCAGCATTAATTTAAATTTATCGGCAGAAGTGTAAGCTTTGTTTTCCCCCTTGTTTTCTTCGGCAGTCATATACTCGATCTTCATTTCGATGCGAGCATTTTTAAGTTCACTTTTGATAAATGGAAATAGGCGTGTTTTTTCTTCGATCAGCTCTTTCTCCTGAGTTGGATTTTTTAGCTTAACAATAAACGAATCTCCTCCATTATATTGGGGGAAATGATTTTCTAAAATACTGTGTAAACGAGGATTTTTACGCTCAATCAAGGAAGCATATTTTTTCCAACACTCTAATAAGTCCTTTTCCGAAAAGTTTTCATTCCAATTAGGATCAATAAATAATTGTGGTTCTTTTTCTTTTTTACCGGTTTTCTTTTCGTTAACTCCCGAGGCTACATTTTGAGCATAATTACGAATAGATACAGATTTTATACCCTGAGAAGTGTCAATTCCACGTAATGCAGGCACCTTTTCTCCTTGAGAAACCTGAATAATGCGCTTTGTACCAGCTGTAGTTGCTTGAGCTTTATTGGTGTGAGTTTGAGATGGTGGCTGTTTTTTAGCAACGACTCGGTTAGCACTTACTTCACCATTTGCCTGAAGGGCTTTTTTAGCTGCTACTTTTTTTTTTCAATTTCAATTCGAGATAAGCTCAGTAGTGCAAACTCCACATGTAGTCGCTTATCTTTGGCAATGCGGTATTGAAGCTCACATTCTGAAGTAATCTTCATGCAATCGTACAAAAAGTCTACATTGCACTTGTTAGCTTGTTCTGCATAACGGTCTTTAATACTTTGCCCAACTTCCATCAATTCTAGGGTGGCAGCATCTTTACACATTAGCAAATCTCTAAAATGTGCATTTAATCCACCAATAAAATGATGAGCATCAAAGCCTTTTTTCAAGATTTCATTGAATATCAACATGGCTTTTTTATAATCTTCAGCAAGAAAAGCATCAACTAATTGAAAGTAATAGTCGTAATCTAAAACATTTAAATTCTCGATAACTTGTTGATAGGTAACCCGATTACCTGAGAATGCAACTATTTGGTCAAAAATAGATAAGGCGTCTCGCATTGCCCCATCAGCTTTTTGTGCAATTACAGTTAATCCTTCTTCTTCAATTTCAACATTTTCGCTTTGAGCTACATATTTTAAATGGTCAACAGCTCCAGGGATTGTAATTCGATTAAAATCAAAAATCTGGCAGCGCGATAAAATAGTAGGAAGAATCTTATGTTTTTCAGTGGTTGCTAATATGAAAATGGCATGCTTTGGTGGCTCCTCCAATGTTTTAAGGAAGGCATTAAAAGCTGCTTGCGACAACATGTGAACCTCGTCAATGATATACACCGAATAACTACCCAATTGTGGAGCTACTCTCACTTTTTCAATTAAGCTTCGAATATCTTCAACCGAGTTATTGCTGGCAGCATCTAATTCATGGATATTGTACGATCTGTTTTCATTGAAAGATTGACAAGACTCACAGGTATTACATGCTTCAAAATCTTGAGTGATGGCTGAGCAATTAATCGTTTTAGCAAAAATTCGTGCACAGGTAGTTTTCCCAACTCCACGTGGACCACAAAACAAATAAGCATGTGCTAAATGCTGACTTTTGATAGCATTTTTAAGAGTCACAGTAATGCTACTCTGCCCTACCACAGTCTTAAACGATGATGGTCTGTATTTTCTTGCTGATACGATATAATTCATGCTTCAATGTTGGTGCGCAAATATATAATTTAAAGGTGGCCTTGCCAATTGATCATTTCAATTTTTATTAACAATTAAAAGATTTGTTGTGGAGAATCATCTTCTAACAACATAATTCGACCAAAGTTGGTTGCTTTACTGTTTATCATACGTAGATGATTAATCAATTCCATGTGAATTTTAGAAGAGGCTGGGCTTGAACTCTTATCAACATACACCCGTTTTAAATGCTGCATTTCCAAATCAAAAGCCATATATGCATACTTACGGTATTTTCGTTTTAATCGGGCAGCTTTTGAATAGTCACTATTCTCTATTAAGGATATAGCTCTATTCATTTGTTTCAAGCTTTTAGTATGAAATTTGATTAGTTCTTGTTTTCCTTCCTCCGAAAACTCAATATCATGCTTTAACCACTCCTCTCCTTTTTGCATAATGCTCACCGAAATAATATCTGCGACTTGTTCTAATTCATTCATAATATGAAGTAATCTAAATGCCTCATCAGACCAACTATCGATGGTTATATCTTTATGGCTTCGAATCAAAAAATGATTGATTTCTTCCCGATAAGTATCAACCTGATCTTCCATTTTTCGAATGTCAGTGATTGCCCCAAGAGAATGGTTAAAAAATGGTTGCATGCATTTATCAAGCATGTCATAAACCAACTTACCCATACGCACTAATTCCTTCTGTAAAACTGGAGTTATTACGCCTGCAACAGCCACAGCATCCGAATTAAGATATTTTAATTGAACGGGTACTTTTTCACTACGTTTAAAATGCAACTGTTCAATTTTACGTGCAAAAAATCCGGTAGCCGGGTACAAAACAACTACCATACCTATGTTAAATAGAGTATGTGCATTGGCAACAAGACGGGCATCTTCTCCATCAGAAGTAAAAAAAACTGTTACTTCTTTCCAATACGGAATGAGTAATAAAAACACAACTCCTGCAAGAATACGAAATAAAGTATTTACAATGGCTACTTTTATGGCTTTATGAGATGCATTAATTGCTGCCAACAAAGCTGTAATAGTTGTCCCAATATTTGCTCCAATTATCATTGGTAAACTTTGCTCGAAATTTATTAATCCACCTGATAATAAAATTATTACAATTCCTAAAAAAGCTGCACTACTCTGAATAATGGAAGTAATACAAACAGCAGCCAACACACCCCAAAATGGATTCACAGCCATCGCTAACCACTCTTTTAAAGTTTCATTATCTTTTAATGGAACCATTGCATCGGTCATTAATTGCATTCCAAAAAACAATAAACCTAAACCTAGCACCAAAAAACCAAGATGTTTTTTATTTCCACTACTAAAGGTACCTAAGAAGAAACCAACAGCAACTGCCACAAGTGCATATTGACCAAGATTAAAAGAAATTATCTGTACAGTAATTGTTGTACCAATACCTGTTCCTAAAAGAATTGGAATAGTTTGTCCAAAAGCAATTAAACCTGCATCAACAAAACTCACTAAAACCACTGATGCAGCACTACTACTTTGAAATAAAACTGTGAAAACAATCCCAAAAATGATGGAAATAACTTTATTACGTGTGAATACATTAAGCATTTCGCGGATTTTATGACCCGCTAATGCTCGAACTGAGGTACTTAACTGTTCCATCCCCAACAAGAAAATTGCTAATCCCCCTAACAGACTTATGAAAATTGTAAAACCCAAAATATCTTTTTTATTTTGTACTGAAATGTTAAAATTTAGTTTTCAAAGGTAAAGTTATGGTAAATAACTACAATCCTTTAATGTGATGAAACACCCATGCTGAAAACGTACTCACAGTAGTCCTGGTAGCTATCGGGAGATTAAATTTCATTTTGCGTCTTTGCGTCAAAATTTAAGCACATGAAAGAAAAGCGTCTTAATTATTATCAAATATGAAAACTGCACTACCTATTATTTTACTTAGTTTATTATTAGTTTGTTGTGTTTCCAATAAAAAAAATACAAAGAATCCAAAACGAAATACCGGATCTAAAACAGCTTTTATTCAAAAAAACACGTGGCAATTAATAAGTTACAATGGAGCTTCGCCTGAAGAGAAAGGCTTCAAAATAAAAGCTCCGAAATTAATAATTAATCAAGAAACATCCCAAATTGAAGGGTATGGCGGTTGTAATTCCTTCAGTGGACAAGTTATTATTTCTGGCGATAACATTCAGTGTCGCAATATTGCTTCCACTAAGCGATTTTGTTTAAATATCCCTGAAGGTGAGCTCTTTGAAATGTTAAATAAACCATTGGTCTTTTATTTTACCAACACACAATTGCACTTAGAAGATAATGATGGAAATGTATTGATATTTAAATTAGGGGAAGATTAATTACCTCCCCCTATTTTACCATTACTCCTTATAAAGTTTCTTGACAATAACAGTATCTTCATATTCTATTCTTAGTAAATAAATACCGGATGCCAGTCCTGATAAATCAACTTTAAATGGCTTCAAACAGGATACTTTAGAGTAACTTCGCACTAAATTCCCTGTAGCATTAACCACATCAATTTTATCAATGTTGATATTTAAATCGAACTGAAGAATAAAAATGCCTGAAGATGGATTTGGTGAGATTATCAAACGATTCAAATCCTCAACTTCCATTTTGGTGGAAACATCCATGTCGACTATTAATTGTTGATCATCTTGAATATTGAGAACATTTGTTATTGTATCAAATCCCGAAACCTGAACTTGATAGGTGTAATTAATACCCTCTACAATCCCCTCAAATACAGCTATTCCTTTTTTATCTGTAAATCTACTTTCATCCCCAATTGTCACTTCTGCACCTCCTATTGGAGTATCTCCAATTACTACTTCAATAGTAACAGTATAACAAGAATAGATCTGTAAGGGTTCTGATTTAACAGAAGTTAAATTCCTTCCAGGATAATTAGTCCTTACCTTATATTCAAACAAGCTACATTCCTGTACCGCGTCATTTATAGTAGTACGGTTCATTCCATTTAATTTTTTCCAAGACTCACCGTTTTTAAACACCTCATACTGAATTGGTCCTCCATTAATCTCTCCTGCACCATACTCAACTGAGCCATAAGTAACATCTTTTTTCACCTGAATTCTATCTAATAAAAATGCATGTGCATCATCTGAAACGACATTTAGGGCAAACCTAATGGTTGAATCTTTGTACTTAGAAAGGTCAAATTCATAATCTGTCCAATCTACAGGCACTTCAATATATGGAGTTTCAGAAATCATTTCGAAATTTTCAATGTCTGACAAACCTTCTTTAGAAACCAATACTCGAAGCCTTTCTAAACCATATAAATTACTTATAGATTTTGCAGTAAATGAAAGCAAATCGCCATCTTCAATCTTAATCTCAGGTGAAATTAACCAGTCATCATTAGCTCTTCCAAAAGCTGATACACTCATCAAATATTGATTGCCATAAATATTATCAAACATCTCGCTAACTTGCGTTTGACTACTTTCATAAGGACTGTATACAATAAAGGCACCAACATATTCTTCGTTCGGAAAGCTGACTTCTGACAGGTTATATGTGGCTGCAAAATCCCTATCCACAAATAGCCAATTATCATTTGCTAAGGAGAAAGGTTCGTAACTGTCAAAGTTTTCATTGATAACAGGATTCCAGGAAATGGAAATGTTTTGATATTCCTTAGATACTTTGAGGCCTGTAGGTTCTATTACATCAAAGGCAACCATGTCAACAGTTAAAAATTGAGTAGTCATAGGAATAATTTTACCATAGTAACTTTCATACAGAGGATGCTCAACGAAAAAAACCTGTTTTTGATCCATTCCTTCTTGAATGGTGAATTTACATGCACCTTGAAGATTTGTACTAAGTTCTTCTCCCATAAAGTTAACCTTAGCACCTCCAATAGGTTTTCCCTCAAATTGCACATTGATATTTATATCAACCGGAGGAAAATCAGTTTGGGCTGATATTTTTTCCGGTAACAACTGATAACAATTATTCAAGGAATTATATTCATAAACATCAAAATAATAGTTGGTTCCACTTTTTAAACCATTTACAGAGGTTGAAATTCCATCTAAGTTATAAACTACATATTCAGCATTCCCTATACTATTACCAGCTCCCCAATTTGGATTTGCCACATATTCATATCCATTTTGAGGTTCATTTAACGGCTCTCCTTCTTCTTTTGCCACAATCAAAACCTTATCTCCGTCTCCTCTATTCCATTTTAACTGGATAGAAGAAGGGGTAATATCTCCAATTGCCAAATTGGAAACAGATGTAGATGGCTGATTACATTCCTGATCTAAATACAGTTCAACATTATCCACAACTACTCCATAGCCATACTTAGCGTACCCCTCAAATGCAATTTGAATTGGGCCAGCAACATTTAATATCGACAATACCACCTTTTGCCAGTTTTGGATGTCTGATTTGTATTCATTGAGTAGTTGCCAATCCCCATGGGGCATTGTGCGATATTTTACTTGTAATTCATCCTGGTCATTATCCCATTTTGATTGCGCATGCCAAAATTTTAGTTTAAGATCAGTTCCGGCATCAACTTTAAAGATTGGAGACATTAACATTTGTACACCTGCCACTGTTGATGCCAAATATAATAAAGCATTACTATCCCCATCAAAAGCATTATTCGGCTTACTATAATAACCTCCTGTTCCATTTGTCCATTGCACATCAGAACCCGTAATAGATTTCTGTGTCCAATTATTTAATCCTGATTCAAATCCTTCATGCCAAGGAAACTCTTCTACATCTGGTGCAAATGTGGAACATGATAAGGATACACCATAGGAAAAATCATCACCTTGATCACCCCATACTTTATAATAATAGGTTGTGTTGGGATTAAGTTCATCATGATAAAATTCCGATGCTTTACCATTGTAAAGTATAGTACCTCCACCAGGTAATTGCTGTCCACGGGAATCTGCTGTTCCATTAATAGGTGTTCCAAAGTTTCCATCTTCAGAATAGGCAATAATAACAGGATAGCCTAATTGAGGAGGATTCCATTCCAATCGGATTTCACTACCTCCGGTAGCTTCTGCTTTTAAATTTGTTGGTGAACCACCTTGTAATGCCATAAAATCAAAAGAAATAGTTCCATTTTCATTCTCCTTTATTTCTGTTATTGATTTATGCGTAAAATTTCCTGCCCAATCCAGCATATTTGGACTTGTCTCATCTGTGAAATTCTTAAAATCACCACTTCCCGGAAAGGGACATGAAGCACTGTTTATGACTCCTCCTGCTGCTTTGGGGTAAAAACCTTGATGCTCTCCGGTATTAATATTGTTAAAATGTATATTTGAGTTAATATATTCTTCATCCACATGATAGATGATAAGTCCATGACCCGGTAAACCTTGATCAAAACCAAGTTTTTGCCGATTTTCTAAGAGAAAATACTCATCGGGTGATGCTGCCCGCACTAAAAATGCTTTTTGCGCTTTAATAATTGGCTGTATGTTTACATTTTGAATGGCAGAAATTTCTTCAAAAGTACACCAACCCAACATTTGCTTGGACCAGGCATTATGATGAGCTGGGAAACTACCGGGATTTTGTCCATTATAAACGCCTGTTGACATGCAATCCCAGTTGCCAGTGCCATCATAATGGCCACCAGAGTCGCCATTGGTATCATAGAAATCAGGTAGCCCTAACAGATGCCCAAACTCATGGCAAATCACACCAATTGTATTTATGGTTCCTGATTGAGATCTCATTTCAGGCTGGGCTGTGTATTTATTTACCTGAACTCCATCAAACATGCGATTATATGAAGATGGAATATAAAACTGATGCGACCAAATATCTGTTTCGTCCTTGGTAATTTCCTGACCAGCTCCTTGATGGATAATGGTAATCCCATCAACAATCCCATCAAAATTTAAATCGAAATCTGAAAAGTCAACATAAGGGTCTGCTGCTGCAATGGCATCGTAAGCGAATTGCTGCCATTTATTTCTGGGACCGTAATAATCATGTGTGTTGGGAAGGGTGACCCATACGGTTACAGTGGTACTTATATCTAAAGCATTGTCAGAATTTTCAAGATAATAGGCTCTAAAGCTATTGTTACCGGCATTCATCAAATTATAAAAGTCTTCCTGTGAATACGTGTTTGCTCTATCGGAAAAATTGGCTAAGATCATTAAATGACGTTGGATACCAGATGATGGAAAATCAAGAGTGGCCATTCCACTTTTTAACCGAGCAGATTGATAAATGGCTTCCTTTTGGTCTTTGATAGATTCTTTTGAAATTCCAAGATTAGGTGGACTTTTTCGTAAGAAAGTTAAATCTGTTTTACTTCTTTTTTTGGGATCTCTGGCTTTTATTCCTGATGGAATGACTGCGCTGCTTCCCGATTTCAGTTGGGTAGCATACTCGTAAATTCCATTTTTATTTTTAACGATGCGATAGTCATCAATGGTTGTTTTCCAATTGACCCATTCATCACCCTTAAGTTTTATGGTTAAATTTGAACCATCAGGTTGGGTAACAATTGTTGGTTCCGGATGGGCTCCAACTGCAGCTAACTCAATGCTAATAACAAAAGCAAAGCAGATAAATGATATAGCTTTTAGTGTTTTCATCACAATTGACTAGGTTTGGGTTTATAATTTGGAGGTTCATAATACAAGCTAATTAATCAACCTTCCAATGTCACCTCCATTTACACTAATCAAAGAATTATTTACACGAAAAAAGGGCTCCCTTGATAAGAGAACCCTTGCCGGTTATTTTTGTTTAACTATCTACTTTACAACACCAAACAAATCATAATCTTCCGCATCGGTGACTTCTACATTGTAAAACTCCCCAATTGTCAAATTCGGATTGTTTTCTTTATGAATGAGTACTTCCTGGTCTACTTCAGGAGAATCAAACTCTGTTCTACCAACAAAAAACTCATCTTCTTCACGGTCAATGATTACTTTTTGAAATTGACCAATTTTTTCTTGGTTTAATTCAGCGCTTATTCCTTTTTGGATATCCATTATTCGTTCTGCACGTTCCTCTTTTACTTCTTGAGGAACATCATCTTCGTAGGTTTTATAAGCATAAGTATCTTCCTCATGTGAATATCCAAATACGCCTAGACGCTCAAAACGAATATCCCTAACAAATTGCTCCATTTCTTTAAAATCTTGCTCTGTTTCTCCGGGATGGCCGGTAATCATTGTCGTTCTTAGATGTATACCAGGAACCTGTTTGCGCATTTCTTCTAACAAACGGTAGGTTTGATTTTTGCGAATTCCTCTGCGCATTTTTACCAACATATTGTCGCTAATGTGCTGAAGTGCAATATCCAAATACTTACAAACATGAGGATGCTCATTGATTACTTTTAAAACATCCATTGGGAAACCTGTTGGATAAGCATAGTGCAATCGAACCCAATCAATTCCATCAATGTTTGCTAATCCTTCTATTAATTGAGGAAGCTTATATTCTTTATAAAGATCATAGCCATAATAAGATAAATCCTGTGCGATCACTTGTAATTCTCGCACGCCATTGTCTCGTAATCGTTTAGCCTCATCAAATAATTCATCCATAGAACGGCTCTTGTGCTTACCGGTAATAATAGGAATTGCGCAATAACTACAAGTACGGTTACATCCTTCGGAAATTTTAAAATAAGCATAATGATTTGGCGTGGTTAAAGATCGTTCATTCATTAAATCTCTTCGATAAGTGGCCCCTACTTCGGATACCAGATTTTGCCAGTCGAATTTACCAAAAAACTTATCAACCTCAGGCAATTCATGGCCTAGTTCGCTCATGTACCGCTCTGATAAGCAACCCATAACGTAAAGAGCTTTAAGATCTCCTCTTTTTTTTGCTTCAACAAATTCCAAGATGGTCTCAATGGACTCATCTTTTGCATCTCCAATAAATCCACAGGTGTTAATAACAGCAATTTCACCATCAGGATTCTCTGAATCATGCGTTACTTGAATGTTATTGGCTTTAAATTGCCTGATTAAAAACTCACTATCCACAAGATTTTTGCTGCAACCCAAGGTTACTACATCAATCTTCTTTCCTTTCACCCCCGACATATAAAACTTAATTTAAGTACTTGATTGTTTAATAAAATGGAATAAAAAAGCTGTTGCCAAACAGCTTGTATTTCTTTATTGAAATAATGAATCTACAAATTCAACTCGATCAAAAAGTTGAAGATCATCAATACCTTCACCAATACCAATGTATTTGACCGGTATGCTAAATTGGTCTGAAACGCCAATTACAACACCACCTTTAGCTGTTCCATCCAATTTGGTAATAGCTAAAGCAGAAACTTCTGTAGCGGCAGTGAATTGTTTGGCTTGCAAAAATGCATTCTGTCCGGTTGAACCATCTAAAACTAATAAAACTTCATTTGGAGCACTAGGGACAACTTTTTTCATGACTTTCTTTATTTTAGAAAGCTCATTCATTAAGTTAATTTTATTGTGCAAACGGCCTGCCGTGTCTATAATAACCACATCAGCACCTTGCGACTTTGCTGATGTTAATGTATCAAAAGCAACAGAAGCAGGATCGGATCCCATACTTTGTTTTACAATAGGTACATCTACTCGTTCGGCCCAAATCACTAATTGATCTATGGCAGCTGCCCGAAATGTATCAGCGGCTCCTAAAACAACCTTTTTACCTGCAGCTTTAAACTTATTGGCCAACTTCCCAATGGTAGTCGTTTTCCCAACACCATTTACACCAACAACCATTATTACATAAGGATCTTCAGATTTAGGCAAATCGAAATCAACCGCAGCATTTTCTTCAGTTTCTTGTAATAAATCTGCAATTTCTTCTTTAAGAATAGTATTTAGCTCACTGGTTGAAAGAAACTTATCTCTTGCTGCACGTTCTTCGATTCGTTCAATGATTTTTAATGTTGTATCAACACCTACATCAGATGTTATTAATATTTCTTCCAAATCATCTAAAACAGAATCATCTACCGTAGTTTTTCCAACAACTGCACGTGTTAGCTTTTTAAGAACACTTTCCTTAGTTTTTGACAACCCCTTGTCGAGACTTTCTTTTTTAGCTTTTGTAAATCTGCCGAATAATCCCATATATAATAATTTAGTAGAGTGCGAAAATAATGAAAAGAGTTGAAAATCAACTCATATTTAGGAGAGGATTAGAAATAATCCAAAAAAAAAGCTCCCCAAATTGGGAAGCTTTTCTTTTATATCTCAAATGGTTATTACCATTATTTTTTAAAATAGTTATCCACCTGGTCATTTGCCACAATTTCCTCACGGAATGTATATGCCCCAGTTTTAGAAGATTTAATCATTTTGATCACCTTTGTGTGACCTTTACCTTCTCCTTTTTGTAAACTCGCAACGGTCTTCTTAGCCATCTTTAAAGAATATTATTTAATTTCGCGGTGTACAGTTACACGCTTCAAAATTGGGTTATACTTCTTTAACTCCAAACGGTCTGGAGTGTTTTTTCTATTTTTAACAGAAATATATCTGCTAGTTCCAGGCATACCGCTTTCTTTATGCTCAGTGCACTCAAGAATTACCTGTACTCTATTACCTTTTTTAGCCATTTCTCTACTTCTTAGTAATTAGCAATAAAACCTTTTTCTTTAGCACCTTTTAAAGCAGCGTTAAGACCTACTTTATTGATTATTCTTAAACCAGCAGCAGAAACTCTTAAGCTTACCCACTTATCTTCTTCAGCTAAATAGAATTTCTTTTTAAAAAGATTCACATCGAATCTTCTTTTGGTTCTCCTTTTAGAGTGAGAAACATTATTTCCCACCATAAATCTCTTACCAGTTATTTCACATACTCTTGACATCTCTCAACAGTTTATTTTTTTTCGGATACATTTTTCAAACAGAGCGCAAAATAAAGTATTTTTATTCAACAATCCAAAAATCAGCAAAATTATTTATTGGTAATATTTAAGTAATCTTCTCTGATATTTTCGTCTTTAGTCTTCGACAATAAAAACATCCACTTAAATATTTAATTTAAATAAAATATTACTATATATTATTAATTAGTAGTTTACGTATTAATTTTACAAGTGCTGTATTGCTTGCCCTTTGAATGTTTTTATCACGAATTTCACCAAAAAAATATTTTTGACTTTCTACCCCAAAAGGACCGGCAATTGCAATCCAAACTGTGCCAACCGGTTTTTCTTTTGTACCTCCTGTAGGACCGGCAATTCCTGATGTTGCTATCGAATAATCACTATTCAATGTTTGTTTTACGCCAAGTGCCATTTGTTCTACTACTTCCTGACTAACAGCACCATACTCCATTAATAAATTTTCTTTTACCCCAAGTAAATTCATTTTTACTTCGTTAGAATAAGCAATTACCCCACCATTAAAATACGCCGAACTACCCGAAATTGATGTTATAAGATGTCCAATTCTACCACCGGTGCAACTCTCAGCGACAGATATGCTTGATTTTTTACTTAACAACATTTCTCCTAAAATTTCTTCGGGCAATTTATCTTCTTCACCATAAATATATTCGCCAATTAAAGGATAAAGTTGACTAACTAGGCTTTTTATTTTCACTTTTCCAATGTTCTCATCCTCGACCCTTGCAGTTAATCTTAATTTGACACGTCCGGGAGATGGTAAATAAGCGAGTGAAATATATTGCGGTAATAGCTTTTCCCAATCTTGGAGCTTTTCAGCCAAAATAGACTCTCCAATACCACTAGTCAATACTGTTTGATGAATTATATAGCCTGTTTCAAATTTTGCATCTAAACGAGGTAATATTTCTTCTGTCATTACCGCTTTCATTTCGGATGGAACCCCTGGCATTGAAACTACAATTTTACCCTTGCGTTCGAACCACATATTGGGAGCGGTTCCTACTTTATTTCTTATTACCTCACAATTTTCCGGCACAAAAGCTTGCTGCCGATTAAGTTCATTTACATCTTTAACTTTTCCTTTAAGAAAATCGCATACATCTTTATATACCAATTCATTAAATACTAATTTCGAATTAAAATATTCAGCTAAGGTATGTTTTGTTACATCGTCATTTGTTGGTCCAAGTCCTCCTGTAATGAGAACAACATCAACTCGTCTTAAGGCTTCATCAAGAGCATTTTTGATAGCTTCTTTTGTATCACGAATGGAAGTGATGCGATTCACATCAAATCCTCTGCCATTTAACTCCTGTCCCATCCAGGCTGAGTTCGTATCTATTATTTGTCCTATTAGTATTTCGTCTCCAATGGTGATTATTTCAACATTCATAAGTTCAATTTTGTAGTAAAAAAAAACAGAAGCAATTTCTTACTTCTGTTTCGCTATTTTAAAAAATATAAAATTACTTATTTTTTATTTCTGATGGCATTAATTCGTTGCAATAATGGAGGGTGTGAGTAATGAAAAAACACATATAAGGGATGTGGTGTTAAATTACTTAACGCATTTGTAGAAATGGTTTTTAAACCACTTATTAGCGCTTCTCCTAAATCAAATTTTGCAGCAAAAGCATCAGCTGCATATTCATTCTTACGAGAGAATATTGACATCAACATTCCTGTTACAAACGAAACCGGAGAATACAATAAAGCAAAGGCTAAAAGTCCAATGTGAAAAGTAGGTTGCTCCACCCCTAATGCACCTGATAACAATGGAGAATCTACAACCAGGCTAAACACATATAGCATGATTCCCATTTGTGCTAATCCACTGATAATTGTCCATAATGTATGTTTTAATTTGTAATGTCCAATTTCATGAGCTAATACTGCAACTACTTCATTAACGCTTAAATCATTAATTAATGTATCGTATAATACGATGCGTTTTTTCGCTCCTAAGCCACTAAAAAATGCATTTGCTTTAGTGGATCTCTTAGAACCATCCATCACGTAGATGTTATCTAATTTAAAGCCTGATTTATGACTAAATTCTTCAATGGCATCTCTAAGTTCACCTTCACCTAGAGGCTCTTGCTTGTTAAATAATGGCAATAACAAAGAAGTATAAAACATGCTCATTAAAATCATAAATCCACCTACGATTGCCCAGGCATAAATCCAGAAGTTTGGACCAACAGCAGCATAAACCCAAATAATTAAAGCAAGGATACCTCCTCCTAAAAGAGCAGATAGAATGGTTGATTTAATCAAATCTAGTACAAAAGTTTTGGGTGTGGTTTTATTAAAGCCAAACTTTTCTTCTATTACAAATGTGCCGTAAATTGAAAATGGCAGTGATATAACTGACGAACCTAAACCAAGTAGTCCAAAGAATAAAAGAGGTTGCCAAATAAAGTTCTCACTGATAGAAAGTGTTAGTTCGTTTAACCAACCAAAACCGCCTAATACTAAAAATAATATTGTGCCAAGAAAACTTACCCATTCACTAAGCAAGTTAAAGCCATAGTTAGCTTTACGATACTCATGTTGTTTTGCATATTTATCGGCTTCGTAAATCCCTTCTAATTCTTTGGGTAATGTAGCTGTCCACTTGGTTTTATTTAAATAATCTAAAAACTGATCAAACACAAATTGAAAAACTAAAATCCCGATAATCAGGTAAAACATTTGTTCTGAATTCATTCTAATTTTTTTTAATAATGAGGTGCAAATATAAATATTTTTATGAGCTGAGAGCTATATGCAAGGCTATGTAACCCCGAGAGGTTGAATTGGAATTGGATCACTAAAACTACTTCCATTAGCGACTTGTCTCTAGCTTTTAGTCACAAACTATTTACAGCAAGCAACTGATTTTTTAGGTATCAATGATAAGGCCTCAAAAATTGATAACTTTTACCAAAAACATTATTTACCATAAAAATTACCAACCTTTAATTGTGACTAAACTAAAACAGTACTTTTAAACGATTTGTTCTAGCAAAAAAGCCTTACGTAATGGTAAGGCTTCAATATCTGATAGTTATAATAGGCTATTAAGCAGCTTTATGCTTTTGGGATCGATAAATTAAATATCCTCCAACAATTACAAAAGGAATACTTAACAATTGACCCATATTCAGAAGCATACCTTCTTCAAATGCTTCCTGATTTTCTTTTACAAATTCGATAAAGAAACGCGCCACAAAAATACCGGTCATTCCAATCCCAAAAAGTAGACCTTCATAATCTTTGGCTTTCGTTTTTAAATAAGCCCAATATGTCAATACAAATAAGCTTAAGTACGACAACGCTTCATAGATTTGTGTAGGATGAGAGGGTTGCGAATAAACAGGCTCTGCACCTTGAGTCCACGCATTTATATTTGTAATAAATTTAAATGCCCAGGGAAAAGATGTTGGGTGACCATAAATTTCTGAATTCATTAGATTCCCCATTCTAATAAAGAATGCCGACAAAGTTATGGCAACAATTAAACGATCTAAAGCCCAAAGGGGGTGCTTTTTACTTACTTTCTTTGAAAATAAAATAATGGCGGTAATAATTCCAATGGCTCCTCCATGACTAGCTAATCCACCTTCCCATATTTTTAGTATTTCGCCGGGATGTTGCGAGTAATACCCCCATCCATAAAAGAATACATGTCCTAATCTGGCTCCAATAACAGTGGCTAAAACCACATACATAAAAAGCTTTTCGATCCAATCTTCCGGAGCTTTTTCAGTTTTCAACATCTTCTCTATGATGTAATAGCCCAACATAAAGGAAATTGCAAAAAACAAACCATAATACCGAATTGAAAAAGGACCTAAGCTAAAAAGTTCAGGATCTACATTCCAAGTAATTACACTTAAAATCATAATTGTTAAGGTTTAATTATTAATGTTTAATGATGCAAATGCATTTAATCAAACACATTAAACTTATAGAAAAGGGTTTTGACTGATAGCAAAACCCTTTTTTTGTTATTTAAACTGCCACATTTTTACCGTGACATGATTTGTATTTCTTACCACTTCCACAAGGGCAAGGATCATTTCGTCCAACTCTTTTCTCAACTCTTACAGGCTGAACTCTTTCTTGTCTCACCGGTTCTTGAGGTCTTGCTCCTTGTTGAGCTCCAGGCCTATGAAATTCATCTTTATGGGCTTCTATTCGAGAATCCTGAGATTTTTTACGTAGCTCTGCTTCTTTAATTGAATCTGCATTTTGAATAGGAATATGGCCTTTTGCCAATGTGGAAACTACAACCTTGTTATTTTCACCGATCATTGATTTAAATAAATTAAACGACTCAAATTTATAAATCAACAATGGATCTTTTTGCTCATAAGTCGCATTTTGTACGGCTTGACGTAAGTCATCCAATTCGCGTAAATGCTCTTTCCAGGCTTCATCAATGGTTACAAGAATGGAAGTTTTTTCATAAGCTCGAACTAATTCAGCACCTTCTGTTTCGTAGGCTTTCTTAAGATTTGTTGTGATATTAAATATGCGATGGCCATCACTAATTGGCACAACAATGTTATTGTACATTTCAGCTTTGGTTTCGTACACTTCTTTAATGACCGGAAAAGCTTGTTTTGCAATCATCTGACTCTTGCGGGAGTAGGCATCCCACATGGTGTTGAATAATTTCTCTGAAAGATCATCTACTCGACCCTTTAAAAATTCTTCTTCATTAAATGGAGACTCTGCAGTAAATACGCGTAACACTTCCAATTTAAAACCTTCATAATCTCCAGCTTGATGATTCTCTGCAACAATATCCGCACATGTGTCAGACATCATGTTGGAAATATCTAACTGAATTCGCTCTCCAAATAAAGCGTGGCGACGTTTAGTGTAAATTACTTCACGCTGAGAGTTCATCACATCATCATATTCAAGCAAGCGTTTACGAATACCAAAGTTATTCTCTTCAACTTTTTTCTGAGCTCTTTCAATCGATTTCGTAATCATTGAATGCTGAATCATTTCACCTTCTTCTAAACCTAAGCGATCCATATATTTGGCAATACGATCAGATCCAAATAAACGCATTAAATCATCTTCTAAAGATACAAAGAACTGAGACGAACCCGGATCTCCTTGACGTCCGGCACGACCTCTTAGCTGACGGTCTACACGGCGTGACTCGTGGCGCTCGGTTCCAATAATGGCTAAACCGCCTGCTTCTTTAACTTCTTTACTCAGTTTAATATCGGTACCACGACCAGCCATGTTTGTTGCAATTGTAACTGTTCCCGGCTGACCCGCCAAAGCTACAATATCGGCCTCTCGCTGGTGTAATTTGGCATTTAATACATTGTGCTCAATGCCTCGCATTTTTAAAGAACGACTCAATAACTCTGATATTTCGACCGAAGTAGTACCTACCAATACGGGACGTCCGGCTTCAACCATCTTCACAACCTCTTCTGCAACCGCATTAAACTTCTCACGCTTGGTTTTGTATACTAAATCTTCCTGATCTTTACGTTGAATTGGACGGTTTGTTGGAATCACCACCACATCTAATTTGTAAATATCCCAAAGCTCTCCTGCTTCTGTTTCAGCAGTTCCTGTCATTCCAGAAAGCTTGTCATACATTCTAAAATAGTTCTGCAATGTAATGGTAGCATACGTTTGAGTTGCAGCTTCAACTTTTACTCTTTCTTTAGCCTCAATTGCCTGGTGTAAGCCATCGGAGTAACGACGTCCTTCCATGATACGTCCGGTTTGCTCATCAACAATCTTAACCTTATTATCCATCACCACATACTCCACATCTTTTTCAAAAAGAGTATAGGCTTTTAGTAATTGATTAACCGTATGAACGCGCTCTGATTTAATGGAGAAATTTTGAATGATCGCATCTTTTTGCTTCAGCTTATCATCCTCTGAAAGATCACTCTTTTCAAGAACTGCAATTTCTGAACCTACGTCAGGTAAAACGAAGAAATTTGGATCTTCTGCCGATCCGGTAATTAAATCTAAACCTTTTTCAGTAAGTTCAATCGAATTATTTTTTTCATCAATTACAAAATACAATTCATCTGTAACTACATGCATGTTTTTTCCATTTTCTTGCATGTAGTAATTCTCTGTTTTAAGCATTTGGCTTTTTATACCTTGCTCACTTAAGTATTTTATAATTGCTTTGCTCTTTGGCAAACCTTTAAATGCACGAAATAACAATAAAGCACCTTCTTCTTGTACTTTCTTATCTTCAGATTTTAACTTTTGTTTTGCTTCAGATAAAGTTTGAGTTACTAATTTCCGTTGCAACTCCACAACCTTTTCTACATTAGGCTTGTATTCTGCAAATTGCTGATCATCTCCTTTGGCTACAGGCCCTGAAATAATTAAGGGTGTTCGAGCATCATCAATTAACACAGAATCCACCTCGTCGACAATA
The DNA here is from genome assembly GCA_003249255.1 of Bacteroidales bacterium. Taxonomy (GTDB): domain Bacteria; phylum Bacteroidota; class Bacteroidia; order Bacteroidales; family Marinilabiliaceae; genus SZUA-582. The sequence continues at coordinate 199,297 of QKJP01000066.1, forward strand.
GCATAACTATGAACGCGTTGAACCAGATCTTCAGGTGATGTGGCCATGTTGTCACGCAGGTAATCAAAACCAAACTCGTTGTTTGTACCAAAAGTAATATCAGCTTTATAAGCTCTTCTGCGCTCTTGTGAATTTGGACGGTGTTTATCAATACAATCTACCGTTAACCCATGAAATTGGTAAAGAGGTCCCATCCATTCAGAGTCACGTTTTGCCAGGTAATCATTTACTGTTACAACATGAACTCCACGGCCTGATAAGGCATTTAAGAATACCGGTAAGGTTGCCACTAATGTTTTACCCTCACCAGTTGCCATCTCTGCAATTTTACCACTATGAAGTACAATACCACCAATTAGCTGCACATCATAATGAATCATGTCCCATTTTATTTCAGCTCCATTTGCTGACCAGGAATTGAAATAAGTTGCCTTATCACCATTGATTTCTACAAAATCAGCTTTTGCAGCTAAATCACGATCCATCTGAGTTGCAGAAACTTCTATTGTCTCATTTTCTGCTAAACGGCGAGCTGTATCTTTTACGATGGCGAATGCTTCCGGCAAAGCTTCAGTTAAAGCGGCTTCGATTTTCTCAACAATACCTTTTTCAGTATTATCAATGTCCTTATAAATTTTTTCGCGTTGGCTTACGGATATGCCTCCGGCTTCAATTTGGGCTTTTAAATCAATGATTTTTTGTTCATCATCCTTCACCGATCCTCTAATTTTTTCTCTAAGATCAGCAGAACGTTGACGTAATTCGTCGTGGCTCAAAGCCTGAATTTGCGGATAAACCGCCTTAATTTGCTCCACAAGAGGTTTTACCTCTTTCATGTCTCTGTCATATTTATTTCCAAACAACTTGGAAATAAGACCCATTAATGCCATAATTATATAATACTAAATATTTTACTGATTGATTTTTAGATTTTAAAACGGGAAACCTAATGAACCGATGTGAATTACAATAGAGTGCACTAAGCACATTTGACCGGACCGGCACGAGTGGGATGTTCAGATGAATAATCATTTTCATCCATTTCAATATTGCTTTCGCACCATGAATTGGAGGCACTGATCTGTTCATCGTTTATCCTAAAAGAAGAAATGTAATTATCAAAGCCCTGAGACTTTAAATACCTTTGATCCTGACTTGAATCAATTAACGTAATTACCTTGTATTTCTTACGTCTTGTTTTATCATTAGACTCATGAAATTGAGTATCGTCAACTATAAGTTCAGCCTCTTCAATTTCATGAATGCAAGCATCAACATAGTTTTCTACAAAAATTTCAAGTTTCGAAAACTCGTCAAATAATGGTAATTGACCATCTCTAGCAAAAGAAGATGCACATGAAGCCGTTATCACCAACGAAACGCTGATAATTCGGATATATACTGCTTCTTTTTCTAATAAGGTTAACATTGATATTGAAATTTTGGCTAAAGATGATAAAAGATTTTTGATTTTAGCTTAGTTCAATGTAAAATTAATAAAATCAATCGCCCTGTTTGTCCTGTTTCTGTTCACTCTCCTCCCAAAACGGATACTCATACTCTTCTTCGGGCCAGTGTTTTATTGGTTTCTGAGGGCCTCTCTTTCTGTAAACAATTGCAAGTATTAATCCTGCCACAGAACCCCACAAGTGTGATTCCCATGAATAGGGAACATTCCATTTAAGTGGGAATATCCCCCAGATTAAACCTCCATAAAGAAAGGCTACCATTAGGGCTATGGCCAATAAAGGAATGTAATTTCTGATAACCCCACTAAAAAAAACAAATGAAGCTAAACCATAAATTAGTCCACTTGCACCTATATGCCAAGCATCTCTCGCCCCCAGCCAAACCCACATTCCGGTAATTCCATATAAGAGGATAAATACCTGAATGGACACACCTCTATAAAAATAAAACAGGCAGAAACTAAGAACCATAAAAGAAACTGAATTTGCGTAAAGGTGCTCCCAATCAGAATGAATAAGAGGAGCTAATAAAATGCCCGGAAGACCTTCAAGACTCATTGGTTTAATCCCCCATTTTACCAAACTAAAACCTTCGATGTGCTCTATTAGCCGAATGGTAAAGATAATTATCATAAAAAAAAGTGGAATAATTAAGGCACTCTTAATTCTTTCCACTTCATTATTTATTTGGTTTTGCTCTGACATATGAAATATCTAGAACTCTTTTAAATTATCATATAATTCTTTTGAAATACAAACATACCCTAGCTTTAATTTATCTAAAAAATAGAATTCACCTCCCCATTCATGTTTTACCATGACGAGTACCCTCATATTAGTTCCATCGTGAATAATACTTCTTGTTACATAACGGTGATCAAGATTAAAATATTCCTTGGTTACTCCTACCTTATACGCTTCTTTAAGTGGAGGTATTCCGATTTCGACATCAGTATCTCCTACCTCTGGAGTTTTTTCTTTGCTTGCTCTCTCTTTTTCCTGATGTTTAGTTTTGGGTTTCTGTATTTTTTTTTCAGGTTCCTTTTTATTCGACATTGGTTTAATAATCGTTTCCGGCTTGTAATTTCCGGCACGCATCTGATCAATTTTATATTTCACGTTTAAAGAATAATCACGGTCTGCAGCAAAATCATTAATGCTTTCGTCATATTTAATAATGGCAACCGGTTTATTAAAAAAAACTGTATCTACACCATCAAACATTTTAAATAAGCGCACTTGTAGGTGATATGGTTCAACTTGCTCCTTACGAACATGTGTGGGAACGGTGGTTACAAATTGAATTACCTTTGAAACATAACCTTCTTTACTAAATTTAAAATAGTAGGTTTTATCCCATTCTAAGGTTTTATAAAACTTACCGGCTCCTGAAACGCTAATAGTTTCCCGCTTCCCCATTTCGGACAAAACCACATTAACATCGGCTAACGAAGAAGCATTATCCATCACATCTCCACTAACGCTATACTGGCCCAATAAATTCGAAATATGTATAACAAAAAAGCCGGCTAATAAAAAACCGGCTCGAACAATCCCCATTCTTGCTAATTTTTAATTTTATGTCCTAATGATTAAAAACTAATAGTGGTGTGGTTGAATGAAACAACATTTTTTTTGCCACATTTGGATTAATCAATCGGCTTAACAAACTTCGTTTTTTTCTTGTAAACGAAAGTATATCTATCTTTTTTTCTTTGACGTAGCTTTCAATGCCAACATAAAAGTCCTCATTTTCAATTAAATCACAAACAACTCCTGTATTCGGATATTTTTTTGAAAGAAATTCTTGCAAACCTGCAATTTTAACATCGTCCCAATGGGAATGTTTGTGACTACTAACATGCGCACAAATTATCTTAATTCCTAATGGACGAACAACTTTTTCTAAAATCTCCATGGCAATAAAATCAGATTCCTGAAAGTCGGTTGCGTACAGCAAATTTTCCATGGCATCAATACCTTTGAATTCAAAATCCTCAGGAACAGCTAAAACAGGAAATTTTGCATTCTCCATCACTTCAGCAGTAACACTTCCTACTAAATCAGAAACTTTTCGGTCTAAGCCTCGTGTTCCCATTACAATAGCTATGGGTTGGTATTCGTTACTATACCTTACAATTTCATCTTCTGCAACTCCTCGAAGTAATTTGGTTTTGTAAACTACTTTATTTTCACCTAATGCATTATTTTTCTTTTCAAAAAATGCTTCCATTTTTTTCATTCCTTCTTTAGCCCGTTCTTCCAATTCCATCACAGTTTCATCCAGATTCATATCATAAGCAAAGGTGTCTGAAAAAGGGATGGTTGTTACCACCGGGTTAAAAAAAGTATGCAACAAAGTAATTTCCGCTTTTAATTTAGCCGCCCAACCCAAAGCAACTTCAGCTGCTTTTTCTGAATATGACGAAAAATCAACGGGCAGAAGAATTCTTGGTTCCACCGGTTCTTTTTTTTCTTCACTCCGGACTTTCTCTCCCTTCATCATACTTTCTAATACTTGCATCGCCTGATCAAGATCTCGATCGGAAATTTTCACCTTCACTCCTGCTGAAACTGCTCCTTGAATAACGTTTGCATTGCCAAGAAAGCACTCAATGTTATTCGCTTCCAGTAGTGTTTTTAAAATTTGTGCCTTTTCGTAGGATAATACTACTAAGGTAACAACTTGTTCTCCCATGATAAAGCGTATTAGTTATTCAATCATAGCACTTAATATACATGTTTTTTCAATGAAAAACAACGTTGTTTTATTTCAAACCATCGACTTAACTTCCGGCACCTATCCTTGATACCGCATAAACTCCTTTCACATTCTTTATTTTTTTTGATAAAGACGAAAGACTATTTAAATTATTGACAAATACAGTTAATGTACCTTCAAAGCTCCCTTCATTTGAATCAATAGAAATAGACCTTAACTTGACGTTACTCTCTTTATTAATAACTTGTGTAATGTTGGTAACAATTCCTATGTCATCAACTCCTGTAACTTTAAGGGTAGCCTGATAGCTTGTATCAACACCGGATGTCCATTCTGCATTAACTATTCGATATCCAAAGTTGGTATGCATATCTGCTGCGTTAGGACAGGTTTTCCGATGTATTTTAATACCACCACTCACAGAAACAAAGCCAAAAATATCATCGCCAAAAATTGGATTACAACATTTAGCCAATGAATAATCTATATGTTTTAAATTTTTATCGATCATTAAAACATCATCATCAGATGAGGATTCAATGATTTCAGTATTATAATTTCCAGCGCTTTTTTCAACAATATCAGATTCCTTTTCCTTGGATAGAGCTTGTAGCACAAAATCTTTTAGATGGGAAAAGTCGATTTGGTCTTTTGCTACGGCGTAATATAAATCATGCATTGCTTTAAATCCATACTTTTTCATGATTTGCCTAAGCAGCTGGTCGTTAAGTTCTATTTTCCAGTTTTTAAAACGGCGTAGCAACATCTCTTTTCCTAACTCAGCCTCTTTAAATTGGATGTCTCTTAAGACTTGCTTAAGTTTAGAAATGGCCTTTGAGGTTACGACAATATTTAACCAATCTTGTTTTGGTTCTTGATTGGAAGATGTATTTATTTCAACATGATCTCCATTTTGAAGCTGATACTTTATTGGTACGTTTTTATTGTTTACTCTTGCTCCAACGCATTTCTTGCCTACTTCTGTGTGAATTTCAAACGCAAAGTCAAGTACTGTTGCACCTTTTTTCAATCGCCGTAATTCACCTTTTGGAGTAAAAACAAAGACTTCATCTTCGTATAGATCCAGCTTAAAATCTTCAATGAAATCAACCGCATTAAGTTCAGGATTTTCAAGAATTTCACGCACGTTGGATAACCACTCGTCCATGCCTTTCTCCCCTTTTATTCCTTTATATTTCCAATGAGCGGCTAAACCTTTTTCAGCAATTTCATTCATTCGATCGGTGCGTATTTGCACTTCCACCCATTTGTTTTCGGGCCCCAAAACCGTTGTATGCAATGACTCATACCCATTGCTCTTTGGTACAGATATCCAGTCTCTTAATCGACTAGGGTTGGGTTGATATTTATCGGTAACCATCGAATAAACCTGCCAGCATTCTGACTTTTCATTCTTTAATTCGCTAAATAAAATAACACGAATTGCGAATAGATCATAAACCTGTTCGAATTTGGTATTTTGATTCTTGATCTTATTCCATATTGAATGAATGGTTTTGGTTCGCCCTTTTATTTCAAATTTAAGCCCATTCTCAGATAATTCTTTTTTTAACGGAGCAATGAATTCTTTAATGTATTTATCTCTTGCTTTCTTAGTTTCATTTAATTTACGGGCAATTTCACTATATACTTCCCGGTTAGAATATTTCATTACCAAATCTTCCATTTCTGATTTGATATTGTACAATCCTAAACGGTGAGCCATTGGTGCATACAAGTAACCTACCTCTCCACTTATTCGTATTTGATCATTTTCGGCATATTGCTTTAAAGAACGCATAGTATGTAATTTATCCGCAATAATGATGAGTACTACACGCACATCCTGAGCAAAGGTTAATAGGAGTTTTCGAAAGTTTTCGTTTTGAATAGAGGTGTTTTGAGCATATAGTTCATTGACTTTCACCAACCCTCTTACAATTCCAGCTGCCTGGTCTCCAAAAAGCGTTTCAACTTTTTTTTCTGAAATTTTATTATCTAAAACAGCATCGTAAAGCAAAGAGCAGATTACTGAAGTTCTCCCCAAACCAATCTCATTCACCACAACTAAAGCTACTTCAAGGGCATGAATCACCCTTAAAACGCCTGATGTTCTTCGTTCTGGATTATCGCTATCAGGAACAGTTACCTCAAGTGCCTTTCGAATAAGCATGACATCATTTTTTTCCATAATTGGCGTACATGCTTTTATTAGCTTTCGGTAATTGCTAAGTATTTGACTTCTTTCTTCTGAATTAATTGTGCTCATTCTAAAAATTCTCAAGGTATCTATATCCTACTCCAAAAAGAATAACAAGGCTAAGTTCATTTTGCTCAATGAACAAAATTTACTCCCACTTCTCTTTGATTGTAAAGGTAAGTATAATGCTTAAATTTTACTTTCATAAACCTGAGTATTTAGAATATTCCAATTGATAAATTCCTTGTTTTACTTACACAAACGACCTGATTTGTAGGCTAAACAAATTGACACCGGAGGGCTTATTTCGTATATTTTGACTAGTTAAAATTTACAAAAAAATAAGTCATGAAAAATACTGGATTATTTATTGGAGGTTTAATAGCCGGTGCAGCCATTGGTGCCTCTGCAGCTTTACTTTATGCTCCCCAAACCGGTGATGATACTCGTAAACAACTAAGAGCCAAATTGAAAGAAATGGAAGGAGAATTAGATGTATTGCGTGATAAAATTGTTGCCAAAGGTGGAGAAATTAAGGAGGAGATGAAAGTTAAAATGAAAGAGTTAGAGACAAAAATTGAATCTCTCATGAAAGAATATCGAAAAACATTAGAACCTACTCATGGTACAAACTAGTCATTTGTTAATTATTTCATATTTGTTTAAATTTAGTACCCGGACGATCGATAAAAGTTGATTTTCCGGGTTAATATTTAGGTAGTCAACCATACAAATTCTTGCCAGAAACAGATAATTAACGTGATGAAAGAAATTTTTACAAAAGAAATAAATGAAACAAAGAGTGAAGTTGAAGATTACATTAATGCAAAAATTGATTTAATAAAACTTCATACTGCTGAAAATCTTTCACGGTTTGTTTCAGGAATGATCACAAAGCTTGTTCTACTATTAATTATAGCCTTAGCAGGTCTTTTTTTATCCATGGCCGGCGCCATCTGGTTAGATAACTACTATAATAATACAGGACTTGGTTTTCTTATAATGTCCGGAGTATATATATTAATTTGTTTAATATTTATTGCATTAAGAAAGACTTTTGTCATAAAACCAATCATTAAGTCTTTTGTACACTTGTTTTTCCCAATTCACCCAAATTATCATGACTTCGAGAAATAAGAGATATCATCAAATTAGTTCGTTTAAGGATTTTGAAAATGAAAAGTATAAACTTCATTATCAAATTAAGCTGTCTGAAAAGAAATTAGAGATCAAATATCTTGAATTTACATCCTTGCTTCATCCTTCCCGGTTGGTTCCAATTATAATAAGCGAATGGATAACTCCACTATTTAGTTCTATAAAAAACTGGTTTTCTAATTTTTTTGGTAGTAAGAATCCTGATAATACTACTAATAATCAAAAAGAAATGGGATAAAAACACACAAACATTTTTGTACTAAAATATTTTTATTGTATTTTTGCAGCCACTTTACGTAATCTCTAAGTGAACATAGGAGTCAGGTTATATTGCGTAAATAAGTTTAATCCGAAAAAATAGAATAATGGATTTAATTAAAGTAGCAGAAGCCGCGTTTACAAGTGGTGTTGAAATGCCTGCATTTAGCCCTGGAGATACTATTTCTGTATCATACAAGATTAAAGAGGGTAACAAAGAACGTATTCAGTTATTTAAAGGTGTTGTTATCCAGATCAAAGGTGAAGGAAATAACAAACGTTTTACTGTGAGAAAAGTTTCTAACAACGTAGGTGTTGAAAGAATTTTCCCATTCAACTCTCCATTTATTGAGAAGATTGAAGTAAACAGATTAGGTAAAGTTCGTCGCGCTAAGTTATTCTACTTACGCAGTCTTACCGGTAAAAAAGCTCGTATCAAAGAGAGAAGAGTATAATCATTCTCGGAATGAAAAAAAGAAAAGCTTTTGGAAAACCATCCAAAAGCTTTTTTTTATATTCTTTTCTTCACTTTGCAATTGTGTTTTTTTATTTTTTGAGTATCTCTCGATAAGAATAAAAGTATGTTTCCATCATAGAGAAATATGACAACCAATGAGATAGAGAACTATTCGCACCCTTGTCGGTGTTTAGATCCTTTCCTATAAAACCAGCGCAACATCCACCGTCATTGTAATCGTATATGCGTTGTTTAAATTGATTATCGCCTAAATACCACAAATAAATTGAATACATTTTTTCTAAGAATTCTTTTTCCAGAGTTAGTTCATACATCAAACCATAACATTTGACCATAAGAAAAACTTCAGATGAGAATTGCCTTGATAAAGCATTTTTACTGTTTCCTTCAGGAAATTGACCATAATTCTTCGGGACATAAATGCCATCGTCAAATGCAGTACGTTCTATGAAGCGCAAAGCTCTTTTGGCTTGGTTCAGATATTTTATTTCCTTCGTCTGTTGATAAGTGTACAATAAAGCAATAAGCATCGAAGTGCTTCCTTCTGTCATATCATCCGTAAACCACCACCACTTTGCTAGATTTTCGTGAGGTAACATTGTAAGGAGTTCACTTGCCAAGGCTAACATTTTTTCTTTGGCCGATTTATTTTGGCTTTCATTTTTAAGAATAAGCGCGCAACCAATTAGCATTTCTGCTTTTGCTACTGGGGATGATAATTCTAATTTTTGAAGGTCGTTAAATAATTTAAAAACGAATGATTTTGTTAATCCCTCATCTAACAAATTATATAAATAACCTAAGCTCCAAGCCAATCTTCCAACCCCAACGCTATTCCTTTCACTGGTTGAAAATTCTTTTGAAAAAGTTAGCTCTTCATAAAGGGTACTTTTCTCTAGGTGCATTAATTTAACACAGCCTAAGTATTTATTGATATAGCTCAATAAATCTTCAGCTGTATATTTATTTGCCATAGCCAAAGCTAGAATCGCAGATGCATTATCTTTTAGGGTATAACCGGCTTTTAGATCTACCACATTCCCAACTGTACTTTTTAAAATCCCAATATCATCGGTCAAATGTTTGACAAAAGACAGATTTACTGATGGTAATATCGAAAAATTAAACAAGTGATTACTCACTACATGAGTAACGTCGGTGGCAAGTGCATTTTGAATGAGTTTATTGTATTTTTGAGCAATTCGCGACCAATGAAGTTGTTCCCCATAAAGCAAAGAATTACGTTTTAACGATTCAACTTCTTTAGGTCTATTTATTAAGTCCATTATTTTATTAGCTAAATCGGTGTAACTCTTAAATGGAAAAAACACACCTCTCTGCTCATCTATCAACTCTTTTGCATGCCAAAACGGGGTGGTTAAAATGGCAGCTCCGGCTCCCAAGGCATGAGGCAAGGTCCCACTGTTAATTTGTTGCTCATCGGTATGAGGTGAAATAAAATAATCACAAGCCACCAACATATCCATGAGTTCATCTTCATCAATATAATGTTCTATAAACTCTATATTTTGGCTAACTCCTTTTTTATAGGCTAAAAATTTTAGTTCATTTCTGTATTCTTCATCAGCAGGTATTACAGCATTAGAACACACATCGCCTATGATTACATATTTAACATCAGGATGATGATTAACTAAAACAGGCAGAGATTTAATAACGGTATCATACCCCTTTTGCCTACGAAACCGGCCATACGATAACAATACTTTTTTCCCATTAAAACCATATTTTTCACGTAAAACAGTTCGATCTTCTTGACTTCTTTTGGGAACTCCATGTTGAATGCAAGAAACTTTATCGACTGGGATTTTATAAACATGTTCAAGAAAATCGACTCCAAAAGAGCTCATACACACTATACTCTCAGATTTTTGGGCAATCACGCCAATAATCATTTGTTGCATGAAACTTGGATCATGGCTTATGGAGTACAAAGTGGTAATTAATGGAACTTTTAAACTTATTACCAAGGGAAGAACATAAGCCCCACTCTCACCACCAAACATATTGTAATCATGCTGCAACAAGCACACATCACAATTTTTATTGAGATAATTCGCTAATTCGTAATAGGCATGAAAATCATATTTATTTAATGTAATTACCTCCTCTGTACTATTAATTGAAGTAGATGTAAATGAATCAATTAAAACTGTTTTTATAACAGGCTCTTCGGCTTCGTTTTGCTTGGCAAAAGAACTAATCAATCCATTGTAAAAGTGATTTAATCCGTTTTTACGAGGCAACTGAGAGGCAATAACATATATCTTCATAAAGGTCCTTTCTTTATCTATTTGCTTAACAGCAATATGCGTGTTGTTTTTTCGCTATCAAAACGTATTCAATTTAGTATGTTTACCTTTAAAAAAAAACATATCGGTTTAACGATTCTGATAAAAAAAGGATACAAAAAATAAACAAATGCTCAATTAAGGACTCAAAACATTTATAAGAAAGCTTAAAACCAGCTTTTTAGTTTATCACGAAGTTCATTTACTTTTTCTTGTACCTTGGGGTCTTCTAGTATTTTTTTTACAACCTCACCGGCATCTTCATTTATTTGCTTAGATATTTGTTGAGTAGCTTTTACAAAATCAGGTTTCACAATTGGGTCATTAGTGGTGCCGGTTATCGCAACATCAACCATAAACACTTCTGAATTTGCTTCGTTATTTTTAATAAGAGCTCCTAATGGTCCCATCTCTGCTTTTGTAATTGGCATAGAAACTAGATAATTGATGGTTTTGTTAAATCCATGTTGACCTTCCACTCCTATATTTTTTTCGGCTACCATTGCATTGAAGGGTAAAATTTTAACTGTGCTATCCTTAACCGTGAAGTTTGCATCTAGGTTATTTATTGTGGCAGATAGATATTTGGGGTTATTAAGTGTTTGAGCTAGTTTTTTTTGAACTTTTGTATTGGATATTTTTAAGGCGCTGGATTGCACATACCCTTTCCCGCTGATACTTTCTTTTACCGGCTGAAATCCCTTCTTTAAATCCATGGATATCTCAAGGTGATTTGAGATTTTCCCATTTATGTTATTTAAAACATAAAAACTACTGTCTATCCCTGCCAACGAGTTTTTTGTAGTTGTTAAATCTATTTCTTTTCCAGAAAAATCAAAGCTTAAGGATGGGTTATTTGCAGTACTGTATTTCCCCTCGAGAAAAATATTTCCGCCTAACCCTGTAGCTGATAAGCTATTCATTAAAATACTTTTATCCTTCAGCTCTGCCTCACATTTAACATTACTAAGCGTTAGGGTTTTATAGGTAAATTTATCAATATCCAGCATGGACTTAACATGAATATTTGAGGGTAACTCCCACCGTAGTGTATCCTTTGAATTGCTAGTGCTCTCTACAACATTTCCATCAGATGGCATTTGTTTTTTTTCGAAATCACCTAAGTCGATCTGTTTTGAGTATTGTTTTAAATTAATTTGAAGAACATCTTCAAACATCAGGTATTTTAAATAATTATTAAAATCACCATTCATTATAAAATCGCTTCTTCCAATTACTCCATTTAGAGTTTTAAGTTGAATTGTTTTGGGAGAAAAACTTAAATTGGCGTTATTTATCTGTAATCTGTTATTAAGTGTATTAGTTTGTAATTTGACATCTTTGAGATCAAAAAAGCCTTCACTTTTAATATTTTTATAGTCATCATTTTTAACCGCCTGAAAACTACCATTTATCTTAATATCAGTTTCTAATTTTCCGCATAGTATTGAGGTATTGACAGGAAATGCTTGCTGCAAATCTAAAAGATCTATATGACTGACAATAGAGCTGCTAAAGTTGATTTCATTTAAAGGATTCCATAAAAACAGGCTGGCTTTAAAATGTGAATTATCCATTTTAAAATTGAAATGCTCTAAATTTATCTTTGTTGAGTCCATTACACTTCCATCATTCTTAATGTTCAAGTTAAAGGATAACTCATTTATTTCTTTTGGTTTATTGGCAAAATGAAGGGATGCTCCGGATAACTTCATATCAAAACGAAAAGATGGAACCTGTTTATTGGGAATATACACTCCGTTAATTTCTCCTCCCATGTACAAATCTCCTTCTGAGTTTAAGGAATCTGCTGTGATCAAATTATCCGGCATTAGTGAAAGAAAATCATTAACCTGAGAATTAGGAGATGATACCTTTACATCCCACATAGCTGCTTCGTTTTTTTTCGATACTGATCCTGTAATTACTAAGGGAGTGTTATTCAGAATTAATTTTGTTTCTTCTGAGCTTAAACTATTTTGCTCAAGATCAAAACTCAGTTTGCTGGTTACATTCAACTTAAGCTTTCTGATATATTGGATTTCATCCTTTTGAAAAAAAACAGAATCCCCCTTTAAGGAAAAATAGATTTTTCCTGCTTCGGCTGCTGAATTATAATTTAGATCTAGCTTACTCAGTTTAAATAAGATATTTTGTAAAGTATCGTGGTAACAAACACTTCCTTTAGAAATCGAAAGATTATTGAATCGCAAAAATCCTGGTATTTTTTCTTTCTTAACTTTAGCACTTTCACTGCCCTTTCGCGGGTGTTGCAAACTATCATTGGGGAACCTAAATATGGATTGATCCTTAATTTTAATACTTGGGGAAAATAAATTAATTGAAATAATATCAATTTCGGCTTGAAGTAAACTTAAAACACTTGCTTCAATATATAATTCATCAACGGAAAGAATTGTATCCTTTTGTGATTGTGTGATCAGATCTAAATCCTTGATCTTTAGACTTGCATTTGGAAAATCTCTGAGAAAAGACAATGAAACTTCATTGTAATTTGGATAAAAATCATTTTTATTTTCGATCAATTGTCTGGTTAACTTCTCCTCCACGAAGTTCTCAAAAAAAACAGGAAGGAGCAATAATGCTACAAAAACGAAACTTAGTATTATTAGGAATAAATAAATTGCTTTTTTTTTCATGGTCACCTCTTCTATGAAATGACAAATATAGCATTTCGTATTTCAGGAATTATGAAAATTAATGCAGAAAGGTGATAATGTAGCTTAAAGATTATCAATTGATAAGATCCGGCAAATAAATTAAAAACTTCGTCCCTACTCCAACTTCACTTTCTACTTTCATGTAACCCTTATGATTGTCGATTAATTCCCTACAAAGGTGGAGTCCCAAACCTGTGCCTTTTTCGTTGGAAGTGCCATTTTCAGTTTCAATCCTATCTAAATCAAATAGCTTATTTAATTTTTCAGCTTTGATTCCAATACCGTTATCGTTAACAGTTAATACTTGAAATTTTTTATTATCAAGAACTTCCGAATGACTATCTATACGGACGGTTCCACCACTTTCGGTAAATTTAATGGCATTATGAATTAGATTTCTAAATACCATTTTTAACATTTCATAATCAGCTTGTACGATTAGACTTTTACTCACCAAGTTATTTAGAGTTATATTTTTCTCGTTGGCATGAGAAAGTAAACTTTTACAGGAATGTTCTACAAGCTCATTTATGTTTAAGTCTTCTTTATTAACTGCTAATTGACCTAATTGAGTTTTTGCCCATAATAGCAAATCACTCAAGAGTTCATATACATTCTCACTGGCATCATAAATCTGATCAACAAATTGTTGTACTTCTTCTATCGAAAATTGATGAAGGTTAGTTTTAAGGACATTACTAAAACCAAGAATAATGTTAAACGGATTTCTTACATCATGAGCAATAATGGAAAATAACTTATCTTTTGCGGCATTGGATTCTCGCAATTTTGCTTCACTTTCCTGAATTTGAACCTGGTATTTTTTACGTTGGCTTATATCTGTTAAAATTCCAATAAAGTCTTCTACTTCTCCTGCCTGGTTTTTAATGGGTGACATGTGCAGTTCTCCCCAAAAATAGCTTCCATCTTTTCGAATAAACTTTTTTTCTAGTTCAAATTCATCAATTAGGCCATTTTTTAATTGATCCATTTTATTTATTGTAACATCTCTAAATTCAGGATGAGTTATTTCCAAATTGGATATTTTATACAGCTCTTCGGGTTGATTATACCCCATTAAGTTTAGAAATTTTTCATTTACCAATGAAAAATAGCCATCTCGTGTCATAACACCAATACCTGCGGCGGTATTATTTACTATGGCATCAAGTTTATTTCTGTTTTTCCTTAGCGCTTCTTCTGCAACTTTTAATCGAGTAAAATCCATTCCTACAGATTGATACTCCACAATAGCTCCTTCGGAATTTAACAAAGCCCGGTATACCCATCGTTGCCATTTTTCTTCATCGTTGTCAAGTATAATTTTATGCTCCATTTCAACCATGGGGCTTTGTGATGATAAGGATTCAATATTGGCACGTGTTGATTCCCGTTCCTGCATACTCATCCAATCAAAAATATTTCGTCCCACCAATTCTTTCCGGGACTGATCCATTTCTTTACAAAATTGTTGGTTCACATAAGTTAATTCACCGGAATGATTGAACCGGCAAATCATTGCAGGAGCATCTTCAACCAAGGAGAAATATCGTTCTTCACTCGCCTCAAGAGCCTCAATAGTATGCTTATAAGGTGTAACATCATAAAAGAATAGGCAAAGTTTATCACTTCCAAAAGGGAAAGATCTAAAGCGCAAGTATTTATTTAAGTTGCCGATAAAACCTTCGAATGATGATTTTCCCTCTTTCATCATGACTAATCGATCCACTGTAAGAATATCACCCGGAAAAATGGTACTAGTTGGCAAACCAACAACGCCTAATCGGCCTAATATCTTACTAGCAAAAGGATTGGCTTTAACTACCATCAAGTTTTTTACATCACCATGCTGGTCGTATAAGTAGTCAAATATTAAAATACCAACCGGTGCATTGTTAAATAATTCATCAAGGAAAAATTTATCATCTTCAATTTGCTTTTCTAATTCGCGTTGACGGGTCACATCTTCTTTTATGGCGATGTATCCGGTAACTTTTTGATTGCTATCTTTAACGGGGCTTATGGTTGCTTTTTCCCAAAGAAGATGTCCTGATTTGGTTCGGTTACGGAAGATTCCTTTCCAGGTATGGCCTGAACGAATGGTATCCCAAAGATCTTCGTAAAAAGCTTTATTGTGATAACCGGTGTTAAGAATGCGCGGATTATTGCCAATAGCTTCTTGGCGACTATAACCATACTTGGTTGTAAAAGTATCGTTTACGTACAAAATACAACCGGTTACATCTGTTAATACTACAATACTCTCTGAATAATTGAGAGCTTGTATTAACTGACTGGACAATATATGATTGACACTACCCATATTCCTTTCACACTCAATCGACCTGTAATTATATATTTGGTAAGGATTGATAGAAAAAAAGTTAAGAAATTTATACTCTATACTAAAGGGAAATCATTAGTTTTCTTCTTTGTTTTGGAATAATTTTGATTGATAACGAATATCAAGGAGTTAAGATTCATTTTTTAGCATTTAAATCTCCTCTACGTTTTTCTATTTTCATTCGGGATACGCTTTTAACAAAATGGATATTCCCTAACCACTAAAATCACTTTTTCTCAACCATGAAAGTCACGAAAAAATTGATATCAGCGAAGCTAAAATTTACGCCCCAATTTTACTTTTCGTGTGTTTTGGGGTTTTTCGTAGTTAAAAATAAATTGATTTATTTAAAAGCAATTTCCCTGCTATTTTCATAGAAGAACGCCGGCATTGCTTCTGATTTCTTATATTTGCATTTTAAACAACAAAATATAGTGTAAATCTATTAATACCAGATGGTTAAGGAGTTAATTAAAAACAGCCTGTCGAAAGATAAACTTGTTTTAACAATTGTAATTATTGCATTATTGAGTCGGATACTTATTGTTTTTACAATGGGATTAATGCCACAAGATGCTTATTACTATTACTATAGCACAAATCCAGATTGGTCTTACTTTGATCATCCACCAATGGTAGCTTATATGCTATGGCTGTTCACTCATGTATTTGGCAAGAGTGTAATTAACATAAAGTTAGCTTCTTTTATCACATCATTTCTTACACTAATTGTAAGTTTTCAGTTTTTACGAAACTTTCTACCCAGAAACAGAGCTTTTTTAACTACCATAATGTTGGGAGTTTCTGTCTTGTTCACTGTATTATCGATGAATGCAACGCCGGATGTTCCCCTAATGCTCTTTTGGGCGGTGTCTCTGTTGTTTTTACACAAAGCTGTCTTTAAAGGATGTACACATTATTGGTTATTGGCCGGTTTAGCCATGGGACTTGCTTTTGATAGTAAGTACACAGGACTTTTATTACCAGTCGGTTTAATCTTATTTTTACTCATATCCAAAGAGCATCGAAAATATTTGTTGTCGTTTAAATTAGTATCAGCTCTTCTTGTTTTCATAGTCACCATTGCACCTGTTTTTTATTGGAATTACAGTTACGATTGGATGTCTTTTACTTTTCAATCGAGTAGACGTGCGGGTTCTATAATGGAAATGAATCCTCGCTTTGATCTGTTTTTGGGAAATATTGGAACTCAAATGGGCTTGTTAACTCCGGTTCTATTCGTATTAATCATGAGTGCTTTGGGTGCTTTTATTTGGCGTCACTTAAAACTTAAAAGTTTACCAAAGGCGAATCAATTATTCTTGCTTTGTTTTGCCTTACCTACTTTAGGTGGATTTATGTTTATCTCTTTGTTTTATTGGGTTAAACTCAATTGGATGATGCCGGGTTACATTAGTGGAATTGTATTCGTGGGTTATTGCTTTCGGAAAAAGGCCATTAAGGCTCATTACATTATTGCCGGTATTTTTAACGCTTTATTGCTCATTGAAATCATCTTTTATTTGGTGCCAATTAAGTCGGATGATACTTGGGTTGGATGGGAAGAATTGGCCCAAGGAGTTAATGAGCTAAGAAATGAGTATCCTGAGGATTTCATTTTTGCCTTTGATGATTATAAGACATCGGCCCTTTTAAATTACTATCTGGATGAAACCGTTTATGCCGGAAATGTAATTGGAGGTAATGCCTTGCAGTTTAATATTACTCAGAGTGATTTAAGTCATTTAAAGGGTAAAAATGCACTTTTTATTGACTCTGATAAAAGACTGAAGAACACCGAAAAATACAATGAAATTGATCCTGAATTGAATGATTATTTCGAAAAAGTGGAAGAATTGGAGCCTATTATTGTATATCTACGCGATAAACCTATACGCAAATGGTTTGTCTTTAGATGTTACAATTATACAGGAGGAAAGAAATAATAGAATAAAAGTCGTTAGAATTTAGGGCATTAGCTCTCTATATGATTCATAACAATTAACACCAGTAACATAATTTCTCTCTTAAACATCAAATAATTAGAGAGAAGTGTCAAATTTTAGAATTTACACATTGGCATCTATAAACTTCAATGTGGATTTCACAAAGCATAGAGGTTACTTATTACAAGTTCAAATTCCTTGGTACTAAAAGGTTTTGTAAAGAATTTAGTGATCAAACCTGCCTCTTCAGCATCTTTTATTTCTTTCGAAATCTCAAAGCCTGTAATAATGAAATAATTAATGTTTGGAAATTCCTTTTTTGCCCTTTCTATAAAGCTTATACCACTCATCCCCGGCATGCGCATATCACTCACAACAACTTGCGCGTCGGGATTTTGCTTCAACAATTCTAAACCATCTTCTCCATTGGCTCCTGTAAACACTTCAAACTTTTTAGAGATATTTAGTTTAAATAAGAGGATATTAATCTCCTCATCATCCACGTAAATAATCTTTATTTTATCCTTCATGTTGTATGTGTTTTTGGTAAGCTTATCGTAACGGTTGTGCCTTTACTGGGTTTAGAGCTAGTGCTACAATCGCATAAAATCCGGAATAAGTAGAACTTGCAAAGCCATGTTTCAAATCCCTTTGAATTACAAAAAAATGCACAAAAAAGGCCTTGATAAAAAATGCAAGTAGAGCCTTTTTGATGACTTGACCTTCCAGCTTTCCGATTGCATTAATTTTTTTCTCCTTCATTGAATATCAGACGAATAGTAAATCTTCATGCATATACTTTGGCTAGTATAATATAAGGTATTAACAATGCGGTGCATAGTCTATTTTTTATTAAACACATAGACCTGTTGGTTAATTATTATATTCGTTAGACCTAAAATGCTTTTATTCATATTGATACCCTATTAACTATTGCTTGAGCATTTATAATCCAACATGATGAGATTGGACCAAACATCTGCGGTCTCAAATTTTACAATCACTTTTTACGTACATTTAATTACTCAATTAACCTAATTCTGTAAAGAGTATACAATAAGCAGTAATCTGTATAAATTCTTAAACTCTTTGTAAAGTACTTTTGTATTATAAAGATATTAAAATGGAAAATTATAAACTATGAAAATGTTAGGTGTAATTATTGGGATAATAATCTTGGTGGTTTTAGGGAGTTCTCATTTCATATTTAAGCATCCTCAGTTTGGTGGTAAAACTTCTGATAGTCTACAAAATAAATTACAACAATCACCTAATTACAGGGATGGAATTTTTAATAATAAAGAAGAGGTATCTCTGAAGATGAGTTTTAAAGATCTCATGACTTCATTAGGCAAGTACATTAATCCTCCTGCAAATACAGTTCCGGAGAGTAACCTTGATGTATTGGTCATTGATTCTATGGAAATTGTTAATTACAATGAGGCTGTCCCAAGAATTATCTGGTTTGGTCATTCATCCTTTTTAATTCAAATAAACGGAAAAAACCTTCTTTTAGACCCGATTTTCAGTTCTGTACCGGCTCCACATCCTAAATTAGGAAAGCCACGCTTTAGTACAAGATTACCAATTAGCTTAGAAAAACTCCCACCTATTGATGCAGTAATTATTTCACATGATCATTACGATCATCTGGATTACAAATCGATCATTACATTACAAGAAAAAACCAAGCACTTCTATGCTCCACTTGGAGTTAGTAAGCATTTGCTTAAATGGGGTGTAAGTTCACAAGATATTACGGAGTTAGATTGGTGGGATGAAATACAAGTCGAAGATTTAACATTTGCCTGCACCCCTGCTCAACACTTCTCCGGGCGTACTTTTTCAGATAGGTCGTCCACATTATGGGCTTCATGGGTTATTCAATCCAAAGATCATAAAATCTTCTTTAGTGGTGATTCCGGGTATGGAAAACATTTTAAAGAAATAGGCGAAAAATATGGTCCCTTTGATTTTGCTTTGATGGAATGTGGCCAGTATAACGAAAAATGGCATTCCATCCACATGTATCCCGAAGAAACCATAGTCGCAGCAAAAGATATTCAAGCCAAGGCAATAATGCCCATTCATTGGGCTGCCTTTAAACTTGCCGAACATTCCTGGACTGATCCTGTAGAAAGGATTAGCATGGCAAGTCAGACTACTGATGTTGTATTATGTACTCCTAAAATTGGAGAAATAATTGAATTAAATATGGAAAATCGTTATCCCAATGAAAAATGGTGGCAAGAATATTTGGATAGATAAATAATAAGCTGTTATATTTGTGACTCTGTCAACCTCTTATCCTTTTTTAAAAATTAAAAACATACGTAAAAACTTAAGTCAGATATGGCCAAGTTATTGAATTACCCTGGAATAAAAGAGCCTATACAGATTAGCGAAGACGGCAAAAAAATCGTTTTTAACGGAAGAGAAGTTCACCAATCACTGGTAAAGCCTAAAGGATCGGAATATGGCTTTTACCAAGTTTCTATAAGTGGCAAGCCTCTTTATGTACATCGTTTGGTAGCATTAGCTTATGTGCATAATCCTAAACCAGTATCATACAAGATGGTTTTTCATAAAAATAGAGTATCCATCGATAACAGTAAGGATAATCTCCAATGGGGCGATAAAGCAATGATGGCTCAAAGAGCTGCTGAAAGAAATCAAACCACACCAGAATATAGAGGTAGATCTACTATCTCCTTTGACGAAGCAGTAAAAATTGCTAAACGGCTAGATAATGGTGAACACGCAAAAGATATTTGTGTGGAGTACAATGTATCAGAAATGAGCATAGCTCGCATACGAAAAAGATATTGTGATAACAAAATCAAAAGTGTACGTTATGACAAAGAGATCAAAGAAAACATCTTAAGGTTATGTGAGAAATACCCGGCATCACAAGTTGCTACGATAACAGGTATTCCTTATCACACGGTTTATAGATGGAAAAAAATTCATGATAAAAAGAATGCCCCTAAAGAATTAGCAATTGAAAATACAAAAAGCTAATTACGAAACTGGAAGATTATCTTCCGGTTTTCTTTTTTTTAAGTTTTATGAAAACGTTTGAAAGCACATTATAGAAATACGCTCCGTAAAAAAAGCACCAAATACCATACATTTGTTGTAAATAAAAGTAAAAAAGTAGTCTTTACCCGGATATGTTAATTGCAACAGATCGTTTGAAGATTAAATATTGTTTCTAATTTAGCGCAGCAATATCTTTTATGCTTATCCGTTTAAATACGCATAATAATTACGAGACGAATGGAACAAAAGCAAAAAGTATTTATATCAATTCCTAAATTCTATTATTAAGGACATAGCTTTTATAATCGTCTGAATATTGAAATATTAGTATCTAAATGGCAAAACAAAGAAGTTTAAAATATTTTACCGCCCTACTTTTATTAATTGGATTTCTATCGGCTTGTGCCACTCACAAAAAGAGACCAGCTTATAGAAAACGTGATGTTTATAAGCACGTTCCTTGTCCGTGTAATAAAAAGAGATAATTGAACAAGTCTGTTAGTTTTTGTTTCATTGTTCATTGCTTGTTACATTCAATGTATCAACTTAGTATAAATTAGCTTTCATTCTTCGCAAGTCCACATAAGCTCTGTATTTAGCATCTACTTCCTCTTTCCATTCTTTATCGAACAGAGTCATGTAATTATCCAATGCATTAAACAAGCTTTCAGCACTTCCGTCCATAATTCGACGAACCCAAACACCGGTGATTCCGGCAATATCATCAGCTTTTATCGAAAATCCATGTAATTTAACCTTTGTATCCCATAGATCTACTTCCATTATTTGATGATCCTCCTCCTCTACTTCAGTAGCTTGAACTTTAGAATATAGAACCTCCCATACTCCATTTTTCCAATATTTTTGAAAAATATGGTTTTGTATTTTTTCGCTTTCAGGATTGGTATTCACCAATTCTTTATATGAGTTAATCATTTCATCCACATTATCAGCATTATAAATTTGTTTATAAGCACAATAATATTTCCTAAATAATAGCGCTAAGAATTTATTATAAATAGTTTGATAAGTTACACCATTAATTATGTTATCCGGTTGAAAATCGATTTCACCATATAAGAAATTAACAAAGGCAGGATTAATAAATTTGAATTTCCATTTCCCTTCTTCATCTAAACACCATAAATCATTTGAAGCTGGTTCTTTTAGTACAATTTCAGTTTTAAAAAGTTTTCGTATTACATTATAAGAAAGAGGATATTGAGCCGACATTCCGGTCTTATATATTTGTTCGGTTGCAAATTTAAAAACTTCATCCACCTTAAAATGAGCATCTAACTCATAAGGAAACCAAATATCATTTAATGAAGAGGATGAACATAAAACACTATCCTCATCACATTCAGAATGATCTATAGCATCGAAGTGATTATTAGCAATTGCATCATAATGATCTTCTAAATTGTAGCAATTCAAGAATTGAGCAGCTAATACATTCTTAAATATATCGTTTGCAGGAATACTTGTATAATCAACACCTTCTATTTCGATAGCATTCCCCAAACGCCTATGATCTGTATAAAATATATTATCCTCAAAAAAAATACTCTCCCTACTAGCCTTTATACCAATTTCTTTAATACCATGTAGTTGATTTTGTCCAATTGTAATTGATTTGGATGCTTTATCTACTTGAATAAAGGTATCTGCATCTCCCGAAAATTCGCAACTCTTTACATTTACGGAGTTTGAATGATTAATGGATAAAATAAATGGAGATCTTTTTGAATTAAACTGCAGGCTTTTTATAACAATATTGGATGTATTATTTAACTCAAAACCGGCTCCTGACTCAAAATTAATTTTGGCTTTTTCCCCTTTGTTCAGGGAATTAAAAATAACATTAGAGCAATCTTTTATTTTTATGGGAAGGGCAAAAGAAATTTCGTCCTTAAATAGAAACGTAAAATCCGACTTATTTAGATTTTGATAGACATCATCGATTGTATTTACTATTACGGAGTTATCTTCAACTAGTACTTCTTCAGTAATAATTTTACCGTCCCGAACTATAATTTCAGAATCCAAGTCGCCGTTGTTTTTGATGGCTTTCCATTTTCCATCAGGTAATTTCCCCCCATAGCGAATCTTTTTTCTAAAAATCCAGACTTTATTAGATACAAGAAATGTTTTGAGTTCTTTTTGAATAGAGAATAGAATATCTACATAGTCTTCTATTATTTTTTTATCGCTATCTAAGGAAATAAATAATACATTTTCATCTATTTTATCATCAAAGCTTTTTGGATCTTTAATTACAAAAAGACCTACTATTAATGTTATCAAGCTTATAATACCCACATGAAATACAAATACATACTTTTTCCATTTCCGGTCTTTTAAAAAGCTAAAAACTCCCCAAATCACCAATGTTATAGTCACAATTATAATTTTCTTTGGTAAGTTTTCTTTGGTAAGTTGAATAAAAAGTACAAGAAAGAAAGCATATAAACACCCTAACAAAATTTTCATCCATAAATACTTTTTTACAACAAATGCACGAACTGATAGTACCGAAAAGAAAAATGAAACTGTTAAATAAAATGCTTTTTTAGATAGCAAATGAATACCTCTATTTGTTACTTCCCATTCATCCAACTGATTAACAAATTCAGGTATGTAAAGAACTGCCATTAAAGGCAAACAAATGATAATTAAGGTTTTTGTTAACTTCTGTAGCATTATTTTTAATAATTAAGTTTATCTTACTGGTTGTTCCTGCTTATATTTCCTCAAATAGCTCTTTAATTTAAAATGAAGAATAATATTCCAAAACAGAGAAAAACCGTCCGATTTAATTTCAGCATTCCCATCAAAGGGTTTGAAAACACTTTTTTACCTAAATTATATTCTTCTGTTTGTTCCCAATCACAAAGTAAAAACAGAACTTCCAAATGTAGAATCTCAGAAAATTTCTTCATTTGATTTTGATTAGGCAGATCAAAAATAAAACAATCAAGTAGTTTTTCAGGTCAATTACCTTTAATGAAATACTCCCAATAAGACTTTTGATAATGTTTAAGAACATATACATCTTAAAGCATCATCTTATTTACCATTTAACCAACTCATTACCAAGCTCAATTCAATACTACAGCCATCAACATCATTTAACTTTTATTACATATTGCAACAAGCCATAGTTTTGTTCCTAACCGATTATGTCCTTATCTTTGCATCGGTAGAAAAAAACAGGGGATTGAACATTTAAGAACGTTTTGTTTTAAGAAATACATACCCTTCATTCAACCATTAACCACTCTATATTTCTTTAAATAAAGCAGGAGGTTAAACTAACAATTCAAAATTCAAGCATAATGTCAAAAATAAAAAAGATTGGAGTACTTACCTCTGGAGGTGATGCACCAGGTATGAATGCAGCAATTAGAGCAGTTGTTCGTGCATCAATATATCATAAATTGGATGTAGTTGGTATTGAACAAGGTTACCATGGTTTGATATTAGATAGGATTATTAAGATGGATTCCAGCTCTGTGAGTGGAATTATCAATCAAGGAGGTACTATTCTAAAGTCTGCACGAAGCGAAAGTTTCAGAACCAAAGAAGGACGCGCAAAAGCGGCTGAAGTGATAAAAAAACACAAGATTGATGCGCTTGTTGTTATTGGTGGGGATGGAACATTTACCGGGGCTCGTATTTTTACTCAAGAGCATAATATTCCAATTGTTGGTGTTCCGGGAACCATTGATAACGATTTATATGGTACTGATTATACCATTGGTTATGATACTGCATCCAATACCGTTATTGAAGCGGTAGATAAAATTCGAGATACAGCCTCAGCACACAGCCGTTTATTCTTTGTGGAAGTTATGGGTCGTGATGCAGGCTTCCTTGCTTTAAGAAGTGCCATTGCAGCAGGTGCAGAAGCTGTTTTAGTACCGGAAGTTAAAACAGATCACCAAAAATTGGAGACTTTTTTACAGAGTGGTTTTAAAAAGAAAAAAACCAGCAGCATCGTTTTAGTTGCAGAAGGAGAAAAAGAATTTGGCGTTGTTAAAATTGCTGATCAGGTGTCTAAAAATCACCCTGAGTATGATGTACGTGTTACTATCCTAGGTCACCTGCAACGTGGAGGTTCTCCTACTGCTTTTGACCGTGTGTTGGCAAGCCGTCTTGGAGTATCGGCAGTAGAAGCTCTATTAGACGACCAAAAAAGTATTATGGTTGGTTGGGTTAATAGAGAAGTCGTTCATGTTCCATTTAATCAAGCATTAAAAAACAAAAAGAACTTAACACCTGCTTTATTAAGTCTTATAGAAGTATTATCTATCTAACAGATATTTAAATAATTACACTAGAAGGAGTTTCATCATGAAACTCCTTTTTTTGTGAAAAACACTTAACCCAAATTCCGTAAAAATCAATACTTTTTTCGTATTGCTTCCTGCAATCTTTAAGGTTAATTTTAACTATGGATGAAACTTTTAAAACTGAGAGCCATGAAAATCAACCAAAAATTATTCCTTGGAGTAATGTTGCAATTAGTGTTTATGCTCGTATTAGTATTCTTTATCTTTAATATTAGTTACAAATTAACTGATGTATCAGAACAAACTTCTGCAGAATTTTCAAAAATCGAGATTGTAAAAAATTTAGCTACTCTTTCAAAAGATTTTATCAATAATAAAGTAGATTTTGATGAGATAGAAAAATCTTTCAAAATTGTTGAGACGCAAAAGCACAAAGAAAAAATAATGATCAACATCAATGAAATTAAGAATAAACTATACAAAATCAATTCAATAAAAACCTCAAATGTTGAAATTGAACAAGCCTTGATGGAATTGACTGACAATTCAATTACTCAATCAAATACATACATCTATTCAATGAGTGAAAAATTGGCTGATATTAACCAAAGGCGCAATGTTTCTACATTAGAACGACTAGTTATTGGTGGTGCTAACAATAACACTAACAATAACTATGCACTCAAAATATTATTTCTTCAGTTAAAAGAAAACCCTAATCTTAAGGCAGATATTACCAATTCACTAAACAAAACTATTCAACAGGCAAAAAATGATATAGAGAAACTAAAAAACACCCCCTTTGCTCAACTGCCTGTTATGGCTCACAATGCAAGTACTAAAAGTTTAGATTTAGTAAACCAGTATATATCTAATGTGGAATCGACTCAAAAACTTAGCCTTGATCTTTACAATATTTCTGATGAATTATATCGCGAGTTAAACAAGCACACATTAGAATCAATGGATGATAGCTTTAATAACATAAAAAACTCTGTTAGAACTGTTTTTATAATTTTACTTTTGGCATCTCTTGCTATTATTATCCTTAATTCTCTTACATCAAAATTAATCAGCAATACCTTTAATCAATTAAAAATTGATTTACAAAAAATATCTGATGGAGAATTAGGTTTTATCGCCCTTCAATCTTTTATTAATAAAAGTGATGAAACTGGTATTTTGGCAGCATCCATCAATAAAATGATAAATAATTTAAAAGATATTATTTCAAACATTCGACTAAGTGCTGATAACATTTCCA
Source organism: Bacteroidales bacterium (assembly GCA_003249255.1). GTDB lineage: Bacteria > Bacteroidota > Bacteroidia > Bacteroidales > Marinilabiliaceae > SZUA-582. The sequence continues at coordinate 225,466 of QKJP01000066.1, forward strand.
GGTTCAGTAATACAATAAAAGAATCATCGGTAAGTATTTCTACAGGTGTTAATGAACAAGCTGCATCAGCAGAAGAAGTGTCATCTTCTATGGAAGAAATGGCAGCAAACATTCAACAAAATAAGGAAAACGCAATAATCACCCATAAAACCTCACGCAAAACCTCTACATCAATTGAAGAAGTAGCAAACTCATCAGAAGAAAGCATGAAGGCTGTCCAAGACATTTTTTCTAAAATCAATGTAGTTGTTGAAATTGCTGAAAAAACAGATTTGCTTGCCATTAATGCTGCTGTTGAAGCGGCCAGAGCCGGTGATAGTGGAAAAGGTTTTGCAGTTGTTGCCTCTGAAGTTCGAAAACTAGCCGAACGCAGCCAAAGTGCTGCAAGTATAATTGTTGAACTGGCTGAACGTGGTATGAATAAAACAAAAGATTCGACTCAAAAATTAAGAGAACTTGTTCCTGAAATTCGAAAAACAGCAGAATTAATTGAAGAAATTGCAACAGCAAGCCGAGAACAAGATACCGGTGCTTCACAAATAAACGATGCTATTCAACAATTAAGCTCAATTACACAACAAAATGCTGTTGCTGCCGAAAATCTGGCAGATAATTCATCTGAATTGGCTGAACAAGGCGTACAGTTAGAAAAAATTACACAATATTTTAATGTTAAATAATCACCATAGAAAGAGGCTTCTTTAATCAAACAGTTCTTATAATTTTCGGGGAAGCTTAAACGAAAAAACCGAACCTTCACCCCATTTGGAGGTTACTGATATACTCCCTCCCATTTTCTCTATATAGCCTTTGGAAATTGCCAGACCTAAACCAGTTCCGCCATATTTACTACCATCATTATTGATTTGGGTAAAACGTTCAAATATACTGTCCAGATTCTCTGGTTTAATTCCAATACCTGTATCTTGAACAGTAAAAGAATAATAGCCATTATTATATTTACAAATTAATTTCACATATCCTTTTGAAGTAAACTTCAAACTATTACTTATCAAATTGTCCAAGATCTGACGGAATTTAGTAACATCCACAATTGAATACATTTTATCTTTCGAAACTTCAAATTCATATTGTAAACTCACTCCTTTTGATTCAAACAAAGGTTGATGAAAATTAATGACTTCTTGACATATATTAGAAATGTTATAACGCTTCTCATCCAGCTCAATAATACCGATTTCAATTTTAGAGACATCAATAATATCATTAACAATTCGTAATAGTTGCTGGCTACTAGCACTAATCAAATCACAAATCTCTTTATCGCTTTCATCCAGGGAATTAGAGACGCGAAGAATATCTGAAAAACCCACTATGCCATTCATTGGTGTGCGAATTTCATGAGACATATTGCACAGAAAAGCGGTTTTTAAACGGTCACTCTCTTCGGCCTTCTCTTTGGCAATTAATAACTCTTGCTCAACCTCTTTTAAACGGGTGATATCATGAGCAACAGAAAAGGCTATAAGTTCGTCGTAAACCGGTTGAACAATCCATGAAAACCATAAATAGCCGCCCGCTTTTTTGACATAGCGATTAACGAAACGCATCATATCAGGCTTTTCGATTATCTTTTCATTTATAAAATCAATGGTACTCTGAAGATCCTCAGGATGAATAAACTCAAACATGGAGTGTCCTTCAATTTCTGACACATCGTAACCTAATAAATTGCTCAACGCCGGATTCACCTTTAAAAATATGGCGTTGATATCAGTAATACAAATAGGATTAGCTACTAAATTAAATATCCTTTCGTAATCTTTAATTTCTTTTTGGGCTCCAAAAAGTTGATATTCAAACTGTACTAACTGACTTTCTTCTTTATCACTGATCTCTTTTTCATGCTCAATTTGAAAAGCAATTTCCTTTAAATCATTTGCTATTTCTTTACACATTTGACTTAAAACTGCTTTCTCAAATGGCAAATAAAAATGTTCATACAAATTATAGAGTGAAACAAACCCAAATATTTGACCTTTTGTAACACAAACCGGCTCTAATTCAATAGCTGTTTTATTTTTATAAAATACACCTAAAGCATCTTGTATTTTACTTTCATCGATAGCATCTTGATCTTTAAGGCTAATTTCTGTTCCAATTTGAATTTTGTTGTCATTATTTTGACTGACACTTAAACAGTGGATTTTATTATTTTTTATCTGCCATAATGCTACGGCTTCTACATTAAACCATTGTCGCAGAAAACCTAATCTTTCTGTCCATCTTTTTATATTCCCTAAGCCGGGAGTTAAAACCTCTTGTCTTATGATGTTTTTTAGGAGCAATTAAAAAATCTTTAGTTTGATTAATAGTCACCCTAAAATACAATAGCCCAAAAATTAATTCAACACCTTTATGATGTTTTAGTGAAAAATAATTACCAAACACCTTTGAATATAAACAAAGGGTTGCCTCACAATCGAGACAACCCTTTCTTAATATTTTAACAGTTTGTGCTTACTTCACTTTCTCTGCAACCCATTTGCGAGCATTTACAAAAGCATCTACCCAAGGTGTTACCTCGTCGGCTTTTCTATCTGCCGGATAATAACCCCATTGCCATGGGAAGATTGCACGCTCTAAGTGAGGCATCATCGCTAAATGACGACCGTCTTTAGAACAAATAGCTGCTGTATTAAAATCAGAACCATTAGGGTTACCCGGGTAACCTGATTGCGTATATTTACCTGCAATGTGGTATTCGCTCTCTGCATAAGGCATTGCAAATTTACCTTCTCCGTGAGCTACCCAAACCCCTAATCGAGAACCAGCCAGAGAACTTAACATAACAGAGTTGTTTTCCTGAATATCCATGCTCAAGAAGATTGACTCAAATTTATGTGAGTTATTGTGTAACATCTTTGGCTTCTCGGCATGATCAGGATAAACTAAACCAAGCTCAACCATTAACTGGCATCCGTTACAAACACCTAAAGATAAGGTATCAGGACGTGCATAGAAGTTATCTAACGCTTTCTTAGCTTTTTCGTTGTATAAAAACGCTCCTGCCCAACCTTTCGCCGAACCAAGAACATCTGAGTTCGAGAATCCACCAACAAATACGATGAAGTTCACATCCTCTAATGTTTCACGACCGGCAATTAAGTCTGTCATGTGAACATCCTTCACATCAAAACCGGCTAAGTACATACTGTAAGCCATCTCACGGTCACCATTCACACCTTTTTCGCGGATGATAGCAGCTTTGATTCCTGACTTAGAAGTTCTTTCTAATTCAAGACCGTTTTGAGCTAATTTACCGGTAAAATCTGCATTGAATTTAGGTGCAATTGCCTGATTTTTATAGTTGGCATAACGATCGGCCGCTCCTTTTTCTGTGCTTTGCTTACGGTCTAACAAGTATGATGTTTTGTACCAAGCATCGCGGTACTTATCGATATCTAATGATAAAGTTTGCTCGCCGTTTGTGATTGTCACAGTTCTTTCTTCAACAGGCTTACCAAGTTCGATGAACTGAGTTCCTGAAGCGTCTAATACTTCTTGAGCTGCTTTAAGATCTTTTACTTGAACTAACACACCCGGATTCTCAGAGAACAATACTTTTACCAAGTCTTTCTCTTCGATGCCTGATAAATCAACTTTTAAGCCGTGAGTAGTATTAGCGAAATTCATTTCTAATAAAGCTGTAACCATACCACCCGCAGAAATATCATGACCGGCTAACACTAATCCTTTGTTAATTAATGATTGAAGGGCATTAAATCCGTCTTTAAAGTAGTCAGAATCGGCAATAGTTGGAGCCTCCGCCCCTAACTTATTAACCACCTGAGCAAAACTAGAACCACCTAATTTTAATGCATCAAACGATAAATCGATGTATAATAAATGAGAATCTTTGTCTTTAGCAATTACAGGCTCAACAATTTTACGAATGTCGCTCACTTCTCCGGCAGCAGAAATAATTACTGTTCCCGGGCTGATTACTTGCTCTCCGTCAGGATATTTTTGAGTCATCGATAATGAATCTTTACCTGTAGGGATGTTGATACCTAAATCAACTGCAAAATCAGAAACCGCTTCAACAGCACGGTATAAACGGCTATCTTCACCCGGATTTTTACAAGGCCACATCCAGTTAGCGCTTAAAGAAATGCCCGATAAACCTTTGGTTAACGGCGCCCAAACAATGTTTGTTAAGGCCTCTGCAATAGCCACTTTAGAACCGGCAGCAGGATCAACCAAAGCAATTGCCGGGGCATGTCCGATGGACGTTGCCAAACCTTTAACACCTTTGTAATCTAATGCACAAGCACCCAAGTTATTTAATGGTAACTGAAGCTCACCTGCGCACTGTTGTTTGGCCACTTTACCGGTTACCGAACGGTCAACTTTATTGGTTAACCAGTCTTTACAAGCAACAGCTTCTAATTGAAGCACTTGTTCGATGTATTCTTCAATTTTTTCGTTTGAATACTCAACAGCTGCAAATTCAATATCAGCTGTTTCGTCTTTCATGATGGTTTTTGGAGGATTACCAAACATATCGGCTAATTGCCAATCGATAGGCGCATTTCCTTTACCATCTTCAAACTTAAAATGCATATCTCCTGTTGTTTCACCAACTTCGTAGAACGGAGCACGCTCACGCGCTGAAATATTCTTTAAGTTCTCAATGTCTTTATCTTTCAATACAAGCCCCATACGCTCCTGAGACTCGTTTCCTACAATTTCTTTGGCAGATAAAGTTGGATCTCCAACCGGTAATTTATCAATGTGGATGGTTCCACCGGTTGATTCAACCAATTCTGACAAACAGTTTAAGTGACCACCTGCACCATGATCGTGAATCGAAACAATTGGATTGTTATCCGACTCAGCTAATGCACGAATGGCATTCATGGCACGTTTCTGCATCTCAGGGTTTGAACGCTGAACCGCATTTAACTCAATACCACTGTGAAACTCACCGGTTGCTACAGATGATACTGCGCCACCACCCATACCAATGCGGTAGTTATCACCTCCAAGAATCACGACTTTATCACCTTTCTCTGGATCGGCTTTTAAAGCGTGTTCTTTACGGCCAAAACCGATCCCACCGGCTAACATAATTACTTTATCGAAAGCAAATTTCTTGTGCGCTTCAAAATGCTCGTAAGTTAATACCGAACCACAAATCATTGGCTGACCAAACTTATTACCAAAATCACTGGCTCCGTTTGAGGCTTTAATTAAGATTTGCTCCGGTGTTTGATATAACCAATTACGAGCAGGAATTTCTTTTTCCCAGCTTCTTCCCTCTTCAGAACGTGAATAAGAAGTCATGTAAACCGCTGTACCCGCTAATGGCAACGAACCTTGTCCACCGGCTAAACGGTCACGAATTTCACCTCCGGCACCTGTTGCAGCACCGTTAAAAGGCTCAACTGTAGTTGGGAAGTTATGAGTCTCTGCTTTTAAAGAAAGTACAGTATCAATTTCTTTTGTTTCGAAGAAATCAGGCTTGTCCTGAGTTTTTGGCGCAAACTGCATGGCTTTTGGTCCTTCAATAAAAGCTACATTATCTTTATATGCAGACACCAATCCTTGAGGAGCTTCTTTAGAAGTACGTTTAATTAACTGGAATAAAGAGCTTTCTTTCTCTTCCCCATCAATAATAAAAGTACCGTTAAAGATTTTATGACGACAGTGCTCCGAGTTCACTTGAGAGAATCCGAACACCTCACTGTCGGTAAGTTTACGACCTAAACGCTCTGCTAGACCATTTAAGTAATCTATTTCTTCCTGACTTAATGCTAAACCTTCAGAAACGTTATAGCTTGCAATATCATCAATAGAGATAATACCCTCAGGTTGTTTATCAATAGTAAAAACTGTATCATCCAAACCTTTGTACAATGCTTGTAACATCGGATCGAATGTTGCATTTTCGTTTTCTACCTTAAAAAACTCTTCAATACGGATGATTGAAGAAATACCCATGTTTTGAGTAATCTCAACAGCGTTGGTACTCCATGGTGTAATCATTTCTTTTCGTGGCCCAACAAAAAAGCCTTCCAACTTAACTTCTTTGGAAAGCTTTGCTCCACTAAATAACCATTCTAATTTACTAATGTCAGCCGGTTGTAGTGCTTCTGCTACACCTACAGCCAGAAATTGATTAGAGTTACCCTCAAAAAACAGGACCATGAATTATAAATTTTTGATTGATTAATTCTTTGCGCTGCAAATTTACAACAAAAAGCTCAAAAGAGCGTATTTTTTTTGCTTTGATAATGAGAATAGATGCTTAGATAATAGATGATATTTGATAGATGATTTACAAAAGGTACTATTTCAAGAACTTACCTCTTTACCTGATAGATACATTGTTACAAAAAACAAAAGCACCCGGTAAAGGTGCTTTTGATAATTCGTTATGTCTTGAAAAGATTAATCTTCAACTACATATTCTTTATTCACATTTTCAAAACGCTTCAAGTGCATCCATCCACCCGGCACATCCCATTTTAATACGTGGCAAATACCCCATGAAGCTCCGGTTACAGGAGAAGTTGCTTCACTCACAGGACGATAAAATCCGGGAGCTTCAGGGAAATTAGATACTGAACCTTGAATCTCGAAATTCACTCCATCTTCAGAGTATTGAATCGTTCCACCCTCCGGACCATCCTGATGTTGTAAAATTGCCACACCATCTTTATAGTTCCATACACTAATTTCGTGTCCTGTATTGGTAATCGGGTTGTAATCTGACTTCACATAAGGACCAGTTGGTTTATCTGCGATGGCAACTCCCCACTTAACTTGCTTCATTCCATATTTACCGTAATCAGTACCGCAAACAGGATCGCACCATGTCATGTTTCCATCTTTATCAGAAAAACTACACTCTCCTTTATAATACAAGTAGAACTTATTTTGATAATAAATAATACAAGGATCGTGTACAGCACTTCTGTCAAAATACTCATTATCGGTATAAGTAGGATGAAGAATTGGTTCACTCTCTTTTACCCAAGGTCCATCAGGAGAATCAGATGAAGCAATTCCTACTGTATTTCTAGTGTAAATCCCGGCATGATCTTTTGCTGCCTGATAAACTAAGTAATACTTCCCTTCATGCACAAAAATTTCTGTAGTAAAAGCAGAACGATGATCGTATGTACCTTCTTCACCTCTCGCTAGAGCTATTCCTTCTTCTTTCCAGTTCCATCCATCTGTTGATGTTGCATAGTAAATATCGTTAAAATCCCATGGAGCTGTTTTCTTTTCATCAAAAGTTAAGCTATACGAATACCAAACGTAATATTTACCATCAACTTTTATTACAGCACTAGGATCTCTTCTGGTAACTGCGGTATCTGGTGCAAGATCGCCTTTAAGATCAAATTGCTCAAAAGCAATATTCCATTCCGGCTTTTCCGGATTAGAAATTTCACAGCCATGTTCTCTATAAGATTCTAAACGTGCTGCTGCGGCACTCACTTTATTAGCACGTAATTGAATATTCAAATTAGTTGAAGGCTTAAGGTTATATTTCTCCTCAAACATATAACCGGCTGCTTCCCAACTTAAGGTTTTAGCATTAGGATTTGAACATTCAATTTCAAATTCACCATTTTCATTAGTAACAACCTTAGTACTATCCTCTCGAATTTGCACTTCAACACCTGAAATAGGCGAGTTTGTTTCTGCATCTTTAACCACTCCCTGATATTTTGGAGTACAAGACAAAGCTCCAACTAGCGTAGCTGCCAGCGTAAAATTAAGTAATTTCATTATTATAAATTGTTTAATATATCCTAACATAATATAACTGACCCATATAGTTAACAATAATAAACCATAGATTAGTGCAAAAATAGTTTAAATGTTTCTCAAATTTTAAGCTTTAGGCAAGAATCTTATTTAGCAGTTCTTTATTCTAAAGGATGATTTAATTAATAATTAATATATTTTCGTGTTTAATTATATAAACAAAGCTTAAGAATAAGATAAAATATTAGAATCCAATGAAATCATTAATCGATTTTTTTAACAATAGTGTAAACCAATACCCTAACAACCCTCTTATTTGGGAGAAAGAAGAGGGTGTATACAAAGCCCATTCCTATTCTGAAATTAAAAATGACGTATATGATTTAGCTAACGTATTGCTTTCATTAGGATTAAAAGATGGCGATAGAGCTGCTTTACTTTCAGAAGGTCGAAAACATTGGTTGGTTAGTGAATTAGCTGTTCTTCATTGTGGTGCTATAAATGTACCTTTATCTACAAAACTAGAGGCTGATCGAGATTTATTTTTTAGAATTAATCACTCCGAAGCAAAAATTCTAATAGTTTCAAAAAATCAATTGCCTAAAATTCGTTTGGTCAAAAAAGAATTTACCTCTGTAGAAACCATCATTGTCTTAGATGATATTGAATTAGAGGAAAAGGAAGTAACTATTTCATCACTTCTTCAAAATAAAGAAACATTAAAAGAGAAGTACAATAATGAATTAAAGGAGCGAATTTCAAAAGTAACGCCTGATTCCTATGCCAACATTTCCTATACATCAGGAACCACAGCCGATCCTAAAGGAATTATTCTATCGCATCGAAACTATACAGCTAACGTGGAACAGGCATTTAGTTTCATCGAAATCCCACAGAGCTATAAAACGTTGGTAGTTCTACCATGGGATCATGCTTTTGCCCACACAGCAGCTTTGTATTCGTTTATGCACAAAGGTGCATCCATAGCTTCTGTACAGATTGGTAAAAATCAAATTGAAACTTTAAAGAATTTCTCAAACAACATGTTAGAAATTCAACCGGATATATTAATGAGTGTACCGGCGATGGCCAAAAACTTTAAAAAAGGAATTGAAAATGGCATAGCTGCCAAAGGAGCTGTTGCTAACTCTCTTTTTAAAGCTGGAATTAAATTTGCTTATTGGTACAATGGAACCGGAGATAACAAAGGTGCAGGATTAAAATTCTTAACCAAACCCATTTACAGTTTCTTCAATAAAATCATCTTCTCTAAAATAAAAGTTAAATTTGGTGGTAAGCTTAAATACTTTATCGGTGGAGGTGCATTATTAGACATTGATCTTCAGCGTTTCTTTTATGCCATTGGTATTCCAATGTACCAGGGTTATGGACTTACAGAGGCATCGCCGATTATTTCTGCCAACACCCCTCTATATCACAAAATGGGAACCTCAGGAAAAGTAGTTAATGATTTGGAGATTAAAATCTGCGATTCTGATGGTAACGAACTTCCTCTAGGAGAAAAAGGTGAAATTGTTATTAAGGGTGAAAACACCATGAAAGGTTACTGGAAAAATGAAGAAGCTACAAAAGAAGCTTTAAAAGAAGGTTGGCTATATACCGGAGATATGGGCTATTTGGCAGAAGATAATTATCTGTATGTACTAGGTCGTTTTAAAAGCCTGTTAATTAGTGCTGATGGCGAAAAGTACAGCCCCGAAGGCATTGAAGAAGCCATTATCGACCATTGCCCTTACATAGATCAAATTGTGTTGCACAACGATCATAATCCTTATACCATTGGATTAATCGTATTGAATTCTGATGCAATTAAAACCTTTGCTAAGAAGCAACATAAGGACATTACTAATCCAGATGATTTAGATGCTATCTTGGAAGAGCTCGATAAGGACCTTAAACATTTAAGAAGTGGTAAAAACACCGAAAATACTTTCCCTGCTCGATGGTTTCCATCCGCCTTTGGAATTTTACCTGAGGCGCTTAGAGAACAAAACAAACTGGTAAATAGTACGATGAAAGTCGTAAGAGGCAAGGTGACAGAGTACTTCTCCAAAGAAGTGGAATATCTTTATACCCCTGCGGGTAAAAATTTAAATAATTCAAAGAATAAAGAAAACCTTTCAATATTCTTAAAATCATTTAAATAAGCAATAATATAAAACAAATTAACTTTAAAAACTCAAATTAATTCTGAAATTTAAATCATTATTATGTATATTAATAATGATTTTTGCACAGAAAAGTTTTATTTTTGATTAATTAATATGTGTAAATGGTAAAATTTTACAGTGCTTTCATAAAAAATATCATAATCTTTAATAAAGTTTTGTTTTTTTTGGTAGAGTATTGATAATGTCAATTGATAAGTTTTACAATTTTGCTTTTAAATAAGAACTAAATGCCATCAAAATATAGCGTTAGTATATTATTAGTGTTTTTTTGCCTTGTATTTTCTTTCGATGGAAATGCTCAACGACGCAAAAGATCAACTCTTCTGGATGCAGTTAGTGTAGCACCTAGAGCAGGTGTCACATTATTTTTTGGAGATCTGGTGGATGAATCTAGAACCAGTTATACTTATGGAGCCAATCTTGAAAAAGAATGGAAAAGGTACCTTGCCTGGAGAGCACAGCTAATGACCGGACGTATGACCGGAGATCAAATATACCCGGGAGAAACTGAACCTTATGCCTATTTTCAAAATTTTTATGTTGATTTTGGAGTTGGAGCGAAATTCAAACCACTTGATTTAATATTTGGTTACTATAAGCAACGTACTTTTAAACCTTACATTTTGGCTCAAGCAGGGCTTATTTATTATACCGCAAAAGAATGGTACGGACCTTTTGGTTATGAGCCAAATACATTAAGACATCAAAAATCAGGTATTGCTCCTCAGGCAACCGCTGGCCTAGGATTAGATTATTGGATAAGCAATAGATACAGTGTTAACCTCGAATGGAATGGCACCTTACCTTTTACAGATCTTCTAGATGGACATGAAAATTGGGTATCAAACGATCCAAACACAGGAGAAATGATTACTCACGATACAGAATCATGGGATTTTTATTACACCTTTACCGTCGGAATGCGTTACGTCATTAATGATACCAGATGGATTAATGAACCAAAGTACAATCGAAAAGCTTACTTAAAAACACGTGGTCAATACAAGATCTCCTCGAAAAACAGAAGAATTATCAAACGACGTCAAAAAAACAGAAAATAACATAAAAAAAGCTGCAACATTGATTGCAGCTTTTTTGTTTTCCAAGTATTAATAAACTCAATATGGATTTCAAAATCATTGCCGATTTCCAACCGACCGGAGACCAACCGCAGGCAATTAAAGCTTTGACTGAAGAAATAAACAATAACATCAAACATCAAACACTATTAGGCGTTACTGGTTCCGGGAAAACGTTTACAATGGCCAATGTCATTCAAGAAACGCAGCGTCCTACTCTCATTTTATCACATAATAAAACTTTAGCAGCTCAGCTATACAGTGAGTTTAAAACTTTTTTTCCGGATAATTCGGTTGAATATTTTGTGTCTTACTATGATTACTATCAACCTGAAGCTTACCTACCGGTTACAGATACCTACATAGAAAAAGACTTATCCATAAATAGCGAAATAGAAAAGCTTCGTTTGAGTGCATCTTCAGCTTTATTATCCGGTAGGCGTGATATAATTGTCGTCTCATCCGTTTCATGCATTTATGGTATTGGTAATCCGGAAGATTTTAGCTCGGGAGTCATTAACATTAAAGTAAATCAATCCATTGCGAGAAATGTATTTTTACGTCAACTTGTAGATGCTTTATATTCTAGAAATGAAGTCTCTTTTGAAAGAGGAACCTTTAGGGTAAAAGGAGACACTGTGGAGATATTTTTAGCTTATGCAGATCATGGATGTCGTGTAATCTTTTGGGGAGATGAAATTGAGTCCATCGAAACCTTTAATCCTGAAACCGGAAAAAAAATAGATTCGCTTGACTTCATGTTAATTTACCCTGCAAATATCTTTGTTACCTCTAAAGACCGAATTCAAGATGGCATCAAAAGAATTCAGGATGATTTAGTTCAACAAATTGAGTTCTTTGATGAAATAGGCAAACCACAAGAAGCGAAACGGATTGAAGAAAAGGTGAACTATGATCTGGAAATGATACGCGAATTAGGATATTGTCCGGGGATTGAGAATTACTCCCGGTACTTTGATGGCAGAAGTGAGGGCGCAAGACCATTCTGCTTATTAGACTATTTCCCTGATGATTTTCTAATTTTCATTGATGAAAGTCATGTTACTCTCCCTCAAATCAAAGCCATGTACGGAGGTGATAAATCTCGAAAACAAACACTTGTAGAGTATGGCTTTAGGCTTCCTGCTGCTTTAGATAACAGACCTTTAAAATTTGAGGAATTTGAAGATCTTATTAATCAAATTATCTACGTAAGCGCAACTCCGGCTGAGTATGAATTAGAAAAAAGTGAAGGTGTTGTTGTAGAGCAGCTAATAAGACCGACAGGCTTAATTGATCCTGAAATAGAAGTTCGATCAAGTAAAAATCAAATCGATAATTTAATTGAAGAGATTCATGAAAGAATTAATAAAAAAGAACGCTGTTTGGTTACGACCCTTACCAAACGCATGGCAGAAGAATTGACTAAGTATCTGACCAAACTATCGATTAATTGTGAATATATCCATTCTGACGTTGACACTTTAGACCGGGTAAAGATTATGGAAAGCCTAAGAAAAGGCACCATTGATGTATTAATTGGGGTAAACTTGCTAAGAGAAGGGTTGGATTTACCGGAAGTATCGTTAGTCGCTATATTGGATGCGGATAAAGAAGGCTTTCTTCGTTCGGAAAGATCTTTAACTCAAACAGCTGGACGGGCTGCGCGTAATTTAAATGGGAAAGTAATCATGTATGCAGATGTCATCACAAAAAGCATGCAAGCAACTATCGATAGCTCTTTATACAGAAGAGAAAAACAATTAAAATACAATGAAGAAAATGGCATCGTTCCGAGAGCCGTTAGCAAACAAACGAAATCTATCATCTCTGATTTATCGAAAGAAAAGCATTATTATGTAGAGCCTGAGAAACCGGATTATGCAGCGGATCCTGTGTTTGATTACATGAGCTCATCAGCAATTGAAAAAGCCATTGAAAAGACCAAAAAAGCGATGCAAAAAGCTTCGAAAGAATTGGATTTCATTACTGCAGCTCAATACAGGGATGAGATTAAAGCCTTAGAAAAGAAGCTTAATAAATGAAAGTATTTTAGCTAAGACATGATCACATGTGGTATAAAATAAAACTTCACAAAGATATTTTACTTCAATATCTAATCTCAATAAAAAGAAAACCCGAAGAAGTATTTTCTCCGGGCTAATATATTCTTAAATGAAATCTACCCTAAGTAAGTCTTTAATAATTTACTTCTTGATGTATGACGTAAACGACGAATAGCTTTTTCTTTAATCTGACGAACACGCTCGCGCGTCAAACCAAATCGCTCTCCTATCTCTTCAAGCGTCATATCCTGAGTTCCAATTCCAAAGAACAACTTGATGATATCACTCTCTCTTTCAGTAAGTGTTGCTAATGCGCGTTCGATCTCTTTCGCTAAAGACTCATTAATTAATGACTTATCTGCATTTGGAGAGTCACTATTCACTAAGACATCCAAAAGGCTGTTATCCTCACCTTCTACAAAAGGTGCATCTACAGAAATATGACGACCGCTTACTCGCATTGTGTCAGCAACCTTATCAGCTGGTAACTCTAACTTCTCAGCAAGCTCTTCAGGCGATGGCTTACGCTCATTCTCCTGTTCAAATTTAGAGTAGGCTTTGTTTATTTTATTTAATGACCCAACCTGATTTAAAGGTAAACGTACAATACGGGATTGCTCTGCTAATGCTTGCAATATGGATTGACGAATCCACCAAACCGCATAAGAAATAAATTTAAATCCGCGTGTTTCATCAAACTTTTCAGCGGCTTTAATTAATCCAAGGTTTCCTTCGTTAATTAAATCCGGCAAACTTAATCCTTGATTTTGATATTGTTTTGCAACTGAAACCACAAAACGAAGGTTAGCTCTAGTTAACTTCTCTAATGCTATCTGATCCCCCTTCTTTATTCGTTGAGCTAATTCTACTTCCTCTTCAACAGAGATTAATTCCTCACGACCGATTTCTTGCAAATACTTGTCTAATGAGGCGCTTTCGCGGTTTGTTATTGACTTAGTTATCTTTAATTGTCTCATATTCCTTAAGAAAAATACCGCGCGAAATTACAAACAATTAATGGTTTTCACAACAGCATTCGCGCATAATATTGAAAAACCGACCATCAATTCATATCGACAGCATAATAAACAACTTGACCATTGGCATATATTCCACTCAAAAAGAGAGCATCTTCCACACTCCCAACTTCTCTCCTAAAATCATCAACAATTCCAATGTTCTTTCGGTTCGCTTTTGTAATAATATATCCTTCTTTTACTCCACTTTTTTTCAACCTACCTTCTTTAAGACTTTTCACTTTAATCCCATGATTAATTCGAAGTCGTATCTTATCCGATTGAGATATAGGTTCAAAAGTAGCTCCTAGTACTTCATTTATTTCATCAGCTGATATTAAACTTGTAGTTCCACGAGTATTACGTAGGATAACCGTATAAGGTTGCTTTTTGCCATCTCTTTTTATTATTAAATGCACTTGATCTCCCGGACGGTGTATACTAATGCGTTGCTGTAGCTCAGGAACTGTATTAACAGTTTGTCCATCAACTGAAATGATAATATCACGGGATTTTAATCCGGCAGCTTTGGCTCCCCCATCTTCTGAAAGATTAACAATAAATACCCCTTCTACCTTATCAATGTCAACTTCAAGCTCCTGAGCACTTTTTTCATTTACTTCTACGATTGTGACGCCCAATAATCCACGCTGAACAGTTCCATATTCCATGAGATCAGCCACTACTTTTTTGGCAATGGCTATGGGTACAGCAAAGGAATAACCGGTATACGATCCGGTTCTGGAAGCAATTGCGGTATTAATTCCCACGAGTTCTCCCCTTTGATTGACTAAGGCACCTCCACTATTTCCGGGATTTACAGCTGCGTCAGTTTGAATAAAGGATTCAATTCCCAGAGGCTGATTTCCATTGGCAATAATATTGATACTTCGCGCTTTTGCACTCACAATACCAGCTGTTACTGTGGAGGTTAAATTAAATGGATTTCCAACGGCTAAAACCCATTCGCCGATTTTCAGATTGTCGGAATCACCATAATTAATATAGGGTAAATCATCGGCATCTATTTTTAACAGAGCAATATCCGATGTAGGGTCTGCTCCTACTAAATTTGCAATAAAGGTTCGCTTATCGTTTAGAACCACTTCTATTTCCTGAGCTTCGTTTATAACATGATTATTGGTAATGATATAACCATCTTGGGTTAAAATAACCCCTGAACCACTACCTGTAACCGGTGAAGGTTGGGGCATGTTACCACCTGGCCCAAAGAAAAACTCATAAAATGGATTATTGGAATTGTAATCTGACCTTTGCGCCTTTGTCATCACATGAACAACAGCATTAACTGACTTTTCGGCAGCAAAGGTAAGATCAGACAATCGACCTTGTGACTCAAAAGTTGTACTTGCAATAGCAGCGGGTGTCACCTGCTTTTCTATGGTTACAATTTGGGGTTCCGGCTGAACCACTTGAGAATAAAAATATACTGCTATCAAAGCACTAAAAACTGAAATTGAAACAGTTGTTAAAATTCCTTTTTTACTCATAACTTATTCTTTTATTAAAGAACCACGGTATCCACAAAACGTTTCAATCTCATTAGTTCTCTCCTATTCAACATTAATATTAACGTTTTATGTCAATCAAATCTTATGCCTTTAAGTATTTAATATTTGACCTTAACTTTTTTTTAAGTTTTGTAGGATAAAACCAGATTGCAAAACTAACTTTGCAAAATTAGTTATATGAATGATTTATAATTAAAAGATTCTTTCCCTGTTTTAATTATAGAATCCACTGCATTAACTGAATTTTAACGTTTGAAAATATAATAAGTAACTGCCATTATGTTAGAATTTTATAAATACCAGGGTACCGGAAATGATTTTGTCATCATTGACAATAGAAAGAATACCTTTGACGGAAGCGATGAAAAACTGGTAAACTTTCTATGCGACAGACGATTTGGAATTGGTGCCGATGGTTTAATGCTTTTAGAAAACCATGATACATTAGATTTTACAATGCGCTATTATAATAGTGATGGTAAAGAAGCATCGATGTGTGGTAATGGAGGAAGATGCATTGCTGCTTTTGCTGTGCACATCGGAGTTATTTCAAATCCTGAAGATTTTACCTTCATGGCTGTGGATGGTGAGCACGAAGCATCTTATAAAGATGGCATTGTTTCGTTAAAGATGATTGATGTTAATGAAATAAGCTCTAAAGACTCCTATTTCTTTTTAAATACAGGATCTCCTCACTATGTGCGTTTTTGCAAACACTTGGAGCAATTTGATGTGGTTAAGGAAGGTGCTCAGGTAAGATATTCAGATGTTTTTAAACCGGGGGGTACAA
Organism: Bacteroidales bacterium; assembly: GCA_003249255.1. Lineage (GTDB taxonomy): Bacteria > Bacteroidota > Bacteroidia > Bacteroidales > Marinilabiliaceae > SZUA-582. Next base: position 241,887 of record QKJP01000066.1, read on the forward strand.
ATGCGAATTTTGTGGAAGAATTGTCTGATAATCACATCTCGGTGCGCACTTATGAACGTGGCGTTGAAGATGAAACTTTAGCTTGTGGAACCGGTGTTGTGGCCTCTGCTATATCTGCTCACCTGAATGGAAATGCGGCAACAGACTACAACATAACGGTTAAAGGAGGTGAGCTTCAAGTGCGTTTTGAAAGAGTTGATGAGCAATCTTTTAAAAACATTTGGTTAATTGGTCCTGCAAAACAAGTATTTAAAGGAACGATTACAATATCATAAAGGCGATGCCATCAAAAAGGTTAAAGTGGTATAGATCATGACCCTCCACTACAAAAGCTCTGAGCCTCTAGTTATTAGCTTCTAGCCACATATAACAATTGAATAAGTTTTTCTGTCAAGGAATCAGGATTTAGACACCAGATCTATATTTAAAAACACTTTTTCCATTAAAAATTACCAGTGTTTAAATACCTAAAGTAAAAAAAGCCGCATTAAGCGGCTTTTTTTTACAGTTTTACAAACGTATATTATACATTATCTAATTCCCCATGACATAACCAGAAGTTTTTGAGCCATCTTCTAATTCCAAGTTTTCAAAGCTAAAGATTGAATCAATATCTATTGGTGATACTCCAGTAACCTTCATTTCAATTGTTTGACCTTCGTTCACATTGTAAGTTACTCCTTTCTGCCATCCTTTTCTAGTGTCATAAAGTTTAATGAAAACCTCATTTTTCTTAAGATCTTCTTTGCTTGATACAGTCGTAAGTTTAAATGTTTTACCCTTAGTATCATAATCCAGAGCGGCACTTACATAAAAATAAATGGTAATATCTTCATTAGTTGCATCAGCCCAGGCATAATCGTAACCGAAAGACTGAGCTGAAATCCAATTTCCTATTTTTGCAGAATATTTTTCTCCTTGGAAAGTAAAAAACTTCTCTTTAGGTTTCTCTGACACTGTAACAAACACTTCTCCACTTCCAATGTCTCCTGTTTTGTTTTTTACTTTATACTCAAATGAATAAGAACCAACTGCTACATCAATTGATGCGGTAATGGTTATTTTGCGGTTGTATTTTTCAATTACAAAATCATCAGAAATCTTCCCCAGTGATTCGATTTCAATGTAACTATCATTAGGATCTTTATCATTAGCCAATATATCGACAAAAACCTTTTCTCCTTGTTTCATTTGAACTACATCATCTGTTACCACAGGTGCGTTTTCATTTATTTCAGGTTTTTCATCTTCGTCTGATTTGTTACACGAAACAAATAGCAACATTGAAAGTGATGCTATTAACAAAATACTTTTCTTCATTAATTAATTGTTTAAAATTATTGTATTAGTTGTTTTAATCCATTTTTTATTACATCCATATTTTGCACCGGGTAAGTTTCGGGGTTTTTCTTCCAGTCTACGTATACTTCCTGTACAGGAAATTGGATAAGATTTGAAATCTGCTCATTATTTAACACGACACTCCCTCTAAAAAAAGAAACATCTGTTTTTGTATTAAAAGTTTGAGATACTTCATCTTTAATTATTAAACGTAAGGATTGACCATCGGCTAGTTTTAAATCCATGGCGCAATCTTGTAATGATCCTCCAAAGTATTTATAACCATCGCCTACAAATATTCCTAACTGAAAGGTTACGCTAATCTCACCCGAGTTGTTTTTGCAAATTACATCGCAACCCACTTTTCCTTTTACTTTTCCAAAGTGACGAGCCATTTTTTCACTATGGCTCATAAATAATCTGGCTTTTGGAATCTCTTTTACTAGGGTTGAATCTATCCCTACTACTGCAACTTGCTTTTCTTCTTTTACCCAAGTACCATTGTCAAACAGTAGTACTTTTGTACCATTTTCTGTTGTGGCTTTGATTTGTGAAAACAAAGGTAAAATATTTACTAAAGAGACCAAAAAAATTATTATTCGTTTCATTTTTTATAAATTGATTTGCATTCCATCATATCCTAATTCAAAACCTTCAGGCAGATTTTCATTAACCTTCTCATGCAAGCCAACCTCATGACTCATGTGGGTAAAAATTACTTTAGGAGCACCAACCTTCCTTGAAACTTCAATGGCTTCAGTTATGGAAAAATGAGATATATGAGGTGAATAACGCAAAGCATCAATTATTAGTATTTTAATGCCTTTAAGAAGAAGCATTGAATCATCAGGAATGCTATTTAAGTCTGTTAGATAAGCAAAGTCTCCTATTCTATAGCCAAGAACAGGTAAACGATGATGGTATACACGAATAGGGATTAATTCAATGTCACAGACACTAAAAGGTTTTTCTGTCAATTGGTTCAAATCAAAATCTGGTACTCCGGGATATTTCTCGGCACTAAATGCATAAGAAAAAGTATGCTGTATACTGTTTAAAACTCTTTCTTCACCAAATAATACAACGGGAGCTTTGGTGTGCCAATTAAAGGCTCGAACATCATCTAAACCGGCAACATGATCACGATGCTCGTGGGTTAACACAACAGCAGACAAATGTTTAATTTTTGCAGTAAGCATTTGTTCTCGAAAATCGGGACCTGCATCAATAACAAAATTACAACGCTCACCCTCGACCAATAAAGATGTCCTTAAACGGCGATCTTTGCGATTGGATGAAGCACAAACTTCACAGTCACATCCAATAACAGGAACTCCTAAAGATGTACCTGTACCTAACAATGTAATTTTCAAAACTTAAACTTTGTTTCTAGATAAAAACATACGATAATCCCTAACAAGGAATAGGATTCCGGCAGGAACCACAATAAATATTAAACCATTGGCTTCGTAAGCACGTTGAACATCCAACTTAACTAAATACAGAAATGCATGGGTTAAGCCACAGCCCGGACACTTAAAATCAAAAAAAGTAAGCCAAAGGCATGGTGGAAATAAATTGACAACATCTAACTTATATAACAAAGTGGCAATAGCCAAATATATTGCTACGCCACTCATTATTTTATTTACCCAAAGATATTTGATAAGAAGTTTCAACTTCTAATTTGATTTAATAGGATTTCCATCTGCATCTTTGTAATTACCAATGGCAATAATAATGAAGTCCACTATAGTCCATATGCCACAACCACCAAGTGTAAGTAATTGAATAATTCCTATACCTACATAGCCGGTATAAAAACGGTGTACTCCAAAAACACCTAAAAACCAACACAGAATCAAGGTGATGATCCATTTGTTTTGTTGCTCTTGCTGAGAGGCTGATTTACTACCGGGAGCAGGTTGACGTACTCCACATTGAGGACATAATTCGGCATTAACATCTATTTTAGCCCCACAATTATGACAAAATTTTTCGTTTTCGTTTCGCATTATATAGTTTTTAGAGAAAAGCGGTAACCAATTGATTACCGCTTTTCTAACTTATTTTTTTAGGTTAATTCCCTTCCGTCTGCCATTTTCATATCACCTATTACAATGCGAATAAAGTCGATTAACGACCAAATTCCACATCCTCCAAAGGTAATCAGCATTAACCACCAATTGCTGTACCCCATCATTAAACGATGAATACCTAATGGACCTATAAAAAAAGCAATTAAAATCATTGCCATTTTGGATTGTACTTGTTTTTGTTCTGCCATTTTGAGTTAGATAAAAGTTTTGCTTACTCTATTAATGGATTTTCAGCATGCTCCCATTTTTTCATGTGTGAATATAATAATTCTGTCCACTATTTCAAATCTATACCATTTATCAACAGCATTAAAAATGATCATATAAAAATAATTATCGGATTTTATATCTTTGCATTCGCAAAAATAATCACATGAAAGGTCAATTATATTTAGTTCCCAATACTCTTGGAGAAAGCCCCATTGAAAGAAACTTACCCGCAGATGTAATTTCTACCATTATTAACCTTAAATTCTTTATTGTTGAAAATGAACGTTCGGCCAGACGTTTTTTAAAACGGGTGGATAAAGGCATTAACATTGATGAATTAATCTTTTTTGTATTGGATAAACACACTCATCCCAATGACATTCCTTCTTTTTTAAATCCAACAAAAGAAGGCCATTCGATAGGTTTAATTTCTGAGGCAGGTGTTCCCGGAGTGGCTGATCCCGGCGCTGACATTGTTGAATTAGCCCATAAAGGAGGCATTGATGTAATACCAATGGTAGGGCCTTCATCTATCCTACTTTCTGTAATGGCATCGGGCTTAAACGGACAAAGCTTTGCGTTTAATGGTTATTTGCCTGTTAAAGACGCTTCGCGAACTTTAAAGAAGTTAGAAGATCGATCAATCAAAGAAAACCAGACTCAGCTTTTTATTGAAACTCCATACAGAAACATGAAGATGCTAGAGGCTATAATAGCAACTTGTCATCCGAAAACGCGTTTATGTATTGCTTGTGACATTACCACTGAGAATGAATACATCAAAACTAAAACGGTTGCTCAATGGAAGAAGAAGCTACCTGAAATTAATAAGCGCCCGGCTATCTTTTTGATTTTAGGGTAAAGTAATGTGAGAATTTGCAAATTACCTTATTTACTCATTAACAAATTCTTATATTCATACTCAAAATTGGGTGTGAATATTTCTTTACCTAGATTAGACTTTATCTCATCATGAGACCATAAGCGGATGTCTTCTACTTCGTTGGTATCACAAGAAAAAGGCCCGGCATGATTGGTGATAAATACAAAAACCAATTCGCGTTCAATTGCACTTTGCCAGACATAAGGCTTTAAGGCTTTTGCATCAAAATTTGTTAAGTTTATTTCTTCGCGAGTTTCTCTTGCCAAGGCTTTTTCGATGTCTTCTCCCATATCTACATGTCCACCTACGGCTGTATCCCATTTATCGGGTTGAATTTTTTTGTGTACAGGCCGCTTCTGCAACCAAATACCATCATTGTGATATACATGTAAATGAACTACCGGATGCAATAACATTGAACCTCCATGTACTATGGAACGTGGTGCAGAACCATTGATTCGTCCATTTGCATCTACCAAAGGCACCCATTCTTCCTGCCCAAATTCTTTTACTTGCTTCTTCTTGATTAGCCATTCTAAGCCGAAAAATAAAGCAAAGACAACTACTAATCCGGGGCCACTTAGAAAAGCCCATGTTGCTTTAGATTCTATAAAAGATGAGGCTATGGTTAATATGGAGTATACTAACATCATCCAGAATACACGTTTCATACTCTGCTGCATTTGCCACACTTGCATTGGATTCATATCTATGCCTTTCATGTACCGTTGCGATAACATAAGCATAATGTTGTGTTTGGAGTAAACAGAGAAACCTATCAATCCTGTCATCAATAATGAAATGACACCCGGTTTTAACTTAAAGAAAAGATCATTTTCCAAAATGATTGAAACCGTCCCTAGTGCAACCAAAAGTCCTACATCAAACAAGATAAAACGATCTATGGATTGATCCTTAATATATCCGATAACAAGCTCTCCTATTGCAAAGAGAATTGCCACAACCAGCCCCCATAACGTCCCTAGAAACTCATCAGCGATTATAAATATTACAATGGGTAGAAATCCGGGAAGAAGACGTTTAAAAATTTCGCTTTTAGTCATTGAAAAGATTCGTAGATTAAGATGATAAACAAAGTATTCTTCATTAAAAAGACACTACATCGACACAAAAGTATCAAAAAACAGATTTTTCAAAAAGAAAAAGGCTTGTAGTCCAATACCACAAGCCTTAAAAACTAGTTATGTTTATAAATATCAGTGAAAAACATTTTAATAGCGCACAATCTATTTTTTAACAATTTTAGTGACTACTACATCACCCACTTCATCGGTAATACTCAGAACATACATGCCAGAAGTAAGGTCAGAAACTGAAATTAAATTTTGATTTAAAGAAGAAATTTTCTGAGACAGAACAAGACTGCCTGATAGATTATAAAAATCTACTTTTACCACTCCGCTTCCTTGAATAAGACTAATGTAATCTTCAACAGGATTATTTATTACCACTTTATCTAAAACTTTTACATCAACAGAACTTGAATAGTCTTCTCCTCCTATTCGTTGATAGGCTCTAATCCAATCTACTTTAAAAACATTATCAGCTTCAACACTTAATTCATTATCAGTTGGATAAACATTATTATTAACTTGCCATTGCTGAGCTGCACCAGATACAATTATGGTTTCAGGTGAAGTTAAACCGTTACCATCTAAATGTTCATTGGGATCAATCATTTCGGCTCCGGTTACCGTTCTAACCAAATTACCATCAACATAGTATTCTAAATGAAAAGGATCGCGCCAATAAACACCAACCGTATGAAAACCATCGCGCCATAATGAACCCGCTGGTAGTAGTTGATAATAACTACCTCCATCTTTAGGCTGATAATCTACTATTGGACTAACACTTCTATCAAAAGTATGATGACTCAAATGCATTCGCTGAGCAAACCATGTTTTAGCAGCACCGGCACTTTCGGAGAAGCTGGAACCATAAGCTTCAACAATGTCAATTTCTTCAGCACTATTTTCACTTAACATCCAAACCGCGTTGGCCATTACAGAATTCATAATTTTCACACGCGTTTCAATGTATGCAGGATATTTTAGAGACGTTCTGGCATGAATGGCACTAAAATAATTACCGTTTTCTACGTTAGGATTAACAGTTGCTTTAAACTCTAAGTTCCCACCTGTTACTTGAGAGTTATCAGGTGTCCATATTGTTTTCCCAAAACCGGGATATGAATTAATATAACCATCTTCCCATTTCGCATTAAAAACTTCTCCTTTATTATCACCTGATGGTGTTTCGTAGTTAAAATCGTCTGATAAAGCTTCGATTAATTCCCAGGTAACATCTGTTTTGTCGCTTTCAGCCGGAACATCAATACCATCCCAGTCATATTGCGCATACGATAGTGACATTATCATACAACCTAATAGGATACATAAACCTCTTTTCATAACTCTTAATTTTTGTTTGTTAATTGTAAAACCAATGTACCGGATTGCCACTTTAATGTTCGTTAAAAAAACGTGAAAACTGTTATTTAACGGTTAAATCAAATACGTTTAATTATTATTAATCAACACATTAAACAATTGTACATTTAAAGCACAATACAAAATATATTAAAAGCACTTCTTGTACTATTAGACCATGAAGTAATTCTATCAAGTACGCTAAGATTATGCCTTTGACTTTCATTGATAATTACTTTTGAGCTCAATAAAAAATTGCACAAAAAAAAGCGGAAGCCATACGACTCCCGCTCTATATTTTTATGAACAGAAAACGACATACGCCTTCTGTCAATCCTATTTTTATTATAACGAATTCAAATATTCTGTCACATTCTTCTCGATACGTGCTATTACACTAGAAATATCTGCTTTTACGAATTTCTCACCAATGATTTGCTCGTAAAGTTCGATGTAACGCTCTGAAATCTCTTCTGCTTTTGCATCAGACATTTCCGGTAAAATATCCCCATCGCGACCTTGAAAATCGTGCTCCATTAACCATTCACGAACAAATTCTTTAGATAATTGCTTTTGGTTCTCACCTTTTTCAAAGCGCTCCTGATAACCATCTGCATAGAAATAACGAGATGAATCCGGCGTATGAATCTCATCGATTAAATAGATTTCACCATCTTTCTTACCAAATTCGTATTTTGTATCAACTAAGATTAAACCTTTTTCTCTGGCAATTTCGCTACCACGTTTAAATAAAGCTAAAGAAATTCTTTCTAACTCTAAGTAATCTTCTTCAGAAACAATACCTTGCTTTAAGATTTCTTCGCGAGAAATATTCTCATCATGAGCACCTTGTTCTGCCTTTGTGGTAGGTGTTAAAATTGGCTCCGGGAATGCTTGGTGCTCTTTCATACCATCAGGAATAGCAACACCACAGATATCACGACCTCCTTTTTGATACAAACGCCATGAGCTACCGGTTAAATATCCACGCACAATCATTTCAATTGCAAATGGCTCACAGAAATGCCCCACAGTTACGTTAGGATCCGGAGTAGCTATTTTCCAGTTTGGTACAATATCGGCTGTTGCATCTAAAAATTTCTCAGCAATCTGATTCAAAACTTGTCCTTTGTAAGGAATACCTTTTGGCATAACTACATCAAAAGCCGACAAGCGGTCAGATACCACCATTACCAAATGCTCGTCGTTGATGTTATAAACATCACGAACTTTTCCTTTGTAAACGTCCTTTTGACCAGGGAAGTTAAAATCTGTTTTAACGATAGCGTTACTCATTTTCAATTAATTGAAGTGATTTATATTATTTTTTTAGATGACTAATTATTAGATGTGATGCTTTAGATAAATGACAAGCTTTAAAGCATTTCACAATACTTACAATACATTTAATTTTGGCACAAAAATACTGAATATTTTCAGGTTAAGCAATATTTAAAGAGGGCTCTATCTTTTATTATTGCCTGTCGTTTTTCTCTTTGATATGCTTACGTTTTTCAATTTGATCTGCATCGTAAGCATTAACAATATCTTGTACCAATTGATGACGTACAATATCTTTTACCCCATACTCAATTTGCGCAATTCCTTTAACCTTTTTTAGGATTTTTAGCGCTTGTAATAAACCCGACTGTCCCGGATTTGGTAAATCAATTTGCGAGATATCACCGGTAACAATAAATTTAGTATATCCACCCATACGCGTTAGAAACATCTTCATTTGGGCATGGGTTGTGTTTTGTGCCTCATCTAGTATAACAACGGCATCATTTAAAGTACGACCACGCATAAATGCCAATGGTGCAATTTGGATAGTACCATTCTCCATAAATTCTTTCAGTTTAAGAGCCGGTATCATGTCTTGAAGTGCATCGTAAAGAGGTTGTAAATAAGGATCAATCTTTTCTTTCATATCCCCGGGCAAGAAACCCAACTTCTCTCCTGCTTCTACTGCCGGACGACTTAAAATAATTCTTCGAACCGATCGGTTTTTTAGAGCCGCAACTGCCAATGCAATAGCTAAATAGGTCTTACCCGATCCAGCCGGTCCACTGGCAAAAACTAAATCGTTCTTCTCGAAAGCTTTTACCATTTTGGCCTGATTCTCAGATCTCGCTTTGATTGGTCTTCCCGATACTCCAAACAGAATACAATCATCACCCTTTCCTTCCGGCGAACGATAACCTCCGGTTAATACCTCCATCAAAACCTTATCTGATAAAACATTGTATGTATTATAAGATTCCAGCAGTTGATTTATCTTCTCTTCAAAATCAGCAACTTCAGCTGCATCTCCATTGGCCTTTAACCAGTTACCACGCGCTACTATTCGAAGTTTTGGAAAACGATTTTTTATGGTTTCGAGTTTACTGTTATTTACTCCTAAAAACTCAACTAAATCAACTGATTCGAGGTAGATTAACTTTTCTATCATAGAATGACCTGAATTCGGTATAAAAAACTGTTATGGATAAGAATAATCCTTATTTTTGTTGCCACAAATAAACAACATTTTTTGCATTTATTTAGAAGATGCACTACCATTTTGGCGCATTTCACAGCAATAAAGCCTATGCCTGTTATTACACTTTTGTCAGACTGGAACACTCCCAATCATTACTTTGCGTTTGTAGCAGGACATATATATAGCGCTCTTCCGGAAATAAACTTTGTGGAATTAAGCCCCCCGGTAAAAGCACATCACATTTCTCAAGCCGCTTTAATTCTCAAAAACGCTTTAAACTATTTTGAAGCAGGAAGTATACATACCGTTTTTGTAGGCATGCCTGATAACAATCAAAAACTGGTGATAGGAAAGTATAAAGAGCAATACATCATTAGCTGGGATACCGGATTGCTTTCTTTAATTGATGATATTGATAAATTTGAAATCTGTGTTGGCTTATTTCCGTCAAAAGAAGGTGATAAAAAATGGTTAACGCCAATAACTGAAACTGCCATAAGAATATCGAATGGTGCCACACTCTGTTTTGAGGCCTTTTGCGAAGATTTAGATATCCTAGTACTTAAACAAATTCATCCTATGATTCAAGCCAATGCCATATTTGGGAATATTATATCGATTGATCCTTATGGTAATGCTGTTTCAAACATTTCGAAAAGTATGTTTGAACAATATTCTGTAGGAAAAGAGTTTGAAATTATCGTTCAAAGTAAATCTAACTCTATCGATCACATTTCGGATGGATACAATTCTGATGAAATGGGCGACCTCATTGCAGTTTTTAATGATGACGATTTGCTGGAAATTGCTATTTCTCATGATAACGTATCTGAGTTATTGCAATTAGACACCAATAGTGAGATAAAAGTTCAATTTATTTAATAAACCAAGAATAAATAACAATTCATAAAGGTGGTTCAGGTAGATTTATTCATTCTACATGGACAATTAAACATTAACAATTAATCATTAAAAGATATGCTTCCTTCACATAACGAACGCACCCTAGTTGTTTTTAAAGAGCTTTTAGACATTCTTGATGAGTTACGCGAAAAATGCCCTTGGGACAAAAAGCAAACCAATGAGTCTTTACGAACGCTTACCATCGAAGAAACCTACGAACTGGCAGATGCCATCATCAAAAACGATGCTCAACTTATTAAAAAAGAATTGGGAGATGTACTGCTTCACATTGTATTCTATGCCAAAATAGGCTCTGAAACCAGCGATTTTAACATGACTGATGTCATTGAATCTTTAAATGAGAAGTTAATTTATCGTCATCCTCACATTTTTGGCGACACTAAGGTTGCCGATGCCACAGAGGTTGAAGAAAATTGGGAAAAACTAAAGCTCAAAGAAAAAGGAGGTAACAAGACTGTATTAGAGGGTGTACCGGATTCTTTACCTGCAATGGTTAAGGCTAACCGTCTACAAGACAAAGCACGAGGAGTTGGTTTCGATTGGGAACATAAAGAACAGGTTTGGGAAAAAGTAGCGGAAGAATTGGAAGAAGTGAAAGAAGAAATTAAAAATGCCGATCAGGATAAAATTGAAGCTGAATTTGGTGATTTATTTTTCTCGCTAATCAATACTGCTCGCTTATATGGCGTTAACCCCGAAAATGCTTTAGAACGAACAAACCGTAAATTCATTAAACGCTTTAATTACTTAGAACAACAAACCATCCAACAAGGAAAAGACCTTAAGAAGATGAGTTTAGAGGAAATGGATGTAATTTGGGAAGAAGCTAAAAAAAGGGATTAACAACTTTTTTAAAACGTTAATCTTTAGATAATAGACATTATAAAAACAACCTAACTACCTTTTTTACTACCATACACAAATGCCAATACTCGATTATACTAAGAGAATTGCGAATTAAGTCCTTAGAAAGCATTTGAATGAAAATATCATAACGCTACTCTGCTATCACTATCACATATTTTTCGGGTATTAACAGCGTAAATTCCGATCCCTTATTTAATTTAGAAGTAGCCCACAACTCACATTTTAGAAGTTGCGACAATTTTAATGCGATCGATAGACCTAGGCCAACTCCCCCATACAAATTATTAGTAGAATCGGATACCTTTCTAAAACGATCGAAAATATACTTTATTTTATCAACAGCAATTCCTATTCCCGTATCGCTTACCATAATGTATAATATAATACTACCCATTCACTAGACCACTACTAACTGTTTTTAAGATATTTTTTTTCTTTTTTTCATTCAGATACTATACAGATTGAGTAAGAGGTTCTGTCAAGGTGGAGAGCAAAAAATACTACCTTTTTCAGGTGGAGATTT
>QKJP01000038.1 GCA_003249255.1 Bacteroidales bacterium
TGGTTATGTGTTAGATCCTAAGGATAAATTTAGAGGTTTTCTTTCTTCCAATCGCGGAGGTAGTGGAGATGTTGTATTTAGTATTGCTCCTAAAGGCGAAGTTAAAAGTGAAGAATCTGCGGTATCACCTCCTGTTTTTGGAGGTGAAGAGAAAAAAGTTGAAGCGCCAGTTGTTATTCCAGCAGTTTCAGTGCCCGCTGTGGTTACACCCCCTGTTAGTTCAATTATATATCCTTCGGTTTTTACCACTAACATTACAAGTACATTTAATGGGAATGCTATTGAAGGTGTAGAAGTTGAAATTAGAGATTTAGTAAGTGGTCTGGTAATTGGTAAGTCAAAAACTGATGCTAAAGGAAATATTAGCATACAAATACCTGATAAATATAAAACCGAGAAACAAGAGTTTGAAATAGTTGTCTCAAAAGGCACGGAGTTTACTGCAAAACGTATGATTGTTGGTATTCAGGAAATAGAAGACTTTAAAAGCAACGGGTTGACATTAACTCCTATATTTAATGATGTTGTTTTGGATGAAATTAGCAACATGGTTATTCCTTATAGAGGTGATGTTATTACAGAAGAAGGTTTAGCTACTTTGGATAAATTAGCTGGTTTCTTACAGAAAAACCCTCATGTAGTGATTAAATTAAATGGGCATACTGAAGCCAGAGGAAATATGTATAATAATTTAGATATTTCTCAAAATGTATCTGAAAAAGCTGAGGCTTACTTAGTATCTAAAGGGGTGTCTGATGGAAATGTAATCCCTAGAGGTTATGGCGAACGTTATTTGAAGAATAAATGCAAACGTGGTGTTTATTGTGATGATAACCAGCAATTAGCTAACCGTAGAGTTGAAGTTGTTGTTTGGCGTTTTAATAAGTAATTTCAAAAGTTTAATTGTTTTAAGTTGATTTGCTCAACCAATAGAAATATATAATGAAAATAAAATTAACCATATTAGCCCTGTTATATCTAGCCAATAGCTCATTTATTTATTCTCAAGATAAATTGGCTCAGCTAAGAACTAATAAGAAGATTATTAGCATGAGTGAGGCTGTAGCTCCTTACTATGCTATTCAAATTATTGCATTAAAGCTTCCACCTAATGATCCATTATTTTTTACGAATGTGGAAACAGCTCGTGAATACCCTTGTGCTGATGGTTTTTTACGCTTTTGTGTGGGTGGTTATAGTTCCTACAACGAAGCCTTAAGTGATTTGGATCGTGTTAAGCAATTAGGCTACGAACAGGCGTTTGTTGTTAATACTAAAAACTTTTATTTATCTAAAAGTTCGGGCACTTCATCCAAAGGTCTTGTGATTGATGTTAATAAAACCTATACAGTACAGTTAAGTGCTTTTCGGTACCCTGTTTACCTTTCGCACTTTGAGGGTCTTGAAGGTGTGATGGAGTTTAGAATGAAAGATAAGATTTTTAAATATACTGTAGGTAAATACATTGGGAACGAAGCCGAAGCGGGTTTGGCAGAAATAAAGTCTAAAGGTTATCCTGATGCTTTTTTAGTAGAGTTAGATTCATATATGCCTTATAAGATAGAATAAATTGTTTACCTTTGCATTATAGCAAGCTGGTCTATCGCTGCTACTTTATGTAGGAGAGGAAAGTCTGGACAATAATAGAGCACTGTGCTTCTTAATAGGAAGATGTTTGCAAAAGCATAGTAATGTAACAGAAAATGACCGTCTCGCTTGCGAGATAAGGGTGAAAAGGTGAGGTAAGAGCTCACCAGCGGTATAGGTGACTATATTGGCTGTACAACTTACAGATTGCAAGACCATGTATATCTCATTACCCCTAGGGGACGAAATGGCTCGTTTTGTTTCTTGAAAAAGAAGATGAGAGGGGTAGGTCGCTCAAGTTTATAGGTGACTGTAAACGTAGATAAATGATAGACACTCAGTTTTACTGAGTACAGGATCCGGCTTATAGGCTTGCTATATTTTTCTTATTTTAATCTCCTACTGCTTTGAAAAAGAAGTATATATCTATTTTAAAATATTTCTCCGAAGATATTTGGACGATTACTTCGGATACTGTCACAGGCTCGCGTTATTACATAATTACGTTAGTACGTGTTTTTATTCTTTCTATTCGTGGTTTTGTTAAAGACAATTGTGTTCAAAAAGCCTCTGCCTTAACTTATTACTCTTTGTTGTCAATTGTTCCTACTGTTGCAATGGCTTTTGGTATTGCTAAAGGCTTCGGTTTCGAAAAGTCTTTGCGAGAGGATATTCAAGAACAATTTGCAGGTCATGAAGATATTATCCTTTGGGTAACTGAATTTGCAGATAAGTATCTTCTCTCTATAAAAGGTGGGATGATAGCAGGTATTGGTTTTATTGTCCTACTGTGGTCTGTATTAAAATTATTAGGTAGTATTGAAGAGTCTTTTAATGAAATTTGGAATATAAAGCGGGCTAGGAGTTTTATAAGAATGTTTAGTGATTATATTTCATTGATGTTGATTGCTATTCTTTTTTTAGTCATTACTGGAGGGTTGATAGTGTATATTAATCAACGGGTAGAATCAATTTCTTTATTCTCGGATGTGAGTTCTTTTTTTGCTATTGGGATTCCGTATTTTCTTGTGTGGATTGTTTTTACACTTCTTCTATATATAATGCCTAATACCCAGGTTAATTTCTCTGCTGCTCTATTTGGTGGTATTGTTTCTGGTACTCTTTTTCAAATTCTTCAATATTATTATATAAATTTTCAGATTGGAGTATCTCAGTATAATGCCATCTATGGAAGTTTTGCTGCATTTCCTTTATTCCTTATTTGGTTGCAAACATCTTGGCTGATAGTTATGTTAGGTTCTGAAATATCCTTTGCCTTTCAGAATGTTAAAAGTTTTGAGTTTGATTTAGGCAATAAACCTGTTTGTTACTCTTATAAACGATTTGTATCTCTCGCTGTTTGTCGGCGTGTTATCGCCGATTTTATAGAAGCAAAGCCTCCGAGTGATGCTGCAACTCTATCTTACGAGTTAAAGCTTCCAATACGCCTTATTACTGATGTTTTGTTTGGTTTGGTGAGTGCTAATGTCCTTTCAGAAATTAAAGGGGAGGATAAAGTAATTATGTATCAACCTGCACGTGATGTAAACCAACTGTATGTGTCTACAGTCATAAATATGCTTGAGAAGGATGGGGCTTCTGATATCCATCTAGAAGAAACTGAAAAAATGAAAAAACTTCGTTCGTTACTTGATAGAATGAATGAAGAATTAAACTCTTCTCAGGAAAACATACTACTAAAAGATATTTAAAGTATAGATCTAAGTTTGTTTGGTAGTTGATGTACTAATGGTTAAGTTGTTCATTTCTTGCTGATAAATTCACGCATCCGTAAAATTTATCCCCTCTTTATTGGTATTTGAAATAGGTTTTGCGGTAATAATAAAAAAAGAGACTGTCTGAAAAGACAATCTCTTTGTATAAAAGCCGCACCAAATGTTGATTATTTAAACTCCTGAAGAACAGGATTTGAGTGCACCAATTTCTCGATAATCCTCTGTATCTAAAAGATAACCCTAAGGTGAGGCCCGCTCTTAAAACCGATAGCGTCACTCGGTACTATAATAGTGTTGAGTTTAACAATCAAATAATACTTGATGCGGTTTAACTATAATCCTAACACAACAAATTTACTAAATCTTGTGCCCAAAAGCAAGTGTTTTTATAGCTGTTTTGTTGTTAGATGTTCAATTTACACCAATGTTTTGTGGCTATTTCTTTTTAAACTATCTTTATTTAAAGAATATTTTAATAGGTAGAATCCAGCTAACCCAGCAGCAATAGAACCTATAAATACACCTATTTTGGCAGTATTAAGTAGTTCTGGAAATGCCTTAAATCCTAAACTCGCTATAAAAATAGACATCGTAAAACCAATTCCACCAAGTAACCCAAGTCCCATAAATGTTAGCCATGAAGTGTATTTAGGTTTAACGGCTATACCTGATTTGACCGCTATCCAAGAAAATAGTGTAATGCCTATTACTTTGCCAAAAACCAAACTGACAGCAATGGCTAGTGATAGAAAGGTAAATACACTACCATCGTCTGTTGTTGACGTTAATGCAACACCTGCATTAGCGAGTGCAAATACAGGAATTACTATTAAACCTATAAAGCCGTGGAACTGATGTTCGATGCTTTGTAAAGGACTTTGTACTTTTTTAACGCCATATTCAATATCATTTATTACGTGTAATTGTGCGTCTGTTAGTACAATTTCGTTATCTCCAGAAGGTGTGGATTGAAATTTATTGAGACTGCTTTTTATGTGCTCTAAAAAGCTCTTGACAGCTACTTTGGGTCTAGCTGGTATTGTTAGTGCAATAAGTACGCCTGCAATTGTAGCGTGTAATCCTGTTCCTGGTCCTTCTAGTCCTGATTGTAAAAATAAGTACCAAATGATAAAACCTAGGAAAGTATAAATTTTAAGATTTTGGATGTTTTTTAGATTAGCAACAACCAAAATACTAAGTAAAATTGCTGCAATAAAAATATAAGTCCAATTTAAAGCGCCACTATAGAAGATAGCAATTACAATAACAGCACCTAAGTCATCAACAATTGCAAGTGCTGTTAAAAAAACTTTTAGAGAGAGCGGTACTCTTTTCCCTAAAAGAGAAAGGATGCCCAAGGAAAATGCGATGTCTGTGGCCATTGGTATTCCCCAACCGCCTTTAGCATTGCCCTCAAGGCCAAAACTCATATATATAATAATTGGCACAATAATACCTCCAATGGCAGCAAAAATTGGTAATGACGCCTGTTTGAAAGTACTTAATTCACCAGCTAATAATTCACGTTTTATTTCTAGGCCAACCACAAAAAAGAAAATGGCCATTAATCCATCGTTAATCCAATGAAGTAAACCCATTTTGATATTAAATAGCGCATTGTTTATTTCAATTTCACTGTGCCAAAAATGCTCGTAGTTATGGTAATTTAGGTTAGCCCAAACAACAGCTATTAATGTGGATATAATAAGTAATGTACTGCCATTACTGAAAAAATCTGTAAATTCTTCAAATGGAGTTTTTAATCTATTGATATTATTCATGTTACTCTTATTAATGAGATTTTGTTTATTTTAATAGTTTAATTCAGCGTCATTAAGCTTTTGCACGGATCCTACATCAAACCATTTAGATTCTGGTGCCATTTCCCAACCTTGAATTTTGTGTGATGAAGCAGTATTAAGATATCCTGTTGTAATCGAAAACACTTCGTTTGAATCAAGCTGGCTAATAAGATCGTAATTGATAATTTGTATCCCGCAAAACCCATAATCTTTTAAAACAGTAGCTTTTTTTGCTGTAATTTCTTCTTTTGTAGCAGTGTTTATCCAGCCACAAAGCTGCATCGATTCATCAAATCTTAAATATCTAGAGCCTTGACGTTTGTTTATCATTAGTGTAGCTTCATTTTTATTTGTTTGATGGTGCTTTATTAGGTGATTAAGGTCTTGACTCGTTAGTATATCTGCATTGTAAACCAGTATGGGTTTATTAGGGATGAAAAGATGTTTTGCATTAACCAAACCACCTCCCGTATCTAACAATTTATTTCGTTCGTCTGAAATGACAATTGGAATCGGCCAATTTTGACTGTTTATATAATTGATTATAGTGTCGGGAAAGTGATGTACATTGACTACCACTTTTTCAACTCCAGCTTTTACAACGCTTTGTATGGCATACCACAAAAGTGGCTTGTCTCTGAACAATACCATCGCTTTAGGTTTGTCTTGTGTTAGTGGCATCAGACGTGTTCCTAGTCCAGCTGCAAAAATCATGGCATTCATAATGGCCTTGTTTAATAATTATTTTTAATGCTATGTTATATCGGTTCTGTTTATGAGCTGTTTGTAAGTTATTTGTTCTTTTTCGGCTTGCAAAGTTTATCTTCATTGTTCGAACCTCTACCACACTTGTGGCATACATATTTATGAGTAGGTTTTGCTAATTCTTTTTCATCTTTTTTCTTACATTTAGTTTTAGTCATGTTTTATGTGTTAAATATGTAGGTGGTAAAAGAAGTCACTATTTTATAAAGAGATATAAATGATTTATTGTTCAAAAACGATCGGAAATTTATCTTATAGAGCGCGTGTTTTAGCTTTCATTTCTTGTTCTATATGTTTTATTTTTACACGAATACGCTTGTCTTTATTTAGGTGTTTTGCCAATTGTTCTGCTGCATAAACAGACCGATGCTGTCCGCCTGTACATCCAAAATTTACCATTAGATGCTTAAAACCTCTACTCAAGTATTTTTCGACGGATTGATTAATTATGGTAAAAGTGCCATCTAAAAATTGAGTCATTTCGGGTTCTTTTTTGAAAAATGAAATGACTTCCTCGTCCATGCCGGTCTTGTCTGCATATTCTACATATCTGCCAGGATTGTTAATAGCTCTGCAATCAAATACAAATCCACCGCCATTGCCAGATATATCTACAGGTATTCCTCTTCGGTACGAAAAACTATTAATCAACACCGTTAGTGTTGTGTCGTCTTGACCAATGCATTTTAGTTCTTCCGATTCAGTAATGTTTTTTAACGCAGTGAACAGGGTTGGTAGTTTTATTTCAAATTCTACATTTTCAAGTAATCCTTTTAAGTTAGCAATGGCATAAGGAATACTTTTTAGGAAGTGTTCTTTTTTCTCGTAAAAGCCTCTAAAGCCATACGCTCCCATGGCTTGCATTAGTCTAATTAGGACATATGTATAATAATGGTTTGTGAATTGAGTTTTATCAACTGTTTGGTAGCTACTTAATTTAGTTATGTAATGATTTAGCAGATGTTCGCGTATTTCATCGGGTATGTCGGCCTTTGAATCATATAATAGGGAAGCCAAATCGTATTGCAATGCGCCTTTTCGCCCACCTTGATAATCAATAAACCATGGTTTGTCATCCATCACCATGATGTTTCGTGACTGAAAATCGCGATATAAAAAATGACTACAATCTGCTTCTAAGAGATAGTCTATGAGTTTGTTATAGTCATCCTCTAAAAGCTGTTCGTCAAAGGGTACTTTGGCTAGTTTAAGAAAATAGTATTTAAAATAATGCAAATCCCATAACATCGATTGTTTGTCAAAAGCTTCGCGTGGATAACATTTAGTATAGTCTAAACCTTGACCACCTTTAAGTTGAAATTCGATAAGTGCATTAAGTGTTTTCTCGTAAAAAAGAGTTAGTTCCTTAGGGAATTCAGATCCATGTCTGATACCTTGCATAAAAGCATACAGAGTAACATCACCTAAATCTTGTTGTAAGTAGATATAGTGTTCATCGTTGCGGTCATATATTTGTGGTACCGCTAATCCTTTATCAAAAAAATGATTGGTGAAAGCAATAAATGCCTCATTCTCCTTTGTATCTGCATTATGAACCCCAATAGCAGATTTTGTTCGTCCACTGATTCTATTATAAATACGGTATGAGCCTGATGCAGGAAGTGTTATAAAAGAACGAGCTTCTTCACCAGCCCATTTTACAAACATATCAATAAGTAGTTGTTGGATCTGATCTTTCACAGTGTATGTAGTTTAAATTGTATGTTGTTATTTTGTAAATTGTCTTTTAGTTTTGGACAAATAAAACCGCTAAAATAGCACAAAAAAAGGAACCGATTTGTGATTTTTGATGCATATATAGGCAATTGTTGCGATTTCATTTAAATGTGCAAGATTGCTAGTTGTAGGATCGTAGTTAATACTTTGATTTGAATGTAAGTAAGCTATGAATTTACTAATGTAATCGCTATTGTTGAGTAAACTTTACGTGTTTTACCTTGTTTATTTGTCACTAATCGTTTTAAAATGGTCAATTGTTAATGGGTTGTTGATATTTATATCCTTAAATGATTGTCATTGCTGAGTTTAATTGGTAATTTTGGCACCTAAAATAGATAATTTATGCAGGAATTCTTGCACACCAACCACGATGATGTACAAGGCGCTGTAGAGCGTTTTAAGCAGATGATAAGTACAGAAAAAGAGGTTTATTTCGATGTTCATCAAATTGAAAGCGTTTTTGAGTTTTATGTCGATAAGAATTTATTAGATAAAGCGGCTCAAATTTTACATATTGGGTTAAGTCAACATCCTCAGGCATCGTCTCTTCAGGTTAAGAAAGCTGGTATCTTAGCAGATAATGGCAAACTAGAAGAAGCTCTTGAAATACTTGTGGGTGTGGCACCCATTGAAAATACAAATTACGAGGTTTTTATTACTATGGGATGGATTTATCTTCAAAAGGGATTAATCGATTTAGCCATGGATAATTTTGGATTGGCTGCAAGCATGGCCTATGAAGATGAAGAAGGTATCTTACTAGAAATAGGATATAATCTTAATCAAGAAGAGTTCTATCTAGAGTCTGTTTTGTTTCTTGAGCCTTTGGTGGCTAAATATCCCAATAACGAAAGCGGTTTATTTGAATTAGCTTTTGCAAAAGATAAATTAGAGCAAACTGAAGATAGCATTCTTTATTATCAAAAAGTATTGGATGTAAATCCTTTTTCAGAAAACGCTTGGTACAATTTAGGTATCATTTATAATAAACAAGAAAATTACATAGAAGCCAGTAAAGCCTACGATTTTACTTTGGCAGTAAACCCAAATCATTGCGAAGCCTATTTTAATAAGGGTAATAGTTTAGCACATGCTGGTCATTATTATGAAGCTCTTGATTTTTATCTTGAGCATGTGTCTTTAAATGTGGATGTTATTCTTACGTATCAATATATTGCGGATTGTTGGGAGCAGCTAGGTGATTATAAAATGGCCATTCGGTTCTATGGTTTGGTGACTGATGCTGTACCTAATAGTGAAGATGCATGGTATGGAATGGCCAGTGCCTTGATGGAGGATGGTGATTACACCGAAGGTTTGTCAGCCATAGAAAAGGCTATTGATATTGATAGTAAAAATGCAGATTATTGGTTTGTTAAGGCTCGAGGTTGTTTTGAATTAGGGTTGGTTGATGAAGCGACTTCTAGTTTAGAAAGTGGGATAACAATAGAACCTGATGAATTGTCGGCTTGGACTGAATTGTTAAAGCTGAAGTTGATTGGTGATGCCAATTTTGATCTGCGAAGTTTCTGTTCTGAGATAGAACTTCAATATCCAGAACTCAGTTCTGTTCATTATTTATCGTCCATTATAAATTTCAAACATTTGGCAGATGAGGAAAAAGGATTGAGTGAATTATCC
>QKJP01000031.1 GCA_003249255.1 Bacteroidales bacterium
GATAATGTAGGGTTTGGATTATAAACTACAGCATCAGTTCCTGACTCGGTACTACAATTGGTCGTGGTGTTAGTAACCAGTACTTTATAAGCTGTGGCATCATCAGCTACCGGACTATAAATGTCTGATCCTGTGAAAACTGGAGTTGAAGTAGTTACATCGGCGGTTCCTAAAAACCATTTATATGAATAAGTACCTGATCCGGCATCTACCTCGATCTCGCCTTGGCTTCCAGCACAAACGATTGTATTACTTAGGGATAATGACGGCAACTTATTTACCGTAATAGCTACATCTTCTTCTAAAGTCTTACACCCATTATTATCCTCAACCTCAAGATCTACAAGATAAGTATTAGGTGTTGCAGTATTAGCCAAAGTAGGAAACGTAGCATCTGTAGGATATGGTGTATTTAACAGAATATTCGACCCATCACTCCAGTTAAATGCTTTTATTCCTGTAGTTGCAGGAATACTAGCAGCAGTTGCCTTTATTGCTTCACCGGAAAGTTCACAAAGACTCTGAGGATCAAAAGTTATAGTAGGATTTTCATGTACCGTCACCACCACATCTTCTTCAACAATAGGAGTAAACACAAGGTCATCAATGGCGAAGTCGTTACCGAGCCCTGCCTTACTTTGATTTCGAATTTCAACAGTAACTTTACCTGTTACATTAGCAGTCCAAATTTCATAAAACTGTTTCCAATCATGATCTTTATCCCCATTAAAGTCAACTCCAACAGCCTTATCATTTACAAAAAACTGCAACTGGTATGGATTTTCATGATCAATATGAATATTAGCAAAATATCCTGAAAAAACATAATCTATTCCGGAAACAACATCAACATCTACTGATATTACAGCCCTATTAGGTTCGTCAATTCCATTAGCCATAAACATACCACCTGTCCCATCACCTTTCGTATTATCATCAATATCCCAAAACCAAACTTTGGGTGTAAAACCCGTAATCCATCCATCATAAAAAGCTTCCGGATTAGGACCAATACTATATTGTCCATTAAGACCAGTATCCTCAGTGATCATATCTTTATAAGTATATGTAGATGTTATATTTGCAGCTATAGCACCTGGATCCCCTTCAAAATTACCAAATGGAATTAAGTTACCAGTTTGTTCATTAAAATACCTAATGGTATAAGTAGTTGAAGCAGAAGGTGACACTACCGGCTCATCACCAACCAAAGCGGAAGTTCCTTCCGTCCATCCAATAACATTTGCTCCTGAAGGAACAGTTAATTTAAGGTCTTCACCTTTACATATTTCTTCAGTTCTACAATCAGAAATGGCAACCGTACTATTTATAGTCCCAGTACAGCCACCTGATGATACTTTATAGGTTATATTGTAAATACCAGCAGCTTTTCCTTTTTCCACAACAGGAGAAGGATCATTAACTCCTACTGTTAAAATATGATGTGGATCTTCCCATGTATGATTATATGCAGCTGAACCACCTGATACTGATGTTGCAATTGGTAAATCATCATAAGAACAACCTGAAACCGGAGGACATGTAAGAGTTAAACCTGAAACTACGGTCACAGTATAATCAGTTGATTTTATTGGAGAAAAGACAAAGTCATCAAGAGCAAAGTCATTGCCGGTTGTATTATTATTTTTATTATAAATCTCAATCACATGATTACCAGCGGTTAAATCTAAAGTGTGATAAAATTGATCCCAATCATTATCAGCATTACCATTAAAAGTATTACCAGTTGCAACTCCATCAATATAAAATTCCATTTGAAATGGATTTTGTTTATCAATATGCAAATTCGCTACCCAAACAGAGAAAACAAATTTACCACCTGTAGGAATTGTAATTGAATTACGATATATCACTTCAGAAGTTGATTGAGCACCATTAAAACACAACATATATCCTGAACCATCTTGTTTTGTGTGATCTTTAATTGGAGCATACCAATCCGGGTGAAAATTTAAAGGATTTGTACCATGATAATAATATCCATCTGCAATTGTATTATTTGGAGGATTATTTACACCTACAAACTGAGTATAATTTAAATTTGCAACAAGCGTTGAATATGCAGTTGCAGGTGTTACATCCTCAAAATCGCCATTATCAATATAATTAGTAGTATAATCTACGTAATTAACGGTATAGGTAGTTGTCACTAATGGATGTACCGTTGGAGATTTAGATATAGATCCATCAATCTCTAGAATAGCATTTGTCGTACCTTTCTCAACCCATTCTACAATTTCTTGAGTTCCAACAAGAGGATGCGTAAGTGTAAAAGGTTCTCCTGCACAAATTTGAGCACGTAAAGTATTTGAAATCAAAAATTGAGAAAAAAACATCAACAAAAGAATCCCCTTTCCTTTTGTTATCCAACCAATAGAATTGGTATAAAAGCGAGTAATGTTAAGCATACGCCTTATTTTTTTGATATAGTTAGCTTCGCTAAATAATAGAATTTTAACCATTTAACCAAACCCCAACTGAACACAAAAGTCTACAAATACCCCTGTTTAAACGATGAATTTACCACCTACCAATACTTATCTTAATAGCAGCTGTTAACAACTGTTAAATAGCATTTTTTCTAACGTCACTTGCAAGTGATTCATTCATCAAAAGAAAAGGCATTTTCATCAACAAAAGTCAACCCCAGTCACCGCAAATACTTAACATAAACACAACGTACCTAATGAACTAAAGTATCCTTCTTTAATCTCCCCTGAACACCTAAAAAATGTGGAGTTAGGAGCTAATTTGTATTAATTCTAAATAATTAAACAACCCTTTAGTAGGGCTTATTCTTACATTTTGTTAAACATGATTTAAGCACATTAAATAAATAGAAGGAAGTGTTAAAAAATGTAAAAACCTAAAACAAACCCAAACCTACAATGAAACTTGCAATTGCACCTTGCGTCCTTTTATTTTACACCCCTTTAGCGCTTTAATTAGCATCTGCTCAAATCCTCTACGAACAGCAAAAAAAGTAATTCGATCTAAGACATCGACTTTACCTAAATTTTCTTTTGAAAGGGGACTATTCTTGAGTACAAAACCAACCACATCGACTTTATTCACATTATCTTTTCGGCCTAAAGGCAGATACATGGTAATCCACTCCGGAAAATCAGGAATACTATTTTCTCCATGACAACTTTCGATAGGTATATGTGAGGAAATATAATCCGGCAGATGCTCATTTTCAGCCAACACACAATAAGAAACACCTGTGGCATTCATCCGAGCCGTTCGACCATTCCGGTGCACAAAAGCCTCTTGTGTTCCCGGTAATTGGTAATGAATCACACATTTTATTTCAGGAATATCAATACCTCTTGACGCTAAATCGGTAGCGACTAATAATTGATGGCTGCCATTCCGAAATTTAAGCAATGCTCTTTCACGATCTAACTGCTGAAGACCTCCATGAAAAAGATCATGCTCAACATTTAAGGACTTCAAATGCTCACTAATTCGTTCTGCCGCCTCTCTATGATTTACAAAAACAATGACAGGCTCATTCCCAATGTAACACAATAAGCGAAATAAAGCATCTAGCTTATCCACACCGTTGGCAATCACTTGCTTTAATTCTAACTGAGGAGGATGATTTTGTTTTTCCAAATAGGATATCTGAATCGGATTAGACAGACCTACAAAATCAGGAATCTGAGCCAAAGAAGTAGCTGAAGTTAAAATCCGTTGTTTCAATCCCACTAAACGACCTAATATTTCAGTCATTTCTTTTTCAAAACCGAGTTCTAATGATTTATCAAATTCATCTAAAACAAGCGTGTGCATGCCACCGGGATTAAAGCTTCCCCGGCGCAAATGATCTGCAATTCGTCCCGGAGTGCCGATAACAACCTGAGGAAATCCATTAAAGTTATTGAGTTCTATTTGGGTTGAATGACCACCATAACAGCAATTCACTTTCAAATTAGTCCTCAAACTCTTAAAAACTTGCTCTAATTGAATCGCTAACTCTCGCGAAGGAGCCAGAATCAACAATTGAGCATTTGTGTTATCCTGTTTAATGTTTGAGATTAAAGGAAGCATAAAAGCAAGTGTTTTACCGGATCCGGTTGGAGAGAGCAAAACCAGGTCTTGATGATTAGAGATAACTTCACCTGCTTTAAGTTGCATTTCAGTTAGTTGTTTAATTCCTAACCTATTTAAGTGGGCATTTGTATTTTCATCCATTTTGCAAAGATGCTAAAATGATTGCTAGATTTTGTGTCTTCGAAAAAATATTAACCGCAAAGGAGGCGAAGAGATACGCGAAGTTCGCAGAGATTTTTTTAGAAATTTGGTTAAAGCCATTTTTGAATGTCATTAATTCCCTGGCGCTTTACACGAGGTATTTGACTACGCTCCGTTGGCGCTAATTAGCCCTATGTAACAGAAGTACATCACTTTCGGTTACGAATGGTTGGATTTTTTGTAACAATGGAATATTGATTTTTGAGGTCAGTAGATATGTCCATACATTTCTGCATAAATCTAAAAAAAATCCAAAGTGGACGACATTCCAAAGCCTAGCCTGTAGGGGCTAGGATAATAAACAGGTGTTTTATTTAAGCTCCCATGGGCACAGTCAACAAAAAAAGCCGGACAAAACTAGCCCGGCCTTTAAATTCCACTTACTTCTTATCCTTAAACTCCTACAGGCTCAACTTCTGCCCAGTTTTCTTTTCGTTTTATTCGGCTTACCTGCATTTCACTGACGCAAAACATTTTTGAGATCACATTTTGTTTTACGCCTTTTTCCAGCATGCCTTTAATGATGGCAACATCTTCTTTGCTTAGCTTACTACTGGTTACAACTTTGCCCGCTTTTTTACGAGCCTCCTGCAAAGCTTTATGCATGCGTCTGTAGCTTTCTTCTTTGGTGACCCACTGCAAGTTAGAAACATGATTATTTTGCTTATTCCAATCTAAATGAATAACCACATCCTGCTCATCGGCAGACTTTGAAATAAAATACTCTGCAGTTAATTTATGCACCAGATAGGAACGTTTTTTCCCATCTACGCGAAGACTCACATTGTAAAAGCCCTTAATATTACCAAGCTTTACTATTCGTCCATTTTCTCGATCGTAACAATAACTTTTAATACGGCCATAGTTACTGATTTCATACTTTTTATCCGGGAAAGTTAACTCTTTCCATACTTCATCATCAATTTTGCGAAGTTTTCTTTCTTTAAGTTCTGGTTGTGTCACAATATTACTTTTTTGGGTTATAGGCTATATTCTTATATGAACTGACTTATCTGTTCATAAAATTAATCGGAGGCTATTACTATAAACGTGCTATAGTATTAACAAAAATAAAAAAAGAAATATAGTTAACAATAATCAATTTAACATTCACAAATGCTACACAAGTAGAACCAAAGCGAAATCTACACCTCAAAAACAGGCTATACCCCCAACAAAAACAACTCTTTACACAGAGTTTTAAGAGAAGACACCAGTTCGACCAAAAGAGTAATTTATTTGACTAATGAATGATTTATGTTGATTAACGCCCCACGTTTTCTCACGCCATTCATTCTTGTACAGCAAGAATATTGATCAAAAAGAACCTTTGGCTATTGATACTAGACCTAAGACTAAGCACAACACACCAGATTTTTATAAGATCAAACTTCCCTGTTGACCCAATCAACCTTTTTCTAAAACCATTGTTTCTCTCGAACAGAAATAAAGGATTACTACCTTTGCAGTGAAAATTACAGAACAGGATGGATAACAAAAATAACACCCCTAACTTTTGGCAAACGTACAAGAAAGGAATGTGGGCATTAGCTCCAATGGAAGATGTGACCGACACTACCTTTAGAGAACTTGTTTTAAACCTAAGCGAACCGGAACATTTACACATTCTTTTTAGCGAATTTTTATCGACTGATGGTTTTTGCCATCCGGTAGGCCAGGAAAAAGTGATTCATCGCTTTAAAATCAATGACAGTGAACTGAAGCTAGCCAAAGAGATGAATGTCAAACTGGTTGCTCAAATATGGGGAACAGATCCTGAAAAGTTTGCCAAAACAGCAAAATACATTTCTGAAGAAACTGCATTTGATGGCATTGATATTAACATGGGATGCCCCATGAAAAACATCATCAAAAAAGGAGCTTGCTCGGCTTTAATCAACACGCCACAATTGGCCCGCGAAATCATCTCTGCAACTAAAGAAGCCACTCACCTCCCATTAAGTGTAAAAACACGTATTGGATTTAAATCTGTTGTAACAGAAGCGTGGATAAGTGAACTGCTACATTCAGAGATTGACGCTTTAACGGTTCATGGTAGAATTCAATCGATAATGTCGGACGGCGTTGCTGATTGGAATGAAATTAAAAAAGCCGTTGAGCTTAGAGACAAAATCAATCCCAGAATAAAAATACTTGGTAATGGAGATGTGATGTCTATTGCCGAATGTAACGAGAAAGTAGATAACTACGGCGTTGATGGTGTAATGATTGGAAGAGGAATATTTGCAAATCCGTGGTTCTTTAATCCAGATTTTGAACCGGAGATGGAAGATAAATTAAAGGCTCTTCTGCTACATTCTAAGCTCTATTGGCAAACCTGGGAGGGTGAAAAGCCATGGTCGATCTTAAAACGTTTCTTTAAAATATACACCAACAACTTTAAAGGAGCAGCAGCTTTACGAGCGGCTTTGATGGATACACATAATTTACCGGAAGCTGAAGAGGTGCTTGATAAATTTCACAATAGACAGTTGGATTGATGTGCAAATTATTTAAATGTGCCAATTAGAAAATCAATCAATGCGTAAAAGATATTATTCTGCTAAATACTCGATGCACAAAAACAAAGAGTGTTTGATGTGTAAAAATAAATTGAGGTCAGTAGATAATACATACATTTCTGCATAAAGATAAAAAAAGCCCCAAAGCGGCGATATTCCAAAGCCTAGTCTATAAGGGCTAGGATATTAATCAGGTATTTTTTAAAAACGCCAAAGCGTAGTCGTTTGATTAAGACTATGCATCTTTGGCGCTAACGTAAGTTTACTATTGATAAGCATTTAACTACTTACCTCTAAAAATATATTCATCAGCACATTGACTCATTTACACATGGTTACAAAATTCAATTTGCACATTGAACCCATTAACTCGACATCATTTTAAGATACTGACGATAGGCCGTAAAGGCATTAGCACGTGAAATAAAACCGAGGTATTTTCCTTTATCGATAACAGCAATGTTAAAGCGCGAAGATTTATTAAACATCTCAACTAAATCTTCCATCGAATCATCAGGACTTATGTAATACTCCGGCATGTACATTAAGTCTTTAACCATGGTTTTAGTGTAAAGTTCAGGCTTGAAGATAATATCTCGAACATCATCCATTTTCACCATTCCTTTTAGGATACCCTCATCATCCACAATTGGAAATAGGTTTCGATGATTTTCTGAAATGGCTTGAACCAAATCGCCTAAAGTTGCATTTATAGACACTTTGCCAAAGTCGGTTTCTATTAAGTCCTTTACTTCCATCATGGTCAATACAGCCTGGTCTTTATCGTGAGTAACCAATTCTTTACGGTGAGCCAACTGATGCGTATAAACCGAATAAGGAGCAAAGGTTTTTGCCGTTGCAAAAGAAGCTGTAGCGGTAATCATTAAGGGCAAAAACAACTGGTATCCACCAGATAAATCGGCGATAAGAAACAAGCCGGTTAAGGGAGCTTGTAATACACCAGCAATTAAACCGGCCATACCAATTAAGGCAAAATTACGCTCCGAAATAGTATGCATTCCCATTTTATTAACCACCAGTGCATACAAAAGACCCGTATTAGCTCCCATAAACAGAGTTGGCGCAAAAATACCTCCAACACCACCACTACCAAATGTTAAGGATGCAGCAACAACCTTTAAAGCAATTACCGCTAACATAAAAATAACCATCAACACAAAGGTATCAGAATGATGAGCAAAGATGGTTCCTTCAAAGACAAAGCTCATATCACCTTTTAAGGCCAGGTTAATAAATTCATAACCTTCGCCATATAAAGACGGAAAGAAAAACAAAAGAAAACCTAGCAATAAACTCCCCACCACAATACGCACACGCATCTGTTGAAAACTTTCGAACCATCCTTCAATTAAGATGTAAATACGTGTAAAGTAAACGGCGATAAAGCCACATACGATTCCTAAACCGGCATAAAAAGGCAAATCTATCAACTGATAACCTTCTAACACCTCAAAAGGATAAACCACCTCCGTTCCCATTAAAAAATAAGATACGATAACCGCTGATATGGATGATAACAGAATGGGCACTAATGAGGCCAACGTTAAATCCAGCATAATTACCTCCAAGGCAAATACGATAGCAGCTACAGGAGCCTTAAAAATAGCAGCCATAGCACCGGCACAGGCACAGCCAAGCATGAGTTTTATCTGGCGGTAATTTAAGTTAAAGAGATTCCCCATGTTACTCCCAATGGCAGCTCCCGTAGAAACTGTTGGCCCCTCTAGCCCAACACTTCCACCAAAACCAACCGTTAGGGCACTGGTCACGATGGATGAAAACATATTGTGCTTATTCATCTTACCCATACTTTTTGAAATGGCATACAAAACATTGGGTATACCATGCCGTACAGGGCGGCGAATCACAAATTTCATAAATAGGATGGTCAAAAAAATTCCCACCGTAGGAGTGAGTATATACAAAAACTTATAGCCATCGTTGAGAAAGTTGATAACACTATGGCTTATAAAATGCACCAGTTTCTTGATAACTACCGCAGCAATTCCACAGGCAATGCCAAGCAACACCGATAAAATCATCATAAATTGACGATTTGTTACGTACCTTAGCCGCCAGACAAGGAATTTTTGTAAGAATGATTTCTTTTCCATACAAGATGATATGATCCATTCAAATTTAACATTTTTTAGCAAGGCAAAGGAAAAACTTTTTTCAAGCTACAAGTGTTTAATTCCAAACAAAAAACATTAAACAAATGAAAAACATTTTACTATCAATAAGTCTACTCCTCACCATATCAACCCACACATTTAGTCAAAATGGAGTTCTGAAGGGAATCATCAAAGACGCGTTTACCAATGAGCCGGTGCCCTTTGCAAACATTGTAATTGCCAATACGACTACAGGTACCACCTCAGATGATTTAGGAAAATTTGAATTCACAAAGTTACAACCGGGCTTTGTACAACTTCAAATATCTTCCATCGGCTATACCGCAAAAAAAACAGCCGAATTCCGCATTTCCAATGTGCGCCCCAATTATGTGGAAATAACACTGGAGTCGAGCACCGAAACACTTGAAGAAGTTAAAGTGAAAGCGGCAGTATATGCTGTAAAAGCAGAAGCTCCGGTATCATTACGCCGAATTGGTATTGGGCAGATTGAAAAAAGCGCAGGTTCTAACCGCGATATCTCAAAGGTTATTCAAGCCTTACCGGGTGTTGGAAGTGCTTCAACCTTTAGAAATGATATTTTTGTGCGAGGGGGTGGTCCTTCTGAAAATCGGTTTTATCTGGATGGCATAGAAATACCTACCATCAACCACTTTACTACCCAAGGTGCCTCAGGTGGCCCAACCGGTATTTTAAATACTGATTTCATTCGTGAAGTTGACTTTTACTCCAGTGCTTTTCCGGCTTCAAAGGGGAACGCACTAAGTTCGGTATTTGAGTTTAAACAAATTGATGTAAAAGATGACAAACCCAGCTACAAAGCTTCATTGGGAGCATCAGAAATGTCTTTTACCACATTGGCTCCCATTGGTGAAAAAACAGGTTTAATTGCATCGGTTCGTCATTCTTATTTACAGTTTTTATTTGATGCATTAGGATTACCATTCTTACCAACATTCACTGATTTTCAGTTCAAGACGAAAACACGCCTCAATACTAAAAATGAAGTTTCGTTTTTAGGCGTGGGTGCTTTAGACCGCTTTAAACTAAATCCGGAACCGGATCCAAGCGAAGAAAATGCATTTATATTAGGTTACTTACCGGTGAATAATCAATGGAATTATACACTAGGTTCATCCTGGAAACACTTCTTTGGAAATAGCTACATGACTTTTGTTTTAAGTCGCAACCACCTAAAAAACACAGCTTATAAATATCAAGACAACATTGAAATTCCGGAAAACTTATTGAGTGATTATTCTTCAGACGAAATCGAAAATAAATTCAGGTTTGAATACACGACCCGCCCCAATAATTACACCATCAATGTTGGAGGTGGATTAGAACAAGTGGGCTATTACAACGACACGTATTTAAAAACTTTCAGAAATAACCAACCAGTAGTAATCGATTATGAATCTGATTTAAACTTTGTAAAATGGTCTACATTTGGATCGGTATCTCATCCATTTTTCGATAAACGACTTACCCTTGCTGCGGGCATAAGAATGGATGCCAATAACTACTCCGGCGACATGAACAATTTATTACAGCAAATCAGTCCGAGAGCTTCTGCATCATACAGGTTATTGCCAAAGCTTTTTGTGAATGCAAACGTGGGCAGGTATTATCAAAATCCGGCTTATACAACCATGGGTTACAGTAGAAATGACGTTCTTGTAAATAAAGAAAATGGATTAAAATACATTCATGCAGATCATTTAGTGGGAGGCATTGAACTTCGACCAAACACAAGTACACGCATTACCTTTGAAGGATTTTTTAAACAATACAACGATTATCCATTCTCGGTAAAAGACTCGGTTTCTCTAGCCAGTAAGGGAGGTGACTTTGGTGTATTTGGAGATGAAGAAGTTACTCCAACTTCGACGGGTGAAGCCTTTGGTTTTGAATTTTTATTCAGAACTCAGACAGAAAAAGGTCTTAATCTGATGGCTGCTTATACTTATGTTAGAAGCGAATTTTCGGATTACAAAGATGAGTTAATTCCATCATCTTGGGATAGCCGCCACTTATTTACACTTACGCTTAACCAAAGTTTTAAACGCAATTGGGACCTTGGCTTAAAATGGCGATATGTAGGTGGATTACCGTATACCCCTTATGACTATAACAAGTCAACATTGATTGAGGCCTGGGATGTCAATAACCAACAATATTTAAACTATGCCTTGTTCAACACAGAGCGCTTAGAGCCATTCCACCAGTTGGATATCAGAATAGATAAAACATATAATTTTGATAAATGGACGCTTGGATTCTACCTGGATATCCAAAATGTGTATAACAAACAGGCAGATCAACCAGCTACTTTAATTCAAGGCAGAGATGAAAATGGCAAGGCTTTAATTGATCCTAATGACCCCAATCGCTATGCTTTAAAAGAATTAAACACGACTTCGGGAACTGTTTTACCAACAATTGGGTTGATGGTGGAGTTTTAATGAGGGATGAGTTGAGGAGTTGCATAATTGAGGAGTTGAATAGGTGTTGATGAGCTACATGAACAATAGACAGGGGGAGTAAAATGGCGTATATTAAGGTGACAGTTAGATTGAGCATTTTAACAACAAAAGAGCAATTATAAGGTTGTTGATTCAACAGGATATTAGATCTTTTTTTGATTTAAAGGGCAATAGATTATTAGGAAAGATTCATTTTAATCTCATGAACAAGAAATACTACCATACCAAAGAGTCTGTTGAAGAATATATCCAATTGACAAAAGATGTTAATGGTCAGCAAATAATTGATCGCTTGAAATGCTTTCTTCCTGAAGGTTCTACACTGCTTGAATTAGGATCTGGTCCGGGAACGGATTGGAAAAGTTTAAATGAATGGTATGTCGTTACCGGTTCTGACTACTCCTTAGAGTTTATTCATCATCTTCAAACAAGATTTCCGGAAGGTACATTTATACAACTCAATGCCATCACATTAGGAACAGAAAAAACATTTAACGCCATTTACTCCAATAAAGTTCTTCATCATTTAACTGACGAGGAGCTAAAAACATCCATTAAAAGGCAATGGGAAATACTTGAACCGGATGGCTTTATCTGCCATTCATTTTGGAAAGGTGAAGGTTCTGAAACATTTAAGGGCATGCTTGTAAATTATCACGATGAACAGAAACTAAAAGCATTGTTTGAAGAATATTTTAACCTGATTACAATACATCCATACCAAGAATTTGAGGAGGATGATTCGTTGTATTTAATTGCGGAAAAAAGATAGACTCGAGTTACAATTACTCGAAAAAAAACATTCAAAAACCAATTGCAATTGCATCCATCTATGCATATACACAAAGCCCGGAATTGAAAAATCCGGGCTTTCTATTACACTTCAAAAAAACTTACAAAAATAGTTTTCAACTCTTCTATCCCAAAACCGGTTTAATATCACTTACGATACCTAACCTTATCAACTAAAACCACCTCTGTGGAATTAAAAATCTTCACCAAATAAAATCCTTCTTTTCCGATTTCTGAAAAATCCAATTGTAGAGATCCACCCAATCGCTTTTTGTTCAAAACTATCCTTCCGGCCAAGTCTGTAACCTGAATATAAAAGTCCTCAGCATTATCAAGCCCATCTAAATGAACAAACAATAACCCATCGGTTGGGTTGGGAAACAAACGCGAATTCGAAAGAATGGTCTCGTCCACTGCTGTTGCAAATGTAACTTTAACCGGCATTGTACTTTGAGAAACACAACCATAGGCATTTTCTGCGACTACTTTTACTTCACCGCCAACAGCACCTGTCCATTGCACAGTAGCAACATGAGCCGAATCACCATTTAGAATGATACCATTTTCAGCCTTCCAATGATAATTCACATGATCTTCAAATGCAACAGAATACATTGCAGTGGCACCACAATTTATTTCATCATCGCCAACTATTGGAAATACATTGGGTAAAGGATTAATTGTTACCTCCAACACTTCTGACAAAGCGGTAAATTCTAAATGATCCTCAGAGGCATCATCCCCTTCATCATCTCCCAAAGGCATTCCCTTTACTTTGGAACTAATGCTTGCAGAAACACTAGATTCATCCCATCTTACTACAATTCGATTATCAACTTCAGAAAGAACAACTCCTCCGGCTACAAACCATTCATACTCTTCAAAAATAGGCTGCACCCAATAGGAACATTCGTCGCCTACACAGGCACTTGCTTCACCTGAAACAACCGGAATATCAGGCGCAATAACTCTTACTTCATAAGGAATTACAGTAGTAACTCCAGCTTCATCACTTACAGTACAAAGTACTTTTCCACTGCCCACAACATTCCACCTCACCTTTACAGAGGATTCTAAAGTGTTAATAACTTCACCTCCTTCAACAGACCAATTGTTAATAGTCACATGGCGATGGGCAGCCGTTTCTCGCCAAACACTTAGGGTGTAAGTCTTTTCATTACCTAAATAAACTCGACTAGGGCCTTGAATAGCAAAATCCGGATCAGGAATACCAGATGCTTCATTACCAATTTTATCCACTGAGTACTTTGCACCTTGAGATTCGGGTGGAAATTCAAATTTTTGAATGGTAAAGGTAGAAAGTGTCAATTGGGAGAATAAACTTAAACCATTGACAAAAAACAACACCAGGGCTAATGTTTTCATTTTAAAAGATTTTGAGGTTTAGAATACAAAACTAACAAATTTTAAAATTCAACTCAACACTAACTTTCTTTGAACAGATTTCCATAATATTCGAATTCCAATCTAGGGTACTTCTGCTTTCTTATGTCTATTATCTAAAACTAAAAAACTAATGCCACTGGCTTTTCTAAAAATCAAAAACAAGAACATGCGTTACTCAGTATTAACAAGCATTTTAATTTCCTTCTTCACACTTAGCACTTTTGCAAACGAACCATCTGATTACAATGAAGCCATGCGCATGGCTGTAAAATTCTTTGGTGGTCAGCGATGCGGGAATACACACAACTGGTTATTAAAAGAAAATGATGCCATTACGGTAGATAAAACTTGTCACCTTTTAGATTCATATAAAGGCCACGATTTATCAGGTGGATGGCACGACTGTGGTGACCACATAAAAGTAGCTCACACAATGGGTTACGCAGCAGTTTGTATGTTAACTTCTTACGACATTTGGCCGAAAGCTTTTGAAGATCATCACAGCCAAACTTATGGTGAAGCCAATGGTATACCTGATGTTTTAGATGAAGTTAAAGTAGCAACCGATTTCTTCATGAAATCGTTAGTAAATGGCGAATTTGTATTTTACGTGGGACGTGGAGGCAAAGACCATACACGCTGGATTACTTCTGCCCTTCAATCTACTCTTGGTGAAGAAAACGGTGGAAACCCTCGTGAGTGTACAGCCACATCAACCGGAGGTGGTTGGCAAGCTATGAACTATGCTTCATCTTTAGCATTAATGAGTCTATATTACCCAAACAAAGACTATGCTGACCAATGTTTGGTTGCAGCAAAAGAGTTATATGAATATGCATTAACTCACCGTCCAATCGACGGTGTATATTGCGACGGCTTTTACGGACCAGGTAATTCCAACATCAAAGATGAATATGCGCTTGCTGGTGCTATAATGTACAAAGTTACCGGTGAGGAAAAATATAAAACCAATGCCATCAACGAAATAAATGGCTTATGGGAATCCAACTCACCATTAGCATGGGATACAGTAGCAGACATCATGTACTACTACATTACAGTTATGGATCCAACCGTTACTAATGGAAGTGGGTCTTGGGGAAGCATGTTCGCTTTTCTTGAAAAAAATACCGGAAAAATCATGGATAATGCCAATGAATATGGTATTCCATGGAATTGGTTTAGCAGCAAGTGGGGTACCAATAAGTTAGCCTCAGGTTGTGCATTTTCTTTAGCACTATATGCGAAACTTATTGATGATGGCATTGTTAAGCCAGAAAATGACAAGTCGGCTCAGGCTTTAGCTCAAAATGAGAAAATTGTGAATTACATGCTTGGTGACAATGAGTTTAAACATCCGTTTATTCATGGTTTCAAAGGTGACATGTATTGCCGTATTCACCACCGAAATGCCATGGGTAGAGATGACAATCCTCCTTCTGAGATAAAAAACACAGCTCCATTTAAATTTGCCAGCGGAGGTCTAATTGGTGGACCCACTGCCGAAGGAAGCTTTAGCAACATGATTGAAGATGCCGACCTTTTTATGGAAACTGAAGGTGGATGTGATTACAATGCCCCCTTTATTGGCGCCCTTGCGAATGTAGTGGCCAGCAAAACACCACATTCAACGCCTGTAGACATCTATCAGCAAACCAACCATAACGAATCTATTATGTTACAAGTTTATCCAAATCCAATCAAGGAAGAAATGTCTATTAACATTCTATCTTCGACAGAACCTGTTACCAAAGCATTGGTATATAACATGAATGGTCAAACCGTGAAACGTTTTAACACAAACGATTTATCAAACAGTAAGACCGTTACTTGGAATACCAACGAATTAACCCCTGGAACATACTTATTGCAAGTTTCTACAAAAAATCAAATGATCACAAAAAAATTAGTTTTTATTAAATAGCATTGTTAGTTAGTAATAGTACAGTTAGTTAGCCTAAAAACGCTAGATTAATTCCCCCTGAATTAACTAGCGTTTTTTCTATTTGTTTCCACAGATAAGAACTAATTATCAAACAGCGCTGCCACCTCAAATGTCTTTTTATTATCCTTGTTTTAGTATACTTTCACGGCTCATTGAAAGATTTGAATAAAAATTTGGTAGTAATGACCTTAAAAAGAGATTCCAACCCTTTCCTACTCAACTTTACCATAGGCATCTTATTAGTTGCATTAGCCATTAGAGCCGGGGCATCTTATGAATGGATTAAACCTTCCAGAGATCCGCAATTTCTTTTATTAAACGAACTACAAAGCAGCTTTCCACAAGCGAATACCTATCATTTTGATAAACATCAGGTCATTCACCTTCAGGACTCTTTAGGTAAAACAATCGCTTCAGGCTTAATAAGTTCACATTTCAAAACCAGTCAGGAAGGCTATGGAGGTAAGGTGCCATTGTTTATTGAAATAAATAAGGGTCGCATCCAGCAAATACACTTACTCAGGCACTCGGAAACAAAAGAGTATATCGACCATCTAAATGATGTTCACTTTTTAAAATCATGGAACAACCTTAATGTGGAAAACTCAGTTTTAAGGCATCAGGTTGATGCCGTTACGGGTGCCACATATAGCAGTGAAGCCATTATAGGAGGAGTAAATGAAACTTTTGCCCAATACTTTTCGATCAAAGCAGCTAATAAGATCAAATGGCAACGGGTATTACAAATTTCATTAACCATTCTCTTACTGATAAGTGGCATAACCCAACTGTTTTTAAAGACAACTAAAAAACTTTACTTCTGGCATTTATTATTCGTACTGTTAATAATGGGCCTATGGACTAAAAAAATGCTTTCGGCAGAATTATTTTACAGCTATATAAAAACAGGCCCATCAACAAGTAGCCACATCGAATTAACAATTATTCTGTTTGCAACAATTGCACTTCAACTTATGGGTAAAAAGAGTTTTTATTGTACGTACTTATGCCCAATGGGTGCCCTTCAAGTTTTTAGCAGCAAACTATCTCCATTCAAAAAAAGAAGCTTTCCTAAAAAAGTTTTAAGCATCGAGTTAAGGTTAATTTATCTCACGTTTATTTGGTCTTGCCTCATTTTAGGCATTAGCCTTCCGCTTTACAATCTGGAACCTTTTATGGCATTCTCCTTTAAAGTAGCCGGTGGATTAATGATAGGCAGTGGAGGTTTAATCATATTGCTTTCACTTTTCTTTAACCGTCCGTGGTGTCATTTATGCCCTACGGGCTGTGCCTTAAATACGATTCAATCACTTAAAAGAAAAGCTTCTGGCCTCTAGTCTTTTAGAAGTGAGTAGTGAGATGTGAGTAGTGAGTTTGTTTCACAAGAACTTCATATTCACAAAAATGACATTTCTTTTAGATAAATGTTATTCATGTGCTGATGTGCAAATGCGACAATGTGCAAATTAAGTCTTTAATTATTCACTGATTAGCAATTGCAAAAGCACCATACTTGACTAGCTAACTTTAATTGTTACACAGAAGCTGCTAGCTTCCAGCCAAGTCTTTATTACAAACATAGATTTCGTATTTTGTAAAAAATTAGCTTTAAAAACAAATAATAAAACCCATGAAAAATAAAGCTCAAGTGCTCAATATCCTTTTAGCCATTATAATTGCCGTATTAGTTTATCAAATCACTGAGTTAGAAACTGAAACAGAAACAAAAAGTACCTTGATAGTATCAAATGATACTATCAGCACTAGCACTCTAGCATCCACATCAGAAAAAAAATCGGTAGGTGTGAGAGGCCACATCATGCCCAAACCGGCATTGGTTATAGGATCTTACGGAAAAGACGGCATGCCTAACATGATGGCAGCAGCCTGGGCAGGCATTTGTAACTCCAACCCTTTAAGCATTGCAGTTTCGATCCGTCGTAGCCGTTTAAGCTTTGAAAACATTATGCACCACAAGTGTTTTACGGTAAATGTCCCTTCGGTAAAACATGTGGCAGTAGTTGATTATGTAGGTATGATATCTGGCCATGATGAAAATAAGTTTGAAAAACTAGACCTAACTCCCACCAAAGGCGAATTTATAGATGCACCTTACATTGAAGAATTCCCAATAGTGATAGAATGTGAGGTCACAGACTCTTTTGATTTAGGATCACATGTACAGTTTATCGGAAAGGTTATTGATACGAAAGTCAACCAGAATTTAATCAAAAGCAATGGATACGTTGACATTGAAAAACTTCAACCTCTTATTTTCGAAGAAGAGTTTTACTATTCTTTTGGCATAGCGGTAGCTCAACCTTGGGATGCCCACAAATTATTTATCGACAGCCTAAAACCTAAGTTTATGCCTAAAAATTATGAGAATGCAACAATTGCCAATATTCATGAACGAAAATCGGTACGCCACTTCACCACCAAAAGTGTAAGTAAAGAACAATTAGAAACCCTAGTAAAAGCAGGCATGGCCGCACCTACTGCCATGAATAAACAACCATGGGCTTTTATTGCTAGCACAGACCGGAAACTTCTTGACCAATTGGCCGAAGAATTACCCCATGCCAAAATGTTGTTTGAAGCAACAAGTGCCATTACGGTATGTGGAGATTTGACAAAAACCATGGAAGGCAAAAGCAGCGAATATTGGATACAGGATTGCTCTGCTGCAACGCAAAATATTTTATTAGCCGTTGAATCAATGGGACTTGGTGCTGTATGGACAGGTGTTTACCCAAATGAGGAACGCATACAAATGGTAAAAAAATTATTGAATTTACCGGATCACATCGTACCACTTTGTGTAATTCCAATCGGCTATTCTACCGGCGAAGACAAACCTAAAGACAAGTGGAAAGAAGAAAACCTTAAATGGGAGAAGTGGGGGAATTAAGGTGGAAATGGTTTAATTAGAAAATGTGGAAATGTGCTGATTGGTTGATGTGCTGATTGGTTGATGTGCTGATTGGTTGATGTGCTGATTTAACATACTTCGGTAGCATGCCGTGTTGTCCTTTTGTCTAATTGTTTAATTGTCCATTTGCTTAATTGATAAAATATTGTGAAAAGCACTTTTCAAAGACCTACAATTAGACTACTCAACACCTAAACCCCCTAACAACTAAACACCTCCGCAATTTTTCACCAAACAAATCACCAAACTTACTTCTCATTCAACAACACCGATTCTTTCAATAACTTATTGCTCACGCCGGCAATGTTGTAAAGCAATCGAAGCTGTTGTTTTTCAGTTTGATCTTCGGTTGATTTCAGACGATCTTTAAGGGCAACAAGGGTAGATTTGAGATTCCAGTCTTCTGATTCCGCTTGCTGGCCTTCAATGTTTTGGCCTGCTTTCCTTAAGGCTTTTTCGATTTTAGAAGCCACCTCATCAAAGCCCTCATAGTCTATTGTATACGTATCTCGCCTAGCTCCAAAAGCAGATAAATAGGACAAAAGTGCATGATTTAAATAGGTTAACGTAAACGCATGCCCCATTAAGCGTTGATGTCTTTTGGGCTCAATACGCATACTGCTCCAGGAAACACTTAAATCATTATCGGCCTGATGGGCTCTTCTTCTGGCTAAACGGTAATCATAATCATCCACAGCACCCTTATCAACCCTATAAGCCTTAAGCACTTGCGAAAAATAATTCCCATTATTATTTAAAGCTGTGACCAACAACTTAGGCAAACGTGTTTTTTGCCAATCGGGCCACAAAAAACGAATGGATAAAATAGCTAGTAATGCACCTGTAACTGTATCTACTATACGCGGCAACATTTTTTCGATTCCACTATTATCCTGCAAGTTATTATTGCACAACACAAAAATGGTAATAAAAACAACTGCATACGAATAATTTGATAAGCGAAAATAAAAGAACCAATATCCAGCCATCAACATTAAAACAATTTGCCCAATTTGAGTAGGCATCAAGAGTACAATTCCAATCCCCACAACAACCCCTAAAACAGTACCCATCACCCGCTGCATCAAGCGACGCCGAGTTTCACTATAAGTTGGCTGATTAACCAGCAAAGCTGTTAGCATGATCCACTCCCCTTTTTCCAATTGAAAATAATCAACAATACCAAGTCCAATCACAAAACAAGCGCTCAAACGAATGGCATATTTAAACCGCGGATGATTCCAGTTTAATTGCTCTTTTATCCGTTGCCATAAGGTTCTTTGATCCATCCCCAAGCGAGGTATAGAGGTACTTTTCTCCACATCGTTTAAATGCAACAAAGAATCATGAGAACGGGTTAAATTATGCAACAGTAAAGTCAACATTTGTTGATCTTTCTCCTCCATTTTTAGAATTTCAGATTCCAGCGCATTAATAATCCAAACTATGCCAACCGGATGTTGATACGGCAAACCTGTTAGCAAACTATCTGCCACAAGCTTAATGGCATGTGATAATTGATGAAGCAATTCTCCAAAACCTTCTAGTACTTGCTTATACTGATCTACCTTTCCTAATTTCTCATACCGCTCCTGGCTTGATGCTGCACGTTCATGCAGACTTTGCAGCAACATAAAGCGTTGTAAGTAGGGTAATAAAACCTGTTGATCTTTCTCTTCTTGGGAATAACTATTAATCACAGCTTTACACTTTTCGAGCGAATTGACCACCTCTACATTTAACTTGGCTAAGCTCAAGCCAATGCGATTTTCAATGCCTTCTTCACCCGGAAACAAGTTTGATTTCTCATCCAGATATTTGGCCAAGGCTTTAAATCCGCGAGCCAACTGCTCATCTAACAAACGCCGGGGTTTAATAAACGACAAACCCACTGAAATCATTCCATAAAACAATGCTCCGGAGCACAATAATACCGGAGAATAATACCAATGAGGCGCATGATGATAGCCCAACATGGCATAAATCCCGATTAAGATGGCTCCAAAGGAAATTCCCCGGTAACGTTCTCCCATACCACCAATAAACACAAAGACGAATGTACTAACCACCAAACCTACCACAAAAACATAAGAAAAAGGGCGGAGCAACATCACTGAGCATGTCGTAATGGCAAAACTAACTAGGGTTAACAAAAGTGCTTTTATCCTTCCTTTGGGGTGGTCATCGGTCTCGGCCAAGGCTGCTGCAAGAGTTCCCAAGGCAAGAGTAATTCCAAAGTAGGCCTTTCCGAAAAGAACAAAAGGCGTGATTAACAAGGTCATGGCCAAAACTACTTTTGCAGCATAAATGCGGTTAGGATTTCGTAAAAAATGAAACTGCAACCGTTCAAATCCGGATTTTTCGATGATTAACTTTTTGTATCTACCCATTGCTTGTGCCTTTTTTTCAAAATTACGGTTTTAAGAATTGAAAGATCAATGAATCAGGATGCTTTTAAACGTATTATGGATAAAAAAAATCGAAAGACTTAAAAGATGTTTTTAACATTTGTAGGGGTAAAAAGTTATATCCAAATAATTTAAAAGCTTTTTTTACTACTTTTATTTACCATTAACCTCATTATCTTAATTCGTTATGAAAAAATTATTAAAACTTGCCCCTCTGTTTTTAGTGTTACTATTTAATGCCTGTAAACAAGACGATGACAATACTCCCCAAGAACCAAACTACGAATTTGACACTTTAATAAGTGCCACAGAAGTGAGTAAAATTTCAACTGATTTAGTCGATGGCCTTATTAGTGCATATAATTTTACCAATCCTGAAACACAAATCGTTTATAAAAAAGACCAATTAAATGAAGTCATCGTCTATAGCGTTGAATACAAATCCACCTATACCAATAATGAGCCGATAATTTTATCCGGTTTAGTTTGCATTCCAAACAACACAAGCTTACAAGCACCTTTAATTAGCTTTCAAAACGGCACCATTGTTCAACACGGGCAAGCTCCTACTAAAAGGGTAGATAATTTGGAAATGAAAACCATCTTAGCGGCAGCAGGCTTGGGATTTACAATGATTATACCGGATTACATTGGCTTTGGATCCTCAGAACACAAAACACACCCTTACCATCATAAAAAATTGTTTCAAAGCTCCATCACCGATTTAATAATCGCTACTAAAGAGATGATAGATTCCGGAAAATATCCTTTTAAAAGTAACAACAAACTCTTTTTAGCGGGATACTCACTTGGAGGCTGGGCATCATTAGTTACACATAAATACATTGAAGACAATCCGATTGCAGGACTTGAACTAATAGGATCTGCTTGCGGTGCCGGCGCTTACGACTTAGTTGGTATTAGAGATTACTTGGCCGACCTTAGCTATTTCCCGGAACCTTTTTATGTTGCTTATCTCATCAATGGCTATATCTCTGCCGGTGATTTAGAAAACAACTTGGGTTTATATTTTAATGCGTCTTACGCTTCCTTAATTCCGAATTTATTTAATGGCGAAGAAACCAAGGCACACATTAACTCCATGCTGAACAAAGACATGACCCAACTTTTAACCGAAGAATTTAGAACCACTTTTTATTCTCAGCCTGAAAAATGGGCTCCTATTCACCATGTCTTAGAAAACAACAGTCAAAAAGCCTGGAATAACACAAAACCTATTGCACTTTACCATGGTACCATCGATGAGAATGTACCTTATTTTGTATCCAAGGAATTGTACGATGACTTCATGGCGCTAGGCGTTTCGCAAGAAATGGTAAAATTTACAACTCTTGAAGGTAAAGATCATTTTACAGGGGTTCAACCAATGTTGGCTGACGTTCTAAATTCACTAATTGCCAAATAAGACTCTCTCCAAAACGAAATCATTTAACTACGTAGCTAAATCAAGCTACTAGTTAAAGATTCTTTGGAAATCTCTTTTCTGAATAAACCATCAAAAGCATGGCCAGGGTAAGCAACAAGATACCTACAAAATAAGTTGTGCTGAAGCAATACCATTCGTACAACTTAATGCCAATTATGGGAGCAAATAGAGCTCTAAATCCGGTAACAAATAAATGAACAGATTGATAATCGGCTGCTTCGTGTGATTCGCAAAAATAACTACTCCCTATCCCCCATAAAATGGGCATACTACCTGTAAAAATCCCGTT
Organism: Bacteroidales bacterium; assembly: GCA_003249255.1. Taxonomy (GTDB): domain Bacteria; phylum Bacteroidota; class Bacteroidia; order Bacteroidales; family Marinilabiliaceae; genus SZUA-582. The sequence goes on from QKJP01000031.1 coordinate 22,666, forward strand.
AAAAACCATGGCTACTATTAGCATGTAATAGACTTTGATGCCAAGTATTTCAGAGTGCCAGTTAAAATAAAAAGTTAAAGCCGTAAAGGCGATAAAAAGCATTAAGGCGCCAAAGGTGAGAATCCCAAAACGACGCGGATCTTTACTCCCAATTAACTTTCCAAAATATGGTAAAAGCAATACAGCAATTAAATTGTAGAAGTTATTGTAAAAGGCCACACTTGAGTAATTTAAATGCAAGGCTCTTTCGAAAAAGATGGTAATAACAGCATGCGTACTCATCCAGGCAAAACCATACAAGGTAAAGCCAATCTCTAAATGACGGAATGAGCGGTTGATCTTTAAAATCTCGAAAATACGCTTAAATGAATTCCCTACAGCATGCCAAAGTGGTGTCTTAATATCATCGGTCTTTTGAATAAACTCGATCTTTGTCAATTGAAAAATAGAAATAACTCCAAGTACTCCAATCAACGGATAAAACCACTTATAGGAATTTGGATTAAAATCAAGCAACAAGCCAACTATAAAAGTTGAAACCATTATAAATGCTTTCTGAACTGTAGTGGAATAACTAAACAGCTTTCCGAATAATTGATGACGGTAGTTCCCTTTTAGGTATTGATTGATGGAAGGAGTTATGGCAATTTTCGAAGTAAAAAAAAGCAAGAATACGCCAAGAAACAAATAATGATAAACCGATGGCAAACCATCACCCGAAACATTTGGAAAGAAGGCGAAACCCATTAATGGTACCCGGGTTATAATGCCAATGGTGCGCAACAATTGTTTTCGATTCGTATATCGCCGCAGAATTTCGTTGGCCAGCATGGCAAACAAAAACACCACCATACTAAACTGAAACAAGAAGGCCAACTGCACATTAGAACCTTTGAGGGACTTAATAAAAATAAACTCATTTAAGATTAATGCACCCTGAGACAACCCGTCCATTACACTATAAAACAAATGTAATTTAAAAGTCCTCCTCTCTTTAGGTTCTAATTGTTGAAGTATTTCCATAATCGAATTTGAAGCTGCAAAAATACAACTTCAAGCCGAATGGAAAGTTCAAATAAACTTTGCTTTACAGCTATCCGATAGCTTTTAACGCTTATTAACTAACTTAAGGTTGGCGCATAAAAACCAATTCTACTGATTTAATCTTTAGTAAAAAGCTCAAAAGTGGCCGATCTTCCAAAGCTTTCCCTGTAAGGGCAAGGATATTTAGGATCTGTTTCAAATAAGAACTTCATTACCTAAATAATCATTTTAAACCGTAACATTACCCTGTTTTTTCGCTAATTTTGCACTCGAATATAAACAGTATAATGGCATGAATCAGATTTTACAACTCATTCAAAAAGAAAACTTAACTAAAGAAGACTTAACTTATTTAATTGGGTTAGCAGGTGAGGAAAGAGAATTCTTTCTGCGCGAAACCGGCAAAAAATACGTTGAGACACTTGGTAATAAAGTCTACTTTAGAGGCTTAGTAGAATTCTCCAATTACTGTACTAAAGACTGCTATTACTGTGGCATACGCAAAGGTAATGCCAAGGCAGAACGTTACGACATTGATGATGAAGCCATATTACAAGCAGCCCGTTTTGCTCATGAACACAACTACGGCTCTATGGTGCTGCAATCCGGCGAACGTTCGGATGAAAAATTCACCAAACGCATTACTCAGCTTATCAAGAAAATTAAAGAAGCAACACAAGGTGAATTGGGGATCACCATTTCATTGGGTGAGCAAACAGAAGAAACTTACCGTGAATGGTTCGAGGCCGGAGCGCATCGTTATTTACTGCGCATCGAATCGTCTAACAAAGAGCTTTACTACAAGATTCATCCACAAGATGACAACCATAATTTTGAAAAACGCTTAAACTGCATAAAAACACTTCAGAAGGTAGGTTTTCAAACAGGTACCGGTGTGATGATTGGTTTACCATTTCAAACTTTTGAGCAATTGGCTGATGATCTATTGTTCTTTAAAGAGATGAACATCGACATGGTGGGGATGGGACCTTTTATTGAACACTCCGAAACACCACTTTACGCACACAAAGATAAATTATGGCCACTTCAGCGCCGCTTTGATGTGGCTTTAAACATGATTGCAGCTTTGCGTTTATTAATGCCTGATATTAACATTGCAGCTGCCACAGCCTTACAGGCCATTGACAAAATGGGACGTGAAAAAGCTTTACGTTACGGCGCCAACATCATCATGCCAAACATTACGCCTACTCTTCACCGCAAAGATTATCAACTTTACGAAAATAAACCATGTACCGATGAAGGTGCTGAAGATTGTGGTAACTGCATGAGTATCCGTGTAGAAATGGCCGGCCGTGAAATTGGCTACAACGAATGGGGCGATTCTTCTCACTTTTTTAATCGCCAAGAACAAAACAAAAAATAAGTTCTTTTAGTTATTATGTAGTAATGCGAATCAAATCCATTACCTAAATACATGGTCTTATATCGAAAGAAATGAAAAAACCAAAGAATCATATATTAGTCATTTTTGGTGCTTCGGGCGACTTAACTTACCGAAAATTAGTACCTGCTGTTTATGACTTACACCAACAAAACTTATTACCTGAAAACTTTGCCATTCTAGGCTTAGGGCGAACCGAACTGAGTGATGAAGAATTCAGACTAAAAATGAAAGCGGGGATTAAATCATTTGCTTTACAAAAAACAGAGGATGAGTCTGTATTAAACACCTATCTGGATAAGCTTTTCTATTACTCTTTCAACACCAAAGAGAAAGAAGAATATGCCGGTTTTAAAGGGCGTTTATTAGAATTAGATCAGCAATGTAATACCGATCACAACTTCATTTTCTACCTGGCAACACCGCCAAGCATGTACGAAATTATTCCGGCCTACTTATCGGCATTTGAATTTAACGATGAATCAACCGGTTTTAAGCGTTTAATCGTAGAGAAACCTTTTGGTTATAACCTGGAAACCGCTCAAAAATTAAACAAGAAATTATTACACTGTTTTAAAGAAGAACAGATTTACCGCATAGATCACTATTTAGGCAAAGAAACAGTTCAAAACTTATTAGTTACCCGCTTCTCTAATGGAATATTTGAACCTCTTTGGAACAGAAATTACATTGATCATGTAGAAATAACTTCATCCGAAAGCGTGAGTGTAGGTAGCCGTGGAGGTTATTACGAGGGTTCAGGTGCATTGCGCGACATGGTCCAAAACCATTTGCTTTTATTAGCCGGATTAGTAGCCATGGAGCCTCCTGCCCTGATAGATTCAACCAACATTCGTAACGAAATTGCTAAAGTCTTTCATTCCTTTAGACCTCTCAAAGAAGAAGATGTACACAAACAAGTTATTCGTGGTCAATACACCTCATCTCACGTAAAAGGAAAAGAAGTAAAAGGTTATCGCGAAGAAGAAGGAGTACATCCGGAGTCTCGTACCGAAACCTTTGTGGCCATGAAAACTTACATTGATAATTGGCGCTGGGCAGATGTTCCATTCTACATCAGAACCGGGAAAGCCCTTCCAACCAGAGTGACTGAAATTGTGATTCACTTTAAGTCTACTCCTCATCATTTATTTGCCAATGATGAAAACTTATGTAAACAACAAAACCAATTGGTCATTCGTATCCAACCCGATGAAGGCCTGTTGCTTAAGTTTGGAATGAAAGTACCTGGCGCCGGCTTTAAGGCTCAGAATGTAAACATGGATTTTCACTACAGCGATTTAGCTGAAACTTACTTACCAAGTGCTTACGAACGCTTATTATTAGATTGCATGCTAGGCGACAGCACCCTTTATCACCGTGGTGATGCCGTTGAAGCTGCCTGGAAATACGTTGATCCGATCTTAAAAGCTTGGGAGAAAGATCCGAGTATTCCAGTTCATGGATACCCGGCTGGCTCCTGGGGCCCGGATGTTTCAGATAATTTAATTGAAGGCCAAACACAAACCTGGCGTTATCCGTGTAAGAATTTATCTGACGATGGAAAGTATTGTGAGTTATAGTACATAGTAAAAAATCAAATAATGACATATCTTAGCACTTTGCATATTTAACTATAATATAAATCCTGATGCAGATACTTGGCACCAATAACCATGCTGCAAACAAAAGCACTGAGCTCTAAAAATGAAACTAGAAATATTTGAAAACAAACAAGAACTGGCTCTCTATTTTGGAGACTACTTAGTTGAACTTTCGAAAAGAAAAGAACCTGCATTCATCGCACTTTCAGGAGGCAGTACTCCCAAAGCCATTTTTAATGTTTTAGCTTCCAAATATAAACACACCATCAATTGGGATAATTTATTCTTTTTTTGGGGTGATGAACGCTGCGTACCTCCGAATCACATTGATAGTAACTTTGATATGACACGAGAGCATCTTTTTGATTATGTAAACACAAAAAGTGATCATATTTTTAGAGTAAAAGGGGAACTTACCCCCAAAAAAGCTGTTGAAGACTACATTTCTAACATCAAAGAAAATGTTCCTTTTACGAATAAGCTGCCGGAGTTTGATTTAATGGTTTTAGGCATGGGGGATGATGGACATACGGCAAGTATCTTCCCGCATCAAATAGGACTTTGGGACAGTGATCAGCTTTGCGAATTGGCCCAACACCCTGAATCAGGTCAATATAGAGTTACCTTAACCGGAAAAGCAATCAATAACTCAACGCAAATTTTCTTTTTAGTAACGGGTGAAAACAAAGCTGAAAAGATTAAAGAAATTATTAAAGAAGAAGGAAATTACAAATCCTATCCAGCATCATTAGTGGATAAAACAAAAAGTATTTGGTTGATGGATGAAGAGGCAGCAAAGCTTCTTTAGAACACTCATTCTAAATCGAATTAAAAGCCGCATTTGAAATCCAAGTGCGGCTTTTTTACTTATTTGCTAAATTGACTAATTGCCAAATTGGCCATTTATTAAGCTCAAATTATTAGTGACTTCCCCATTTACACATTAAGTCATTAGCTCATTTGCATGTTATTTACTTCTGCCTAAAAAAAGCAAGAGTTAGAGTGTAAGAAGAGATCTTTCAATTCGTCCCCCTTTACTGAATTGCCTAACCGAATAATTGTTGATCTGGAATAAAAGTATCCTCCCATTTACACATTGAGCCATTAGCACATTGAATCACTAGCACATCAACACATTAGCTTACTCCAAGCCTTTAAACTCCATTTTCTGCACCTCTACTCCGGGAATGGCTTTTAACTTTTGCTCTAAGGTAACCTGGTCTTTTTCGTCTCCCCAAAGCTCAAGAATAATCAATCCACTTTTACTACAATTCCCGTCAGAGACTTCGTGCAAGCCCAAGCGGGTTTTAATTGAGCAGCCGTAACGGGTTAAAATAGTTTGTACATGTCCGGCTTCTTTTACGCGGTCGAATACGCTTATACCTAATACTACAATATTCATTTTCATAGCTACCTATTTAAAGTTTAGTTTTTGGGCTAATGAAGTTATGAAATACACCTGGCATAATCAACAACAGGGATTTCGCCTTTAACATATATTGTTAGAGACAGAGTTTAACCACATGTTATTTTGACAGAATTTACCTGATTGACAGGATTATTGGGATGATTTTTTTAAAAAAATCTTGTAAATCCTGTTAATCTTGTCCTAAAAGCGATTTCCCTGCCAATAACAAATTGAATATCGTGTATTTGAGATTCATAATCAGAAGTTGTAGGTTCCCCCCATCGACGCTCAGTTCCTTTTGAATTGAAAGAGATGAATACATAACCTTTTCTTGCCTGGGTTTCACATAACAGATGGTTTTCAAAAGAAAATGAATTCATCCCTTGAATACATCTATCAAACCACTGCACCATCCCGAACTATCATTGCACCATCCCGAACCCCTATTGCAAGCAGCGAACTGCACCGGCAAGGCTTACATATACAGTTCGCTGCCTTACAGAAGGCTTTCGGAAGCTTGCAGGAGGCTTTCGCCGGGTGGTTGATGCTGTGCGCTGCATGACAGATGCCGTTTGGTACCTTGCAATACCTGTTCGCTGCCTTGCAGGAGAAGTTCGCACATTACCATATTCACTTCGGTTACCTGCACATGCTGTTTTGCATGCCTTTCTAACGCTTTAGCCTCATTACTATGTTTATTAGCTAATTAAAATTAGTACGCGGGAATAGTGAATCACCTTCCGGAAATACCAAAACACCTTCAGGGTTTTGAAAGCCTCGTAGGTGTTTTGGTAATTCAGGTATTATACTTTAAGCCACAATAAAGCATCGTATAACAGTTATGTTCACATTTGCACATTAATCAATTTACACATTCAGATTAATTACCTCTACCCCATCAAAAAACGATACATTTCTCCACATCCCTAAACTTAATCTGACTGTCTTGCGAACCATAAATGATTTGCTTGTTACCGGGGGTAAACCGGACTGCATTTAATTCCTTTCCATCCTTATCCGAAAAGATTACCGGCTCACCATCACCCTTAACCGACCAAAGTATTATTAAATTATCTTCACCTACACTGGCAAGGTACTTTCCATCGCTAGAAAAGGAGACATCTCTAACGATCGACTTATGACCTCTAAAAACTTTTAGTTGTTCTCCGGTTTTTAAGTCCCATAATATGATTAATGGATTATGAAAAGCCAAATCGGCAGAAACCAGATATTGACCATCAGGACTCATGGTTAAAACTCCAATTAGTTCTCCTTTATGCCCATCCATGATGGTGGTTACTTCCTCCAATAAATAATCGTAAACAAGTATTTTATTTGAACCGCTAATTAATTTTGATCCATTACCGTTCCATATCACACATTGAACGCTCACCGAATCATGAAAATTCAAAACCCTTTGTAATTCTCCTTTATGCAAATCCCAAATTCGAATCATTCCATCTGAAGAAGCTCCGGCAATTAGAGAATCATTAGGATGAAAATCAATGCAATGAACCATATTAGGCATCATTCGCTCGGTATAGAAAGGTTCGTATTGAACGTATTTATAATTTGGCGTATGTTGAAAGTTATGAAGCAAATTTTTCGATTGCAGATCATACACCCTAATTGAGCCATCCCATGATGCACTCGCAACCCACTTTTCAGTATGGCTAAATGCAACATCCCATAGCATTTCCTGATGACCCTTAAATACGTTTACCACCTCACCCGTATTCAAATCCCAAAGCCTCATGGTCTTATCCCACGAACCCGACAACAACAAATCGCCTTTAGTATTAAGTACCAATGATGTTACGCTCCAATCATGCCCGGCTAACCTCCTGCTTACTTGAGCAGCAAGAGGCAAGGATACAACCATCAAAAAAAACAGTAATCGTTTATTCATAAAGATTAACGATATTACACCTTCAAGGTTTAAAACCTTGAAGGTGTAGGGTTAATTCCTTCAAAAAACTTTTTATCAATTTACTGAAGTTCAAAGTTTATGGGAATGGTGAAATCCACTTCAACAGGTTCTCCATTTTTCAGTCCAGGCTGCCAGGCTGGCAATGAATTCACAACACGTATAGCTTCGTGGTCTAACAATTTGTAACCAGAACTTCTAACTACTTCAGCATTCTTTACCTGACCTGATATACCTACCCAAAACTTCACAAACACTTTACCTGCTTGTTCCTTCGCTTTGGCTTCTGCCGGATATTGAACATGATTTTGGATAAACTGCTGCAAGGCCGGAATACCCCCGGGATATTCGGGCATTACATCTGCCAGAATGCCTTCACCGGTTTCTTTTGAATCACATTTCAATTTCGATAATTCGGGATTATCGTTTACAACTTCGTTTTCTGGAGTAGAAGTTTCACAAGAAAACAGCATAACCAAACCGGCAAGTAAAAACATTGCCAGATAGGACTTCACCTTACAAAATGGATTGATTTTATTTAAATTCATCATTTTAAATCTTTTTGTGGTTAACGATTGATTGAAGCTATTCACAGGTAACAATTGGGCTCCGGTCACCTGCTTTAACAACAATGCTTTGTAGTGGCCAATAAAGGTGCCTTTATCCAACACACATCTATCTGCCTGAAATTCGTGTAACTCCTTTAACTGATGGCGCAATAGCCATGCAAAAGGATTAAACCATTGAATAATCAAGAATAACTCTACCAGAATTACATCTAAGGAATGTTTTAATTGAACATGTGCCCTTTCGTGCGTCAACACCTGATCCAGATCTTTATCTGAATAACCGGATTGATTCATGAAAATGACATTAAAGAAAGAAAAAGGAGCAAAACGACCGGGCAAATCAATTACTTTCACACCTTGAAAAACATTAGCCGTTCGAATTCTAAAAAGGCCGCCAACTTTTACCAATCCCCACAATAAACGGATTAATAAAATAAAGGCACCTAAACCATAAAGCCAATCTACCTGGGGTACCATTAGGAGACCGGCAATTAGGCCGGCTTTAGATTGTGATGCATACACATTCACAGTATCTAAAGTCAGCAGCATAAGTTCTTCGCTTTCCCGGCTTGAAAAACGAAACGAAAAATGAAGAACCGGCACAAGCGCTGCCATGCTGATTGATAAAAGCAAATAAGCCCTGTTAAACCAAAACATGGCCTCTTTTCTCAGAAAGAGATGATAAAAAGCAACTAACAATCCAAGAATGAAAGCAGACTCTAATAAATAATCGATAACTAATTTCATATTTATTTCAATTTAACACTATTAACACGGCATTAAGTTCTGAAAATCAAATTTACCACCGCTCACCTCTAACTCCTAAAGGAGCATTCCCCGCGCGGAGATCCCTTTAGGGAACACAAGGGTGTGCGAAAGGCCTAATTGGAAATTCTTTAGTTATTTTTCTTTATCTAGGTCTTCCTTCACCTCATTCATCAGTTTCTCAAACTCATCTATTCCCATCTTATCTTCCTTTGCAAAAAAGGAAACCAGCTCTTTAAACGAATTCTGAAAATAATTCTTCTTTAAACGCTTCATAAAAGAACTGCGATAATCGTCTTTACTTACTATTGGAAAATAAACATAGCCTCTACCCTTCTTTTCATGATCTACAAAACCTTTGTTTTCTAAAATCCTTACTATGGTAGAAACGGTATTAATAGCCGGTTTAGGTTCCGGCAACCCATCAATAATGCTTTTTACTGTGGTTTTGCCCAATTTCCACAGCTCTTGCATGACTTGTTCTTCTGCTTTTGTTAATTCTTTCATATTCAATTCAACTAATTCCTTAGTTCAAATAAACAACTAAAATTTTAGTTGAACAAGTTTTTAAACTATTTTTTTAGTTGAATAAACTTTAAAAAAATACCAATTACATTTCTTACTCTAAAACACTCTACTAACTATACGTGATAGATCAGTCTCTCAAACCTACCAAGTTTTAAAAACCTGGTAGGTTTAAACAAAAGAAAAGCCCAACCGTAACTAACAGTTGGGCTTAAAATATTTCATTTTGAAAATCAGCCTTAATACGTATAAGCAACATTTTTAGTTAGCTGTTTAGATGTTGGGCTTTTTTGCAAAGGTAAACCCTAAATAATTAAAGACTTAATTTGCACATTGACACATTAGCTAATTTGCAAATCAACCCATCAGCACATTAAAAATACAAATCTCTTTCACCTTGTTTTATCTTCTCCAAACGTTCGATCAGTTTATCTTTAAACTTAGGATCCTCATAATTACCTAACTCGTCCTTTATTAAAGCATAACCTTTTTCCTTGGCTGTTTCATCAGCATAATCTTCCAAATATTCAGCCAATGTTAACAGGGCATTGGGCTGACAAAAACGTTTGATAAAACCTGGTACCGAGAACTCCATAAAGTGCTCTCCTGTACGGTTACGACGATAACAAGCTGTACAGAACGATGGAATAAATCCATTCCCAACCAACTCACTCATCACTTCACTTAAAGAACGGTTATCACTGATCTGAAACTGCTCATGATCTAAATCCTGTTCTTCCTTATGAGAAGTATAACCTTTCATCTCAATATTGGTACCGCCATCAATTTGAGAAATACCATACTCCAATATCTCATCGCGAATATCTCCAGGCTCACGTGCCGTTAAGATTAAACCGGTATAAGGTACTGCCAAACGAAGAATGGCTACCAACTTGGTAAAGTCCTCATCACTCACCTGGTATTTCGGGTCGATATTTAAACCCGATGCCGACTGAAGCCGCGGGAACGAAATGGTATGGGGTCCAACATTATAAACGGCTTCAAAATGATTAACATGGCGCAATAAACCCATCACTTCGAATCGCCAATCGTAAAGACCCAAAAGAGCACCGATACCAACATCATCAATACCTGCCTCTTGAGCCCGATCCAGTCCGGTTAAACGCCAGTCGTAATGCTTTTTAGTACCGCTTTGATGAACTTTCTCGTAGGTTTCTTTATGATAAGTCTCTTGAAAAATCTGATAGGTTCCAATTCCGGCTTCTTTAACAATCTTATAATCCTCAACATCTAAGGGCGCAGCATTAATGTTAACACGACGAATTTCGCCATTCTTGTGCTTCACGCCATACACCATCTTGACCGACTCTGCAATAAAATTAGCATCGTAACGGGGATGCTCGCCATACACTAAAATCAATCGCTTATGCCCGGTATCCTCTAATGCTTTGACCTGGTCTACAACATCATCCTTTGTTAAAGTGGTGCGTTTTTGTTTTTTATTCGAAGTTCTAAAACCACAGTAAGTACAGTCGTTTATACACAAGTTACCAATGTACAAGGGTGCAAACAAGACAATACGTTTACCATACACACGCTCTTTCAACTCCTTGGCTGCAGCTTTAATTTCTTCGATCAATGCCGGATCATTCGCATTAATTAATACTGCAGTCTCCTCCAATGACAAACGCTCTTTATTTAAAGCTTTTGCAATTACCTCTCTTACTCGTTCGATAGTTGGATCTTCATTTGCATGAAGCAGTTGCCATATTTCATCCTCATCGATGAAAGCTTGCATTGGTTTATCCTCTATCTTGTATTTTTGCGGATTGTATACTATAGCCATGTCTTCTTATTCTCCGTAAATCGCAACGGAATTGGTCGGCAAAATTAGCAATTAAATCAGTAATTTAAGCAGTAAACTACCTGAATAATCAGGGAAATCGCTTTTAAGACACGATTAACAGGATTTACAAGATTTTTTTTAAAAAAAATAATCATAGCTGTAAGCCTGTTAATCGCGTAAATCGGGTCAAAAAAAAACATGTGGTTAAACTTTGTTTCCTACAAAAAATGTTAATGGCAAAACCCCAGACCTGAACAATCACCTCTTTTTTTTCGGCGAGACAACACCAAACATCATTAGTTAACAATATTCTTATTTCACTCAATAAGATTCTTTCATTAAATTTATGTTAATAAAACTAAATAATAAGAATAAAAAAGGGGCAATATCTAAAAGGATTATAAAAAAGCTAACATTCGTTAAATATGTAACAAAATCGTCAAACTATCGTTCCACTCACCAAAACCAATTTTTATTTAACCATGAATAAAGTATTATTATCATTCCTAATGTTTGTCTTTACATTATCATTTAATGTAAGTGCACAAAACACAAATGAAGATCTTGAACTGGATGACCTCTTCAACATGAGTTTCGAAGACTTAATGAATCTTGAAGTGAGAGTAGGTAACATTTCAGGTACTTCAAACATGAAACTGCCGTTAAGCGTAACCACAATAACAGCGGAACAAATTGAATTATCTAATGCTCAAAACATTTTGCATTTAATTCAAATTTATGTTCCGGGAGCTTCCTATTGGCGCCACGATGAAGGCCCCATGATTGGCCTAAGAGGAATCACCTCTGACCGTAACAACAAGTTACTAATGGTGGTAAACGGAATAGTTGTTAACCAAAGAGCTCACAACGGAATTGTTACAGAACTAGAAAACTGGGACATGGAAGACATTGAAAAAATCGAAGTCATCCGCGGACCGGGATCGGTAACTTATGGACCGGGTGCCATTGCCGGTGTGATAAACATTGTTACCAAAAGTGCCGGTGAACTAAAGGGCTTTAAAGCATCGGCTCAATACGTTACCGAGTACAACAACAAAACCGTAACGGCTTCTTATGGATTCAAAAAAGACAAAGTAAAAGGTTACTTCCATGCCAGCGTTGCTAAAACAGAAGGTTTTACTCCGGATGTGATGGTTATGAACAACGACACCATAGGCTACAGAGGTGTTGCAGGCTCTCCATTTGAAGCTCCGGCTCACACTTACATGAAGGACTTTAATGACGAACCACAAATGAAATTCTTGGCCAGTTTAAATTTCTTAGATGATTTTACATTTACTGCCAGATATAATAAAGCAGCTACTACCGTTGGAAACTCATACGTTCCTCAATCTAAGCCCATATTAGGATTCTCTTCTGATGGAAAAGATACGATTTTTGGCAACTACGAAGACAGATCCTACCAAAGCAGTCAACAATTGATGGTTAGCTTAAAAAACAACCACAAGTTTGAAGGTTTAAATTTAGATTTAGAATCAGAAGTTGCCTTTCTTGGAAGTGACTACATGCGAACTAGAGCATCTGCGCTAGACGTCAATCAAGAACGATTTAATACTGCATCTATTCATTTCGATGCGAATTCATTTGACAACCCTCTAAATCTTTTGCAGAACTTCTCAGAGAATTCAATCATTGCCAAAACAATGGGTGTTTATAAACTAAGCGACGCCCATAAAATAGCCTTTGGTGCAGAGTATATCCACACCAATTATGGAATTGGCTGGGGAGATGATGCAAGAACATTTAGAATGGGAGACAATCAAAATATAATCAATGGTAGCGACTCCTACTCTTTTGGATTGGATAAATACCCAAATCCATTCATTAAAACCGATGGAACAGAAGGTATAGATTATTTCTTTGTCGGAGATGGATGGAGTACAAATGACATTGGAGTTGTAGCTGAGGCAAATCTAGGCTTTTCGAAATACTTTAATGTACTATTATCTGGTCGTTTAGATAAAAACTCATATTCAAACTGGGTTGCATCTCCACGTATTGCCTTCATTTCGGAGTTAACCAGTAACAATGTCGTGAAGTTGGTATTACAACAGTCGAATAAAATAAGCACTGCCGAGCAATTATACATAGCTAATAGAGCAAACAAAGACAGTGATGTGGAATCAATCACCAATGCTGAGTTTATTTACACCGGTTTAATTGGTGAAAGCTCACTTTTGAATACTTCAATTTTCTACAACAAGCAAGATGCCATTGGATGGAGTTGGTCCCAAAGTGCAACAGCTCCTGTGGCCGATTTAGACATAGCCGGTTTTGAAGTAGACTACCAATTAAAACTAAATGACATTAATGCAGGTATCAATCACACCTACACCAAACTGCTTAAATACAAATTAAAAGAAGGAGAAATTAACTCTACTCTTTCTTACGCAGAGTACACTCCAAGATATCCAGCAAAAAAAAATGAACAAGGAGAACTAATTTCAACAGGTACAAACATTGGTAGTGGAAAGGATCTTATTGGTATTTCAAACAATGTTACAAAACTGTATCTGGACAAATTTTTCACTAATAGAAAATATGCGTTCCATACCGAGCTTGCCTTATTTTGGGGATTTGAAGGTAACAAAGATGTAAAAGAAATTGCGGTTGATTTCGAACAGTTTAAAACAATAAACTACTATACACAAAACAACTTAAATCTCATAGGTGATCCTAATCCTGAAAAACAAGAAGCCTTATACAAAGAAGCTTTTGACGAACATAACTTTTTTGGCACAAGTATCTTCTGGAACGCAACATTTACTGCAAAGTTATTCAAAGGGGCTTCTCTTCAACTAGGTGTTCATAACATACTGGGCAATGACTATGCAAGGATTGATGAGCAAGCAAAATCATTCGACATACAATGGAGCACGTCATCACACATTAATGCTGCCAGCTACTTCACAGAGCCACGCTCTTACTCAGCAAAATTAACTTATCAGTTTTAAGTTCGCATAAACAATAAATCGATTTTTAAAACCCATTACAACTAAACTTGTAATGGGTTTTTCTTTTTTCCAAATTTCAATAGTTAAAAAAACTAGATTGATTAATTAAATAAACGTAAATATTCCTAATTAATCCTAACCTCCATGGACTATAGAAGTTTCATCATTTCTTTTGCAAAAAAAAGATAATCATGAAGCAAAAATTAATCTTAATCACACTATTAACCAAGCTATTTGTTTTTCCGACAATGGCACAACTCAAATACAATTCCATCGAAAACGAACAGGATGTTCAGCTGAATGCCGAAGACATCCTTAACATGGATTTAGATGATTTGATGAACCTCGAGGTTAAAGTGGGTAACATCTCCGGTACTACCAGCAAAAGACTTCCGGTAAGTGTTACCACCATTACAAAGGAGCAAATTGAATTATCCAATGTCCAAAACCTTCTTCACCTTATCCAGATTTATGTTCCCGGAGCATCCTACTGGCGCCACTCCGAAGGCCCAATGATTGGTATGCGCGGGATTACCTCCGACCGAAACAATAAGTTATTGATGACACTGAATGGCATTGTCATTAATCAGAAGGCACATAACGGTGTTATCCACGAACTGGAAGACTGGAACATGGAAGACATCGAAAAGGTAGAAATCATTCGCGGACCCGGTTCTGTAACCTATGGTCCCGGAGCGATCGCTGGGGTAATTAACATTGTGACCAAAAAAGCAGGTGAGTTGGATGGATTGAAAGCCTCTGCCCAGTATGTTACCAAATACAACAATAAAACAGCATCGCTTTCTTATGGTTTCAAGAAAGAAAAAGTTAAAGGTTACTTCCATGCGGGAATTGCCAAAACAGAAGGATTTATACCGGACGGTATGCTGATGACAAACGATTCCATAAGTGTACGTGGCATTAATCAACCGGGATCTGTTTTTGAGGCTCCGGCACAAACTTACATGGGAGACTTTAATGATGAGCCACAAATAAAATTATTAGCGGATATTAACTTCTTAGATGATTTTAATTTTACAGCCAGATATAATAAATCGGGTGCGAGTGTTGGTAGTTATTCAACTCCTCAATCAAAACCAATAATTGGATTTGATGAAAAAAACAGGAAAATTCTACAAAATTATGAAGATAGATCTTTCCAAAGCCAGCAACAGCTACTATTAAGTTTAAAAAACGCTAGCCACATTGAATCGTCTAACGTTGATATCGAAACCGAATTTGCATATACAAGTGCTGACTATTTGCGCACTCGACCAGCCTCTGAAATATATGATAGAGATCAATATCCTTACACCAATATTTTTCATGAAACAAACAGTTTTGATAACCCATTGAATTTACTTCAAAACTTTGCTGAGAACTCGTTCATTGCCAAGACAACGGCTCTTTATAAAATCAATGATCAATACAAGGTTGCACTTGGAATAGAGTCTATTAACACACACATTGGTAAAGGCTGGGGAGATGATGCAAGAGACTTTAGAATGGGAGATGGACAAAACATCGTTAACGGTAAAAATTCTACTTCATTTATCACCACCCCTTCTAACATTAATATTAGTAAAGCCCTTAACCCTGATAGCATCGAAGGGAAAAAATATTTTATAGTTGGCAACGGATGGTCAACTCACGATTTAGGCTTCGTGATGGAAGCAAACCTGGAATTCAACCCATATTTCAGCCTTTTATTATCAGCCAGGGCAGATAAAAACACTTACAGTGATTGGTTATTCTCACCCCGTGCGGCTATTATCAGTGAGTTAAACGATAACCATGTTGTAAAATTGGTTCTTCAGCAGTCGAATAAAATTAACACGGCAGAGCAGCTTTACATTGCCAACCGAACAAACAGCACAGGCGATGTAGAATCTGTAACAACTACAGAGCTTATCTACACCGGTTTAGTGAGTGACCATTCGCTGATCAACTTCAGCACATATCTTAACCAGCAAAGTGCAATAGGTTGGAATCCGGGCACAAAATCAACAACTCCCATTGCCGATTTAAGCATTGCGGGTTTCGAATTCGACTATCAACTAAAAGCCTTTAGTGTATTTGCAGGTTTTAGTCATGCATACACCAAGCTATTAAACTACTCATTAAAAGAAAATGTTCCGCATACCTTTTTATCATATTCCGAATTCAGTTTACCCAAAACTACCGAAGAAATCGGTAGCGGAAAGGGCTTAATTGGAATTTCAGAAAACACGACAAAATTATACATCGATAAATTTTTAATGAACCGCAAATTTGCCTTACACACCGAACTGGCAACTTTTTGGAGCTTCAATGGAAGTAAAGGAGTTCAAAACGTAGTGGTGAATGCTCAAAAAACAGATGAAGATGCTGCTAAACAAAAGGCATTATATGACGAAGCATTCAATGAGCACAATTTCTTTGGAACAAGCCTTTTCTGGAATGCTACATTCTCGGCACATTTCATGGAAAAACTAACGGTACAAGTTGGGATACACAACATCTTGGGAGGTGAGCATGCTCGTATCGATGATCAGGTAAATGCATTTAACCTTGATCAGCTAACCTGGTCGAAATATGTTAACAGTGCCAACTATCTTGTAGAACCTCGCACCTATTCCTTAAAATTGACTTATAAACTATAAGTATCTATAAATCTGAAAGAAGGGATAATTTCAATGTTTTGAAATTATCCCTTTTTTTTGGCAATATTACACAATTAATATGTTATAAAAACAGCCCCTTTTATCACCTGTTTAAAATATGGTAAGTCAATTGAATACCAATACGAATTCATTGTCAAAAAAGCACCCAAATACCTTCCATCCCAAGGAGCATCGATTCCTTTCGATTGAAAGACAACCTTTCCTGTTCGATCGTATACGACAATGGTAGCATCAGGCATAGACTCCAAACCGGCAATCACCCAATAATCATTATAGCCATCACCATTGGGCGTAAAGAAATTAGTAATCTCAACATCTAAAAAGCGAACCTCTACTTCTTGCTCAACCATACATTGATGCTGATCTAGCACTCGAACAAGATAATCGCCATTCTCGATTTCAGAGTATACAGCCCGATCCTGAAAAGCATCCCCATCTAATGAATATTGATAAGGTTCCTGTCCTCCTGCTACCAATAGAGATATCTGCTTATAATAACTCTTATCTACATTAACTATTTGAGGATTTTCCCAAACAACAACATCAACGTCTGGCAAGTAATTCAAACAAGCATTGCCATCTTCGATGTACAGACCTAATTTATAAGCACCCGGCACATCAGTATCAACCCAAGGAGATGTGGCATTACTGGCATCTAAAAGAAAATTATCGCCGGTCCAATTACTGCTATACGGAGCTTGTCCTCCTTCTATTTGGGGCACTAAAAACAATTCGTTTCCGCTACAAACAGCAATATCATCAAGTGCCAGGTGAGGAGCCTCAATGGTATCTATAAAAACGGAGGCTTCTGCTTGACCAACACATCCATTATCATCTTTGAAGGTATAAGACAGGTAAAAATCTCCTGATTGAGAAGTATTCAAATAAGCATTGGCAACAGTTGATGAATCGACAACATGCATGTCGCCACTCCACAAATAAGACTTGAATCCCCGACCCGATCCCGCTTTTACTTTTGGACTGAGAACCCCATATCCATTTCGGCAAAGGTCTAACGATTCCAATTGCACTTGAGGGTTCTCAAGCACATTAATTTCTGCATTGGCAAACTCCGATATGCATCCTTTGCTGTCTTCAACCTCAAAATATAACGCGTACTTATCTCTAGCTTTAGTTCCATACACGAAGGCATTTTTACCCGAAGTCGGGCTCATAAAATTCGTGGTATCTCCACTCCATTTATAAGCAACATAATCTCCAGAACCTCCACTTATTTGCGGTTTGAGAACTACTGTATGACCTTCACAAACTTCATCCGCATCAATTGTAACTTGAGGCTTAGGATTTACTTCAACATTAAACGGCAACAGTTCTCCCGGACATCCTTCACGATCTACCACCTTATAACTCAACGAAAACACACCGACAGCACTCGCATTTAATACCGGATTTTCACTTTGTGCATTGGGATAAAGCTTCTCGGTAGCTCCACTCCAAATATGCTCGTACGGCGGCAATCCATTTAACACCTGTGGTTGTAAGCGAACATCAACACCTTCGCAAGTTGTATTTTGGAGCGGCTCCATAATAGTTATCCCATTGGTAACTTCAATGTTAAAATCTCCGATGGAGCTTTCACACCCATTACTATCCGTCACCTGAAGACCAAGATTATACATTCCCGGATTGCCGGTATTAACAGTGGGATTTTTAAAGCCATCATTACTCAAAACATCTTGTGGATCATCCCAAATGTAATCCGAATATGGTTCATCACCGCCGCTAACAATGGGATCCAAAAAAAATTCACCGCCTTTGCAAAAACTACTCTTAGCAAGTGAAACACTCGTAATTTCAATTACCTGCACGGAATACTCTTGTTCGATCAAAGGTGCAAAAACAACATCATCAATCGCAAAATCATTTCCATAAAGACTAATGGTTTCTTTGTTGATGATTTCGATCTCTACAACACCAGTCGCATCCGATTCCCAAATTGCATAAAACTGATACCAACCAGCAACTCCAACATCAATCGGTTCATTGGTATCAGGATGAATTACAGTTCCACCAGCGCCCCCGGTAAAAGAAGCGTATTCAGCACCATTTATCCGAAAACTCATCTTAAAAGGTGCATAAAGATCAATATGCGTATTGGCAAACCATGCACTAAAAACATATTTTATCCCCTGCTGAACATTTACTTGAGTTAAAATAACCACTTCTTCTTTGTTTTGTCCGTCAAAATAGAGCATATCAATTCTACCCTCCCCGGGTGTATGATCCTCCATGTCGATGTACCAGGGAACTCTCTCAATTGCTATTGGCGAAGTTTGAACGCCGGGCCACAAGTTTTGGGGTGAATCACCAAAGCTATAATAGCCGGCTCCCATACTTGTTGCTCCCGACACATATTGATAATGAGGGATAATTGCAACCACCTCATCCTGGGTCAATTCTTCCATATCTCCTTTGGGAAATAAGTTTTGATAGGGAAGAAAATAACTAACCTTATAAGTTGTGGATGATGATGGCGAAACAATTGGAAGCTTTGCCGGAATAGCAACACCATTCTCATCATTGATCATTAATAATTGACCCTGAGCATCCCGCCATTCAATAACTCCAACGCCTAAATCAGGTAGTTGAAGATCGTTACCTTTACAAACTTTAAGTTGAGCATACGAATTAAGATCGCCCCAACACATGAAAATACCTGCTAAGTACAGAATCTTCATATATTGAAAGAAACGATCCATAAGCGATATTATTCAAACTCACTTTCAGTATCCCAATCTATAAGGTAGCTTCAAATGAAGTAGGTTGACAATTGCCTTTTGAGGTTTTGCGCTAATTCATAGGTCAAGCAATACTTGAAGAAGACTAACCTTTACATCAGTTAAAAACAAACGACATCAAGTGCACAAATTAGGTCTCATATTAATAAAATGCTCCTAAACCATAGACCCCAAAAAGGTAAATCCCAACGATCTGCCAGAAAAAAACAAAGTTCAGTCATGCTCTTTCGATTTCAAATCAATGCACCTACGGTAAAAGACAGCTCCATGGACTTAAAAAAAACCTCATAAGCACCCCATATCCAACAAAATCTTAACATTACATTTAATATTTCCCATTAATTTTGTGATCAACAGTTAAGATTTAAAATGTAACAAATCACAAAGAACCAAACCGTCCAAGAAGAGATGATAAGAACTTTTGTATGTTTCATTACCTCTTAATTTACATAATAACACCATAACTAAACTCGACTGTGATATAGAAAAAAATAGGAACATCATAGCATATTCGGGTTTGCAATTTAAACAACTTAAATTAATTCAAGATTTAAAATGAAAAAACTTAACATTCTTACACTTTTTCTTCTAATTAGTGTAATAAGTGGCTTTGTGGTTAAAGCCGAAACAACAGCAGCAAGTGCTTACGCCGGCGGAGATGGTACAAAGACATCTCCTTATAAGATTTCTAACTTAGCTGAGCTAAGGCGTTTATCGGAGACCTCTGCCGATTGGAGCAGTCACTTTGAAATAACAAAAAACATTAACGCCAACGAGACAAAGACCTGGAACAATGGTGCGGGTTTTTCTCCTATTGGAAACAGCAGCGCTTCATTTAACGGATCTCTAAACGGAAATTTCAATAGTATCGTTGGCATATATGTTAATGCCCCCAATCTTCAGGATGCGGGTTTTTTTGGTCGCTCTACTGCTGATACTATACAAAATGTAGTTTTACTTAACGTAAATATTACAGGTAAAACAAATGTAGGTGGTCTTATTGGAGATTTTGGTTCAGATATAAAAAATGTAGTTGCCAATTGTGCTGTCTCCGGTTCAATAACCAGTAGTGATAACGCAGGTGGTATAGTTGGTGATTTTGATAAAAATGGCACAGTAAGTCCTGCCATTTTAGACTGTATAGCTTTTGATATTAACGTACATGCAAACAATAGGGCTGGAGGCATTACTTCTATAAACAGAGGATCTGTAGTGCGCTGCGCTGTTTTTGGGAGCATTACAGGTACAAAGCCTGGAGCAATTGTATCGTTAAACCATACTTACTGTACTGTACTAAATAACTACTGTGTAGGATCAAATGTGTTAGTATTCGAAAATTATGAAAGTGCCACATTTAGCGAATGTGTTTATGATGGTACGGTAACAAATTATGCAAATACAGGTGCTATTGGTACGGCCGCTTTTGAAAATCACTACACTTTTTTAAGCTGGAATGGTTCAAATTGGACTTTCGACTCTAAATTTACCATAACCACTATTAATTATATTGATGCTAGCCCACGACCTTACCCTAAATGGTATGTTGATAATGTATCACTACATGAAGTTGCTTTTGAAGTAAGCGCCAACGAAGATGTTCCTGCCATAACTTCTAATATTGAAATAGGAGGAAAAATTCTTACCTGCGATAATCAAGGCTTAGCAAATATTTATTTACCCAATGATGTTTACAGCTATACTGCAAGCCTAGGTATTGGTAGTACCAATGGGAGTATAACAGTTAACAATGCTAAAATTACTGAACAGGTTAACATTGAAGTAGACTTTTACGAAGTTAATTTTACAACTAATGCAGAAGGTAGTTTAACAGGTGAAACCAGCCAAACTATATTTAATGGTGGAAATACATCCACAGTTTCAGCTATTCCACTCGATGAATATTATTTTGAAAAATGGCAATTGAGTAATGGCAGCACGTACAGTACAGTTAATCCCTTAACCATAGATAATGTAAGTGGCGCTATGTCACTTACTGCTATATACGTACTAATCCCAACATACACAGTAACTTTTGTTGCCGGATCTAATGGTCGAGTAACAGGTAATCTAGAGCAGAAATTATTGGAGTTTAACGACCCAACAGTTGTTGAAGCGGTTCCTAATGTTAATCATTTATTTAAGGAATGGCAATTGGCAAATGGAGACGTTTATAGCACAGATAATCCTTTAAGTATAACAGATATTTCAACCGACATAACTTTAACAGCAGTATTCGAAGCAGGTATCACTTATTATGCAGGAGGTATAGGAACCCAAAACAACCCATATCAAATCGAAACCCTTGACCAGCTTCGCCACTTGTCTGAAACCAATACTGATTGGGGGTATAACTTTGAACTAACGGCCAATATCGATGCATCAGAAACTTCTACTTGGAACGAAGGAAAAGGTTTTTCACCTATTGGTATTGCCTCTACTCCTTTTAGTGGTAAATTAAATGGTAATTACCACGCAATTGACGGATTATATATTCACGACGAAAGCTTAGAACTTGCCGGTTTATTTGGTCGTTCGACTGCAGATACCATCCAAAACATTATTCTAACAAATGTGAATATTACCGGTGGTAAGTTTGCCGGTGGTGTTGTTGGCGCATTTGGAGCGAGTTATGAAACTGTAGTTACAAACTGTGCGGTATCAGGAACAATTACCGGTAATAATATTGTGGGTGGTATAGTTGGTGGTTTTTACAGCGGTACCGTTAGTCCGAGAATACAAGATTGTTTGGCTTATAACATTACTGTAAATGGCAGTATAAGTCAAGGTTATTCAGGTGGGATAATTGGAGAAAATAGAGGAATTGTTTCTCTTTGTGCCGTTTTTGGTAACATAACAGGTAAAACACCTGCTGGTATAGTAGGAAAAAATAATAAATATTGTACTGTTGGATTCTGTTACAACGTTGGAGAAGAATCACTGGTAGAATCAAATACAGGTACAGTTCGCGATGTATTTTTTGACAAAACCGTTTCCCCAAGCAATGGTCAATATGGCATTGAAACTGCTGACTTTGCAGCAGAAAGCACATTCTCTAACTGGCGGGGGACAGTTTGGTCATTTAGCGATTATTTTACTATCACAACCATTAGTGGTATAGATGCTTATCCCCGTCCTTACCCAAAATGGTATATTATTGCACAACAAGTACCTACCACTACAAATATGACTACAGAAGGAGAC
The DNA here is from genome assembly GCA_003249255.1 of Bacteroidales bacterium. GTDB lineage: Bacteria > Bacteroidota > Bacteroidia > Bacteroidales > Marinilabiliaceae > SZUA-582. The sequence continues at coordinate 45,318 of QKJP01000031.1, forward strand.
ATAAGTATGTACCCGAACCCGGCTACCGATGATATTACCATTTTAGGAGCAGCAGGTTTAACCGTGAATATTTACAACACAAGTGGCACACAAGAAGTAAATACGATTGCAACAACCAACCATTTCACACTAAACATAAGCGATTTAAGCGCCGGTGTTTATATTATACTTGTAGGCGACAAAACCCCTCAGAAGTTAATTATACAATAAATATTATAAACTATAGTAAAAAAGGTCGACTCGCTTGGGTCAACCTTTTTTATTGCTATCAATCTGAATACTAATGAGCCTGAATCCGAAAATGACTATTTAAATTGGTAGAAATCGAATGTTCTTCAATGGAAAAAAGTATCGGAATCACTAGTTCGGCACTTAGCGTATTATCACCCTCATTGGCAACATCCCACTTAAATAACTTGCACGACTTTTCTATCTCAGCGAGCACGACTCCTTTAATAGACTCATCTACTTCTCTAATAAAATCAATATTTTCAACGTCTCCATCAGCATTTACCACAAAGCGCATCAACACTACTCCCTGATGATCACCCAGTAGTGAACTAGCCGGATATTTTAAATAATACGAAAGCTGTTTTTGCACAAGATCCGGAGCTTTAACTTTTAATAATCCTGAGCAATACTGATACACCTTACCATAATTTTCATGCTCAAAGTAAGCTCTTTTTAAATGATGCTTCTTAAACTCATAAATTATGACCCGATTTTCCAAAGCATCAAAGACCTCATCTCTCCCATTACCCAGAGAGTCTAACAATTGATTTCCTTCTGCATCAAACACTTTTGTGTAGAAGACTTGATATTTTTTCGAAGATGTATTTATAAGATATTTCAATTGTCCTTGCTCATCATAAACTTGTTCGTCTCCGGTTGCTTTTCCATTCTCAAATTGCATGCGCTTCTTTAGCTGCCCATTGGGATAATACCACTTACACTCACCATGTTTTGTCAAAGGATAAAGCTGATTATACCTGGCCGACATCAATGTATCCCCATTTGTATTGAAGTAATTTACCGACCAAGAGCTATCCGCAACAGCTGAAATCATAGCCTTATAAAAATACCCGGTTGAATCTTCCAATTCTGATAAGTATGGAGAATAAAATTTAACCCCTCCATTTTTACTTATCTGATAATATTTTAACCACTGAATGATATTCTTCATATCCAAAGTAGTAAAATACGCTTCACCTATTCGTGACTTTAACCATGGATATTCGTCTAACAATGGTTCCATCATTACATCCAGCCCTTTTTTAGTATTCGGGATTGATTTAAAGACACTACTTCCTTGCTTACGCATCAAATAAGTAATGTATGTTTCCTGACTCGTTCTTTGTGTATGCTTATAAAAATGATAATCACAAACCAGGCCCAGATACTCAGCAAACTCATGACGTCTGATAAAACGTTGCGACCCCATTTGCTGCAAGTAGAAATTATTGATCACCACAAAAGAATCTGATCCGGCAACAAAGCCTTTACAATTTTTTGCTAGAAGTTGATATCCGGTCTCATCATCCGGATTTTCTCTAACAAACAATTTATTTCCATTTAAGGTGAAACGTAAGAATGCATCCTTTCGTTCACCATCGTTCAAATAATAGGTGCCGGGATAATAATCCTCCCCTACTTTCACTTTTATTTCAAAGGGATTGATGGGTGAATAATCAAAATCGAAATACACATCACTAATCCGCCCTTTCACATCCACAAACAAAGGAGATGGCGTAAAGCCAATTGAGTCTTGAGCCAATGAGCACAATCCCGTTATTAAACTCAATCCTAAAAAGAAGAACTTAATCATATTTATCTGTTTTTTCGCTGCTACAAATCTAAGTACTTTGTCCATGCCACCAAAGAGCTTAGTGCATAGAAGATATTTATAGAATGAAAGAAAGGATTTATTTTGCCTAATTGCTCAACTGCCCAATTGTTTAAAAATTCCTCATTCTCAAATTTGCAAGCAACTCGCTTTCCCATTGTCACTTCTGCCTTCTGCCTTATCCCTTCTGCCTTTTTTGCACAAAAAAACCGCCTCAAACTTAATTGAGACGGCTTCTATTATAGTAAAAAACAATTTCTACTTATGCACCGTATTCTGCTAAGATTCCTTTTACATCAGCAGCAGCCACACGACCATAAACTTTTTCACCTACAGTTACAACCGGTGCTAAACCACATGCACCTACACAACGTAAGCTACTAACAGAGAACTTACCATCAGGGGTAGTTTCTCCTGTTTTAGTTCCTAACAGTTTATTAAACTCATCTAAAACCTTCTCTGCACCACGTACATAACAAGCAGTACCCATACAAATTGAAATTGGGTGCTCCCCTTTAGGAGTCATGGTAAAGAATGAATAGAATGTAACAACTCCATAAACGTGTGCAATTGACACATTTAAGCCTTCAGCAACAATCACCTGAACTTCAGCAGGAAGGTAACCAAAGATTATCTGAGCCGCATGAAGTACGTTAATAAGCTCACCACCATCATGGTTAAACTTTACGCATACTGCCTTTAGCTCTTCTACTTTATCAGCATCTAATGTTATATCAGCCATTTTTATATCATTTAAAGTGCCCCGATAGCTATCGGGGTGCCTTGTGCATAGTGCAGTGATTTACTTTTCACTTAGTACTAGACACAAAGCACTAGAGCAATTTATTTTTTATCAACGTTTTTCTTATCGTAATAGTGAGTATGTAATAACTCGTGAGACTTATGTCCGCAAGGCTCTCCTAAGAACTCTTCGTATAGTTTCTGTACGAATGGATTCTCGTGTGACTTACGTAAAGTCTTCGATTCATCCTCTGAGTAAATAGCTTTCTGACGAGCTTTTAAAGTCTCCACTTTACCATGGTGATAAGGCTGACCACCTCCACCAATACAACCACCAGGACAAGCCATGATTTCAATCGCGTGGAAATTAGATTTACCGGCTCTTACATCTTCTAATAACTTACGAGCATTACCTAATCCGTGAGCAATACCTATGTTGATTGGAAGACCATCGAAATCGATAGTTGCAGAACGGATACCTTCCATACCGCGTAACTCCTTAAAGTCTACACTTGGGCATTCTTTCTTAGTATGAACTTCGTAAGCTGTACGAACAGCAGCCTCAATTACACCACCTGTAGTACCAAAGATTACAGATGCACCTGTAGACTCTCCTAATGGCTGATCGAAATCTTCATCCTCTAACTGGTTGAAGTTGATGTTGTAGTTCTTGATCATCTGAGCCAACTCACGTGTTGAGATAGATAAATCAACCTCCGGATTACCATCAGTCTTAAACTCATCACGAGAACACTCATATTTCTTAGCCAAACAAGGCATTACCGAAACAACTACTAAATCTTCACGTTTTTTGCCTAATTTCTCAGCAAAATACGACTTCGCAATAGCACCAAACATTTGCTGTGGAGATTTTGCAGTCGATGGAACATCTAGCATATCCGGGAAGTTATACTCAAAGAAGTTAACCCATCCCGGACAACATGAAGTTAAAATAGGTAGCTTCACATCTTTATCACCGGCAAGGTGCTTGCTTAAACGTCCTAATAACTCAGTACCTTCTTCCATAATGGTAAGATCGGCAGCAAAGTCAGTATCAAATACGTAATCAAAACCTATTTTACGTAATGCCGATACCATTTTACCTGTTACGCGAGTACCGGCTTCCATACCGAACTCCTCACCAAGAGCAGCACGTACAGCAGGAGCAGTGTTTACGATTACAGTTTTGGTTGGATCTACAATGGCGTCTAATACTTCACGTGAATGGTCGCGCTCTGTTAACGCACCAGTAGGACACACTGCCACACACTGACCACAGAACGTACAGTTAGAGTGATCTAAATCCATCTCGAATGCTGGAGCCACAACAGACTCGAAACCACGATTGATCGCAGAAAGAACACCTACTGTTTGAACTTTGTTACATGCAGTCTCGCATCGGCGACACATGATACATTTTTCCATCTCACGGATGATGGCCGGAGACTCATCACTCTTGTACTCGTTTTTCTCGCCTTGGAAAGGAATTTGACGAATACCTAATGTTTGCGCCATATCCTGTAGATCACAGTTACCTGCTTTAGCACAAACTAAACAGTCTGAAGGGTGATCAGAAAGGATTAACTCCATTACTGTGCGACGAGCGTTTACAACACGTACTGAGTGAGTATTTACTTCCATATTTGGTGTACACTCAGACTTACACGCCGGAGCAAGGTTACGACGACCTGCAACCTCTACCACACATACACGACATCCACCCGGATTGTTTTCAAAGTTGGTATCCTCTAACTTCATGTGACATAAAGTTGGGATATCAACACCAATAGTTTTAGCAGCTTCAAGGATAGTTGTTCCTTTAGCTACCTCAACCTTTTTATTATCTATGGTTAATTGAACGGTTTCCATTCTATTATTTCTTTTTCTAAAATTACCTATTGAATACTGATTGCCTTAAACTTACACTTATCCATACAAGCACCACACTTGATACATGTCTCTTGATTGATGGTGTGAGGCTGTTTCTTTTCTCCACTAATCGCATCAACCGGACAAACGCGCACACATGCTGTACAACCGATACAAGGCTCTGCATCAATAACATATTGCAACAATGATTTACACTGACCGGCAGGACATTTTTTGTCTTTAACGTGAGCTAAATACTCATCTCTAAAGTTATCCATAGTAGATAATACCGGGTTAGGAGAAGTTTGCCCTAATCCACAAAGAGATGTGTCTTTAATCACATTTGCCAAGTTACGAAGACGACCTAAATCAGCTTCTGTAGCTTTACCTTCACTGATTTTATCCAGCATCTCGTACAAACGCTTGTTACCAATACGACAAGGTGCACACTTACCACAAGACTCTTCTACGGTAAAGTCTAAGTAGAATTTAGCCACAGATACCATACAGTCATCCTCGTCCATTACAATCATACCACCCGATCCCATCATCGAACCTGATGCTAATAAGTTATCGTAATCAATAGGAATATCTAAGTGTTTTTCAGTTAAGCAACCACCAGAAGGACCACCTGTTTGAACAGACTTGAATTTCTTACCGTCTTTGATACCACCACCGATGTCGAAAATCACTTCACGTAAAGTGATACCCATAGGAACCTCGATAAGTCCTACGTTATTTACCTTACCTGCTAAAGCAAACACCTTAGTACCTTTACTCTTCTCAGTACCAATAGAAGCAAAATACTTAGCACCTTCTAATAAAATTACTGGAATGTTGGCATAAGTTTCAACGTTGTTTACGTTGGTTGGCATACCTTTATAACCACTCTCAGATGGGAATGGAGGCTTTACAGTAGGCTCACCACGGTGTCCTTCCATAGAGTGAATTAAAGAAGTTTCTTCACCACAAACGAAAGCACCTGCACCGTAACGAATCTCAACGTCAAAATCAAATCCTGAACCTAAGATATCGGTACCTAATAAACCTAACTCGCGAGCTTGCTCAATCGCAATTTTCAAACGGTTAATGGCTAATGGGTACTCTGCACGAATGTAAATTAAACCTTTTGTAGCACCGGTACAGTATCCGTTAATCGCCATCGACTCAAGAACTGAGTGAGGATCTCCCTCAAGGATAGAACGATCCATAAACGCACCCGGGTCACCCTCATCGGCGTTACATACTACGTACTTTTGCTCTGCTTGCACTTTGCGCGTGATATCCCACTTAAGACCAGTTGGGAAACCACCTCCTCCACGACCACGAAGACCTGAATCAATAATTTCCTGAATAACTTCTTCCGGTTTCATGGTGAACGCTTTACCTAAAGCAGCATAACCATCACGAGCAATGTATTCGTGAATATTTTCAGGGTTAATGAAACCACAGTTTCTTAAAGCAAGACGGATCTGCTTTTTATAGAAGCCCATCTTTTTTGAATCGGCAACTTTTTCTTTAGTTTCAGGATCTGTAAATAGTAAACGCTCAACCTGACGACCTTTTACCAAGTGCTCTGATACTAAATCAGAAGCATCTTCAGGGGTTACCTGTACATAAAATGTGTTATCAGGAATCATTTTTACTACAGGACCCTTTTCACAGAAACCAAAACACCCTGTACGTACTACTTGCACTTCTTCTCCTAACCCGTTCTTTTCAATTTCGGCTTCCAGATTTAGTACAATCTCTTCTCCTTGTGATGCACGGCAACCTGTACCGGAACACACAAGAACATGATTTTTATAATTTGCCATTGCTCAACAACTATTTATTCTTATGTTCTTTTACTGTTTCATAGTTTACAGGGATTACGCCATCAACTAGCTTACCTGCGATAATGTATTGCTCAATAATCTCTACTACTTTTTTGTCATCTACGTGACCAAAAACCACAGGATCATTGTTTGGTAAAGTAACCTCGATAGTAGGCTCCGCATGACAATACCCCATACAACCTGTCTGTGTTACAACAGCATCTACAGAACGATTATCAAGTTCTGTAATTAGTTGATTCATTACTTCTTTAGCTCCTGCTGCGATCCCACATGTAGCCATCGATACTTTTACTTGTACCATTCTCTCCACGTTATCACCTTTCTCGCGCAAGTTTACTTTTGACTGTAGATCTTCTTTCATCTTTTTAAGATCAGCCAATGATTTTACTTTTGTCATAGTGATTGTTTATTAAATTTATTTTGTCTTTAATCGATTATCATCTCTAATTCTTTCAAGTTTTCTGCAATCATATCCTTCAAAAAACTTGTAATTTTAGGTTGAGAGATATTCACATCATCACCTAAAATTTCTTTTACTTCTGCGGTACTAACCGCAAAACTCGCCTCTCCTTTTGAACAGCTAAACATCAAATTAACAGATGGATTACCGGTCATGGTCATAGCCACCGTTTCCGGTAAATTTCCCATGGGAGGCCGATCCCAGTGCGTTAATCCAAAAGTTGCTTCAAACTCAGTTCCTTCACCTACAATTGAAGCAATCTTTACTTCACCACCGGTTAATTCAGCATTTTGTTTCATCAAGGGAATCCCCAAACCAACTTTTCTGGTAGTTCGTGAAGTATAAAATGGATCAGTCACTTTCTCAAGCGTTTCGGCATCCATACCACAACCATCATCAATAATTTTGATGGAGAGCATCTCTTCTCCGATCTCAATGGCCAGAACTACATTTTCAGCTTCAGCGCGAACCGAATTCTGGACAATATCTACAATGTGCATGGTTAAATCCTTCATCTATCCTCTTCCTATTACATCTCTTCCTCCTTGGCCGGCCAAAGCCAGTTTCAATTCAGAAAATGTGGGTTCTTCCATTTTGATCAATGAGAACGTTTTCCCAATGTCTTCTATATAATGTGCATCCGACGAACGGACGATCACATAATCTTTAAGCTGTGTTTTTTGCTGAATAAAATCATCAAAAATGACATTATCACTCACTTCAACAGCATCTATTTTTAAGTCGAAAGGTATAAAACCCAATTGACTATAAATACTAAAACTTTTGCGATCGACATGTGCCAGAATAAAAATTCCTCCTAACTCATGAACTTTGGCTTCAACCTCATCAATAGATGCATCCAAGGCACTTAATAACAATCGATCTTCTTGTCCTAAAATCTCTTCATCCTCATTGACCCAAACCTGATGACCAAAGCGATCCACATTATTGGAAATATCCGGCAAGTGCTCATCAATAAAGAGCTGAAAGTTTTTCAGTATTTCAACATTTTCGAACAACACCACACAATGAACTTCTTCACGTGTTGTCACTTCGGCTCCCACTACCACACTCAAACCTTTTTTTTGAGCGACCTTTACGACCTCTTCACATTGCTGTGTGGCATTGTGATCAGTAATGGCCAGAAGTTGGATTCCTTTGGATAAAGCGGTTTCTACAATGTTCACCGGACTCATTTCTAAATCTCCACAAGGAGAAAGTACGGTATGCGTGTGTAAATCTGCTTTAAACCATTCCATCGGCTAAGCTTTCAGCAACTCATACAAGCGCCCCGACACTTCAAAGGCTTCCATATCCGTTCCTAAAACAGGAATACCTTCTTCGTTACTTTGCGCCAGAGTTGCTTCATCGGGTTGGAAACCTTTTACAACAACAATAGCAGCTACGTCTTTTAAAGATGCAACTGCCATTATATTTTTGTGCGTTTGTAATGTAATCCAAACCTGACCTTCGTCTACATTCCCCATTACATCGCTTAAAAGGTCAGAGGTGTAACCGCCTGTAACTTCTGTGTCCAGACTTTCTTTACCACTGTATACTTTTAAATCTAATTTTTCTATGATATCAGAGACCTTCATATTTTGCTCCCTTTTTCTTACAATCTTTATCTAAACGATCCTTTCCCCATATCTTCTCCATGATACGGATTGAATGATCGGGATCTAACTTTTTTGTTTTTTCCATCATGCGTTGCAAAAAGCCACAATCTGACAAATGAGCCTTCTTCATCACAATGTCTTCTGCTAAGCTTTGACAATTAGGGGCTCCACAAACGCCACAATCTACTCCCGGCAAAAAGCACATCATACTACGCACACGCTCCATTTTTTTCAGCGCTTTTCCCATATCTTGATCCAAAGCCATTGTTTGCCTAGGCTCCACTTCGCCAATTTTCAGATGTTCACGCACATATTCTAAGTGGTTCTGCTTGACCTCTTCAACTTTTAAACCCGACTTTTGAATACGATTTGCACGAGTATGAACGCGCTCGACGGTCAAAAACCGATTTTCTGACATCAAGGCTCCTCCGGCGCAACTCTGATCACAGGCTCTTAACTCAAGAAAATCTACATTCATCACTTCTTCATTCTCCACGCGTTCTAAAAAAGAAATGACATTGTGAATTTCATCTATGGCCAGGCATCGACCTTCCATGTGCTTAGACTCGCCCTGTGTTAAACTCCACTCCATAACTTTGGGAGTATAATAAGGCAATACAACTTCTGAATTGCGATTTGGCTCACTCTTGCTATTCAAAACATGATATACTTTATTATACAGAAAGTTCATGTTAATAATCCCATCAACTACGGTTTCTTTATCTGTGGATCTTAGAGCCGAAATTTTAGCCGCACAAGGTGTCACATAAAACATTCCGATTTGATCTGCAGAAGTACCTGATTCTAAAAGCAGTTGCTTATAATAAAGAGCAGTTGCTTCAGCAGGATGTTTCAATGGGATAATATTTTGAGCCAATGCCGGGAATCGTAATTGAATTAAACTTACAATGGCCGGACAGAATGAACTAATCAATGGTTTTTCGCGGTCGGTTTTGTACTCTGCCAACATTTCTTCGTTGATCACATCTACCACAGCCTCTCCCGGCACCACATGGGTAAAACCGAGACCTTTCACAACATCAATAATCTCTTCTGCTGTATGTTGCCGTGAAAACTGACCAATAAAAACAGATGGTAAAACCGCTACTCGAATATTATACTTGAAGATTTGCTCAAAATCATCTTGTTCAATATAAATTGCATCAACAGGGCACACTCTTAAACAGGCTCCGCAGTCGACACATTTTTCGCTTTGGATAACAGCAACTCCATCTTTAATACGAACAGCTTGCGTTGGACATGCATTCATACAATGCGTGCACCCAAAACAAGTTTCCTCGTCTACTTTTAATGCGTGATAGAATTGTTCGTTACTCATCAATTAAGACTTCTCTTCTAATTTAAATTTGTAATCAATTCAACGGTGGTACCTTGCCCGACTTTGCTGCTCACATTTAATTCGTCAGCATTCTTTTTCATATTTGGCAAGCCCATACCGGCTCCAAATCCCATCTCTCTAACAGCCGGAGATGCTGTTGAATATCCTACCGTCATTGCTAAATCAATGTCTGGTATTCCCGGACCTTCATCTTCGATCCTAATAAATATCCTTTCCGGACTAATATCCACACTTATCGTTCCTTTGTAAGCATGGGCAACAACGTTTACTTCGCCTTCATACAAAGCCACTACTATACGCTTTATAATCTTAGGATCAACACTTAATTTCTTTAATACTTTCTTTACGGCACTAGAGGCATAACCTGCTTTGGTAAAGTCTCCGCCTGAAACCTCGTATTTTAATTCCATTACTGTGAATTAATACACCGGATCTAAACCGGCAACATGTAACATCCCAACGGTTTTATACATAGAATACTTGCACTCCAACAATACCATGCCGTTTTCCTCAGCTAAAGCCTTCATTTCGTCTGTGATTTCTTTATTTCGAACAAACATGATACAAGTAATATCAGCCATCTCTGCGGTTCTAATTGTCTGAAGATTTGTAAGGCCGGTAACTAACATGATCCCCTCGCTATCAAGCGTTAACACATCACTCATCAAGTCACTCGCAAAACCATACTTGACCGCTTCATCGATTTTATCAGCACCACAAACAATTTCCGCATCAAGTAATTCTACAATTTTTCGTATTTCCATTAACCACTTTGTTAAAGATGTGCATTAAAATATCCTCTTATTAAAGAAATTTTTCTTGAATACAAAAAAAGACCTTTTGAACGAGAAAAAAAAGGGTAAAACACCGATTTTATTAATACATATCTAGTCTAAATAATGGTTAAACATTTAAATATCTCCTACAAATATTCTATCTCAACATCTTTTAAAAACTTTTTTTCCAATTGCGCTGCAATACTTCTAATTACGGTCCTTCTGATCTCCAGTTCAATTGGAAATGTAGGATCTTGATGAGCAACATTAATATTGGTTCCATTCAGAATATGAATCTGATCACTTTCCAACAGTAACTTGGCAAATTGATCGGCCGGCCCTCTGCCCAAACCAACTTCCGCATCATAATGCTCCAACAGTTTGACGACCTTACTCAGGGTTAAAATACCTTCAGTGACCAGATCAATACCTTCAACATGTGAAAGGGGAGGCAAATCCGGATCGCTGGACATTTCATCAGAATCAAACTTCAAACCCAACTCCCTCACCACTAACTCTGCTGTGGTACCTCCTGATATCACTTTTTTTCCTTTAAAGCGCTGTACCTTTAAGGCATATTCATTGTCGTTTTTTAAATCAAAGGGCGGTCCGGAAGCCAGTAATAGTTTTCGCGGCTCTCTAAAATAAATGACCCCACACGAAGTATCATCCACCGGATAACCCCCATCATTCATCACCGCCACATTAACTACTTTTTGAGCCAATTTACCCGAAGCGGCATAAGGGGTATTTTTGATCAACTTTTCCACATACTCGACCAAAGCATCTCGACCAAAGCCAAAGGGTAAGCGTTTGGTTCCCATTCCCGATTGCACAATTCCATCAGACCAAAAGAAAATACGATCTTCTTTTTGAGCCATAAAAGAACATGTTTTAAGAACCTTTCCTTTATTTTGCCCATTCTCCAAGACAATCTCTTCCCAGGCAGGATCAAAAACATGCAGCCCCCTCATAATTAAAGCTAAAGGATTGTCGTATTCAATGATTGTCGTTAAGCCATCTTCTTCAATATCAATAATTGTGAAGGTACTATAACTCACTTTTCGAACACTGCATACAGGAAGTGTATCCATTATAATTTCGGCTGTACGCTTAACTTCGCGATGATCTACGGTAAAATTCATGGCCATGGAAGCCGTTAATGTTGCTAGTACATTGGCCTTCACTCCACTTCCCATACCATCAGAAAGCACAGCAATGGTACGCCCATCTTCTTTGATTTTTTGAGATAAAAAAACATCTCCACAAATCAACTCACCCACATGGTTTCGTTGCCGGCACTCCACATCTAAAAAGAAATTATTTTCCTCCACCATGCTCTCCTAATTTTTGTGCCTCTATGATACTATTTAATGTTTTCTCGGTTTTTGATGCACTTTCTCCTAAGAGAAACGCAATTTGCTGAACCGTTTCCAGATTTTCACGAATAACCGACCTTGCTCTGTTTATAATTTCTTCTCTTCGAACTTCTGGAGTTTCTAAGTCCCTGATAATTCCTCCAACAATCTCATTCTTTTTGATGGTAAACACTGACACATTCAAGATAGAATCACCAAATTTCTCATCACGATTGATCACATCCTGACCTGACTTTAACACACTCGCAAACAAACGGTGAAACTCAACTAAAGATGGCAAATCAGCACTTTTCAAACCGGGAATTACTTCCGCTATTTCGCGAGCATCTTCACCCATCATGTCAACAAATCGAGCATTGGATTCGATAACTTTTAAATTTTCATCAACAATTACCACCCCAGCCCGTAACTTATTCAACATGATGGTTAAAACCTCGGCAGACTCTTTTGCAGCTAACTCTTCTTGCTTGGCTAGCTTCTCACTTTCTTTCAAAGCCAATTGGGCATGACGCAATTCCTTGTTTGCCACATTCATATCAACCACCACCGATTGCAACTTCTTATTAGAGTAGGTATAACATTGCTCATAAGTGGTTAATCCTTGCCAATGAGCAATGGCAAATTCTTTACAAGTGGAATATCCACAAGCACCACATCCCAGCATGTCTTTCACTTTGGTTTTACCCATATCCCGTAAAACGCCCTCAACCTGTTCCTCGGTTGGCATGGGAAGTCGTAAATCTTTAATGCGATAAGATCTACTCAAATCTAAATCAGCAAATGAATCCCTCTCCTTCTTCCAGGCTATTTCATCAAAAGCCTTCATTCGTTTTTCAACAAACTTAATGACTCGTGAGCGCCGCAAATATTTTTTACCACTCTTTGACATTCCCGGCCCCATAATACAACCTTTGCAGTAAAAGAGATCAAGATGCTCGTTTAACTGAAGATCTCCTTTAAATTCTTTTAGTGCTTGTAAAAAATTATCACGTCCTTCGGTTATTAAAATATTTGCCTCTAACAAGCTTTGATGAATATCTACTGCCTGAAACATACCATGACTAATGGGAAACAAGCCCCCTTTTTTTCCAAAAGGTGGATCAAATTCACTAAATGCCACGGAACTTTCAGTTATCATTTTCTCAGCAAACAACGCTCTTAGTTCAGTAAAGGTTAAAACTGACTCAATTTGACCATCCGTTCCGTTAAAAGATTTCACATCATCCTTGGCTGCTGTACAAGCTGTTAAATAAACCAACTTTATATTCTCTCCATATTTTTTTCTAACCACTTTGGCCATGGCAATATAGGGTGGAATAACAGGCATTAAATTCTCAATTAATTCAGGCTCTTGTTTCTCAATATATTTAACGATGGTAGGACATTTAGAAGTAATGAAAAACTTTCCTTCCGATTGATCAATCAAAGCTTTGTTTTTACACGCTACAAGATCAACACCAAAAGACATGTCGGTCACATAATCAAAACCCAAAGCACGAAGCATCCCAACAAACTTGCGATAATCTGTTACATCGATGAACTCGCCGGAAATTGCAGGATCACAGATCACAGCCACCTTACTCTCTGCTAATATTAAATCTTGCACCTTTCGTTTATCCGATCTATAAAAAATGGCTTCTTGCGAACACACTGTAACACAATTTCCACAGCCCACACAACGCTCAGGCATTATCTCGGCATGTTTGCCCGATATCTTTATGGCTTTAGCCGGACAAACACGTACACAAGTATAACTCAGGTTACACTTATTCTTATCAACTTCTATTAATTGTGCCATTTAAACTCTGTTGATTTATTGATTAACTTGAAAATACTCACTCAAACATTGCATTACCGTTTCAGACGTAACCCCTTTATAAATATTCTCATCTATTTTCACAATGGGTCCATCCTCACACAAGCCGCCACACAAACCACCATGTAAAAAAACCTTTGCGTTTAAACCATACTCGGCTACAAATTTCTTTACAAGCTCGACAACCTGCTTATTGCCTCGGGCAAAACATGAGCTACCAAGGCATATTGTTATTTCGTGATCGTATTCCACGCTTCTTCTTTTTAATTAATCAGAACAATATTATTAACTGAGCTTCAGAACCACAGAAAAATTCGCTTTAAAGACAAGATTAACAGGATTTACAAGATTTTTTTTTTAAAAAACATAGTTGTAAGCCTATTAATCGGGTAAATCCTGGCAAAAAACATGTGGTTAAACTCTGTTTCCTACAAGAAATGTTAAAGAGAAATCCCTATTCAGAACTGTCCTCTTATAAAGTAAATAAAAAAAGTTGTATCTGCGATATTGTTCTGACCAAGAATTCCTCAAAACAAAACCGCAAACACAACGATTCAAATATTCTAACGCCATTGAACTATCTAACCTTTGACCTATTGCCGGTTTCTAACCGTATAATGTGTATGTAACAACTCATGAGACATAGCGCCCAGAGGTTCTTTTAAAAATTCCTCATAAATTTTTTGAACTTCCGGATTTTCATGCGACTTGCGGATGGCCTTCAAACGGTCTTCTTGGTAAATGGCTTCAGTTCTTTTTTGACGGATCTGCAGATTGGTAGGAATAGGTTGCCCTCCTCCGCCAAGACATCCTCCTGGACAAGCCATCACTTCGATAAAATGATAATTCGCCTCTCCAGACTTAACGGCCTCCATCACTTTTTTAGCATTAGTTAATCCATGCGTAACACAGGTTTTAAGTTCCACTCCTTCTAGAAAATCCCATTTAGGCAACACATTTTCTAATTTTATGGTCGCCTCTTTCACTTCTTCCATTCCACGCACCGGTGTAACCTCAAGGTTTTTGAATGGAACTTCCCGCCCTGTTACGACTTCATAGGCTGTACGTAAAGCAGCTTCCATTACTCCTCCTGTGGCTCCAAAAATCACACCCGCGCCAGTAGACTGCCCCATGATGGAATCGTATTCATCATCCGGCAAACTCAAAAAATCAATGCCGGCTTGTTTGATCATGAGGGCTAACTCCCGAGTTGTTAATACAAAATCCACATCTTTATAACCACTACTTTGCATCTCAGGTCTGTCTGCTTCAAACTTCTTGGCGGTACATGGCATTATAGAAACACTAACGATATTTTCAGGCTCTATCTTTAACTTCTCAGCATAAAAAGTTTTGGCCAATGCTCCAAACATTTGCTGCGGAGATTTTGCCGTAGAAACATTATCTAAATACTCCGGAAAAGTATGTTCGATAAACTTCACCCATCCTGGTGAACAAGATGTTGTCATTGGTAATTTCACAGAAGTATCGCCATCTTTTAACACTTTGGTTAAGCGTTGCAACAGTTCATTTCCTTCTTCGATGATGGTTAAATCAGCAGTAAAATCAGTATCCAAAACAGCACTAAATCCTAACCTCCGCAAGGCAGAAACTAACTTTCCGGTAATAATCTCACCGGGCTCCATTCCTAAGGCCTCTCCCAGTGCCACTCGAACAGCCGGTGCTGTTTGAACAACCACATGCTTATCTTCGGCACAAATGGCTTCCCATACCTGGTCGATGTATATTTTCTCTGTTAATGCTCCAGTAGGACAACGGTTAACACATTGTCCACAATTGGTACAAACCACTTCATACATCGGCTTATCATAAAAAGAAGAAATCTTCATTTCCTTTCCTTTATGAGCAACAGTTAATGCACTAATGCTTTGTAATTCGGTACAAGTACGCACACAACGTTGACAACGAATGCATTTACTATCATCTTTTATGATAGAAGGGGAGAAATTATCGATTGTATATTTTTTAAAAGGGATAAGATCAATAAATCCATTATCACCCAAAATATATTCTGATGACAATTCCTGGAGTTCACATTTCCCATTTTTATAACAGCGCGTACATTCTGCATTATGCTCACTAATCAACAATTCTACAACTTGTTTTCGCGCGGCTCTAACTTTTAAACTATTGGTATGAATATCCATTCCTTCTGAAACAGGCATGGCACAGGATGGAAGTAAACGGTTTGTCCCGGTTTGTTCAACGACACAAACCCGACAGTTACCTGCAACACATAAATCTTCGTGGTAACACAAGGTTGGAATATGAATACTAACTTGTTTGGCAGCTTCTAGAATGGTGGAACCTTCATCAACACTCACTGCGATATTATCAATGGTTAAATTAACTTTCATAACTCAAGGTTTAGGATTAATAGATCATTTCTTCGCGAAAATTTTCAACAATTGATGAAAATGAATTAGCTACAGATTGCCCTAATCCACATTTTGCAGTTACCCGCATAGTTTCAGCTAAACTCAATAATTTATCAAGGTATAAAGAAGGCTTCTCACCTTTTTTAACAGCTTGAATTCCTAAAAGCAATTGTTGTGTTCCTACTCTACACGGCGTACATTGGCCACAGGATTCTTCCACAAAGAAATCCAAGTAGTTGTGAAGTACATTATACATCGATCGCGACGAGTTAAAAATCATCATTGAGCCACCAGTTGGTAAAGATGGCCCTGTTAAGGTTCCTTGGTAACCAATGACAGTTTTTTCGAATCTCTTGCGAGGAACACAAAAACCAGATGCTCCTCCAACTTGAACAGCCTTTGCGTCGCCATCCGCAAAATCATCCACAAACTTCTGAAGCGTCATTCCAAACTCCAATTCATAAATACCGGGTATTGGGGTATCTCCTGAAACTGAAAACACTTTTGAACCATGTGAATCTTTAACTCCCAGGTCATGAAATTTTTCAGGTCCATATTTAAAAATTGAATAGGTATGAGCCAAAGTCTCTACATTATTAATAACCGTAGGCTTCGCCTTATAACCTTTTTGAGTTGGAAAAGGAGGTTTATTACGAGGCTCTCCCCGCTTGCCTTCCATACTTTCGAAAAGAGCTGATTCTTCGCCACATATATAAGCTCCACTTCCTATAAAAACAGAAACCGAAAAATCAAGATTTAAAGTCGCTAACAAATTATGAAAAGCGGCAATGGCTTTTTCAAGTTCAGGAACCAGAAATTTATATTCACCACGCAGATAAATAAATCCTTGCTTAGCTCCGGTAACACGAGCACAAACAGCCATTCCGGTTAACACTTTATGAGGCACAGCACTTAATATCTCACGATCTTTAAAAGTACCCGGTTCGCCTTCGTCAGCATTACAGATGACGTATTTTTCATCGGACTCTTCTTCGGCTGTTAACTTCCATTTTAACCCGGTTGGATAACCTGCCCCACCTCTTCCTTTTAAACCTGAAATAATTAAGTCATTAATTATTTCTTCATTCTTCTTTGCTAAAACCTTAGCAAGAATCTCTTCTGTATCATGCTCATTTTTAAATATCAGATCGAGCCTTTTCAAATGTTTTTTTTCCATAGCTCCGGGGTTTTAAGGTTAGTTTATTCGGGATCAAAAGACATTAATTAACAGCAAACTCTTTTTGCTGAATATCTCTGATTATTTCTCGTACTTTTTCGGGAGTTAAATCGGTGTATGGCTCATCATTGATTAACATGGCCGGTCCTTTATGACATTGCCCCAAACAATTCGTTTCTAACAAACTAAAGCGTTTATCACTGGTCGTCTCACCAAGTTTTATTTTTAACATGTTTTCAAGCTCACTAATCACTTGGTTTTTGCCGTGCATACTACAGGTTATGGTTTTGCACACGCGAATAACATATTTTCCTAAAGGCTGGATACTTAAGAAAGAATAAAAGGTCGCCGTTCCATAAACCTGGGCGGCAGAAATATTTAGTTCTTTGGCTATTTCAACCATGGCCTCTTGGGAAACATAGCTCTCACTATTTTCAATGCCTTGAAGAATAGGCAATAAACTTTCTTCATCTCGTCCATGCTTATCAACCAATGTAGATACCAAATTTCTCAAATCATTCATAACGAAACAGTTTAGATTAGAATTATTAGGAATAAAAAATTAAAAACTTTTTAACACGAAGTCAATCATGAAACCAGGCTCCCAGCTAATTCGGAATTATTCTTAATTAAACTAAAAGAGCCAATAAGAAAATTGCGTTTATTTTTTTCATCACGAAAAACACCAAAATACACAAAAGGTAAAATTTCACTTTTTCTAACAATATTTGTTTGAGGCTTGGATATTTTGCCTGAGAGGTAAGTAGTTAAATACTTATCAATAGTAAGCTTACGTTAACATCAAAGATGCGGTGTCATTAAGCATAGTCTGAAGGGCAATGAAATAAAATACCTGATTAACATCCTAGCCCTTACAGGCTAGGCTTTAGGATATCGTCCACTTTGGGGCTTTTTTTGATTTATGCAGAAATGTATGTACTTAAACTACTGACCTCAATTTTGCTTTATTCCAACTTTGAAAAGTCACCAGAAGTTTATTTTCATTTTCGCATTGGGAAATTAACAATCAGCACATTGAATACGTCCACCGAAAAACTATAATCAACTAGTTAAACAGCGAGCTTTTTCGATCCTTAAACATTGAATTATTAATTGTTAATTAGCTCATTTTCACATTTCCAAATTAGCACGTCAAAACATCTACACATTAATTCGTGCTTCATACTTCAAACTATTCTACTTTTTTTTTACGACCTTTGCATTTCACTAAAAGAACATGAACGTGGAGGCAAAAGAATTACAATCACTTATAAAAAATGGAGAAAAGCAAAATGTTGTTTTTGTTGATCAATTTAGAGATAACAGCGAAGTTGCCCGCTCTATGGCTGCATTAGCAAATACGAACGGAGGAATGCTATTGCTGGGTGTAAGACACACTTCTTCGATCCCCGGAATTGAAGCTCAAACAGCGCTTGAAACGATCAAAAAGATAGCTAAAGAACTTTGCCAACCGGCTATAAAATACACCTCTGAGACAATTAAAATTGAGGAACAAAGCGTTGTTGTAATCAAGGTTGAAGAAAGTGAGAAAAAGCCTCATTCAGCGCCTAACGAAAATGATGAAGCTACTTTTTTCTTACGTGCTGATCGTCAAAATGTTTTGGCCAACCGGATTATGACTGAAGTATGGAAATTACAGCGTCAAAACAAAAGAACCATGCTAAAGGTTGGTTATACAGAAAACAAGCTTTTTGATTATTTGGAAAGAAACGGGCATATTGTTTTCTCTCGCTTTTGTGGAATGGCTAATATCAGTCCTAAAAAAGCCGAAAAGATTCTTATTCATTTGATTTACATGAAGGTTATCGAACCGATATTTACCGAACAAACCATTTTTTATCAAATGGCTGAACCTGATAGACCTGAGCCAAATTCTGATGTGGTTTTAGGAGACTTTTAAAAACTTAAACGGCTGAAATAAATTCAGCCGTTTCTTATTTCTTAAAGTTATTTCTTCCTAAAACACATACCCGATAGCCAATCGCATACCGTACATCAGCCCATGCTCGGTTTTTTTAACCGTATAGTTACCTGCGTAGCTATAGGTATCCTCCTTAAAGACCCATCCGTAACCCAACCCAATTGCAAACTCAAAATTAAAATGAGCTCCCATGTTTCTTCGTAAACCATACATGGGTATTAGACTAAAACTTGAGTAAACTTTTACATCTTCACTATTTATAGCCGCATCTCCCAGGGTATAACCAGCAAGGAGAGAAAGGTAGTTCCCACTGTTGTTTTCAATTTGTTTACCAAGTTTCATTCGCCGCTTTAAATTATAGTAAAGGCGGGGCTCTACAACAGCTTCCGGCATAACAGCCCAACTGTCCCCGGAAAAACCAAATCCAAAACCAAGCTCACTCCGAAGCGATAAGGATTCGGATAACTTTGATTCGTTATGAACCGATAGTGGGTGTATTCCTACCTGAACTCCCCAAAGGCTTTTTTCGACACTGGCCTCCTGGCCATAAGCTTTCATAAAAGCCAAAAGTACAAACATTACAACTGAAAGTTTTTTCATTTTAATAAACTAGAAATTATACTTACTCATATCCGTTGATACTAAAAAAGACTTCAACACAAAGCCACGAAACACAAAGTTCTTAATCCAGAACTTATGCTCCTTAGTACACTTGTGCATTAGGGTTGGGATTTTTAATAACATTTTAATTCCTAGCTAACAATTATCAATCCAAGGGATCTAATCATAAGAAATACTATCACCATAAAAACTAATTACAGAATTAGAATAACCTGCAAATATTCCTAAACCACGATTGATGTTTGAGTATATTAAAACTGGTTCTGAAAACTCATCTTCCTTGGCCTTATCGTAATGAACATAGGACTTAAAATGCAAATAAAAATCTTTGCTCACAGAATGCAGAACAAAATTTAAATCTGACCAATGAAATTTATTGGCACTCACAGACACTTTTAAACCATAGCCCTTTCCATTAATGCTCTTATCTGAAAACAACAACTGATTAGAACCAAATTCTACCTTTTCTTCAACAACCGGATCATCGCTATAAAAAGTACATGCAGCAAAAGTCCCTCTTCCTCCTGGAGACTTTGCCTGTACTTCAAAAAAATAATAGTTCTCCTCATCAAGTGGGTCGTGAAAATTTACGGTACATAGTATATATTGAAATCCATCTAACAGGTAACTCACAGTATCGACAGAAAGTATTGGAACTTCTTCTGGAAGAAAGGTACTTGCGGAAACATCGGGATATCCGTCTGCCGCAATTTCAATTTGATAGGTATTTTGTGGAATTAGTTTTTTATTGGTCGCATAATAGGAGTAATATTCATTATTACAAGGGAATAAATCGGTAAAATACACCCCATTTTCATACAACTTTATTTTTGATGCATTATCGATAGATATTTTAACATCCGGGTCATAGATATTTTCTGCAAGGATATACTCGTTTTTGTACAAAAAAACAACGCAGGTATCCGGAGAAATAAAAGAGGACACGCAAATTTTAGGACTTGGAACAGGCACATTTAAAACAGGTTCTTCAGTACATGCACAGCACCATGCAATGCAAAGTATGAAACAAAAGAATCGAGACATCATTTAAAATTTAAGTGAACAATTTACATAAGGCAAAACCGGAAATAGACTCCGCTGAGCAATCTCACGACCACGTACACCATCTACAAAATATAAGTAATACGGATTCTGCCTGTTATAAACATTATAGGCACCTAAACTTATTTTGTATTCAAACTGTTTTACCCTGTTTTGATAATTTACATTAATATCTAACCTATGGTAATCGGGCATTCTAAAAGCATTAATCGAATTATAATATTCAGCACCACTGGTAATAAATCCAACATCTTTTAAATCTTTAAAGGCCAAAGGAGGAGCAATAACTTCATTGGCAAGAGTAATTGCATTTCCGGTCGCATATACCCAGGTAGCTCCCAGATCAAAATGATCGTTTAATTGATGCATTAGCACAATAGAAACATCGTGCGTTCGATCGTATTTATAAGGAAATTCTCTTCCATAATTTAATTCATCAAAGGTGCGGGTCGATATTGAATAGGTATAAGAAATCCAACCGGTAGTCTTGCCAGCTTTTTTGTCAATCATAAACTCTACACCATGTGATGCTCCCTTACCACTTACTGTTTTTTCGTCCCAACTAGTGTGTTTTGCGAGATAACTTGCACCTTCTTTATAGGCAATTAAGTTGTGCATATCTTTCTTAAAGGCTTCAATAGATATTGAGAATTGATCACCGGGCATATAAGTCATCGCTAAAACATATTGATCTGAAAATTCAGGTGCCAATTCGGGTTCCGATGAAATCCATAATTCGGTAGGTAAGCCAAGTGAGCTGTTCGACAAGAGGTGTAAGTATTGAACCATGCGGGCGTAAGAAGCTTTAAAGGCCCACTTTTTTAGAGGATGATAATTACCGGAAAAACGGGGTTGCACAGTTCTAAAAAACTTATCATTAACAAAATATCCGGAAGCATGAATACCGGCATTACAGTTAAACTGATTAGAAAATTTCATGTCATCTTCCACATAAAAGTTCATTTCATGGGCATTTGTTGAGGAGAGTACCGTTGTTTCTATATTCTTGATGGCATCCGCATTAAAATAATCAGTTTCCACCCCGGGAGATACGGTATGTTGAATATATTGGCATCCAAACTTCAAATAATTGGCATGCAAATTTAGGTCAAAATCAGTTTTTGCTGAATAGTCTTTTATTTCTGAGAAATAGTTACGCTCATAAGTATTCGTGAAATTCCGCCTTGGATCACTCGATTCAGAAGTAAAAATCTTATTATCAGAGGAATTATACCTGTATTTTGAGTAATAAAGTGTAAAATTGCTAAACAGGTTATCAGTTAACAAATAATTCCAACGAAAAACTGATGTGGTATTTCCCCAGTTTATTTCTGAACTATTTTTATTGGTCAATACCAAATCAGAAATATCAGAAAAATGTACTTTTTCTGTACTTGCATCTGAATTATCGTGGCCGGTGTACATACTTAAATAAATACGGCTTCGATTAGAAAACACATGATTAATTTTCGCATTGACATCGTAAAAATAATACTGCGACTTATCCTGATTTTCATTTTTTAAAAGTTTATCGGTAATTCCGTCGTAGATAAGATCGGTCATTGATCTTCGACCGGTTATTAAAAAAGAAGTTTTTCCTTTTACAATAGGTCCTTCAAACATAAATTTAGAAGCGACCATTCCCAGTGAAACATCGCCTGAAAAATCATTGGAATTTCCTTCTTTCATTCTCAAATCAAGAACTGATGACAACCTTCCGCCAAAGCGGGCAGGCATACCTCCTTTATAGAGTTTGGCATAATGTATGGCATCGGTATTAAAAACTGAAAAAAAACCGTATAGATGGTAAGCATTGTATACAGGCACTCCATCAATTAATATTAAGTTTTGATCTGAACTACCACCACGCACATGATAACCACTTGCCCCTTCGGTACCTGAGATAACACCCGGCAAGAGCTGAATAGATTTTAGTACATCTGACTCTCCCAAGAGCACAGGCAATGAGTTGATGGTTTCCACAGATATTTCGTCTACACTTGCCTGAGACAAATGAAGCTCACCGGTATAATCAGCAACAACTACCACTTCTTCAATTTGTTTATTGGGCTCTAAGTGCACAACTACAACCGAATCGGCATCTTTATCAAACTGGATTTTCACCAAATTATACCCAACGTAAGAAAACTCTAAGACAATTGAATCTGATAGGCTTTTAAAACTAAAAAAACCATACTCATTGGTGGCTGTCCCCTTTTGTAAGCTATTTTGATATACTGTTGCACCGATCAACGCTTCATTGGTTTCCTGATCTTTTACATATCCTTTGATCGTAAAAGACTGTTGAGCTGTACTGAATACGCCTAATACGCTTAACAAAAAGCTAATTATATACTTTATCATTATTAAACTATGACTTTACGGATACTATTGAACTCCATCAATTGAAAAATTCAATTCTTATGTTTTATAAGGTAAATAAAACTAAATTTTGACTTTTGCCATTTTTTTGAGGTTAGCTGTTATTAAACCCTTCAAGCATAAAACCGAAAGAACAACAACTAACCTCAAATACTACAAATCAGTTTTTGTTAATTCATTTCTTATATATTAAGTAAATAAATTTACCGCCAGCTCCTCTATTCATATCTACAATATTTTTATCAAGATTTGAAATATGCCATCCGCAGCAAGGAGTATAAGATGAACTTGTAGTTGCAACTATTGCAATTTCTTTGATTGGATCTCCACAATCTTTAGATCTATTTTCATATAGATATATCCAATCACCACCAGCACCTTCATTCAAATCGGCACCCGGATAACCATAGCCGTTAGAATTTGTAACAACAGTCCAGGGATTTCCAATTGCTGGACTTGGATAGCGACCACCTGCCCACAACTTCATTTCCCGAATAGGTTCTTGCCCTACTTCTTTAGTAAAACAAAGAAATATCCATTTACCTCCTGCTCCTTGGTTTAAATCAACATTTATTTTAGTATACATCCATGGCGGAGCAGCAGATGCCTTGTCACTGGTTAAAACATACAAATCAGTAATATATGAACTGGTTGCCTGTAAACTTTTTAAGTTCGAATCGTCTTCAGATGAATAAAGCACAGTAACATCTGAACCGAACTCTGGCTTATCACGGTGGATATCTTTTGAAATGGAATCCCCTTTTTCAACGCTAAAGAAAGGTTCCAAAACAGGTTGTTCTACATTTTGCTGATTGCTTGATAGATCTTCATCCTTTGAACATGAATAAAAAAACATCGATGAAATCATTGCAATAAATAAAAAAGTACTAATCTTTAAACTTTTATTTTTCATATACGTTAATTTAACTAAGTTAATATTTAACTAAAATTCCTCATCCCAAAGTTGATTTACAGATTTTCAGTGGGTTGAGGTTTTTTTCACAGTTAATATTTTAGATGAAACTGTGTAATCTATTCTTATATAGTTATCATCCATACTATTTAAATCCTTGATTCAAATACTAGCAACTCCAATTACTTCACAAGTTAACCTCCCTTCTGTTTTTTCTCTTCGTCAAAAGACATCACATTTAACAAAAAGTATTTATATCAAAAAAAGCATAACCAATAATCTGAATTTTGTTGTAAAAACAACAATTGAAGTTTTTATGATTATTAGGTTAGGCGTATCAAAGAAAAAAAAAAAAAAAACAGAACAAAATAATTAAATATTCGAAAGCACCATACGACCTAACCAAAACCACTTAACAGCCTGGCCAAATGAATATTATGTAGTTATTGTAAATTTTTCATTTTAACATATTTTAATCTTACTGCTTATCATAAAAGCAAGGTCAACCAAATCATTTACCTAAACCCTAAAACTCTATCCAAAATAAACATATTAGTAAAATGGAATAACCAGAAAGTCATTCAATACACTAAGCCTCTACACATCATCACGTTAAGCACTTCTAGTTTTCACTATCCTTCAAAGCCTCATAAAACACGCGATGTACCGAAGGCCGTACATTTAATTCATAAATCTCTTTATGTTCTCTGGAAGGATACACTCTATTTGACAAAAAGATATAAATCATTTCCACATCCGGATCTATCCAGGCAAAAGTTCCGGTAAAACCACTATGTCCATAACTATTCGGACTCACTTCGGGTGTTGGATAACTATCTTTAAATGGAATGGTATCGTTCCCAAACAATGGTTTGTCGAAAGCTAAGCCCCGGCGGTTGTCATTTTCTCTAAATTGTACTTTGGTAAACTCATCCAAAGTTGCTTTTTGCAGATATTGTTCCCCTCCATACGTTCCACCGTTCAAATACATCTGAAAGACTTTGGCCAAATCATTGGCATTGGAAAACAAACCTGCATTACCCGAAATTCCGCCAATAGAAGCTGCTGCCACATCATGAACTACTCCATGTATTAATTCATGACGAAATTCATCATCATACTCTGTAGGAATTAATCGATAATCAGGATATCTGTTTTTGGGCAAGTAGCCCAAAAAAGAAGCCCCTAACGGGGCATAAAATCTTCGGTTGAGTAAAGTTTCATAATCTTCACCATAGAGCTGCGTGAGCATACTTGGGAAGATCATAAAGGCTAAGCCGCTATATTTATATTTCTTTTCAGGGAGAAGATCTGATTTTCGAATAGCTTTAAAAACCTCCTCTTTAAAATCACCTGACAAATACAAATTATCAGATATGTATTGATTGTACTTGGATGAAGCTTCGAAGCGATACCATTTACGGGAATAATCACCATCTTTGAGAGTTAATGGATAATAATTCAAATAGGGCTGCAAACCTGCCTGGTGAGCCAAAACTTCACGCAGGGTTAAATCCTTTTTATTACATGATTGGAATAGACCTTTTTTCCAATCGACCCAATAATCAGACATGGGTGCATCCAAATTGATCAAACTATCTTCATAAGCTTTCATCAGTAAAGGAAGTGGCCCTACGATTTTTGTTAAAGAAGCTACATCATATAAATCATAAGCATTAACCGGGTTATCTTTTTCATAAGTATGATAACCATAGGTTTTATTAAAAATCACTTCACCCTTAAGGGCGACAAGAATTGCACAACCGGGAAAAGCTTCCTGTTCAATGGCTTCATTAATGATCGAATCAACCTTATTTTCAAGCAATAATCCGTCAAGCCCTATAGATTCAGGCAAACTGTACTTTAAGCGATTGATTGGAAATACATCCACTCCGGCACCATACTTAATTTCATCTGTTATTGACACCGGCATACGACCATTGGCACCAATTGCGCCATATAAAAACTGGGTAGCCAAATCTCTGGTAATGGTATTATTTTGAAAGGTAAAAACAATCGCATCTAAATGGGTCAGGTTATTGGCTTTAGCCAAATGATATGGATTTCCGGTATATATTAGACTTGTATGCTCAGTTTGAGTCAGTTGATTAAATGATGTCCATAACGCCGGATTTTTTCTAAGCTCTCTTGCATCTTCTAAGGCTAATATTATACGATCGGCTTTTACTTCTAAAATTTTCTCATGAATTTCTTCATAACTCATTTGCATTCCATCCAAGACATCTAAATATTGATAGCGCCACAAATACTCCTGCCATTCTTGATGATCTCCAAATGAAACAAAAACCGTCTTCTGAGTAGCTATATTTTTTAAAGGAAGCTCTGAGTTTTGATTTCCTACAACGGTTAATGCAGCTTGATATAAGTCTCTGTTTAATTGATGGTCTATTCCCTTATTCAAATCTGCATTTAAATTATTAAGTATACTTTCTTTATAATTTTGTAAACCGGTATAATACTTAACAGCTAAAACACGTTTGCACTTTTCTTCCAAATCAGCTTTTGGAAAGTGTCCTTTTGCAATTTCTTGTTTTACTTTTAGAATGGCTTGAGGTAAATCTTCGGTAAATTCTACAATGTCATTTCCGGCTTGGAGAGCAGCCAAATCAATGGCTCCTGGAGAAGCAAAAACCTTTGCGCCTTGCATGTTTACAGCATCCGTAACAACCATCCCTTTAAAACCAAGCTCTTCTTTTAAAAGATCGGTTACAATTGCCTTTGAAACACCTGAAGGATATCCTTTTCTTTTCTCTAATGCAGGAATCTCAAGGTGTGCAGACATAATTGACTTAAGACCATTATCAATTAAAAACTTAAATGGTATTAATTCTACAGAATCAAGCCTTGCACGCGAATGTAATATTTGTGGCAAAGTTTTATGAGAGTCGGTATCTGTATCTCCGTGGCCGGGAAAATGCTTTCCAACGGCTAATACGTTGGCATCCTGCAAGCCATTCATATATGCCAATGCCTTAGCACTCACATTAGCAGGATTCTCACCAAAGGAACGACGACCAATAACCGGATTATTCGGATTATTATTCACATCGGCAACAGGTGCTAAATTTACTGTTACTCCAATTCGCCGAAGTTGACGACCGATGGCTTTACCCATTTCATAAATCAAGGAATCATTTTGAATGGCCCCTAAGGTCATTTGATAGGGATAAGAGATAACTGAATCTAATCGCATACCCAAGCCCCATTCTGCATCTAAGGCAACAGTTAATGGAACTTTTGATAAGGATTGAAAATAATTACTCACCGAAACTAAATCACTTGGATGAGATTTTAAAAATACTAAACCTCCCGGTTGATAATTTCGAACACGTTCTGCTAATTCCGCGACTTGCACTTGATTATGAGATTTCTCAACCGAAATCCAAAACAATTGAGCAATCCGTTCGTCAACAGATAAACTATTATAAATGCTATCGACCCAAGCTTTTCCTGCTTCATCATCCACAAATAATTCATAAGCGTTCTGCGCCTTTAAATGCAATGTGAATAGAATAGCAAATATCATTAATACTTTCAATCTCAACTTCTTCATAACTTCAGGTTATATATTTCTCCTCCAATGTTCAATGGAACTTGTTCTTACATTTATGTATTACAATCTACCTAAACAGAATGGAATCAGCTCTTAAACAAAACAAGCTACTTTTAACTACGAATTACACTAAAATACACGGAAAGTGAAATTAGTTTTTAGATAATGTGTTTTAAACCCCGCCAAAGTATTGTACTATAACTATGTTTAAATTTACATCTTGGAACATTTGCACTTAGAACAATTCGTTATCTTACGGATACAACAAATATTTAGCTCTTGTTTTTTTATACGCATCTAATCCGGCTTTCCAGGTAGCTTTAATATCATCTTCCGCCAAACCATCAATGATTTGTTGCTTCAGCAGATCATTTCCGGCTAACAAATTGAAAAATCCATTCTTTAAGAAAAAAGCTTCCTTATCATCCGCCAATTGATAAAAATCAAGCAATGGCTGAAGTCGTAAACCTTCAATGATTGTATCGTTTCGAAGATCTAAACCATAGCATTGTACATTTTTATATTTCGGATTCATAGACATACCTTTAATGGCTTTAGGTGTAAATGTAAACGCTCCATATTCCTTCTGAGGAGCTCCAATCACCTGAAAGGGAAAGTAAGTTCCACGTCCTACACTAACATTAGTCCCTTCAAAAAAACACAACGATGGGTATAATCGAATAGAGACATCATTAGGTAAATTGGGAGAGGGCTTCTCTGGTAAAGAATACAATGAATCATGCGAATAATTCAAATTTGGTATGACCCTTAAATTACATGTTACGGAATCTCTTAACCATTTTTCGCCATTTATCATTAAGGCTAATTCTCCAACTGTTAATCCATGAAGAACAGGTATTGGATGCATTCCAATAAAGGAACGAAATGTAGTATCTAAAATTGGCCCATCAATAAATCTCCCATTCGGATTAGGACGGTCTAAAACAATCAATTCTACACCATTCTCGGCACAGGCCTCCATCAAGTAATGCATGGATGAGATATAAGTATAAAATCGAACCCCAACATCCTGGATATCAAAAATCATTACATCTAAGCCTTGAAGTTGATCTGATGTTGGTTTTTTATTTTTACCGTATAATGAAATTACCGGAAGTCCGGTAGATGCATCAATTCCATCAGAAACAATACCACCGGCATCAACATCTCCTCGAAAGCCATGCTCCGGGGCAAATATTTTTACAACATTAACACCTTTACTGAGCAAGGTATCCACAAGATGTGTATCGTCTATCCATGAGGTCTGATTAACCAAAAGACCCACTTTTTTTCCTTCAAGCAAAGGTACAAATTGATTTACTCTTTGACTTCCTAATACGATATTCTTTCTTACCGGTTCTTCACTTGAACAACTGAAAATAAACAGGGTAAAAACGACAAATAAAAAGCTCTTTACATTAGTCATTATAAGGTCTTAGTTTAATAACATCACTAAAAACAGGAATACTTGAAACTATTAATTTCCAACAATAATAATTATTATTTCTATAATATTTCAGGCATTCCTACCTTCTGAAATCAGCACATCTACAAATCAAACAAGTAATTTATGCCTGCCCGGTAGGTCCAAAACCAATTGGCATAACAGGAGGTTGACCCTGATTATCATTCGTTTTAATTGATCCATGTAAAGACTCGTAACGTTTGATATTATCTTGTAATGCATTCATTAATCGCTTTGCATGCTCCGGGGTTAAAATCACTCGCGATTTAACTTGAGCCTTCGGAACTCCGGGCATAACTCTTACAAAGTCCACAACAAACTCTGATGGTGAATGAGTAATTACAGCTAAATTGGAGTAAGTCCCTTGTGCCACTTCTTCGTTTAATTCAATATTCAATTGATTCTGTTGTTTCTTATCTTCCATTTTTTTTTGATTTAAAGCTCCGAAATATGCAACCATAAATCGGATTAAAAAAGGGGAAGTCACTAAAATGTGCTTCCCCTCTAATAGTTATCGAATACTGACAATATCTAATTAGTCTGCTAATTGTTTAGCTTGTAGTTTATCAAACTCCTCTTTCGATCCTACAACAAGTTTTTTGTACTCACGCATACCGGTACCAGCAGGAATCAAGTGTCCACAGATTACGTTTTCTTTTAATCCTTCTAACAGATCAACCTTACCTTGGATTGCGGCTTCGTTAAGTACCTTTGTTGTTTCCTGGAAGGAAGCTGCCGACATGAAACTCTTCGTTTGAAGCGATGCACGTGTGATACCTTGAAGCACCTGACTAGAGGTTGCTGCAATAGCTTCACGAGCAGTAACTAATTTAAGGTCACGACGCTTTAATTGAGAATTCTCATCTCTTAAACGACGAGCACTGATAATCATTCCAGGTTTTAAAGTTTGAGAATCACCTGCATCCTCAACAACCTTTTGACCCCAAATAGCATCATTTTCTTCCATGAACTCGATCTTATCAATGATCTGCTTCTCTAAAAACTTAGTATCACCCGGATCAGCGATTTCAACCTTACGCATCATCTGGCGTACAATGATCTCAAAGTGCTTATCGTTAATCTTCACACCCTGTAAACGGTATACATCCTGTACCTCGTTCACAATGTATTCTTGTACTGCAGTAGGCCCTTTAATACTTAAGATATCGGAAGGAGTAGTAGCCCCATCAGAAAGTGGAGTACCGGCACGTACATAGTCATTTTCCTGAACAAGAATTTGTTTAGAAAGTGATACCAGGTACTTCTTAACCTGTCCATCTTTTGATGTTACAATAATCTCACGGTTACCACGCTTGATTTTACCAAAAGCAACTTCACCATCAACCTCTGATACAACAGCAGGGTTACTTGGATTACGCGCTTCGAATAACTCGGTAACACGTGGAAGACCTCCCGTGATATCACCAGCTTTACCAACAGCGCGAGGAATTTTCACCATCGTCTGCCCTTGTTTAACAGCATCACCTTCATCTACAGACATGTGAGCTCCTACCGGTAAATTGTAAGTCTTAAGAATTTCTCCATCATCACTTAAAATACGTAAAGATGGGTTCTTGGTCTTATCACGAGTTTCGATAATTACCTTCTCTCTAAACCCGGTTTGCTCATCAGACTCCTCTTTATATGTCACACCGTCAATCATATTTTCAAAGGCAACCTTACCGGTTTTCTCTGTCACGATTGAGGCATTATATGGATCCCACTCACAAATCGCATCCCCGGTTTTGATCTCAGCTCCATTCTTAACAAATAATTTAGCACCGTAAGGAATAGGATTAGATGTTAGAGAAATACCTGTATTTTTATCAACAACACGAACCTCAGTTAATCGACCAATAACAATATCAACTTCTGCTCCGTCTTCAGTCGTATAAGGTACAGTACGTAATTCATCAAATTCTACAATACCATCATATTTAGCTAACATATTGCTTTCAGAAGAGATGTTACCGGCGGTACCCCCTACGTGGAACGTACGAAGTGTTAACTGTGTACCCGGTTCACCAATTGACTGTGCTGCAATAACACCAACAGCTTCACCATTCTGAACCATACGACCTGTAGCCAGGTTACGTCCGTAACATTTCGCACAAACACCTTTCTTAGATTCACAAGTTAATACAGAACGGATCTCAACTCTTTCAAGTGGAGAATCTTCAATTATTTGAGCTTCTTTCTCTTTAATTTCCTGACCAGATACTAAAATCTGCTCCCCTGTACTTGGGTGATATACATCATGTACACACACACGACCTAAGATACGCTCATATAATGAAGCTACGGTTTCTTCGTTATTTTTGATTGCTGTTGCAGTAAGACCACGTAAAGTACCACAATCTTCTTCTAAAATTACAACATCCTGAGAAACGTCTACCAAACGACGCGTTAAGTAACCCGCATCGGCTGTTTTCAAGGCTGTATCCGCAAGACCCTTACGCGCACCGTGAGTAGAAATAAAGTACTCAAGTACCGATAGACCTTCCTTAAAGTTAGAAAGAATTGGGTTTTCAATAATCTGACCACCTTCTGCACCAGACTTTTGAGGTTTTGCCATCAGACCCCTCATACCCGATAACTGGCGAATCTGCTCTTTAGAACCCCTCGCTCCGGAATCAAGCATCATGTATACCGCATTAAACCCTTGTCTATCTGTACTAATTTGCTTCATAAGCGTATTAGTCAGACGTGCGTTAACATGCGTCCAAATATCGATAATCTGATTGTAGCGTTCGTTGTTGGTAATGAAACCCATGTTATAGTTATTCACTACTTCATCAACTTCCGCATAACCTTCTTGAACCAATATTTCTTTTTCATCCGGGATAATAACATCTGAAAGGTTAAAGGAAAGACCACCTTCAAATGCCATACGATATCCAAGATTTTTAATATCATCTAAGAAATTTGCTGTACGTGGAGCACCACAAGTTTTATGCACGTGACCAATAATATCACGAAGAGCTTTCTTAGTTAATACTTCATCGATGTAACCAGCCTCATTAGGAACAAATTCATTAAAAAGAATACGTCCTACCGTAGACTCAATCATCATTGTGGCCACTTCACCCTCTTCATTAAGGTCAGTGGTTTTAACTTTAACAAGAGCATGAAGATCAA
Source organism: Bacteroidales bacterium (assembly GCA_003249255.1). Taxonomy (GTDB): domain Bacteria; phylum Bacteroidota; class Bacteroidia; order Bacteroidales; family Marinilabiliaceae; genus SZUA-582. The sequence goes on from QKJP01000031.1 coordinate 77,692, forward strand.
CTTTCTTCTCGTTGTAAGCAATTTTTACTTCCTCCGGAGAATAGAAAATTAAACCTTCACCTTTTGCACCCTCACGAGGTTTTGTCATATAGTATAGCCCCAAAACCATATCCTGAGATGGTACTGTAATAGGAGCACCATTGGCAGGGTTAAGAATATTTTGAGAACCTAACATTAACATTTGTGCCTCCAGAATTGCAGCATTACCTAAGGGTAAGTGAACTGCCATCTGGTCACCATCAAAGTCGGCGTTAAATGCCGAACAAGCTAATGGGTGTAACTGAATTGCCTTACCTTCAATTAATTTAGGCTGGAATGCCTGAATACCTAAACGGTGAAGCGTTGGGGCACGGTTTAATAAGACCGGATGTCCTTTTAGTACGTTCTCTAAGATATCCCATACTACCGGATCTTTGCGGTCAACGATTTTCTTTGCAGATTTAACCGTTTTAACTACACCACGTTCAATTAACTTACGAATTACAAAAGGCTTATAAAGCTCTGCTGCCATGTCTTTTGGAATTCCGCATTCGTGCATTTTCAACTCCGGACCAACAACAATTACCGAACGCGCTGAGTAATCCACACGCTTACCAAGTAAGTTTTGACGGAAACGACCTTGCTTACCTTTCAAACTATCAGATAATGATTTTAACGGACGGTTTGAATCAGTTTTTACAGCATTGGACTTACGTGAGTTATCAAATAATGAATCGACAGACTCTTGAAGCATACGTTTCTCATTACGTAAGATTACTTCCGGAGCTTTGATTTCGATTAATCGCTTCAAACGATTGTTACGGATAATCACACGACGGTAAAGATCATTTAAATCTGAAGTTGCAAAACGACCGCCATCCAATGGCACTAATGGACGCAATTCTGGTGGAATAACCGGAACTACCTTTACAATCATCCACTCCGGACGGTTGATACCTTTAGACTCACGGAAAGAACCAACAACCTGAAGACGTTTTAATGCTTCGTTCTTACGTTGTTGAGAAGTTTCAGTATTTGCCTTATGGCGTAATTCGTATGATAATTCATCAAGATCAATGCGGCTTAACAACATGTGTACAGCCTCTGCACCCATTTTGGCAATGAATTTATTTGGATCATCATCATCCAAATGCTGGTTTTCCTTTGGAAGTGTATCTAAAATATCCAAATATTCCTCTTCTGTTAAGAAGTCCATCTTATGGATACCATCCTCAGCTTTAATACCTGCTTGAATAACAACATATCTTTCGTAATAGATAATGCTATCCAATTTTTTGGTTGGAAGACCTAATAAATAACCGATTTTATTTGGTAACGATTTGAAGTACCAAATGTGTGCTACAGGTACAACTAAAGAAATGTGTCCCATACGCTCGCGACGAACTTTCTTTTCAGTCACTTCAACCCCACATCGGTCACACACGATACCACGGTATCTGATGCGTTTGTACTTACCACAGTGACACTCATAATCCTTTACAGGTCCGAATATTCTTTCACAGAATAATCCGTCTCTTTCAGGCTTATAAGTACGATAATTAATCGTCTCCGGCTTAAGCACCTCACCACTAGACATTTCTAAGATCTCCTCAGGAGAAGAAAGTCCGATGGTTATTTTATTAAAATTACCCTTATTTTTCTGATCTTTTCTAAAAGCCATATAGCGTAGAGTATTATTATATAATGAAAATATATAGATAAAGAGAATACGGTGTTACCCATATTCCCTTCGATCAGATCTTATTCTAGATTAACACTTAGACCAAGACCTCGCATCTCATGAAGTAATACGTTTAATGATTCCGGTATACCAGGATTTGGCAGACCATCACCTTTAACGATTGTTTCATAAGCCTTAGCTCGACCTATCACATCATCCGACTTAATTGTTAGAATCTCTTGAAGAATGTTAGCTGCACCAAACGCCTCTAGTGCCCAAACCTCCATCTCTCCAAAACGCTGACCACCAAACTGAGCTTTACCTCCAAGTGGTTGCTGAGTAATAAGAGAGTATGGACCTATTGAACGAGCATGCATCTTATCTTCTACCATGTGGCCTAACTTAAGCATATAGATCACACCCACCGTTGCAGGTTGGTGGAAACGCTCTCCGGTACCACCATCATAAAGGTAAGTTTTACCATAACGAGGTACACCGGCCTTGTCAGTCCATTCGTTCAAGTCTTCTATCTTAGCACCATCGAAAATAGGAGTTGCAAACTTCACACCTAAATTCATACCTGCCCAACCAAGTACAGTCTCATAGATCTGCCCAAGGTTCATACGCGATGGTACCCCCAGTGGGTTAAGAACGATATCTACAGGCGTTCCATCTTCTAAGAAAGGCATATCTTCTGCACGTACAATACGGGATACAATCCCCTTATTACCGTGACGTCCTGCCATCTTATCTCCAACAGTAATTTTACGTTTCTTAGCAACATAAACTTTTGCTAATTGAATAATACCGGCTGGTAACTCATCACCAATAGATACATTGTACTTCTGACGCTTCTCTTTTGCTTCAAGCTCTTTAAACTTCATTAAAAAGTTGTGAATAGCTTTTGCAATTAAAAGATTTTGTTCTTCTTCAGTTGTCCAATTATTTGGATTTACATTGTAATAATCAATGTCATTTAAGATTTTTTGAGAGAATTTAGTTCCTTTAGAAACAACATCTACGTCAAAATAATCCTGAACACCTTGAGAAGTTTTTCCATTTGTAAGAGTGACTAACTTATCTACTAAACGAGTTTTTAACTCTTCTACTGAACGTGTAAATTCTTCTTCAATTTTTGCAACTACACTCTTCTCTGAAGTACGAGACTTACGGTCTTTTACCACACGAGAGAATAATTTTTTATCGATAACCACACCTTTTAACGAAGGTGAAGCTTTTAATGAAGCATCTTTAACATCTCCTGCTTTCTCACCAAAGATCGCACGAAGTAATTTCTCTTCAGGTGTAGGATCACTTTCACCTTTAGGAGTAATCTTTCCGATAAGAATATCACCTGGCTTAACGTGCGCACCAATGCGAATTAAACCATTCTCATCAAGATCTTTAGTCGCGTCCTCACTTACGTTTGGAATGTCGGATGTTAATTCCTCAAGACCACGTTTCGTATCACGTACTTCAAGAGAATACTCATCAATATGAACTGAAGTAAATACATCATCGCGTACAACTTTCTCTGAGATTACGATCGCATCCTCAAAGTTGTAACCTTTCCAAGGCATAAATGCAACTTTAAGGTTACGACCTATACCAAGTTCACCTTTTTGAGTTGAATAACCATCAGTTAAAATTTGACCTTCTGTAACACGATCACCTTTTTTAACTAAAGGTTTAATATCCATACAAGTGTTTTGGTTGGTTTTCTGATACTTCGTTAAAGTATAACGCTTTGTATCTAAATCAAAACTAACTAAACGCTCATTATCTGTTAAATCGTAACGAACAACAATTTCATCAGCGTCTACATACTCTACAACACCCTCACCTTCAGCAACAACCTGAGTTCTTGAATCACGCACTAAACGCCCCTCTAACCCAGTACCAACTACCGGAGATTCAGGACGTAATAAAGGTACTGCCTGACGCATCATGTTCGATCCCATCAATGCACGGTTCGCATCATCATGCTCTAAGAAAGGAATTAACGATGCCGCAACAGAAGCAATCTGGTTTGGAGCAACGTCCATCATGCTAACTTCTTCTGGTGCAATTACAGGAAAGTCACCTTCAAGTCTAGACTTAACTTTATCGTTAACAAAACGCCCATCATCGTGAAGTGGAGCATTTGCCTGAGCAATTAATTTACTTTCTTCCTCTTCTGCTGTTAAGTAAGAAACACCTTCGTTAGATAAATCTACTTTTCCATTTTCGACATTACGATATGGAGTTTCGATAAATCCTAGATCATTTATCTTAGCATATACACATAAAGAAGAAATCAAACCGATGTTTGGTCCTTCTGGTGTTTCAATAGGACAAAGACGTCCATAGTGAGTATAGTGCACATCTCGAACCTCGAAACCTGCACGCTCGCGAGAAAGACCACCTGGTCCTAATGCTGACATACGACGTTTGTGAGTAATCTCGGCCAATGGGTTTGTTTGATCCATAAACTGAGATAAAGCATTGGTACCAAAGAATGAATTGATAACAGAAGAAAGGGTCTTACTGTTAATCAAATCAATTGGAGTAAATACTTCGTTATCACGAACATTCATACGTTCACGAATGGTACGAGCCATACGTGCTAAACCAACCCCAAACTGATTTGCCATTTGCTCACCTACAGTACGTACACGACGGTTACTCAAGTGGTCAATATCATCAACATCGGTTTTAGAGTTGATTAATTGGATAAGGTGCTTAATGATCGCGATAATATCATCACGCGTTAGTACCTTAGTTTCCCAATCCGAATTTTGATTAAGCTTTTTATTTAAGCGGTAACGACCTACATCACCTAAATCGTATCTCTTATCAGAGAAGAACAATTTATCAATAACATCGCGGGCTGTAGCCTCATCGGGTGGCTCAGCATTTCTTAATTGTCGATAGATGTGTACCACAGCCTCCTTCTCGGAGTTACAAGGGTCTTTATGTAAAGTATTATAAATGATAGCAAAATCAGAAAGATTCTGATTTTCCTTATGAAGTAATATTGTTTTTGAACCGGAATCAATAATTCCATCTATGTGCTCGTCTTCAATGATTGTTTCACGATCGATGATTACCTCATTACGCTCAATAGAAACAACCTCACCTGTATCCTCATCAACAAAATCTTCAATCCAAGACTTTAACACACGAGCTGCAAGTTTACGACCCACAACTTTTTTCAAACCTGACTTATTAACTTTAATCTCGTCAGCCAAGTCAAAAATCTCCAAAATATCTTTATCACCTTCGTAACCGATTGCTCTTAAAAGAGTAGTTACAGGTAATTTTTTCTTACGGTCGATGTAAGCATACATCACACTGTTAATATCGGTAGCAAACTCGATCCATGATCCACGGAATGGGATAATACGCGCTGAATAAAGTTTTGTACCATTGGCGTGCACACTTTGTCCGAAGAATACACCTGGTGAACGGTGAAGCTGACTAACAACAACACGTTCTGCTCCATTAATAATAAAGCTACCCTTATCAGTCATATAAGGGATGGTACCAAGGTAAACATCTTGTACTACGGTATCGAAATCCTCATGTTCAGGATCTGTACAGTAAAGTTTTAACTTGGCCTTTAATGGAACACTAAAAGTTAGTCCTCTTTCAATGCATTCTTGAATTGTGTACCTGGCGGGATCGATTGAGAAATCAAGAAACTCAAGAACGAAGTTGTTTCTTGTATCTGTAATCGGGAAGTTTTCATTGAAAACCTGATATAATCCCTCCTTTTTCCGCTCTTCGGGAGTAGTTCCCATCTGAAAGAATTCGCGGAAAGATTTTAATTGAACTTCTAATAAATCCGGATATTCTAAACGGTTTTTTATCGAAGCAAAACTAATCCTTTCGGTAGTATTTGGAGTCATCTATCAACAAATTAATTGAACCTAAATTATAAAAGCACAAAAAGGTTTAGGAGCCCCAAAAACGGGATTCCTAAACCGTATCCTTATAAAGGAAATAAATTACTTAAGTTCAACTTCTGCTCCTGCCTCTTCTAATTGAGATTTTAAAGCTTCAGCTTCTTCTTTAGTTACTTTTTCTTTTAATGGAGCTGGAGCTTTGTCAACTAATTCTTTAGCTTCTTTAAGACCTACACCAGTCATTTCTTTAACTAATTTTACGATAGCTAATTTAGAACCACCAGCTGACTTTAAGATAACGTCAAACTCAGTTTGTTCTGCAGCTGCAACTTCACCACCAGCAGCTGGACCAGCAACTGCAACAGCTGCAGCAGCAGGCTCAATACCATACTCTTCTTTTAAAATTTCAGCAAGCTCGTTAACTTCTTTTACAGTTAAGTTTACTAATTCTTCTGCAAGCTTTTTGATATCTGCCATTTTTCTAAATATTAAAATATTGTTTTTTACTTTTTTTACTTATCACCTAATGTTTTTAATAATCCATGAATAGTTGTTCCACCCGATTGAAGTGCAGATACAACATTTTTCATTGGAGATTGTAGTAATCCAATAACGTCGCCAATAAGCTCGTCTCTAGATTTAACTGCACATAATGCATCAAGTTGGTCAGCGCCTAGGTAAACACATTCCTCAACAAATGCACACTTTAAATGTGGCATGTTACTTCCCTTAGCAAAATCTTTAATCAATTTTGCAGGAAGGTTTCCAACATTAGAAAAGAATAATGCTGAAGTTCCTTTTAAAGAATCATACATTTCATTATAATCTCCTTCTACTTTCTCTAACGCTTTAATTAAAAGGGTATTTTTTACCATTACCATTTTAACATCACGCTTGAAACACTCCCGACGTAGATTACTACTTTTTTCGGCATTTAAGCCGGATGCTTCTGCAACATAAAAATGAGCATACTCATTAATGCTTGAAGCGATATCATCGATTAAGACACTCTTATCTGTTTTTTTCATAATTCTTTCGTTTTAAAAATTAAACATTAAGCGTCTACCGACTTTGGTTCAATCTGAATACCAGGACTCATAGTACTTGATAAATAGATGCTCTTCACGTAAGTTCCTTTAGCAGCAGAAGGCTTAAGCTTCATAATAGTGCTAACAAATTCTTTTACGTTATCAACAATCTTAGGCTCTTCGAAAGAAACCTTACCAACTGATGTATGAACAATACCATACTTATCAACTTTGAAATCGATTTTACCCGCTTTTACTTCTTGTACAGCTTTACCGATATCCATAGTTACAGTACCACTTTTAGGATTTGGCATAAGACCACGTGGCCCTAATACACGTCCTAAAGCACCAACTTTTGCCATTACACTTGGCATAGTGATTATAACGTCAACATCTGTCCAACCACCTTTGATTTTATCGATGTATTCCTCTAATCCAACAAAGTCAGCACCTGCTTCCTTAGCTTCTGCTTCCTTATCAGGAGTACATAACACAAGTACTCGTGTTACTTTACCAGTACCGTGAGGTAAGGTAACAACACCCCTAACCATTTGATTTGCTTTACGAGGGTCAACTCCTAAACGCACATCCACATCTACTGAAGCATCAAATTTGGTAGTGGTAATTTCCTTCACCAATTTTGCAGCTTCCTCAATGGTATACTGTTTTGAAGAGTCGATTTTCTCCAACGCTAACTTTTTATTCTTTGTTAGTTTTGTCATTTTCGCAAAAAGGTATTAATTAGTTACTACCCGGAAATTCACCTGAAACGGTAACTCCCATACTTCTGGCGGTGCCGGCAATCATCCTCATTGCAGATTCCACTTCAAAACAATTCAAATCAGGCATCTTATCTTCTGCAATCGCTTTTACTTGTTCCCAAGTAATGTCAGCAACTTTTTTACGGTTTGGTTCTGGTGAACCTCCCTTTAATTTAGCTGCATCCATAATCTGTACTGCTGCAGGTGGCGTTTTAATTACGAAGTCAAATGACTTGTCTTTGTACACCGAGATAACCACAGGTAAAACTTTACCAGCTTTTTCCTGTGTCCTTGCATTGAATTGCTTGCAGAATTCCATGATGTTTACCCCTTTGGAACCTAATGCAGGTCCTACCGGAGGTGATGGATTTGCTGCGCCACCTTTGATTTGAAGTTTAATAAAAGCTTCTACTTCTTTAGCCATTGTAGCAATTCTTAGTTATTAATAAAATATATAATAAAGCTTGTTGTAACTTGTAGGGGAACCGTATAAAACGATTGGAAGCATTAACTACTAAGCAAACAACTACTCTTTCTCTACTTGCATAAAACTTAATTCTAATGGCGTCTTTCTTCCAAAGATCTTAACCATTACTTTAAGTTTCTTTTTCTCTTCGTTAACATCCTCGATAAGACCATTAAAACCATTAAATGGACCATCGATAACTTTAACTGTTTCTCCAACGAAATAAGGTACATTGATTTCTTCTTCTGTCTCACTTAACTCGTCAACTGTTCCTAAAATACGGTTAACTTCAGATTGACGCAATGGTACAGCTTGATCATCTTTATCGCCTAAGAAACCAATAACATTTGGAATATTGCGTAAGATGTGAGGAATCTCACCTACCATGGCTGCTTCGATTAAAACATACCCCGGTAAATATGGACGCTCTTTACTTACTTTTTTTCCGTTACGGATTTGATAAACTTTTTCGGTTGGAATTAAAACCTGACTAATATAATCTTCAAGCTTTAAGCCAGCGATTTCACTTTCCAGGTATTCCTTAACTTTCTTCTCTTTTCCTCCGATCGCACGAAGTACATACCATTTTTTTTCGAATTCGGCCATTCTTAAAGTTTCACTTGATTATGATTAGTAAAGGCTTTTATAGACTAAATCTAAAAGATTGTCAAATGAATAGTCCATTGCAAAGATTACCGCAGCAATAATTACGGTTGCTACCATTACAACTACTGCACTATTAGTCAATTCTGACCAAGTTGGCCACGATGTTTTTTGAAATAACTCGCTTTGAACGTCTTGAAAATATGCCTTTATCTTGCTCATATTATATCCTTTTTCAACTAGATTGTACGTTATCTAGTAACGCACGGGAGGAGAGACTCGAACTCCCGACACCTGGTTTTGGAGACCAGTGCTCTACCAACTGAGCTACACCCGTAAAAAGCCGGAGCAAACACTCCGGCTTGATAGTATGTTTAAGTAAAAATTACTCAACGATTTCAGTAACCTGACCAGCACCTACTGTACGACCACCCTCACGGATAGCGAAACGTAAACCTTGGTTTAATGCTACTGGGTAGATTAATTCTACAATGATTGTTACGTTATCACCTGGCATAACCATTTCAGTACCTTCTGGTAAAGAAATCTCACCAGTTACGTCTAATGTACGTAAGTAGAACTGAGGACGGTATTTGTTGTGGAAAGGAGTGTGACGACCACCTTCTTCTTTCTTCAATACGTAAATCTCAGCCTTGAACTTAGTATGAGGAGTGATTGAACCTGGTTTAGCTAATACCATACCACGCTTAATCTCATTCTTATCAATACCACGTAGTAATAAACCTACGTTATCACCAGCTTCACCACGATCTAAGATCTTACGGAACATCTCAACACCAGTACATACAGTTTTCTTACCTTCTGCACCTAAACCAATAATTTGCATTTCATCTGCAGTATTGATTACACCAGTCTCGATACGACCTGTTGCTACAGTACCACGACCAGTGATTGAGAATACGTCCTCAACTGGCATTAAGAAAGGCTTTTCAATATCACGTGGAGGTAATTCAATCCAGTTATCAACTGCATCCATTAATTCCATTACCTTATCTTCCCATTCAGGTTCACCGTTTAATGCACCTAAAGCAGAACCTAAAACAACAGGAGAATTATCACCGTCAAAGTCATAGAAGCTTAACAGGTCACGAATTTCCATTTCAACAAGTTCTAAAAGCTCCTCATCGTCAACCATATCAACTTTGTTTAAGAAAACAACGATACGAGGTACGTTTACCTGACGAGCTAATAGGATATGCTCACGTGTTTGAGGCATTGGACCATCAGTAGCAGCACAAACTAAAATTGCACCATCCATCTGAGCAGCACCAGTTACCATGTTCTTTACGTAATCGGCGTGACCCGGACAGTCAACGTGTGCATAGTGACGATTTGCAGTTTGATACTCTACGTGAGAAGTATTAATTGTAATACCACGCTCTTTTTCTTCAGGAGCATTATCAATCTGATCAAAACTTTTTACTTCACAAAAACCTTTTCTAGCTAGTACGTTTGTGATAGCAGCAGTCAAAGTAGTTTTACCGTGGTCAACGTGACCGATAGTACCAATATTAACGTGAGGCTTGTCCCTGTTAAATGTTTCTTTAGCCATAACTCTAAAAATTAGACAAAATTAGATATTAAATAGAATCTTAAACTTATTTCTCTTTTTGGATTTTACATCCTAAGAGCGGAAGACGGGGCTCAAACCCGCGACCCTCAGCTTGGAAGGCTGACGCTCTATCAACTGAGCTACTTCCGCAAAAATCTTAAATTACTTTGAATTCGTCAACCCTAAAGCAAATTTAGTGGGGAGAGCAGGATTCGAACCTGCGAAGTCGTAAGACAACGGAGTTACAGTCCGTCCCAGTTGGCCGCTTTGGTATCTCCCCAAACTAACAATCAAATTTTATAAGATCGGTTTCAAAGAAAAACACTCCAATCATGAAGTGTTTCTTCAATTTAATAGGCCGATAACCATAGTCAATCAGCCTATTAAACCCACCTTAAACAGTGATTTTTCCCTAAAAAGGGTGTGCAAATGTATAATTAATTTTTCAACTCCACAAAAAAATATAGTTTTTTTTGAAATTATTTAGCACGCACCTTTTCTTTCCATTTCACCAATTGCTTACGTGTTGCTTCTACCGCATTATCGGTTGCTTCTTCAAAAGTTTTTGCTTGCTTCTCTGAAAACAACTCACCACCCGGTAAATTTAACTTCACTTCTGCAATTTTATTTTCTGTCACATCTGATTTTTCTAAACGAAGTATTACTTCTGCAGATACAATACCATCGAAGTACTGATCTAACTTACCTACCTTCGACTCCACAAACTGCTCTAATTGTTCAGAAGCAGTAAAGCGCACAGATTGAATTGTAATATTCATATGCTTTCCTCCATACTTTTAAGCTCTCGGATGAGCTTGGTTATAAACTGAATTTAATTGCTCAAAACTGTTATGCGTATACACTTCGGTTGCAGACAAATTAGAATGCCCCAAAAGCTCTTTAATCGCATTTAAATCAGCCCCTCGATTCAACAATGCCGTTGCAAAAGAATGCCGAATCACATGAGGACTCTTCTTAGTTACCGTTGAAACCATCTTTAAATACTTATTTACCACGCGATAAACAAGCTTGTGATAAACTTTAACTCCTTTATTGGTTAAAAACACAAAATCGCTAACACAATCGGGAAAAGCCTCACTTCTGACACTAAAGTAATCAATTAATGAATTTTTCAAAACATCTGTAATAGGAACAATGCGTTCTTTATTTCTTTTTCCAAGAATTTTTAGAACGCCGACACCAAAGTCTATCTGTGAAATCTTTAGGTTAACTAACTCAGACAGACGCATTCCGGTAAAATAAAAGACATCAATAATCAACTTATCTCTCACTCCCGAATAATCTTGTCCAAAATCAACCTGATCTAACAAAAAATCCATTTCAACCTCCTTAACAAATACAGGCAGCCGCTTTGGCATCTTTGGAGACACAACTTTTTCGGTGGGATTGATCTCCAACACACCTTCTCGAAGAAGAAACTTAAAAAATGTTTTTAAACTCGCAATTTTCCGATTAACTGATCTGGCAGAGAGGCCATCCTCAAGAAATTGCACCACCCAAGAACGAATGGTTTTTGCAGTAACTTCAGCCCAGGATTCTATTCCCTGTTCTGACAAATATTGTTCAAACTGTCCCAAATCACACTCATAAGCTACTATTGTATGCTCGGAATTACGACGTTCGAACTTTAAATATTTAATAAAAGAATCTATGTATTGCATTTACAGAGGGTACCTTTTTATGCCTAATTACGAATGTACGAAATTTAGCGAATAAAACGATGCCCTCTGTAATATTTTTTTTAATCTTCTTCGCGCTGTAATTGCTCGATGTAGATAGCTTTCTTAAACTCTTCTCTTCTTTTTACAGAAGGTTTAGTAAATGCTTGACGAGAACGTAACTCACGCATAGCTCCAGTCTTTTCAAATTTTCTTTTGAATTTCTTTAAGGCTCTTTCGATATTTTCGCCCTCTTTAATTGGAATAACGATCATCTTAATTATATTTTAATATTTTTCTTAATAACGTTTCTAAATCACAAAAAGTCAACCGCTTCTATACACCTCCTTTTAATTACGGTGAAATTTTGCAGCTGCAAAGAAAAGGAAGATTCACGACTACAACAAATTTTTCAGCATTTCTTTTCATCCACTTTCAAATTTATTCAATACAACAACATTCACACCAAGAGATTAGCTATAAAAAAGAGCCAAATCATAAGCTCAAATACCGCCTCAACGTTACTTTATCAGCGTTCTTAAAAGCAGGTAGATTCAAAACTTGTTTTACAGAGGATAGATTTCCGCTTTTACGAAGCTCATATATCTCTTTTGCCATGTAAAAATCCATATAAGGAAATTCCTTCATCTGACGCAAAGATGCTTTGCTAATGTTTAAGGGAACTACCAGAGAACTATCCACTGCTAGATATGAACCAATATGACTTCGTAATTCTGTTGTTATTCCAAACACCTCATTAATCTGATCTACGGAATAAAAACCTCCGATCTTATTTCGATAACGCACAATACGATTGGCTAAAACGGAACCGATTCCTTTTAACAACTTCAACTCAGTAGTATCAGCAGAATTTAATTCGACCACAAAAGGTTGTTCTTTACGAACAAAGTGCGGCTTAACAGTTGGTTCTTTCCTTATGAAGGAGTGTTTTAAAGCTTTCGATTCTGTTTCTTCAAACTCGATGCAAGAAACTAACAAATCCTTATAACAACTGTCTAAACCGTGAAGCTTCAAAATATCGGTTGGCTTTTTGAATATACCTCCTTTTTCACGATACTTTATGATATTCACGATAGCTTTGTCGGAGAATCCTAACTTTTGCATACTAGTGACATCAACTCGATTGGGATCAAAAGAAAATAATTCACGAGGAGACTTCCGGACAATTAAATTTGGAGGCAAACTACTTTTTACGGAAGAAGTATCTTTTATACATACATCAAATAATTCTTGTGAGTTTTTATCAGGCAATAAACCAACGCCGAGAAGCCCTCCTAATAGGAGGATTAATATCCAATAGCCCATTTGCTCTTTTCGACTCAGCTGAATAAATTCATTCCACATAACAAAGCTTCTTTTTAATAGAAGTTAAGAATGAATACAATAATACTCAAGCTAAAAGGCGATAAAGATTACTTAATGATGTGTGTAATTTTCACGCAAAGACGCCAAGAGGCATAAGAGAATTTGATCTCCCGATTGCTATCGGGACTACTGTGAGTAACATTTTTGCATGGGGGTTTCATCTAATGTAAATCGCAACATTAAAACCAAGAGGCAAAAAGCCATCAGAGTGTAAAAAGTCCAATCGAGGTTAGTATCAATACTAAATTATAACTGTTTTTCGAGTGTAGATAAGACTAAAACTCCAATTCTTCACACAAAAAAAGCTTAACTGAACTTGAAAAATCTACTTAAACACACCAAGACCATAAAGGAAAACAATAAAAATTGCAATTGGAGCTAGGAATTTAACCAAGAACATAAAGATCGCCAAGAATCTTCCATCTAACTTTCCGCCTTGAGCAATCTCTTTAAACACTTTATATTTACCTAAGCCCCAACCAATAAACAAGGCTATTAACATTCCGCCTAAAGGCAATAAGATATTAGATGAGATAAATTCAAGTAATTCAAAAAAGTTTTTACCAAAAATTGTAACATCAGAATATATACCCAAAGAAAGTGAACAAATAACTCCTAATAAGGTAGTGAGAAGAGTAGCAAGAATAGTTGCAACTTTTCTTTTCACCTTTAATTCCTCAGTAAAATATGCTACAACCACCTCTAAAATAGAAATAGCAGATGTTAAAGCGGCAATGGAAAGCAAGAGAAAAAATAAAATTGAGAAAAATGTTCCTCCTGCCATGGTTTGAAATACATTAGGCAGAGTTTCAAAAATCAAACCAGGCCCGGCACTAGGCTCCAAACCAAATGCAAAAACTGCTGGAATAATGGCAATACCGGCCAGTAATGCAACTACTGTATCCGCAACAGTTACCTGAATGGCAGTTTTAACCAAATCATTTTTCTTATTTATGTACGACCCATAAGTTATTAGCGTACCCATCCCTAGACTCAGAGAAAAAAAGGCATGCCCTAAAGCCTCAAGAATGGCTTCAAAAGACAGCTTTGAAAAATCGGGTTTAAATAAAAAACTCAGACCTTCAGATGCACCATCCAAAGTGATCGCCCTAACATCCAAAATCAAAATTAAAATAAGCAACACAGGCATTAAAACCTTTGAAACTTTCTCAATCCCCTTATTTACACCCAAAACAACTACTGACCCCGTCGCAAGCATAAATATCAACTGGTACAATAAAGGCTTTTCCGGATGCGTTTTAAAGGCATTAAAAAAATCTGTGATTTCAGCAGAACTTCCCTTGAAAGCATCGGTAAAAGCAAAGAAGATATAACGCACACTCCATCCTGCCACAACACCATAAAAGGAGAGTATAAAAAAAGCGGCACCCAAACCCAAAACACCTACATATTTCCACAGCCCTTTGGGAACTAACTTTTTAAAGGACCCAAAAGAATTCCTTCTGGATTTCCGACCAATCACTAACTCAGAAAGCATTATTGGCAAACCAATAGCCAAAATAAAACCCAGATAAACAAACAAAAAAGCTGCACCACCATGCACTCCGGTGATGTAAGGAAATTTCCAAATATTCCCTAAACCAATAGCGGAACCTGCTGCGGCCGCAATTACCCCAAATTTACTTGAAAATGAATCTCTGGCTATTCTACTCATGGCTACATTGCTTGTTTGACAAAAGATGCTGGATCTTTTAAATGAGTCTGGTAGTTATTAATAATATATTATTCAGAAAAAAGAGGCTCGATGAAACACCGGCCTCTTCACTATTTATTTTGATCTTAAAATCTTAGTTACGATTGATACAGTTTAAGTCTTCAAAAGCAACTTTTAAACGCTCAACTAAAGTCTCTTGACCTTTGCGTAACCATACGCGTGGATCGTAATATTTCTTATTTGGCTTATCGTCACCTTCAGGGTTACCAATTTGCCCTTGTAAATAATCATGGTTTTCAGCTTCGAACTTACGGATACCATCCCAAGTAGCCCACTGAGTATCAGTATCAATATTCATTTTGATTACCCCATAACTAATTGCCTCACGAATTTCTTCTAAAGTAGAACCTGAACCACCGTGGAAAACAAAGTTAACAGGTTTATCTACTGTATTGAATTTCTCTTGGATGTACTTTTGAGAATCATTTAAGATAGATGGCTTTAACACTACGTTACCTGGCTTATATACACCATGTACGTTACCAAATGAAGCAGCAATTGTAAAGTTTGGAGAAACTTTCATTAACTCTTCATAAGCATAAGCTACCTCTTCTGGTTGAGTATAAAGTAATGCGTTATCCACATCTGAATTATCAACACCATCTTCTTCACCACCAGTGATACCTAACTCGATCTCTAAAGTCATACCCATTTTACTCATGCGAGCTAAGTACTCTTTACAAATGGCAATATTTTCCTCTAGCGGCTCTTCTGATAAATCTAACATGTGAGAGCTAAATAATGGTTTTCCAGTTTCTGCAAAGTGCTTTTCACTAGCATCTAATAAACCATCAATCCATGGTAATAATTTTTTAGCAGCGTGGTCTGTGTGTAATACTACAGGAATACCATAAGCTTCTGCTACTGTATGCACGTGTTTAGCAGCAGACACAGCACCTAAAACTTGTGCTTGCTGACCATCTAATTTCATACCTTTACCTGCATAAAAAGCAGCTCCACCATTTGAAAGCTGAATCATTACAGGAGAGTTAACTAATTTAGCAGCCTCTAAAATACCGTTGATTGAATCTGTACCTACAACGTTTACTGCTGGCATAGCAAAACCTTCTTCTTTAGCAACTGCTAATAATTTACATAAATCATCACCAGTAACAACACCAGGCTTAACTACATCTAATACTCGCTTCATAGCTATTTATTTATTAGTTCTAAAAAAATATATTCTATTCTTTAAATTGCTCCAAAAGTACAAACTAAAGATTGACAATTCAAACAGAAAAGCACTTCTCTGTTTCAACAAGTCTTATTTTTAGCTTATTTTTTTATTTGAATGGCAAATTTACGATCAATACCCCATATTTTCAACCTACTTTACTGATATTAATCATATTTACAATGATTCTAAAAAGGATAACCAATTGCAACGTTAATCGCAGTATCCGTACCAAAATCATAGGAACGTTTTCCTAAAATCCAACGATCCGCTTTAGGCAAGGAAGGATCGTGAATTTTAACCCCCATATCTATTCGAAAGATAAAATACTTAAAATCAAGTCGTGTTCCTACTCCCCAGTTAAAAGCCAATTGTTTATAAAAACGATCATACAAAAACAATCCTTCATCCTCTAACTCTTCTTCCTTGGCTAACCTGGTTTTGGCTTGAGAACGAATAGACCAGATATTTCCTAAATCTAAAAACAATGCTCCTTCCAATAACCAGAATAATTTAAAACGGTATTCTGCGTTAGCCTCCAAGCGAATATCAGAAGTTTGATTATTATAATCAGAATCTAAACCCTCAGAATTACCAGGTCCAATTCCTCTAACCGGCCATGCTCTTAAACTATTTGCACCCCCGGCAAAATACCTTTTCTCAAATGGTAAAACCGGGAAGTTTCCATACGGATAACCTGCTCCACCAAAGAAACGATATGCAAACGAGTTAACTGGGTTCATCCGGTAATGATACCTTAACTCTACCTCAGTTTTAAAATATTGAGCGTAACGAATTCCCAAGAACTCCCGATTTTCGTAATTACCATTCTCATCCCAAAGGCGCACCAATCCATCTAAAATATTACCTGAAGGTTCGACATGCCACCTTAAAAACCAATTATGATCACTCTGGGTTTTAACCTGATCATTGTACAGCAGTGTATAGGAAGTATTGGATATCAAGTGATTCTCATAAGAATACTTCAAATAAGTTTGCTGAATGGATTCCCAAAACTTGGGATCTTTATACGGAATATCAATTAAACTAAACTCTATTGGTGAAAAATAATGCCGAATAAAACGAGATGATTTCCAACCATAACTCAATCTTGCATTGGCAAGACTCCTCACATAATCAGGCCGCTCCTGATAATTATATGCAGCAGAAATAGTTGTTTTTGGATTATACTTTTTTCGAAATCCTTCAATCCGAATGGGGATTAAAAAACTTGGTAAAGTCAAACTCGCATCCGCTCCCACTTCGAGGGTATTAAATCGCTCTTGTTCATCGCCCGTAGTTTTAGTTTGTGCCTCTGTTGCTGCCCGTAATCTTAAATCGAACACCTCGGCTCCCCTAAATAAATTTTTATGCTTGTATGAAAAACTCCCTGCGGCTCCAAAATTACCTGACGAGTTAGTGCCTTCTACATCTACAGAGTAGGCTTGAATTTTGGAAGGAGAAAGTTGTATATAGCAATCTAACTGCTTAAACCCATCTGCATCCATTCCTTCAACTGAATTAAACCGAATATTAATAAAGCGGAACAACTGTAGTGACGAAAGTAAATTTTGAGTTTTACTTACCAATTTCGAATTATAGAATTCACCCGGAAATATATAATTGGAATTAATTAATACATCGGCTCTAAAATTCAAATTTTTTCCATAAAGAATATAACAACCTTCATACATCAAGGTATCGAACTTACTTGCATATTCATTATCGTTACTCCTTTTCTGAGGATCAAAACCAACTAAAAAATACACATCCCTAATTTTAGACTTCTTATGGTCTACCAATTTGGAAGTTCCATCTTCTAAATAGGCTTTCTGTTTTGCGATAATTAAAGTATCATTTACTTGATAGGAATTTAATGAACTATCGGCTCTAAAATAAATATACTCTTTCACAAAGTCATAATACCCTTGATCTCTGACCAGCTTAGTAATACGCTCTCTCTCTCGATCATGCAAATCAGCATCAAAGGCTTTGCCTGTTTTAATTAAAGACTTTATAGTATCCTGAAATACAATTGTCCGAATTGAGTCATCCGGAATTCGATAGTGAATTTCATTAATTTCATACCTTTTACCATGGTTAATTTTAAAAGAGATTTTTGCTTTTTTCCTTCTTGAATAATGAACAAAATCTTCAACATTAGAATTAAAATAACCTTTGGTATTTAAAAATAATTGCAATTGCTGGTTCGTTTTTGCCCTAAGCAACTCATCGTACACAACAGGCTCTTCACCAATCCGTTTAAATCCTCTATTCCACCACTTAGAGGTATCTCTTCCTGACAAATTATATAATCCTAAACGCAGTTTGAAAAAGCCAAGAATGGTTGAATTAGGATGTTGACGAATATAATCTTTTAATTCATCCTTAGAGATATCTTTCGGAGTATTCTGTATCTCTACTTTTTTCAACATATATTCTCCATCCGGAATATACTTTGTTGAATTACAACTCCATACAAACACCAAACAGAGGATCAATAGAGATTTTATAAATTTTAAAACACGCATGAAATATAACTCGGCACGATAACTAGTAAGAAAGTTTCCTGAAATTTCTAACAAAGATATTTATTTAATACGATAAGATATAAATTTGTAGGGGCTAAATATATACGAGAACAAAAACTAATGATAAGCAAAAATAAACAAAAGCTAATTTCTTCTTTAGCTCAAAAAAAGCACCGGGATAAAAACGCTCTATTCATTGCAGAAGGCAACAAAATAGTTTTGGATCTCCTACAAACCTCTTTAAAATTAGAGGAACTTTGGGCTACTGAAGAGTGGATTAGTAAAAACCAAACCATCATTCAAAGCAATTCAAGCATAAATGAATGTACCGTTAATGAACTTAAAAAAGTTAGCCAACATAAAAGCCCACCCGCTGTCATTGCATGTTTTGCACAAAAAGATCACCAATTAAACATTGAAGAATTAGCGGGTAAACTTTCGTTGTTCCTAGACGACATTCAAGATCCGGGAAACTTGGGTACCATTATTCGAATTGCAGATTGGTTTGGCATAGAAAACATTATTTGCAGCAAGGGATGTGCTGATTGCTACAATTCAAAAACCATCCAATCAACAATGGGAGCAATTGCCAGAGTTAATATCCATTACTTGGATAGCGCCTCATTTTTCAGCAACATCAAACCGTTAAATCTACCGATATATGGCACTTTTTTAGATGGCAATAACATTTATCACGAAGAGCTTACAAGCAATGGTATAATCGTAATGGGCAATGAGGGTAATGGCATCAACCCATCGCTCGAAGCATTTATAAACCAACGCTTATTGATTCCCAACTACCCTACAAATTCGGAGACTTCTGAATCCCTAAATGTTTCTGTAGCAACAGCCATTACATGTGCTGAATTTAGAAGGAGAGCATTCTAACCCAAATACTCTTTTACTTTTTCAGCACAACGTTCTCCATCAATGGCACTGGATGCAATTCCACCGGCATAACCGGCACCTTCCCCACAAGGAAACAAGCCTTTAACACGCACATGCTGCAAGGTATTGCTATCCCTTGGTACCCGTACCGGTGAAGAAGTACGGCTTTCTACTCCAAGAACCATGGCTTCATTGGTAACAAAACCTCTTGCCCTTTTATCAAATTGCTCAAATCCTTTTTGCAAACGTTTTCCAATTCCTTCAGGCAACCAAAAATGAAGAGGTGAAGCTATGGCTCCTGGCACATAAGAAGTATCATTTAATTCAAATGACAACCTACCATCCACAAAATCGGCTAACAATTGAGCTGGTGCAACGACTCCACTTCCGCCATTCACAAAGGCTAAACGTTCTAATTCACGCTGATATTCTAATCCTCCTAAAACCCCTTGATTTTGATATTCACCAATATCTTCAGGACGTACTTCAACCACAATTCCCGAATTCGCATAAGGAGAATCTCTACGCGATGGAGACATCCCATTCACAACCATCTCTTCCGGTCCGGTCATAGCAGGGACCACAAAGCCTCCCGGACACATACAAAAAGAATAGACTCCCCTTCCTTCAACCTGACAAGACAAATTATAAGATGCGGCAGGCAAATATTCACCTCTTCCGGTGGGGGAATGATATTGAATTTCATCGATTAAATCCTGAGGGTGCTCAACACGAACTCCCATTGCCCATGTTTTAGATTCCAATTCAACACCTTTCTTATGAAGCATATAATAAACATCCCTGGCAGAATGTCCTGTGGCTAGTATGGTGGCAACACCTTCTATCCGATCGCCCTGCTTGGTAATCACACCTTTTGCAACACCATCTTCAATCACTAAGTCGGTCACACAAGTATTAAACAACACCTTACCACCGGCATTTTCAATCGACTCCCTCATTCGTTTAATAACTCCAGGAAGACAATCGGTTCCAATATGTGGATGAGCATCTATCAGGATATCTTCTTTTGCTCCATGAAAATAAAACACCTCAAGCACTTTACGAAAATCACCTCGCTTTGTACTTCTTGTATATAATTTACCATCGGAAAAAGTACCTGCGCCACCTTCTCCAAACGAATAATTGGATTCAGGATTCACCTCAATATTTCGATTTAAAAGGGCTAAATCTTTTTTTCGAGAACTTACATCTTTTCCACGCTCCACCACTATTGGCTTATAGCCCAGTTCGATTAAACGCAACGCTGCAAAATAACCACCCGGCCCCGCGCCCACAACTACAACTTCAGGAGAATTGGAAACATCAGAATAATTAAAAGAAACTTCTTGATTAACATAAGGAGGCACAACATTTGCATAAGCTTCAATATGCAATTGCACAACAATCGGGCTTTTTCGAGCATCAATTGAACGTTTTACCACCTTTATGGAAGTAATCTTCTCGGGTGCAACCTTCATCTTGCTGGCCAAGATAGGTTTATAGAATTTCTCATCAGATGCATCTTTGGGGGAAAGACGCAGTACAATTTCACTTTTCATATACTTTTGCAAGTCTCAATAAATAGTTATTAGTCCATGAAGAACCAATTCAATTGCAAAAGTACAATAGATTAATGACAATCAAATAGAATCAAACAAATTACTCAAAATAGAAGGTTAGACAGAAAATTCTTGATCGCAATCCATCCAAGGCATCAGTAAAAGCATCATCGCGAACATCTCCGGTACCATCATGATTTAGAACATCTAATAAACCAAATGAGGCTTTAAGCTCAAGTGACATTCTAAAATACGTTAAATAAAAATCAAAACCGGCACCAGCTTCAAGGTAGGTATCAAAAGAATTCAACAACAGACGGTCCGATTTATTATTCGCCAAATCATATCTAAAATTAACACCTCCAATAATATAAGGCTTCGCATTATGCATACGTAAGGCATTATACTTCACCAACAATGGAAACTCTAAAAATGTAGATTTGACTTTTAATGGTGATACTTCGGACGATAATTCTTCTCCGGTTTCATCTATATAATACACATCACGCTGTCCAAAACTTATGCCCGGTAAAAAGCGAAGATTTAAATGTTCACGTAACTTATAACTGGATACGATCCCAATATTTAAGCCGGGTTGTAAATGAACTACTTCTCCATAAATGGGAGTAAAATCATTACCAGCATTACTAACACCATTATTATAGACTTGAAAGTCCATGGTATTAAACCCAATAAGAAACCCAAAGTGCAATGGACGCTCATCAAAAGAGCGCAAATTTGCTACTTTTTTATTCCCTGCATTCCCTTGTCCAAAAGAAGATAATGAACCAAGATAAATTAACACTAGGACAGCAACTTTTTTTACCGAAAATATTTTTTCTGACATATTAATACAAACGAAAAAAAAATGATTTATTGCATCGGCTTTTCAGCAAAATAGATGGTTGCAACTCCAAAAAGTTGCTTATTCCGCTTCAAAGGCTTCATACCAGCCTTAACTAATTCTTGATCAAACATTTCACCATCCGGAAAACGCAACACCGACTCAGGCAGATAAGTATAGGCTTCTCTATCTTTAGAAATCACCCCCCCTAAAAATGGTAATATGTAGTTAAAATAAAACAAGTACAATTGCTTAAATGGAAACATTCTTGGCACAGAAAACTCCAAAACCACCATTTTACCATCAGGCTTAAGCACCCTCATCATCTCTGACAATCCTTTTCCTAAATTCTCAAAGTTTCGAACTCCAAAGGCAACAGTAACTGCATCAAACACACCTTCTTCAAAAGGAAGGTTTTCCGAATCACCCTCTTGAACTGACAACCATTCACCCAAACCTTTCTTTGCAATCTTCTCCTCTGCAACCTTTAGCATTTCCACGGAGATATCTACACCAACAACCCTACACGACAATCTCTTATGAGCTTCTATAGCCAAATCGCCTGTTCCGGTAGCAACATCTAAAACAACAGGTTGGGACAATGACTTTAACAGTTTTATCGCACGTTTTCTCCAAATTTTATCAATTCCTAACGAAAGCAAATGATTTAGAAAATCATATTTTGGAGCAATATTATTAAACATCCCTGCCACCTGACTTTTTTTAGAGTCGGCAGATGTTTTATATGGGGTTACCGTCATTGATTACAATTTGATTTATGTTGCAAAAATACAATACTCTATGAATTTTCACCCCTTAAACCCTAGTAATTATTCCTTATCTTTCTCCAAACAAAAAAGGATGGGAAATCACCCATCCTTTACATATTATAATTTAAGCTTTTAATTACTTATTACCTATCCAATTAATTAACGTTTGATTATACCTTTCCTTTAAATCAGCAACAAATCCATAAGGCTCATCATCCACTCGAATTTCTCCTCTTGTAACATGACCTAAGGCTGAAAACGGAACTTGCTCTTCAATCATCAAGTCGACAAAATCATCTTCAAACTCAGGAGCTACAGACACGACTATACGACTCTGAGATTCTCCAAACAAAAATGCATCTTTCCGTATTTCTGCATCGGAAGTTATGTCAAAACCAAACTCCATAGGTATTGCACACTCTAACAATGTAAAAAACAATCCCCCAGTAGATACATCATGAACAGAACGAAGTAATCCTTTTTCGATCAACTTACTGACCACTTGCTGAACCTCCTTCTCTTCTTCTACATCGAAATAAGGAGCGACTGAACGCTTAACGCCTAAAACACTATAAGCATACTCAGAGGAGTTCACATCATTTCTTGAACGACCAATTAAATAAATCATATCCCCCTTATGTCTAAAAGAGAGCGTACTATGTTTCTTTTTATCCACCACTAAGCCCACCATTCCGATAATTGGGGTTGGAATTATAGGCTTCAAACTTCCTTCCTCTGACCTTTGATTGTAAAAACTAACATTTCCGCTTACAATCGGAATTCCAAACTCTTGACTGGCCTTAGAAAGGCCATCTACCGACTTCACAAAGGTATCGTAAACAAACTTATCTTGTGGACTTCCAAAATTTAAACAATCTGAGATAGCTAAAGGCTTGCCTCCAGCACAAACAATATTACGTGAAGCTTCAGCCACTGCAATCTGCACACCAACATAGGGATCAGACTTCATATAACCTGTATTACAATCCATTGTAAGCACAAGCGATTGACCTGTACCATCCAAATCAACAAAGGCAGCATCTGATGGAAATTTCACCTTATCTTCTTCCGCATTGGATACAAACTTTCCGGACAACCAGTCCTTAGAGGCTACATTAATATTATCGATTAAGGTTTTAACAACCTTAGGATAATGATCCGGCTCATCAAATTGGCTTAATACTATTTTTGGATTATCATCAGAGCACATCTGAAACTCCGGATCTTGAACAGGTGCTTTTCCTCCCATTCCCATATACACGGCAGGAACTTCAGCGATTTTCTTATCTCCTGCAAAACATTCAACGTATCCAGAATCGGTAACCTCACCAATTTTCGCAGCACTTAATCCAAAATCTTTTGCAATTGCTTGTAATTGCATTAATTTATTGGGTTCTATGCAGAACAACAACCTTCCCCATGTTTGAGAAAAGAGAATATCTCTGGGATCCAAAACCTCTTCTTCAACCGGAACCTTTTCAATTTCTATAACCGCACCACTTTCACCTCTAGCAACCATTTCACTAACCGCACCGATAATGCCTTGAGCACCTACTGCCTGAATTCCTAAAGGAACGTCTTTTTCAACAATCACCTGAATGGCCTGCTGAAGTTTCTTTTCAACAGACACATCCATTAATTGATCAATATCTAAATGTTTAGCTTCTATTTCTTCAGTTAAAACAGTTTCAAACACATTGGTATCTACGCCATGTTTTCCGGTGAGTGCACCCATCACTACAATAACATTTCCTATCCCCTTACATGCACCAGAAACCAATTTATCCTTGGGAACAATCCCTACCGCCATATTATTTACTACAGGACTATTATTATATCCCCTTGAAAAAAAAGTATCTCCGGCAACAACAGGCACCTCGTACCCTTTCTCAAATTCACTCAAGCCATTAATAACTTCAGTAAACAACCATCGGGAAGTATCACTTTTTTCAGCGCCCATCCTCAAAGAGTTTAAAAAAGCTACCGGCTTAGCTCCCATTGAAATTAAATCTCGGGTGACTACCCTTAGCCCGGTAGCAGCACCTAATCGAGGCTGAATAGCACATGGACTATTATGTGATTCAACCTTTAGAACACAAGCCAATCCATTTCCTAAATCAATAGCTCCTGCACTATCTTTTCCAATTTTAGTAATTACATGACCTCCATGAGATGGAAGTTGTGAAACTCTATTCCAAGAACTTTTGTAGCTAGCATGCTCAGACCACATTAGCGAAAAAATTTCCAACTCTAATTCATTTGGTAATCGACCTAAGATTTCTTTAATCAAATCAAATTCGGCAGATGATAAATTCAATTTCTCAGCATCTTCTATGGTAGGCATTATTGCACTCATTTCTTCCAATTTTAATTAATTAACCTGTTCATATCCCACAAGCAGGAACAACAACTATCTATGAAAGTAAAAAAAATTACCCAATTACCAAAGCCCTAAATAGTGCTTAATTTAAAAAACCCTGCTTTCTTAAAACCTCCAACAACACAGTACTAAAATGCTCATTATCTGCCTTTTTATACCTTACATCCGTAAATACTTGGGCAAGCGTTTCTTTACCATTCTCCTCAACAAAAACCTTATTCTCAGGTAAGCTTTCTTTTTCTTTATAAAGGGAGTCAATCGCCTCTTTTGTATAGTCTGTATATTCCTCCTGATGCACAATTGCCTCCAAAGGTAAACGATCTACTTGTTTTGGTTGATCTGCAGGAAAACCCAATGTTACCGTAGTAACCGGCACAACTCCTTTGGGTAGCTTTAAAAAGTCAATTATTTTATCGGCTAAATAAGTTGTGGTTCCCAAATAGCATATCCCTAATCCTTTTGCTTCTGCGGCTACACAAACAGTTTGAGCAACCAAAAGAGCATCGATTGCTGCTGTCATAAAGGATAAAAAATTATCATACCCCGGCTCTGCATTTCTATGCTTACACCATTTATTAAAACGATTAAAATCAGCACAAAAGGTTAAAGTAACCGGTGCATTAACCACCATTGGTTGATTAAAATGAAACGGAGCCAAAGCTTTTTTTCGCTCGTTATCTCTGGTTACTACAATACTATACACCTGCATATTACCAGTAGTCGAAGCTCTAACTCCAGCCTCCAATACTTCATTTAACAACTCATCACTTACATCTTCTGAACTATACGAACGAATAGTAGTACGATTTTTCAATAAATCAATCATATCCTTCATTTTTACTTTAATATATAAAACACAAAAAGGAGAACTTCCCTAATGAAATCCTCCTTTAATACCATCTAACTTTCATATCTAGATGATACCTAATTCTTTTAATTTCTGCTCTACTTTTTGACGATTCCCTTCTTCCATTGGACACATTGGAGAACGGTACACTTCTTGAATTTTCCCCATCATAGCTAAGGCTGCTTTGACCGGCATTGGATTGGATTCGATAAACATTACATCCATTAATTCCTGATATTTAAAGAACAATTCACGCGTGAGAACAACATCACCATTCATTGAAGCATCCATTAACCTTTTAAAGTCCAAAGGAACAACATTTGCAGCAACTGATATACATCCATCTGCACCCAATAAATTCATGGTTGGTGATAGAAAATCATCTCCACTATAAATTTTAAATCCTTGAGGACGCTTTTCTAATAAAGCAGTAGCTACACCTAAATCACCTGAAGCTTCTTTAATACCTACAATATTTTCAAATTCATCAGCCAGTTTCAAGACCACATCTACCGAAATTTTAGAACCTGTACGCGAAGGAACATTATATAAAACTACAGGTATATCAATCGACTGTGCTACTTTTGAAAAGTGCATATACATCCCCTTATCAGTGGGCTTGTTATAGTATGGCCCAACAACCAAAACAGCATCTACACCAAGATCTTGAGCTTTTTGAGAATACTTAATACATTCTTCGGTTGAGTTAGATCCTGTACCGGCTATAACAGTTACTCTGCCATTCACTAACTTCACAGTACGCTCAATCATCTGCGCATCCTCATCGGCATTTAAAGCTGGCGTTTCACCTGTTGTACCACAAACCACAATACCATCCGTCCCTTCTTGAATATACCACTCCACCAAGCGATCATAAGCTTCAAAATCAATCTCTCCATTCAATTTGAATGGCGTAACAATAGCAACTATAGAACCTCTTAGGCTAAATTCTTTCATATTTTCTAAATCTTAAAATGTAAGTTTTAGTAAAATCTAAAAACGAACACTTTTATAAAATATATCTCAATTTGAAAGCACAAAAGTATTGCATTCAAATTCATCGTCAAAATTATCAATTAATACACTTGTAAAAAACTTTTTCTTCAAAATAAACTTCTTTATAACACTTTGTTTAAATCTTAACACAAAGTTCATTTACAAACATATTACTCTTATATTTGTGCTATAATTCAAAAGCGAAATTAACATGAAAACCGTAAGTCAAGCCGTTGAATCTGTAATAAAAGTTAAACCTTTTGTTGTTGAGGCTCTTTGTGAGGGTTTAATAAACATCTCTTCATTAGCCCGACAAATACATCCAACGGTTGAAAAACTAACCGGAAAAAATGTGAAAGAAGGTGCAATTGTTATGGCTCTTAACAGACTTACCCCGCAACTTGACTTATCTCTTAACCGAAATCTCAAACAATTACTGGCTGCACTTGGAGACATTATTGTGCGATCTAACCTCACTGATTACACCTATCGCAATAGCAATTCTATCTTTAATTCACAAAACAAGGTAATGAACGAAATCAGCCACCATCCGGATGTTTTTTATTCGTGGGTACGAGGAGTATTTGAATCCAACCTGGTTATCAGTTCCGATTTCGAATCATTGGTTAAAAATAGTTTTGAAAATGAAGAATGCCTCCTGAAACAAAGCAACCTCTCAGCCATCACATTAAAACTACCAACCAGCAATATACGGGTCACAGGTTTTTATTATCAAATTTTAAAATCCATTGCCTGGGAGGGCGTTAACATCAAGGAAGTCATTTCAACCACTAATGAATTTACCATTATAGTTAATGATGAGGATGTAGAAAGAGCTTTTACAACTTTAAAAAATCTTAAAACAGATCACAAAAACAACACTTAATTTATCTCCCAAACTTAATATAATGGTCTTTCATTTAACACAGGCCAATTTTTAACTTTGTTTTTTTAATTGATTTTATATCTTTACTCATAAAGTATTAACGACAAAAATTCTCAATTTACAAAAATGAAACCAAGAGCAATTTTGCCGGGCATCGGATTCGGCAGCATCAGATTCGGAATGGAGGAACACGAAGTATCTTTTTACTTAGGAGATCCGGACGAAACAGAAGTACAAGATTATGGTGAAGGAGGACAAGCCAATGTACTTTATTATGATGAACTAGGCATTTCAATCTCTTTTGATAAAGAAGAAGATTATAAACTAGTTGAAATTTCTTTTGACTCGGACAATTTTATTTTATACGATAAAATTTCGGTAGGCATGTCCAAAGATGATTTCCTACAAGCTATCAAAGACTTAAAACTGGGTGAGTATAGTCATGAAGACATTTCCGATGAAGGATATGACGACAAAGAATTATATACCTTTGACGACATCAACATCAACTTTTGGCTTGATGACAATGCATTAAGTTCTATTCAGGTAGGTCCTAAATGGTTAGACGATGAAACTATTGAATGGCCACACATAGACGAAATAGAACTTTAAGATACGTTTAAAAACTATAAAAACTGATATTTTCTTGCAGTTTCCACGCTATTAACGTAACAAAAACTATCTATAAGCGTTTTACTTATACCGAACGAAAGATTTTGTAGATTAAATTCTTTACGTTAATTTTACATAAAACATTAGAATTAAAGAAAGATGAAAAAATTTTTTATTGCAACCGCACTTATTTCTTTATTTGTAGCAGGCCTTGCTTCATGCAAAACAACTGCTGACTGCCCTGCTTATCCATCACATTCGGAAATTCAGGTTGAAAGCAATACAGATATAGCTTAAGAGACTAAAGAAATACAATACTTGAGTAACATGCATTAATAAATGGGTGTTACTCATTTTTGCATCTAAGCCAATCAGCCTTCTAACTTACACAATAACCGCCTCGCTATTAAAACACCTAGCACCACCTCAATCAAACACCAAAACTGGCAAACTTTCACTCCCCCATTTACACATCAAAACAACAATAACCCAAAAGCGGATAATTGATCAGCTTCAAAAATGAAGATCCCTGATTTGTACTTCCTTGATCATTATCCTTTTTTAAGATTATTAAGAAAATCACTTTCATAATATTTGACCATTAGCTAATGATTTTCTACTTTTGTAACGCATTTTAGAATACCCTAATAATATTACTTTAAAAAAAGCAATAAAATGTCAAAAATTAAGATTGGTATTAACGGTTTCGGCCGTATCGGACGTTTCGTTTTCCGTCAAGCAGTTGCTAAAGGAAACATTCAAGTTGTTGGAATCAATGACTTAATTGATGTAGATTACATGGCTTACATGTTGAAGTACGATTCAACTCACGGTCAATTCAACGGAACTGTTGAAGTAAAAGACGGTAAGTTAATTGTTAACGGTGATGTGATTCGTGTTACTGCTGAAAGAAACCCTGCTGACATTAACTGGGGTGCTATTGGTGCTGAATACGTAGTTGAGTCTACTGGTCTTTTCTTAACAAAAGAATCTGCTCAAGGTCACTTAGACGCTGGTGCTAAAAAAGTAGTAATGTCTGCTCCTTCTAAAGATGATACTCCAATGTTCGTAATGGGTGTAAACAACTCTTCTTACACTAACGACATGAACTTTGTATCTAACGCATCTTGTACTACAAACTGTTTAGCTCCTATTGCTAAAGTATTAAACGACAACTTCGGTATTGTTGAAGGTTTAATGACTACTGTACACGCGACAACTGCAACACAAAAAACTGTTGACGGTCCTTCTGCAAAAGATTGGAGAGGTGGACGTGGTGCAGGTCAAAACATCATTCCTTCTTCTACTGGTGCTGCTAAAGCTGTAGGTAAAGTAATCCCTGCACTTAACGGTAAATTAACAGGTATGGCTTTCCGTGTTCCAACTCCTGATGTTTCTGTAGTAGATTTAACTGCTCGTTTAGAAAAACCTGCTTCTTACGAAGCTATCAAAGCTGCTATGAAAGCTGCTTCTGAGAACGAATTAAAAGGTATCTTAGGTTACACTGAGGACGCTGTTGTTTCTAACGATTTCATCGGTGACACTCGTACTTCTATCTTTGATGCTGATGCCGGTATCTCATTAAACGACAACTTCGTAAAAGTTGTTTCTTGGTATGATAACGAAATGGGTTACTCTGCTAAAGTATGTGAATTAATCACTTACATGGATTCAGTAAAATAATTGAAGCCCAATATAATTATAAAAGCTCTCCATTAGGAGGGCTTTTTTTATACCTAATTCTTCTCCAGCAAAGTTTAAAGGGGAATTTCTTATAGGAAAATAAAAACGAATTAAAAAAATAGTCTAACGAAATTTAATTGTCATCGTTCAAGGTTCTTCCGGAAAACAAAACCAAACTCTGTATGTTAACAAAATCATAAACACAACAATGTTATTTATCTTGAATAATATCTAGTAACAATTCTATTTCACCTTTTGTAAAATTATCTGTTCCTATTTGAATCGAATCTAAGTTTATCCCCAAGTGCTTCAGTTCATACAAACTTCTTAAAACACTCAAATATTTATTATTCTCCAAGGAAGCATCAGACATTCCCAGTTTTTGTCTCACATTGTGTGAAACAAAAGACAGTCTTGTCGGTATAGGGTCACAAGAACTTCGAACCACTACATTTACATTTCCATTCTTTACCAATATTTCCATTTCTGAATAACGATACTTTGCTAATCTCGAAAGAGGCAATTGCACTTCTCGAGAAAAATCATTGTAGTATTTCACGGTCTCAGCCTGAAAATGATTTAAAAAGGAATTGGAATCTATTTCTACACTAAATGAATATTTCGAATTAGACAGCATCTCCTTCAAAGAGGCTAAAGTTAATCCGGCACTATCTTTTTGAGAGAAAATAGGAACAATACCATCTGGAGCATAATAGTTCTTCACCCTATAAATACCTTCAGAATCAAGCTCTATTGGAGAACTTCCTTTTAATTCACTTAAACTTACACAAACCTGCACTTCATCTTTACTGGATCCTCTTATCGAATAACTACCTGAAATTAACCTTACCTCAATCTCACTGATTTCTTGTGCTG
Source organism: Bacteroidales bacterium (assembly GCA_003249255.1). Taxonomy (GTDB): domain Bacteria; phylum Bacteroidota; class Bacteroidia; order Bacteroidales; family Marinilabiliaceae; genus SZUA-582. Next base: position 108,516 of record QKJP01000031.1, read on the forward strand.
ATGGAAAAACCAAATCTTGGGTTTTCAAATCGAAATAAACGCCATCTTCAAATTTTGCAATACTATCCTGTAATATATAGGTCTGAGGATTAGGACCAAGCACCTCAACCATCTGTTCCAATTGAGTTTTACTCCTACTAATAACTTGATGTTTCTTAAACAGCTTATCTTCAATTTCATTTATATGCTTTACCTTTGCAGTTAAGTTATATAAATGGGTATCAATTAACACCTTTTTATTCTTTATCACCTTCTCGAAATCACCTTCCAGCTTATTTAAACTATCTATTTCAAATTCCAGCACCTTTATCTTATGTTCTATCTCATCCTTAACAACATATTGCTTTAATAATGAAACATTTAGAATGGAACTATCAGATAACTCCTTTGATTTTTCCAAAATCTCTTTGATGTAAAAATCATGAATCCGATCAGAGTGAGATTTTCCGTTACCAACAGATGCATCGGGTGTCAATTCCTGATACTGAAAATCAGAATAGAGATGATAACTTTTATCTCCTTGGATAAAAACCAACATGGGTTTAAAAGAAGAATCTAACCCCCATAATGAACTATGTAAAGCTACAGTTTTTCCGGCCGGCACTTTAATTTTCCCTATTGATTCGCTTCGTGGCTTTATCTCTCCATTGTGCAACCTTAATTGATAATTAAAAAGACCAATTCCCTTACCATACCATTTCTGAGTACTGTCATTAGGATTTAATTCATATTCATAAAGCATTCCGGCTGTTCCACTACCTTCACCTGCTGCTAAAAACAAATTAGACATCAATTGATTTTCCTCACTAAGGAAGTTAAAATACCATTGAGAGCGCTCAAACAAATGTTTTACTAAAAGTTGATTCCATTCTTTAAATAAAGCCAACTTCACATTAGGATCTATTGAATATTCCTGTAACAATTCAAGTTTTTTGAAAATCGGTAACGAAGGATGCATTACAACTTGAACAAGCTCTTGTTGTTTTTGCGGCTTTACCTGACCTACAATCTTTCGAACTAAGCGCTTTTCTAGCTGAGCATATAAAACATCGGAAAACTCAAGATCATGAGAAATATATTTTTTTAAATATTCATTGACTTCCCACAAGGCCATTTTAACAGATAATTCTGCAATTATGCCGGAAGATGTAGCTCTTATACCAGCATAATCAAAAGACAAACTATTAGGATTAGCGGTTTGAAATTGACTCACTAATTCATAGTCAACTTTTTGATCAAATGTATAAAAATCAGGTCCCTCGTATTTTAGAAAACCAGATAAACTACGATGCAAGGTTGGAGTTTTAGAAATTATCCGATACATCCATACCTTCTGTTGAATAGTTAAAGATTCCTGCGCCGCTAAATCACATAACAGCAATTGAAATACAATAAAAACACCTACCACCCAATATTTCATTGTGCATTGGCTCTTAGTTCTAATACAGATGCAGACTTTGCTTCCAAATGTATATGTCTTAAATCAACAATCAACTTTCCGGATAAAACATCATAAGCTTCATCATATCCATCGATTACTTCTTTATATACATCCATTTTCACATCGCTTGCTTTCTCATTATTGTTGAAAATAACTAAAATCTTAGCATCATTGTAATATCTTACATATATGTATACCCCATTTTGAGGAATGAAATGTTTTGTATTGCCATATTTTATCGGGTTTGAATTTTTACGGTAATTCAACAGGCATTTAATCCAATTAAAAATGTCATTTTGCTTTTTTGACCGACCTTCAGATTTAAAGGCATTGCGCTTTCCATCTAACCACCCACCCGGAAAATCTTGTCGAATACGAGCGTGACCATGATACCCATGCCCACCTAACAACAACTCTGTTCCATAATACATTTGAGGAATTCCTCGAATCGTAAAAATATAGACCAATGCCATTTTAACTTTTCGAATATCTTTTTGCATAAAATGATACAACCGACCTTCATCATGATTATCACCAAAAACCATCAAATTCATCGGATCGGGATATAAGTGATCATCTGCCAGGGCATTATACAAACGATTCATTCCAGAAAGCCACCCTTCCTCTTCATTAAAACAAAACTTAATGGCATTTTGCAAAGGAAAATCCATCAGTACTGGCAAGTGGGAATTATAACCATCTTTATTACTCTGCCTTGCTTGCCAATAGCACAACTTACTTGCCTCTGCTACCCAAATTTCTCCTACAATATTAAAGCTTGGATATCTCTTTTATTCTTTTGGCCCAAACAGCCATGCCTTCTTTATCCGGATACGGATAAGTATCCATTCTAATCCCCGACAAATAGGCATACTCAATCCACCAAATACTATTTTGTATTAAATACCGAAGTAAAAAAGGATTCTTCAGGTTCAGATCCGGCATGGTTTTATCAAACCAGCCATCCACCGTCCTTTTTAAATCAAATTTTGAAGCATAAGGATCGGATATTGTTGAAAGCCGATGATTCGACTGCGTGTAATGTTCCCAATGATTAATCCAATCTGCAGAGGGCAAATCGTCCATCCACCAATGTCCTGTACCACAATGATTGAAAACCAAATCTTTAATCAACTTAATTCCATTTTCCTTACAACACAAAGCCAACTGCTGATAGACTTGATTGGATCCTAAACGTGAATCTACTTTATAAAAATCCGTTATAGCATACCCATGGTACGAAGATTGAGTTTGATTATTTTCCAGAACCGGATTTAACCATAGTGCCGTAAAACCTAATTCCTTTATATAATCTAAATGATCAATTACACCTTTCAAATCGCCACCATGTCTTCCATAAGCTCTTCTACGATTGCAAGTTTCCAACATCTCAGGCACATTATCAATAGAAGGATCCCCATTTGCAAACCGATCCGGCATTAACAGATAAATGGCATCACCTGAATCGAATCCTTTTCGTTGAGCCGAAGCTTCAGAGCGTTGATAAAGTGAATAGGTATAACAAAACTTTAAATACCCATTTTGTAAAAAACAAATTTCAAAGCTTACTTCACTGTCTCTTTCTGCAATTAATACATCTACAAACAGATAATTCGGACTTTTCATCCTATGAACGGCTCTTAGGCTTACCAAAGGATTAATGATAGAAATTGTATATGAAGATAAATTATCTCCATAAAACATAATTTGCAAGCTTGCATCTTTCATTCCCACCCACCAAAATGGAGGTTCCACTCTTTGCAGGTGAGCGGATTGAACTTTACTATGCAGACTTATTTTATGCAAATAATATGTATTAGCGAGTTACTTCAACAGTGCTTTGAGGTGCAATTTCATATTTTTGACCATATAAACATACTTCAAATGGTGCATCGGATTGCGAATAAACAGAAACAGTTTTTTGATTTACACTTACTACAAGATCCACTCCTTTAAAAGTAATTTTAAAAGCATACATATCCCAGGCCGCAGGAATACTTGGACTCAGATATAGTTTTTCATCATACACTCGTTTTCCTCCAAACCCTTCAACAATAGACATCCACGTGCCCGCCATACTGGTAATATGTAGACCTTCATGCACTTCAGAGTTATAGTCATCCAGATCAAGGCGAGAGGTTCGCATGTACATTTCATAAGCCTTTTCTACATTTCCAATTTTATTGGCTAATACAGCATGTATACATGGCGACAATGAAGATTCATGAACAGTTCGCGGCTCATAGAAATTGAAATTTCTCTTTATTTCGTCTATAGAAAACTCTTCTTCAAAAAGATAAATTCCTTGCAAAGTATCAGCTTGTTTTATAAAATTAGATCTTAAAATTCGATCCCATGACCAACATTGATTAATTGGTCGTTCACTCTGAGGTAATTCTGACGCCAACATCTGTTCTTTATCCATAAAGCCATCCTGTTGCATAATTACTTCGAGTTTTTCATTGTAGGGCAAATAGATATTCTCCACCACATCCTGCCAATGTTTAAGCTCTAGTGCCACATCCAGACAAAGCTTTATGACTAACGCATCAAATTTATTTTTCGCTTCAAGCTTTAACAAATCAAGACATTCAATGGCATACTTTAAACACCATTGAGCTAATTTATTGGTATACCAATTATTGTTTACGTTATTCTCATACTCATTAGGCCCGGTTACACCTAATATTACATACTTCCCTTTGTCTTCAGAAAAAGTAGTCCGTTGACTCCAAAAGCGAGCGATAGCAACTAATACTTCAATTCCATAATCAAATAAATAAGAATAATCACCAGTATGCCGCAGATAATTATGTATTGCAAAAGCTATTGCTCCATTGCGGTGAATCTCTTCAAAGGTAATTTCCCATTCATTATGACATTCTTCGCCATTTGCAGTAACCATTGGATAAAGCGCTGCTCCCTTGGTAAAACCAAGCTTTTCAGCATTTTCTATGGCCTTCGATAAGTGTTTATATCGGTACATTAATAACTGACGGGTAACTTGAGAAGGGCTGGTCATTAAAAAGAAGGGTATACAATATGCCTCTGTATCCCAATAAGTTGTACCACCATATTTCTCACCGGTAAATCCTTTAGGCCCAACATTTAGACGTTCATCTTCACCGGTATAAGTTTGATTCAACTGAAAAATATTAAAACGAATCGCTTGTTGCGCTTTAACATCTCCTTTGATTACAATATCGGAATGTGCCCATTTCTCAGCCCATTTTTTCTTATGCTGTAAATACATTTGATCAAACCCAATTTCATAAACAGCATTAACGGCAGTTTCGGTAGCTTTTTCAAGGTCAGAAATCTCATGATTAAGTGAAGAAGTAACAGCTACATATTTATCAATTATTGCCACTTGCCCTTTACCTAATTCAAAAGTATAATGATGAGCAATCTTTTTTTCACTCGAAACTACTTTGGGTAAAAGACTACTATTTTCACCATTTATAGACAATTGAGATTTCATCCCAAAACCACAATAGAAACTAGTTTTTTTGGTCTCGGCAAATACGTATCCATAATTCTGTTTTGAACCAACCTGATGAATATTCCAAAATTGCTCATCGTAATTAGCATCTTCATTCTTCACATCCCCATCAATATAGGGATGATACTCAATGTTACCACTAAAATTTATTGGCTCTATTTCATACCGTATCAATGCGGTCTCTGTGTGAATCATGCTCATAAAACGAAGGATCCTCGCTCTTAAACACTGTCCACTTGGCAATGTCACTTGAAACTCTCTGGTAAGAGAACCTTCTCTCATGTTTAAAACACGTAAAAACCGATCAACTTTACATGTATATAAATCCAATTTTTCACCGTCAATTAACACATCAATCCCAACCCAATTAGGAGCGTTTAAAACCTTCGCAAAATATTCAGGATAACCATTTTTCCACCACCCCACTCGGGTTTTATCAGGATAATAAACTCCGGCAACATAGTTACCTTGTAAAGATGGACCTGAATAGGATTCTTCAAAATTAGCCCGCTGGCCCATTTTGCCATTTCCAAGACTAAAAATACTTTCAGAAGCTAAATGATTTTCCGCATCAAAGTTATCTTCTATAATACGCCACTCATCAGGTATTAAATATTTTTTCATGGTTATTCGATTAGAATGATCCTGTAATAAAGAATTATAACGCTTGTAATTTACTTAATGCCATCTCATGTAAACCGGATACAACTAAATTGGACTTGTGCAAAATCTTAGAATCTCCAATACCAATCACTTTCATACCACCTTTAATAGCAGCTTCAACTCCTGATTCGGCATCTTCAAATACAACACAATTATCAGGATTAACACCTAATTCTTGAGCACCTCTTAAGAAAACTTCCGGATCCGGTTTAGCTTTAAATACTTTGGTACCATCAATTATCACGTCAAAACAATCGACCAATTCAAGGCGTTGAAGAATTAACATAGCATTTTTACTTGCTGAACCTAGCGCAATTTTTAAACCTTCAGATTTCGCTGCAATTAAAAAATCTTTTGCACCGGGAAGAATTTCCTCTGGTCCTATTTCTTTAATAAAAGAAAGATAATAATCATTTTTTTGAGTGGCCAATATTTCTTTCTCCTGGTCAGATAATTTAATCTTTCCAATTTTCAACAAGATATCAAGGGAAGCCATGCGACTTATCCCTTTTAACTGTTCGTTTTCTTGTTCAGAAAAATCAAATCCAAGATCATTGGCAAGTTTTTTCCAGGCGATATAATGATACTTAGCAGTATCAACAATGACTCCATCCAGATCAAAAATACATGCACTAATTCTACTCATAACATTTAGGTTTGTTACTAATGTACAATTAATAAACTATTAATTCACCTTTGAAAAACCTTTTGACATTAATAAGTATGAAAATTTATTAGAGCAATAAAATCGCGGACTATAGAAAATAATTATTGATAAAATGGTTTAATGATCCTGGTATTTTACAATAAAGGATTGGGAATGACAAAATTCCATTGGTGCTATACTGTTTGACGGCTTGTATTCCTAAAGCTTACACACTAGGCTATTGACAGTGCCTCAATTGGGGCTTACATGGCATAACAAAACCATTTATAAAACTACTTCAACAGGAAATATAGAGTAGTCAAAGATGAAATAAGAGACTTAATACTCTTTAGCAAAAAACTACCAAGGCAGAATTAAAAATAACGGATTGATTCAATACCATCTAATTCTTGTTTTTTCTTACGTTGAAACACTCTGTTACGATTTCGCTTTATCCATTGATAAGAATCAATTAACAAGGTAATTTCATGAGTCCCTTTGGAGATTCCGGGTTTGGAAATTATCGGATAATCGTAAGAATAACAAATATTTAAGCTCTCTCCTATGGATTGATTATACAATATCGAAATAGACGTATCAAAACGATAAGAAATCCCTGCCCAAAAATAATCCTTATAAAACACTTGTGATGTTATATCAAACGAGTTAAATCCTGCACTATTTATGCGATATAAAAAGGAAGGTTTCAGATAAAAATCCTGGCCCAAGGAAATCCCATAACTACCCGTTGCATAAATTGTTCTGTACTTCTCTGCTACAACAATCGCATTTTCATCATCAGATTTATATTTGGTACTAATAAGCGCAGGTATCGAAAATCCCAAATAATATTTTTGCGAATACAAGAATACTCCGGCTCCAATATTAGGATTAAAAGTATTTCCGATTTTTGATTTAAAGTTTGGATCATCTTCTTCTATCAAGTTCATCTCATTACGGTCAAACCGATAATTACTCAAGGATGCATTGGTACCAAAAGAGACAAAAGTATTATGGTTCAATCTAACTAAATATGAGTAATAGGCGCTAAACTTTGTATCTTTAATAAGTCCTGCACTATAATTAGATAAAGATCCCCCCAGGGATGCCATCGAATTATTAATGGGTGAGTGAACACTCATTACATAATTTGTAGGTGCACCGTTCAGTCCCAACCATTGGTTACGAGCATGAAGATTTGCTGAAAGTGAATTTCGAATTCCAGTGTACGCAGGATTAAACATTATTTGATTATTCATGTGTTGTGTAGAGAGCGGCTCCAATTGAGCAAAACAACCTCCACAAACAAGCATAAATGTAAAAAATAATGCTACTCTTTTCCTGTCCTTTATATGTGAAATATACTTTCTTAAATTAAACACAGCCTATCTACTTAAATAAAGAAAACCGGTTATTGGCTTACTTTCTTCTTCCACTTCAAATACAAAATAGTAAGTTCCGGAGGGCAAGTCTTTACCACTTAAAGAACCTACATTAGCAATTCCATCCCAACCTCGTTTATTATTTAAAAACCCAAAATCAGCATTTTCAAATACCAGTTTCCCCCATTCATTTATCACTTGAAAATTTACCTTTTCCCGATTAACAAAGTCAGGAATAAAGTAATAATCGTTGATATTATCACCATTTGGAGAAAATCCTTTCGGTAAATTCTTGATATCAAAGGGGGGCATAGTTACTGTTAGAGTAACCTTTGCAATATCACAATCTCCACTTGCATCACAAAGCTCATAAGAAAATTCACATTCTCCAATAAAATCCGGAGCAATTTGAGGTAACAGCTCATCTATTCCATTCTCATTTGTTATTATACGAGCATCACAAAATTCAGGAAACTCTAGTAAAGAAACCTGAATGGGTTCCTCGCAATAACTATCGTTATCCAATATGGGTAAAGAATGATTATCAATAGTTGTATAATTAAATACATCATCTGTTGCGAGCGGGACAGTATTAGCGTTATTAAGCGTTATATTAACGATACATTTTGCAGAATCCTGGCGTTCATTGTAAACAACATAAACAAACAAATCTTTACCTTCAGTACACCCTGTTGATGTATACCGAACTTCATTATTGGGTAATACCTCAGCTACACCATATTCGGGCGTAACATCGATCCTTAAAGCAACCCGCTCTTTCTGAGAATCATTACTAAGAATAAATAGATCTTCAGATGCACCTAATGAAACGGAAGCATTATCTGCATTACAATGCATCGTACCTTCTCCATAACCTCCCTCATCAGAACCGGAAAGTAGCTTTTTTTCATTATTTACCGCACCTAACAACAAATAACAAAACGCAAAACAGATCGAAAATATTATTCTAATATGGTTTCTCAATTTAAAACGCTTTAAAACTGTAAAACTAGTGATATCCTAAATAAGAACAAATAATACACAAACTAATAAACGCCAAAAAGCTGTTTAACATTGCTTTTTAACAACATTAAACAGCTTAAGCAATATCCTTTTTTCTAGTACCCTAAGAAATTAAAATTATATCCTCTTCGTTTAATTTTTGGACAACTAAGGGCAGATTTACTTTTATCGCGACACAATCTCCAACTTAGAATAAGCTGGTAATAACTACCATAATCAATTTGGGCAGTTGTTAACCCTAATTGATATTCGATACCAAAGCTAAAATTACCATAAGCAATACCTCCGGTTACAGCCATTCCATTACTTTTACCAATTCCCTGATCTAAGGTATGACGATAAGCTAAAAGACCCCAGATAGCAATATCTTCGTTAGGCGTTGGCATGTATAATTTCATATTTAAATCCACTTGACTATCTTTTAAAATATTACGTCGATATTTTACCAATGGCTCTAAAACAACATCTCGGCCGGGTACTGCATAAGATCCACCTACATGAACATGAATATCCATTACATGTTCTGTTTCCTGAGAAGATGAATTATACATTGGATTATTGTTGGGCATTAGACTGGTTATACTAATACCCGCATGAGTTGTGTTTATTTTATACAATAAACCTGCTGAGGCATTAAAGCCTATGCCATTTTCTACTCCATCATTAATAATGGGATCATCAGCCAAAGTACCATTTCCATCGTGAAATTCGGTTTGATCAATGGATGATTGTTCTAATAAAAACGAAATACCGAAAGTTAAAGTTGAGAATCTTCTTCTGTTTTCCTGGAGCAATAACTCATAAGAAAATGCTTGATTAATACCCATCTCTTTAATGACTCCATTCCGATCATTATAAATATATGTTCCAGATCCTAACCCACCTTGCACAGGTAATTGTAAACTTAAAATTTGAGTAGTTGGAGCTTTATCTGTTCCAAACCATTGCTTTTGATAAAAACCATTTGCAGTAATACAATTCTTTTGAAAAGCAGCTGCTGCAGGGTTCATTTGATACAAGTCATATACATATTGATTGGTTAAATAATGCTTTTGAGCATTAACCAAACTAACGGCCATAAAAAGACCAAGGATTAAAATTATCTTCCGCATATTTTGATTTTATCGCATTATTGTAACATGCCCTTGCATAATCTTATCAAAAGGCTTTAGTTTAACAACATACCAATAACTGTCTATTGGTAATTTTTGTCCTAAATAAGTTCCATCCCATTTAGGATCTTCTGCCAGGCATTTATGAATCACCTTCCCATATCGATTATAAATGATGATCTCTGACTTTGGAAATTTCTCTAAGCCTTTGATATTCCAGGTATCATTAAATCCATCACCATTATTGGTAACTACCGGAGGTATTGAAATGTCGATAATATTACTTAGTGCTACAGTATCTTCAACAAAACATTCATTAGCATCAGTAACTCTAAAAATATATTCTCCATTTTCCAAACTACTAAAACTATTTTTATCCTGAGGTATACCTCCATTCATACTATACAGATATGGTTGTAATCCTAAATCAGCTAATAAAGTAACCTGAGCAAAAATAGTAGTATCAAGAGCTACCACCGGATTATTATAAACTACAACGGTTACAGTGGTATCCACCCAATGACATCCGGTAAATGCTTCAACGGTATAGCGTCCAGGCTCAGTTACCTCATAAGTAGAACCAGTTGCATCTTCAATTATAACATTGTCTCTTTTCCAAATAAACTGTTCATAAATGTATTCATCATTAGTTAAAGTATCTGCTTCAAAAGTAAAACTGAATCCTTCACAGAATGACTCATCCTGGATAGGACTAAAATATGGTTTTGATTTTACAGAAACAGTGGTTCTGGAAACATGCTTACAATTATTCTCATCTGTAATTGTTAACTCAATCACCTCGCCGGAAGTTTCCGGTTCAACATCCAAATATGAAGTTGTTATCCCTGAATAGTTCTCACCCCAATCATAAGACCAACTACCATTGGTCACAGTTGGTTCAATTCGTGTTGAAACGCCAGGACATAAAGGCGCGATACTGGCAGGCAATTCAGTTTGCGGAACAGGGTGAAATACCGGAGTCCCAACTGCTCTTTCACTTATACAACCATTTTCATCCGTAACAAAGACACTATATTCTTTACCTTTATTTACAAAAATCGATAGGGACTTATCGCCTGTAGACCACAAATAAGTATAATTACCGACAGGATTTGCAATTGAGGTCAATAATTCTACTTCAACACCCGCACATACTTCAGCATTAGAGATAGACACAACCGGAGTTGGAATCACGGTCACCTGGATGGCATCAGATGCAGTACAAACCCCATTATTATTGGAAATTGAAACACTATATGTACCACTCACATTTACAATTCGAATGGTATCATTACCACCGGAAATTCCTCCTGACCAAACGTAATCTTCATAACCAGGCTTGGCACTAATTACTATTTCCGCATTCTCACACATCACTCTATCACCCCCCAAATCAATTTCAGGACTTTTTAAAGCGTTAATATACGATTCAGCAGAATCGGTACAACCGTTAAGATCTTCGACTATCATTCGGTATAAGCCTCCTTGAGAGGTATTGGGATGAACATTAGCAGAAGAAAACAAGGTTTTATTCGAAGTTGATTCATCAACCACGTACCACCAAAAATCATTGACCGAGGGTGGTAGTGGAGCATAAAGTAAATTTTCCAAATTATAATCTTTCATGTCACACTGAGTAACAGAGGTTTGCAAATCTACGGAAGGTGGCTCAGGAAACTGACTAACACTTACACTTGCCCTAGCTGAGCAGACCATACTGGAAGTGGGACTTTGCTTAGAAACCTCTAACCAATAATTCCCAGGAGTATTTACTGTAATTTTTGGCTCTATCGATAAATTGTTCCATCGATAAAACTCTCCCGGCAAAGAGCTTGGAGAAATATTTTCTAACACAACTCCTGCACCTTTACAGTATTGGGCTGTAGTACCTAAATCAACGGTTGGCATTGGCAACACTTCAACATTGAAGACTTGAGTATTCGTACAATTTCCAGCAATTAAAGAACCAGTAAAAACATATGCTCCTGTTTGTGTAATTGTAATTGTTGGAGAGCTAGAAATTGGAATAGTTCCACCTTGTAAATACCAACCATAATTATTAAATCCGGGATCTGCTTCGAGTGCCAATTCTTCGCCATTACATATTTCATAGAAACCTTTTAAATCAACGGTAGGAACTTTGGTCACTGTTACTTCAACAGTTGCAGATACCGGACAACCATTAACAGGATCATTAGCAGAAACAGTATAAGTTCCATCATCTAAAGTAGGATCTGCCGGGTGTCCAGCTAAATACGTATCAGTAACACTTGCCACCACGCCTTTAAAAACCCATTTATAATTATCTAAACCTGATTGTACAGATAATTTCACAGGTTCAGCACCGGAACAAAACTCTGCTATATCATTTGGCAACTTATACTCAGGATACCATTCATAAGTAATGGGATCTGAAATATCAGAACACCCATTTACATCTTTGATTTCTACGTATACTTCTGCAGGTTCATCTAATAAAAGAGTGGCCGCATTATTTTGTAAATTTGTACCATCGGTATGCCACCAAGTATATACAAGCCCGGTACCTGCAGTTGCGCCTGTACCAACAACACTAACATTAGAAGTTACTAGTTCAGTATTATCCGGACACTCAATGGGTTTAAGAATGCTGGCTGCAACCTTTAGATCATATACATTGAGTTCTGAAATGGTGGATACTGAACGACAGTTTTGAGGGGTAGAAACTTCAACCGTGTAACTACCTGTTTCTTTGGCAACAATAAAAGGTTGATCACTCCTTTGATCAACAGGAACAGTACCATTAATTTTCCAAACATACGAATAAGAGGCATCATGATCATAGTTACGAATGGTATCATTTAAACAAACCTGCGCCCCAGTATTCACTTGTAAATCGATATCAGCATCTTTATAAGCTTCGATTTCTACCGTTTTAGTTGTCTCACAACCTTTAATATCACCAATTACAGTTAAGGATACCACCTCTTTCACACCAGCTTTAGGTATATAAGTTGCCATGTGAGGATAAGTAGCATCTTGCGTAGCCCCTGTCCAGGTATAACTTAAATAGCCTGAGGTTACATCAAAGGTAATTACGGTATCGGGACAAATCAGTAAATCCGGACCTAAGTTAACTTCAGGAACGATAAATTCAACTTCTATTTCTTCAGTAAGCTTACAACCCCCATAAGCGATACCATCTAAATAATAGGTTCCTGATTTTGTGGCATTGTGTTTGATTCCTGTACCAATCACAGCAGTAACATCATTGGCAGGATCGGTAGGATCTCCAAAACGCCATTCATACTTCTCTATAATGCTGTTACCAATGGCACTTAACTCAATAGATTTACCTTCGCACTGTTGGGTTTCACCAGCCAACTCGAGGTTACTAAAAGAGGAAAAGTAACCATAACTCATACTTGATCCATTTTCTTCTAAAATACCCAAATGGAATAAGCCTTTGGTGTTTTCGATAACATAAGGATGAGTTGTAACAATATCACTTGAACTTAAATTCACATTAGCCACATACCATGCATCATCACCAGTACCTGTCCCGGGTACAATCTCCCAGGTAATTAAACCATTCAACAAACTGGTTTGATCTATGCCTCCGTCTTTTAATTGAGTTAATTTAAATGCCCCCCTATCCTTTCCTTTGGTTAGAAGTTGAATGTAAAAACGAGTCCCCCCATAAAGTCTCTGAAAACTAACCGCTTTGGATCCGGTACATCCTGAAAGTGGGGGTAAGATCCCACTACCAAATTCATTATGAAATTTACCTTGTCCAGAAGCAGTAGTCCCCACTACCTGGTAAGCCACCACCGGTTTATCTGATTCGATGTAAGTTGCCCCATTCTTAACAGGAACCACAATTTGGTCGCCACGCTTAAAAGGTCCACCGGAAGCATTAACCCCATCAATGGTAATTATTGTATTATCTTGGGTAACCGTTACATATACTTCACTTATATCTGCTTGATGTAATTGGGTATTAACAGCCACATATTGCGTTCCCAACACAGTAGTAGGTGCCAATTGATCTCCAATTAAATCATAGGCTTGGTCCGGTCCCCCCGGTACATTAATTGAATCGTCCGAAATGGTTACTGCAATTGGCTTATCAGAGGTCACTGTAGATCCTGCGAAGGAAATACCTACTAAATGGGTATCGTTGTTATTCTTAAAATCATCGAAGGAAACTTTCACATCTTTTTCTACCATGTAAGTTTCTCCACGGTTTAAAGTAATGTCGAATGGCACTCCTTTTAAATGACCATTTTCATCATCTTCGGTAAGGGTAATGGTAACCTTGGTATTATCTTCAGTGGCAACAATATCAATCTTCTCAGTAGGTCGAGGAATCATGGGTTTAAAATCCCAATGCCAAACTCTATTACGGTATTTAGTTTGGGAAGGAATCACAAAATCGGTACCCAAGGCGTTGTCTCCTTTCAAAGTAAACTTATCAGGATTATTTTTATTCGCCACTTCATAATAAGCCGTTACTTCATCGGTAGAGGTAATTAAAATCCCTTTTTTATTTCTTTGACCGGCAGGTTTATTCTCCGTGATAGGTTCCCCATTTGCTTCATTAGGTACCAGAAGAGAAAATTGCTCACCGGCTTTTATAAACTTATTATTTAACAAGGTTCTTCCATCAGCAGGCATTTCAACCGTTACATACGCATCTTTAATACCGGTAATTCGAATGTAAACAGGTTGATCAGCATGACCTTTGCTCACCTCAGGGGCAACAAACCAAAACTCAGTATCGACCTGAGCATGACTTAGCAGGCTTACTAATAGCATCAGCAGAAAAACTCCAACTTGCAAAAAATTATTTATTCTTGGTCCCATATCTCTCTTAATTACATTTTTATCACAAAAATCTATCCTTTCACATTTATTAACAGATTCGAGATGTATTTACGACAAAAATGCACAAAAGTTTCAAAAGTCAACTATGTTCTAAACTCTCTGCCTCTGATAATAAGACATAATAATCACCACTTACCCTACATACAACTTCATTTAAAGGCCATTACACTCATTATTAGACACAACTAACAAAAAATGAAAGTACTATAAATATTTTAATTATGAAAATAGACATTGATAATGGCAAATAAAATCAACCAACATGCCAATGTCTTTTAACAATAATTAATGCCGAATAGTCACCATCCCCATAATTATCTGATCAAAAAGATCGAGCTTAATGACATACCAGTAAGTATCTGTTGATAAAATTCTTCCGTTGTATTTACCATCCCAAAATCCTTCATAAGCAAAGGCTTTATGTACAATTTTACCAAAACGGTTGTAAACAATAATTTCAGTATTGGGAAGCCTCTCCAATCCTTCAATTACCCAATGCTCATTATAGCCATCGCCATTAGGGGTAAAATAATTTGGAACAAATACGTCTACTTCATTATTCACCGTAAGAATGGTATCAGTTTGACAACCAAGCTTATCTCGTACCCTAAAAAAATAATCGCCATTATCTAATCCCTTAAAATTATTATTTGCGGTAAAGTTCTGGTAATTAACAGCATATTCATAAGGCTCAATGCTATTTGAGGCAGTTAAAGTTATCTCCTTATAAACAGACTGGTCAACACTTATTATTTCGGGCTTAGAAAACACCTGAACATCAGCTTCATCATTTAAAACAAAACACCCATCGGCAGTTTCTATCTCAACACGATAATGACCTGCCTCAGTAATTTCTAAGGTGGGCTCGGTATGACCAATTTCTACGTATCCATCACCACTCCAGCGAAACCAGTTGTAGCTTGCTATATCAATATCATTACCTTTATTGGCATCAAAAACAAAAACCTCACCTTCACAACCAAAAGCACTACTAATGGGATCAAAGAGAGGCTCATAAGCCACATTAACTTCCATCTCATCCTGTGCAGTGCATCCATTCGCATTAGCTACTTGCAAAGCCACATTACCCTCAAACTCTCCACTGATTTGATGACTTGAAAAACTTCCATTCGAAGTAGTCCAGGTATAAGAAATTACGTCATCACTTAAAAAAGCAGGCACTATGGTGATGCTATTTGCGTCGCAGACAAAAGGCGGATCAGGAGGTAAAATAACATCAGGCAAAGCATTGACGATAATTGGAATATTTGATAACATACTCACACAACCTAAGGCATCCGTAACCTCAAGATCAACAGAGGCATTAACCGGCACATTGGTATCAACCACAGGGTACTCTTCATCAGTTGCCGATAAATATGCATTACCACCTCCAAGCCACTGAAATTGGAAAGGCCGGGCATTTCCATTAACAACAGGAGATAATGTTAATACCTCCCCCTGACAAACAGCAGGTGCATCAACACTTTGAACAAGCGGATTAGGATTAATAAACACCTCTGTTTTTGATATTCCTATACATCCCAAAGCATCGGTAACCCGATAAACTAAGGCATGACCGTTAGAATTCACTTGATCAGTATTAACTATGGGATTCTGAACATTTACATCATCTAAAATACCATTCACATCTACCCACTCATGTATAAAAGCAGGAGTCCCGCCATTGATAAGCGGATTAAGCTGCAACTGCGCACCTTCACAACGTGTTGTTTGATCGATAGAAATAACAGGTGCAGGATTAGAATTAATTAACAGCTCCATGTTCTCGAAACGACCTATACATCCAAATTCATCCTCAACCTCAAGACCTAAACGATAAGGAATGGTATTAGAAATTGCAGTACCATTTAACTGAGCATCTAAAACATCTGTACGGCTTAATAAAAGGCTTGCATCCCCAAGCCACGTAACCCGATCATAGACATGAGTAGCACCATCTATCACATCAGAAGAAATAGTTCGTGTATCTTGAGAACAGGCCATTTGATTGGTTAAGACTACTTTTGGGTTTTCATAAACGTGAACCACAATATCGTCCATGGAGCCCACACACCCATTTCCATCGCTAAGAGAAAAACTTAACAAATAAGGTGTACCAACTACACCGGGCTCTGTTTCTGTTGGAATAAGATTTGTTTCGATCTGAGGATTAAGGATATTTGTGGATTGCAAAACGGATGGCACATTGGTATCTACCCAAGTAAAACCACTATAGGTACCTGGACCAGTTCCTCCTAAAACCTGAGGTTGCAACTGAAGACTTTGCCCTTCACAGACATATTGAGGTGCTAAAGAAATAGTAGGTTTCTCATTTACAGTAATATTTATTGGCCCGGTGCCACCGGTACAGCCGGTTCCAACCTCTTCTACATAAAGTTCAACCGAATACACATCATCCTCGCTGGTATCAAAGGTAGGTTGAAGAATGTTAACATCGCTCAACTTCTGCATGGGATCAGCCCATCGATAGGTCAAGTTCCTTGTCCCTATTTCAGGTTGTAAAACATAAGGCTCTCCCTGACAAACAGGATCATTAGCCATGGGAATATTAATTCGCGCTTCGATATCCACCGTAATAACAGAATCGATGGAACATCCATTGGCATCGGTAATATTTAAACCGATGAAATAGGTTCCAAAAGTGGTCGTACTAATAGACTGAACTGCAACATTATCACCTGGATTAGATAAAATACCATGGGTAGAGGCCTTACTTCCCCACTTGCCGGCATCATTGGAATCTATCCAGCTATACACAGGTGTATTACCGGTTGGAGACGCCCCCCCAATGTCTAAAGTGGCTCCAACACAAGTGGTAACATCTTGAATTAAGGGAGTTGGTCTTGGATTTACTACAATTTCATATTGTTGTTTTTTTACCGGTACGAACAGCAAATCATCTATGGCAAAATCATTTCCTAAATTAAAAGTGTTTTTATTCACAATTTCTACACTAACCGGACCAGAAGTAGTTCCGGAATTCCAGACTGTATGATACTGATACCAACCACCTATACCTACGTCGACATCTTTTAATTCATAAGCTCCGGTTGCTTCATTATATACGCTCACATTCTTCTTTACACCAACTACATGACCCTCGAAATAACCAGCGTCCTGACTATTAATTCGAAACTGCATTTGAAAAGGACTATACTTTTCTTTGTGTATGTTTGCAAACCACCCGGCAAGTACATAATCGGTACCCGGAGTAACATTAACTGTGGTGGAGAAAACGGTAACATTTGCCTTATTATTTCCATCGGCATAGAACATTTCGGTTCCACCGGCAGATCGATGCGGAATATCATCATACCATGCATCTTTATATACCTCAGTAGATGGCTTTGTAGCATCTACTAAGTTCAAATCACCGGGAAACATATTTTCAGGTGAGGTTCCAATTCCGTATGTACCCGGACCACGGCCTAAGGCTGGATTAGTAATTGTGGGATCATAATCAGGCAGGTATTGATAAGCAGAAAAACCGGCTTGCTTTTCAGCATCTGACATTCCTTCAAACCCAGGATTTGGTATTAAATTTCCAGCAGATGCATCCACATAAGTCACCGTATAGGTCGTTGTTTGGGTTGGTGATACACTTGGAGCAACATCTGGAACAGGCACACCTGTAGCAGCATCAAGTTTGGTTAAAAGATTCCCATCATTATCCCGCCATTCAACAGTTTCACCAGTAATGGATGGTAAAGCTACAGCAGGATCGCCTTCGCAAATCGTAGCATAAGGTTGAGCATAGCCATTTACGCTCAGTATGCTTACAAAAAACACAACACAACAATTCCTTAACAACTTACACATTCCCATTTTACAAATTTTCCCCTTTTTATTTAATCAATAGATCTTTAAACAATTGACATTAATATCTTCACAAGCAGTAGGAAAAAAATAACTACCATACGCTATGAACATCCAATAAAATGCAAAGCCTTCAGAATCTATTAAAATAATCAAACCCTAAACATAGCCTATTTTCCTACAAAGCCTATTTTGGTTGACACAAACATAACACTCATACCCAAAAGCCTAATCTACCATAATTTGCTTACAGCCGAAAAACAACAGCTTAAGCAAAAGACTAATTATCTTTTTAATCAGAGACCTTTCGACATCAACGACACAGTGCTATTACCCCAATAACTTATTACACTGCAAAATTGACTACATATCCGGCACCAACAATCCTATTTAAATACTTGCTGTAAATTACGCTTCAGATTAATTTTAGTTTCAATTTTGTAAAAACAAAAAAACCCGCCCGTTTAAAACGGACGAGTTTTGGTATGGTAATTATTGAACTATTTTTTCATTACAATAGTTGTTGTAGTGACGGTTTCTCTTTCTTTTAAATCGCCATCATGCAGAACCTTCCCTTTTTGGACTAATTCAATCTCCAATGCACTTCCAGACAAATTGTTTACCTGGTAAATAAGCTCATTATTAACAGACTTTGATAAAATCAATCTCTCATCGTAATCAACTAAGCGCCAAGTACCTGATTCATTCACTTTGGCATTTGCATTAAACAATTCACCGGAGTAATTTTTGTTTTCATTAAATTCATAAAAGCCCGCCATGATTCTTTCTGTCTGAAATGCGTTATCTAAGCGCTCACTTTCGGTGTAAGACTTTTTTAAAACTTCTCTTAAATAAACATCATAGTCTTTTCCATCAACGTCGAAGTCAATTTGCATATTTACGATTTCCCACTTCCCAATTAACTCATTTACCTCTTCTTCTTCTGAACAACTCACAAAAAACAAGGCCACTGCCACCAAAATAACCAACTGCTTAAACATACTATTAACTAGACGATAAAAATTCAACATTAAAACTATCCTTTTATCATTCAACACCATGCCAACCCATAGAATACATAATATGACAGACAAAGATATAAAAGTCATTGAAACACAATACTCTTGAATTAGAATTTTGTTTCAAAAAAGATGAGTATTAAATACACAACTAATTAACACTCCCAACAAATTCTAGTTTTAGTTCATATACCATATCAGTTGCTATAAATACATTTGTATTTTTATTTGTAAAAAAGTAATCGGTTGTAGTGAGCGCATTCTCACTTTCTCGACCTACAAATCAGCGATCGACCATAAATCGCACCGGTTTAACAAAATATTTAGAGTAACAGAAAACAAACTTATTTCTTTCAGTCTAAAAGTCTACAAGTTCTTCCCATACTCATACCCCCGCTCCTTCACAATCCTCTCAACGACATCCATGGTATACTTACCACCGGATTTCACTTTTAGGTGCGCCGGGAAGTAGTCGTAAACATTAAAGAAATTGCGCACCGTAGTTGGTGATGAAAACACCACCCCGTAGAACTCATCTAAATTATGACGGGAGACATTCTCAGGCTGAATCGTCTCATAAATAGAGAACATATCAATTTTATTACCCAATTCTTTCAAGCCTTGCGGCAAACGCTGTAAGCCAGATGTAGAACAAGGCACTAAAATACTTTCGTTGGTAATACCTTGCTCTTTAAACGATTTGATAAGACCGTCTGCCGAGCTGTTCTTAGCTTCGGGCTCTACGATAAGACCGTAAACCTTTAACATTTTTGACGTTGCCTCTCCAATAGAAGTCAGCTTTAAACGGTACAAAGCTCTGGCGTCTAATCCTACCTGATACAACAACTCGAATAGCTCACGAACCGCAAAGGGGGTTGAGAATAAGATACGATCGTAACGGTTCAGATACTTAATGGTTTCTTCAATGCGGTTAGACATTTCCAGACTCTTAATGGCAATCATTGGATTGTGTACCACTTGACCTTGCTCTTTAAAATCCTCAATATCAGTTCCGGTATATAACCATTTACGCCCCATGGCATTAATATCGCGCGTAGCCGTATAACCAACAATCACTAAGGATGGAGCCGCTAATGTTTTTTCGGCAGTCACTAGTTCACCTAAGGTGTAACGCCTAATTTCCTGACTAGGCATTGATGCATAACGTACCGCAGCCACGGGTGTAGATGCCGGCCAACCTTCTTCTTGCAAACGCTCGGCCCACACTTTTTGCTGAGATGCCCCCATGTAAAACACCAAAGTATCTGCTTTGGGTAATTTATTATGAATGGCATCGTGCCCTAAAGTAAAAGCCACCGAAGTACTAATGCCTCGCGAGGTTAAAGGAATAACCCCTGCCGATGCAGCCGCTAATGCCGAAGTGATACCCGGTATAATCTCCGACTCCACAAAATGTCGACTTAAGTAATGAAACTCTTCACCTCCACGACCAAACACCAATGGATCGCCACCTTTTAAACGCACCACCATTTTACCTTGCAATGCGGCTTGCAACAATAAGTCGTTAATTACTTCTTGCTTGGCACTGTGCTGTCCCTTGCGCTTTCCTACATAATGCTTTTCGCCGGCGAACTGATCTAAGAAACTGGCATCTAATAAATCATCGTAAAAAATAATATCGGCCTGGTGCAATAACTTCTCTGTTTTTAAAGTCAGCAACTCAGGATTACCGGGACCAAAACCGGCAATGTAAACTTTTCCATAAGCATTACGCTTATCGCTAAACTCCAATATACTATGGTCTAATTTCTTTTCTAACGATGCAACAATCACCACCGGTTGGTTTGTTCCGGCAAGCACTCCAACCACATCTAAGGTTTCAGGCCGTGGGTAAACCAACTGATCTTGGTTAATTAAGACATAATCGGCTTCTTTATTTAGAAGAGTCATTAACTGCTCTTCTTTTAAAAGCTCTTGTATCACCTGATTTTCCCAATTAACATTCTCCTCTTTAACCAAAAGAGAATTTACTTTATCTGAAACAAAACTGACAATTCTAATACTACTCATTATTATACGATGTTGGAGTTTGATGATCCTTTGAAACTGCGCACAAAACTAAGGGAATAGTTTGGAATATCATTTAGTTTTGTTGGCAAAGAACCGTTGTTAAATTTGCATTTATACTAGCCATGGGTTAAAATACAAAAAGACAATTGCGTTTTAAACAACAACTTTCCAATACCCGGTTTTATCGCTTCCTACCCGCTCTATCTTACCACTCTTTTTAAGTTCTTTCAGCTTTCGTTTTGCTGTACTTAAACTCATTTGTAAGCGTTGACTAATTTGAGCAGCAGTAATATGATTGTCCTGTTTTATCAAATCAAATACAGTGTCATTTTTTGATTTTACAGTGTCATTTTTCGATTTTACAGTATCAAAATATTGAAGATGCATTTCTCTGTTCTTCAAGATATGATTCGTGCCAAGTAATAGATTTGAAAGGAAGTTAAGCAGATATTTTTCCGTCTTATAGATACCTTTGGAAAGATCCTCAAAATTTGCTCGTACTAATGCATTTCGAAAATACCATGAATGCTTCTAAAACAATTCATTACTCACATCTTTAAAACCTAATTTACGAAGATACTTTATTAGAAAAATGGCTGTTGCCCTTGTGTTACCTTCTCCAAAAATATGAATTTGCCACAAATAGCTAATAAAATGTGCTATGTGCTCAATTACTTCTTGTTGACCTAAGCCCTTATAACTAAATTTACGTTCTTGTTCAAAATCATACTCTAATGTAGCCATTAAACTATCTGCACTAGCGTACAATACCGTATCTCCATTTAAAACCCATTCCTTTTTAGTAATGTTGTAATCTCGAACTTTACCTGCGTGCGAATAAATACCCTGAAACAACCTGCGATGTATCGCAAGGTATTCAGCCGGCGAGAAGGTAAAAGTTTGCTCACTCAAAACTTCAACTATACGAGCCGACACCTTATCCGCCTCCTCCGTTCGATTTTCAGTTTCCCTTGCCGGACTTTGAATGTAATAATTGTCTATTAACTGCTTTACCTCTTCAATAGAAATATTTCCTTCAATGTTTTGTTTTGCAGTTTCTATTAGATAATCAGAAGGAGTTAGTCCATCAACCTGCTGCAAGCCAATAGCAGTTTTCCACACTTTCGCCTTTTCTACCTTATCGGGCTCTCCTTGCCGTAAATATTCTTCAAAATTATCCATTCAATTATCTAAAATATTTAAAACTCAAAAATACACGTTTATTACCGAGTTATGCAAAAGCGAGATTAAAGTCTAGCGAAACAAGGACTATTAATCTACATCTGAGCTACAAACTGAAGCAATCAACAAACTAAGTCTTGAAAACACAAAAGACAATTGCGTTTTATTCAATTGCCTTTTTATTCTTCTATCTAGAAAGATTAACCGTTCCTTCGGAGTCGCACTTTTAACTCCGAACTCCGTTCTTCGAGCTTCGTGCTTCGAACTATCCTAAATCTGATACTCGGGAGCTTGAGGCTCTTTGCCTAGTTTTATTTTATTCCAGATACGCTCATGGAAATAATACAATATTAACTTTGTAAACACCTCCACCACACTAATGGAGGCCGCCAAACCAATTTTACCCGTTACTAAGTAAGACACTATAAACGTATCAATGGTTCCCGTAAGGCGCCAGGAGATGGTTTTTAAGAGACTTCTATATGCTTTTTCTTTCATGCTTGCTTGTTTAACCAGTTGTTTTAATCAATAATCTCAGGTTTTAAAATCTTTCGCTCCTACAGAGCTATCCTGATACCGAACTACACCCTAGGGCGATGCCCCAGGCTAATATCCATAAGACCTTCAGCCTTAACCTCAACGATCAAAGATTACTTCAAAACAAAAATTGATTTCTTAGGCTCTACAATTTTTTGGCGGATAATGAAATCACCAAACTTCTCACTTTCGTTTCTATCTTTGGCATACTGAGCAAACAGCGGATCTAACTCTTCCAAAATTTGCTCTTCGTTTAGCATCTCTTTATAAAGGGTATTTAAACGATCGCCAGAGAATCCGGCACCTAAATACAAGTTGTAATGTCCTTGCGCTCTTCCTACCAAACCAATCTCTCCCAAGAATGGACGTCCACAACCATTCGGACAACCGGTCATACGAATTAAAATCTCATCATCCCTCAAACCTTTTTCTTCTAAAAGAGTCTCAATCTTTGTCACTAAAGATGGCAGGTAACGCTCTGCTTCTGCAAAGGCCATTGTACAGGTGTTTAATGCCACACAAGCTAACGCATGCTTTCTGATTCCGGATAACTTACCGGCATCTGTTAAGCCATACTTTTCAATAATTTTATCGACTTTCGCTTTATCTTTTTGTGCCACATTACCCAACACCAATCCTTGGTTACCGGTTAATCTGAAATCACTCACATGCAAGTCTGCAATTTCACGTAATGCCGTTTTCAGTTTATAGTCATCTGTATCTTTAATACGGCCATGCTCTACATACAAACCTAAAAACCATTTCCCGGAGGCCGCTTTCTTCCAGCCAAACACATCACCATTAGAAGTAAATTCATAAGGCTTAGAAGTCTCCAACTCAAACCCTAAACGATCCTCAAGAACAGCCACAAAACCTTCTGTAGTTAAACGATCAATTGTATATTTTAAACGAGACAGCTTTCTGTTTTCACGATTACCGTAATCGCGCTGCACTTTTACAATCTCTTCTACCACCTGAAGCACTTTATCTTTTGAAACATAACCAATTACATCACCCAAGCGAGCGTAAGTCTCATCCATTCCAAATGTTTTACCTAAACCACCTCCTAAAGAAACGTTGTAACCTAGCAATTCATCATTTTCTACAATGGCTATCAAACCAATATCGTTCGAAAAAATATCTGTATCGTTGTACGGAGGAACGGCTAAAGCAATTTTAAACTTACGAGGCAAGTAGGTTTTACCATAAATTGGCTCAATGGTTTCTTCACCTCCTTGTACAATCTCCTGATTTAACCAAATCTCGTGATACGCCTTTGTTTTAGGTAAAAGATGCTCGCTAATAGTTTTTGCAAAGTCAGAAACCTCACCAACCACAGGCGACAAACCTTCGTTAGAAGTAGCCATTACATTACGGTTCACATCCCCACAGGCAGCTATACTATCCATCAACACCTTATTCATACCCTGCATGGTGGCAGCCAAATTTTTTTTGATGATGCCGTGTAACTGGTAGGCCTGACGAGTGGTTAGCTTCATGGTTTCATTGCCGTAAGTGTTCGACAACTCATCTAAAGCCACCCATTGCTCAGATGTTGAAACTCCTGCCGGAACACGAGCCCGAATCATAAAACTGTATAGCGGCTCTAATTTTTGACGCTTACGCTCGTCATCTAAATCACGATCTGTTTGCTGATAACTACCATGAAATTTAATTAACTGTACATCGTCATCCGAGATGGATCCGGTTACATTATCCGCTACACTTTCTTTTAAAGTTCCACGCAGATAATTACTTGCTATTTTAATGTGCTCCACCTCTGATGGAGTCCATTCTTGAGGCTGAGGTATATTTTTGTTTTGTGACATTGTTATTAGATTTTAGCCCCGATAGCTATCGGGTAGATAATAGATTATAGAATTAGTATCAAGATGTAAGACATAAGTATCAAGACTTAGAAAGTCTTATGTCTTGATACTTGAATCTTGATACTCATTAATACACATCCTCCTGAAAGCGCCCTTCCTGACGCAAGGCAGAAAACTTAGTCTCTGCATCTTCCAAAGAGATTCCTGCTTGCTCCGAGATAACTTCTACAAAGGCTTGCTTTACATCAACCGCCATTCGTTTTCTATCTCCACAGATGTATATATAAGCACCTTCGTTTATCCATTGGTAAAGTTCCTGAGCCTTCTCTTTAATACGATGCTGCACGTAAATCTTTTCTTCCTGATCTCTTGAGAATGCCACATCAATCTTTAACTGTCCCTTGCTTCTATATTTTAATAATTCGGCCTGATACAAGAAATCTGTTTCGAAGTGCTGATCGCCAAAGAACAACCAGTTTTTACCTTCTGCATCGCTGGCCTCTCTTTCTTGTAAGAACGATCTGAATGGCGCAATGCCGGTACCAGGCCCAACCATAATAATTGGTTTCGAAGTATCTTCTGGTAATCTAAAACCATCGTTATTACTTACTCTCACAAAAATCTTTTCGCCTACTTCTACTCGATCTGCTAACATCACCGAACAAGCTCCATTATGATCTCGATCGTGCTTACTGTAACGAACTGCCCCAATGGTTAAATGCACTTCCTCATCCACCTCACTTTGAGCCGATGCGATTGAATAAGCTCGTGGCGGTAATTTTCTTAACGAATTAATTAAATCCTGAGCTGTGACTGATAATTTAAACGTATTGGTTAAGTCTAATAAATCAGATCCCTCCAGAAACCCTTCCAACTCATCGCGATTATCTAATATTTTGTTGATATCTCCCTCTTGTACAAAGGCTGCTAACTTCTTAAGAACCGGTAAGGTAATTACTGTAATCTCACGATTGAAGATTAATGCTTCCCGAACCGTTTTTTCAACGCCATCAACTACGACAATCTCATCTTTTGAGTAACCAAATTTTTCAATGATAGAGTCAACCAAAGGCTCTTCGTTATGAGCAAAAATTTCTAGCGCGTCTCCCGGTTTATATGTTAATCCTGAATCTTCCAGGCTAATTTCTACATGGTAAGTTTCTTTATCAGAACCTCTACCATTTAATTGAATAATATCTAAAACTTCTGCTTCGTAAATGCCATTTGGTGAAACATTCGCACTTACCTCAGTACTTGCTTCTACTTGAGCTACTGCTGAACCACCAGCCGGATGGAATAAATCAAGCGTTGCTTTTTTAACTTCAGCCAAATTATCCTTAAAATCGACGTCTAATAAAGTGGGCTCACCCAAAGCTTCGCCACCTAAGGCCTTTAAGCGCTCGTGAAAATCAATCCCTGTCTGACAGAAATCTAAATAACTGCTATCCCCCAAGCCTACAACCGCATATTTTAGGTGATCTAACTTACCGGCACGTTTACCTTCTAATAAACGGTGAATTTCTTCTGCCGCAACAGGAGGCTCACCTTTACCGTGAGTAGAAACCACTACTAACAAATGAGTTGTCGATTTGAGTTTCTTAATTTTGAAGTCGGGCATACTTACCAACTCCGTCTCAACCCCTCTTTCGTTTGCTTCTGCAGACAATGCTTCTGCAACAATCTTTGAATTACCAGAGTGCGTTCCATACAAGACGGTTAGTTTAAAATCTGCCGGTGCAGCTTGAGATGCATTCGCAACAGCTTCAACAACGTGTCCGTTTGCAGAGCCATTTCCATTTGCAGAAGAAGCTAAACCTACCCCTGATAGGTAACCTCCTAGCCATAGTATTTGATCTCTGTTTAAATCCTTCACCAATTCATTGGCTTTACCCCATAAAACCTGAGGAACAATATCATTATTTGTCTGAGATGACATAGTAAATTCTTTTAGTTTAAACACAACAAGCTCTCAAGAGTGCATTTTATAATCACCCTAACTTCTCTCACGTTATAATTCCGATTAATTTAATAGGCAATGCGGTATTTCATTGCTTATTTGTAGGTGAAAAAATTCCGTCCGTCTTAATAATTAGTAAGTAGCTTCACGGGCATTCGTATAACACAACATCGTTTATTCAATACTTGCAACATTCTTTCTACCTTTAATTTTTCCTCTTTGGTTTGTTAGGTAAAGCTTTTAAAAAGTTTGCATCACAAGATCCTCAACTTCGTGATTAATCTGAAGATCACCCCGACCCTATTAAAAAGCCGGGGATAGAAAACAGATATCGTCTAATAGGCTTTAGTCTATTTTGAAACTACTTAGGTAACGCTCGCCTGTATCCGGAAGAATTACCACAATACGTTTACCCTTATTTTCAGGACGTTTAGCCACTTCAATGGCTGCCCACAGTGCTGCACCAGAAGAATATCCCACTAAAAGACCATCTTGCGTAGCTGCATTGTTAGCAGTATCAATGGCATCATCGTTAGATACTTTTATCACTTCGTCAAACACATCTGTATTTAACACGTCTGGCACAAATCCGGCACCAATACCCTGAATTTTGTGAGGACCTGGTTTACCTCCACTTAAAATTGGAGATGCTTCAGGCTCAACAGCTACAATTTTGATATCCGGATTTCTTTCTTTTAATACCGAACCTACACCGGTAATGGTACCACCTGTCCCAATTCCAGCCACAAAAATATCCACTTTACCATCTGTATCTGCCCAAATTTCTTCAGCAGTAGTTGCTTTATGAACAGCTGGGTTAGCCGGATTTTGAAACTGCTGAGGAATAAATGCTTTTCCTTTTTCGGCAGCAATTTCTTCAGCCTTTTCGATGGCACCTTTCATGCCTTTTTCGGCAGGAGTTAGAACTAATTCTGCGCCAAACTTCACTAATAATTTACGACGCTCAATGCTCATACTCTCAGGCATTGTAAGAATAAGTTTGTATCCTTTTACCGCTGCCACAAAAGCTAAACCTACACCTGTATTGCCACTTGTTGGCTCTACAATTATGGTATCTTTATCAAGTTTCCCATCTTTTTCAGCGGCTTCGATCATGGCAAATGCAATACGATCTTTGACTGAACTTGCAGGGTTGAAATATTCTAATTTTGCAACTACTTGTGCTACTGCACCCTCAGCTAAACGATTTACTTGTACTAAAGGTGTCTTTCCGATTAATTCTGTAACATTATTGGCTATCTTGCTCATGTTTTCTATTTTTTAGGTTTTATTTTTTCTTAGATATAATACATAATCTTCTCACTCTCATCTGAATGAATTTGCCTTAAAGCATCCAGAGTCATTGCATTCAAAAGCTCCTCATTTTGTGCCTTATATTGTTTTAAAAATTTGGCTACTGCCTTTTCAGAATTATTGCCTGCGATGGCAATTTCTTTATCACTTTTATCATCCAAAACAGCTACCAAATCGGCTAATGATATTTCAGACAACGGTTTGGCTAAAAAATAACCACCACCAGCTCCTCGTTTCACATTCACAATTCCACTTTTTCTAAGAGCAACTGCAATGGCTTCTAAAAACTTTACCGGTAAATCTTCTTTATCCGCAACTTCCGCAACTCCGATATGCCCTTCTTCAGCATAAACCGAAATTGCTAATACAAATCGAAGACCATAATATACTTTTTTTGGAAACATATCCTATTGATTTACTATTTTCATAGGCAAATATAATCCACTTTAATCATACCCTCCAAATTATTTCGGTACTTTTTTACCTATTAACTCGCAATGATTTATTACAATGCATTCATAGACAAGTAAATAGATTGAAAAAAATTTTTATATAAAAAGTATGGAAACAAATATTTTAATCACACTATTCAAATATGATTAATCAAAAACACTCTCGGATCGTAAGAAAAAATCCTGATTCATCATGATTTGAGATACCATAATCCATGCGAAAATTAAGCCCATCTTTTGGTAAAGCCTGAAATCGAAGCCCTACACCGGCTACATGATGCAGATCAGAAAACAGATCATCTGAAAAATCAGAAAACACACGCCCTGATCCAGCAAAAGCAACCGCCCCAAGTCGCCACCATAACTTTTGTCGCCACTCGACTTGAGTCAACCAAGAATTATTATCCAGATATTTATAAGGATGAGGAATCCCGCGCAACTTCCGTTTTCCGCCAATGTATGACAATTTATAGAAAGGAACATCTCCATCTGAATGGGAAACAAAGGCCTGAAAAGCCAATATACTTTGATCGCCTTTAACCGAAATAAATTTACGAACATCTAATTCGGACATATAAAACGAATAATTACTAACAAAACACTCTTCGTATGCCACAACTCCAAGTGAGGCAAACCATCCTTTGCTTGTATAGGTTAAATTATCACGAGAATCGTAAGCTATCATTGGACCTATACCATTGGCCCAACCTCCGGACAACCCATGCACGCCATCAAATACAGAAATGGAAAGATCCTCTTTAAAATCATCTCTATTAAAATCCGCACTAGCGCCCCAATAAAAATGATTACCTACACTTCTTAAAAGATTTGCAGATAACACAAAACGACTAATTTGCAAGGAAGAGGGCTCAAACTTTTTGACATCATTGCCAAGACCATAAAAGTTATCAGGCAAACTCAATTGCTGAAACTCAGCCTCTAACATCCATTTACTAAATCCACCTTGAACCTTCACTTGAGATTCGCACATTTCTTTGGTGGATACAACAAAAGAGGTTGTTATCGTAATGGAACGATCAAACAAGGAGTCTGCATCCTCAGAATTAAATTTCAACACAGGCATAAAACCTAATTCCAAACCGGTTCGTGGCGAATATCCAACAACGGGATAGATAGAAAATGTATAACCAGGCTTTTCCCAGGTAACATAATCCAGGGCACGATCTGCCACTCCTGCCATCCTATCAAAAAAACCAGATTCCGGAAAGGAGTCCTGCTCCGAAATAATCTTTTGGCGTTCACTACCCACGGCAGGATCTATAGACTGGGCATCCACTCCCCTTCCTACCGAAACGCATAAAACAAAAAAAATAAACTTGACCGAAATATAAAAAGCTCTTCTATTCATTTTCTTATCTTCCCAATAATCAACCCAAAGCTTCTTTAATGTCATTTATCAAGTCTTTTACATCCTCAATTCCAACTGATAAGCGCAATAAAGTTGGACGAATACCCATTTCCTTCTTTTCCTCATCTGAAAATTCAGAATAAATGGTAGATTCCGGATGAATAATCAATGTTTTATTATCATTTAAATTAGTCGCCCGACGAATGATTTGTAATCGATTCATAAATTCGAAACATCTCTCTTTAGACTCTAAATCAAAGGTCATCACAGCACCTGGCTTACCACTAAATTGCTTTTTACACAACGCAAAAGCATCACTTTCTTCAACTCCCGGATAGGACCATGACTTAACGGCAGAATTCGTTTTAAAAAATTGGCTCAACGCGACACAATTCTCAACACATTTATCAACACGAAGTGCTAAAATATCTAACCCTAAATTCATAAAATGAGCCACATGAGCCGTCATGGCGCCGCCTAGATGTCTGAATATCTCTTTTCGTAAACGAACCATAAAAGATTCATTTTTAAACTTCTCAACATAGGAAGATAAGGCCGGAATTTTAGTCCAATCAAAACTACCATTATCCAATACCACACCCCCAAATGCAGTAGCACCACCGGAAATAAACTTAGTAGTTGACATCACTTCAACATCAACCCCAAAGGAAGCAGAATTAAAAACATAAGGAGGCGTAACGGTACTATCGCAAACTAGCACCACACCTTTTTCTTTGGCCAACCCCGAAAGAGCTTGAATATCTACAACTTCTAATTGCGGATTTGTAATCGTCTCAAAGAAATATACTCTCGTTTTCGAATCTGTACATTTTTCAACTTCATTCAGATTGGTCATATCCACAAAGCGCACTTCTATTCCAAAGGAAGGCAAGGTATTTTTTAACAAAGCATAAGAATGCCCAAATAAATGATTAGATGTAACAATATTACCGCCCTGCTCCACTAAAGTCATCAACACATTGGAAATTGCAGCCATTCCGGAAGATAATGCGATAGCAGCTTGAGCGCCGGTCACACTTTTCATCTTTTTCTCAAAATACTCCACTGTTGGATTAGAGGTGCGTGAATAAGCGTGTGCAAATTTTTTTCCTGCAAACGACAACTCGATCTCCTCGGATGATTCAAAATCATAAGCCACACCGTCATAAACAGGCATGTGCAATGAATTATAAGCATCATTTTTAGGAAAAGCTGTATGTAGTGAACGTGTTGAATACCCTTTATTTTCGTGATCCATGTTGGTTATTTATTATTAATCCACGCAAAGGTAACACATCTATTGTCTTTTTTTGAAGTAAAAATCCAGAATTTAAACAAAAACAATTCCTACTTAAACACTCATAAATAAGAGCTTATCAAACCATAAGCTGATTGATACTTTTTTAAAACATTTTTTAAACTTTGAAGTTTATCCTTAAAGAAAAATAACCCCTTAAAGTTATTTTCGTATAGAAGCAATAAAAGAACTTTACAAAGAGCATTATTTACTTTAACATTTTATTTATTTTTGTGCTCCTTTTTCGATCAAGACTTTATATAATTCAGATATGATAATTTACCTTCGACTGCTTTCTGACGAAGCAGATAATTTCATCCACGAAATTGCCGTTGATGGCACCAATACATTTGAAGAAATCCATGATTTTATTCAACAGCAATTTGATTATGACCCTTCACAAATTGCCAGCTTCTTTATCACAGATAATGATTGGCACAAGGAAACAGAAATAGCGCAATTTGACATGGGCGATCTAGGGAGCGATGAAATAAAAACAATGCAAGACACAACCATAGGAGAACTCATCAGCGAAAAAGGTCAACGCTTATTATATGTTTTTGATATTTTTTCAGACAGAGCTTTCTTTGTTGAAACCTTCCACATTTCAGAAGGCAACCTGGAAGCCATAAAATGCTACCGCAACGAAGGAAAAGCACCGGAACAAATTAAACTACAGGAATTTACAAATGAAATAGAAGAACCAAACTACTATACCGACGAAGATGATTACCAAGACCTCTTCGATTCTCAAATAAGTTTTGAAGAGCTTTCTGACGAAAATATGGGAGGTGCAGATTACTCAGATTATTTTTAAGATAAAAAAAAGCATGAAGCCAACACTAGTTGTTTTGGTAGGGCCAACCGGCATTGGAAAAACTGAGCTAAGTCTTAGCATTGCGAAACATTTCAATACAGAAATAATTTCAGCAGATAGCCGCCAAGTATTTAAGGAACTTAAAATTGGCACAGCTGCCCCAACTCTGGAACAATTAGCTAGCATTCCACATCATTTAGTTGGAAACAAATCCATTTTAGATTACTACAGTGCCTGGGAATTTGAGCAAGACGCACTACTACTCTTAGATCAACTTTTCGCTAAACAGCAAACCGTACTCTTAACAGGCGGCTCAATGATGTACATTGACGCCATTTGCAAAGGCATAGACGACATCCCATCTATTTCGGAAGAAGTGCGGAAAAATGTGTGGAATCAATACGAAACAGAAGGCCTGGACAGCATTAGAAAACAACTTAAGCTACTGGATCCTGAATTCTATAAAGAAGTTGATTTAAAAAACCACAAGAGGGTTATTCATGCTGTTGAAGTTTGCATCATGAGCGGCAAAGCATATAGTTCCTTCAGAACCAATACCACCAAACAAAGACCCTTTAACATAATAAAAGTCGGTCTCGAAATGGATCGGGAAGAGCTCTACAACCGAATTAATTTGCGCGTGGACACCATGGTAGAAGCCGGGTTATTTAAAGAAGCCAAAGAATTTTATCCTCAAAAAAACTTAAACTCCCTTAATACAGTGGGCTACAAAGAAATATTTGCCCATTGGGATAATGAATACGACGAAGCAACTGCGATAGAATTAATTAAACGCAACTCCCGAAGATACGCTAAAAAACAACTTTCATGGTTTAGAAGAGACCAGGAAATAAAATGGTTTCACCCAAAGGAAAAAGAGGAGATCATCAAATACATCTCCTCTTTATTATAATTTATTCCCAAAACAGACACTCACAAGAATCAAACATCTGCACCAAAAATTAAGAAATAGCCACTTGCCTTTAGCGCTAACTTTCATCAGCACAATTTGATCCGATAGTAATAAACAAACTTTAGATTGGGAGGACCATATCGAAAACGTAGGAACCTATTATTGTAGATGAACTCTTCCTCCCTTTTTACTTTTCAGCCACAACTATGGTATGAAATGAATCCTCGGTCCACTCAGTTTGATCAAAACCACCAAAAAAATCAACTTTTGAGAAATCGGAGGCTAACATTTTTTCAATTTCACTTCTCTGCAATGGTAACAACGGAACTTCACCAACGACTTTTGACCCATCTGCTTTATTGGTTAAAATCGTTTCAAAACCTATAACTCCGGGTTTTTGATGATAGTTTCGAACCAAATTATAGTTCACAACATCGATTGTTGGCAATGCAGTAACACCCTTTGCCACCACCCGATCATAATTAATTATTTGAAACATAAACTTCCCACCTTTCTTCAAACGAAAAGCAGCATCATGCGACACATAATGAATGTCATTAAAAGAGTTGAGGTGCACCAAGGTATTTCCAAAACAAACTAAAGCATCAAAAACAACACTTGGAAACAAAGCCCATAACTTCATCATATCGCCTTGCTGAAACTTAAGATTTAAAGCTCTTGGTTTCTTCCCTTTAGCAACAGCAACCATTTGTTCATTAAAATCAAATGCACGAACCATAGCACCCTTACGCGCTAAACTTATCGATAATGATCCTGTTCCACATCCCATATCAAGGATATTACTATCCCACACATTTTTTCCTAATTGATTAATTAAAAACTCTTCCTGCTTTTCGTTAAAAGGAAAAAGTTCATCGTATGCACTTACAATTTGATCGTAAAACTTCATTAACTAATTCTTTCTGAAATATTATATACGTTTCTATCTGTTGAATTTCTCGAAATCATTTCGGCCAGAAAGCCGGTTAAAAACAACTGTGTTCCTAAAACCATACAAATTAAAGCAATATAAAAATAAGGACTTTCGGTTACTAACTGTGCTGATATATGATGATACACAAACCATAACTTTTTTAATCCCAGATAAGAAGCAGAGCAAAAACCAATGATAAACATCAGAGTCCCTACTCCTCCAAATAAATGCATAGGTCGTTTGCCAAATTTCGAAATGAACGTCACCGACATCAAATCCAGAAACCCCTTAATGGTACGTTCGATCCCAAATTTTGAAACGCCGTATTTTCGTTCCTGATGCTGAACTACTTTTTCAGCAATTTTAGAAAAACCAGCCTGTTTCGCAATCAAAGGAATATAACGATGCATTTCACCATAGACTTCAATATTTTTTACAACCTCTTTACGATAAGCTTTTAGTCCACAATTAAAATCATGCAGTTTAATACCGGAAACCATTCGCACAGTTCGATTAAATAATTTACTCGGTAAAGTTTTACCAAGAGGATCATAACGCTTTTTCTTCCAGCCACTTACAACATCCAATCCATCCTGAACAATCATTCGATAAAGCTCAGGTATTTCATCAGGACTATCTTGCAAATCAGCATCCATTGTAATCACAACATCACCCTCCACAGCTTCGAAACCACAAAACAAGGCGGCTGATTTCCCATAATTACGCCGAAAACGAATGCCTTTCACCACATCGTTATTCATTTTTAAATTCTGAACTACTCTCCAGGATTGATCAGAACTACCATCATCCACAAAAACAACTTCATAAGTTATAGACATACCATCTACAACTTTTCGTATCCATTTTAATAATTCAGGTAAAGATTCTTCTTCGTTATAAAGAGGAACTATGATTGATAAATTCATGCGTTAGTTTACTTTTAAATGGCCACTTGGCGCAAAACACCATTTTGCCTTCTTAAATCAGAGTTTCTTTGCATGGTGTTTATTAGGTTTATTCTGATACAACCTCAAAAGGTGGCTTGTCTTTTTTTACAATTGCTGCTAAGATAAGAGAAATTAAAGTACCAATAATCGCTTGTCCTATTATTTCGAAAAACACAAGCGAACCAGGTGTAAACAACTTTCGATACATCTTCTCGGCTTGTACTATCTGACTTTCGGGCAATCCACTTTCCGACAAAATTAATAATGCTTTATCAATTAACAGCCCAATAAACTCGGGAGCGATAAATTTTACCAACACCAATAAAAACAATCCACTTACAAAACCAGTACTAAGACTTATTACTACACCTAGCTTAACGCCTTTACTGTAAGTTAAAAAACCACCATTCAGTTTATCTCTAAATTGTTTCATCCCTACAAACAGAGTTAAAATAAAAACTGCTCTTGAAATTAATCCTAATAAACCATTTTCGAAAGCTCCTAAATAATATAAAGCTATACTATATACCCCTGTAAAAAGCCCTAAATAAAATCCAATGGTTAATCCGGTCTTTTTAACAGATACTTCTTCAACTGACATATTTTTTTCTTTTGAAATTTCTAGGCGACTAAGATATAAAATGATTGTAAGACCAAAAGAAGGAAGTCCATTTTTTACTACCAACCTTATAGCCCCAAAAAAACAATCCAAAAAAAATTGAAATTTTTATCCCTCATTTTCACATACTTAACACATTTGCAATAAAAAAGTTCACTAAATAATTTGCAGGAATGAATTTATGTGCTACCTTTGCATCCGCAATCACGAAAGACGGGTAAGTCTCATACGACCAGCTCCCGTTGAACTCCCCCAGGGCCTGGCGGCAGCAAGGGTAAACGGTTGTAGCGGTGCGATATGGGTAGCTTACCCACCCGCCGATGTAGCTCAGTTGGCTAGAGCAGCTGATTTGTAATCAGCAGGTCGGGGGTTCGAGTCCCTTCATCGGCTCTTGGTAGAGAAAGCTCTACAAGACATCCGGCAGAGAACCGGAACTTAAAATTATTGAAAATACAGTTGGGGAGATACCAAAGCGGCCAACTGGGACGGACTGTAACTCCGTTGTCTTACGACTTCGCAGGTTCGAATCCTGCTCTCCCCACACTATTGCCGATGTAGCTCAGTTGGCTAGAGCAGCTGATTTGTAATCAGCAGGTCGGGGGTTCGAGTCCCTTCATCGGCTCTGTATTTTATTTTGCGGAAGTAGCTCAGTTGATAGAGCGTCAGCCTTCCAAGCTGAGGGTCGCGGGTTTGAGCCCCGTCTTCCGCTCAAGAAAGCCATTCGAAACATTTCGGATGGCTTTTTTACGTTTAAAACTAAAACGCCTTTAATTCGTATACCGACTACTCTATTCCAACACTAAACACTAAAGCTATGCTTATTAAATTATACGAAAACAATCCTAACCCTAAGGACATCCAACAAATTGTTGATATTCTTAAAAAAGGAGGTATCGTTATTTATCCAACTGATACCATTTATGGAATTGGTTGCGATATTAACAATGCAAAAGCAATTGAAAGGATTGCCCGTATTAAAAACATAAACCTAAAAAAAGCTAACCTTTCATTCATTTGTCACGACTTAAGCCACATTTCTGATTTCACGAGACCTTTGAGCAATCAAATCTTTAAACTCATGAAGCACAATTTACCCGGTCCATTTACCTTCATCCTTGAAGCCAACAACCAAGTACCCAAACTCTTTAAAAACAACAAAAAAACAGTGGGCATCCGCGTACCTGACAATAACATTATCCGCGAATTAGTAAAGGAACTGGGCAATCCAATCTTATCCACTTCAGTTCATGATGAGGATGATGTAATTGAATACACCACTGATCCGGAACTTATCTATGAAAAATTTAAGGATTTAGTAGATGTTGTTATTGATGGTGGATATGGCGATAACGAACCCTCAACAATTATTGATTGCACCAGTGGGGAGATTGAAATTATAAGAGAAGGAAAAGGAAAATTAAAATAGAACTACATCGTAACCGTACTGCATTAAACAATAAACATTAGCACTTAGACTTAATGACAAAACATTCTAAAACTAAGATATTTCGTCATTAAGATTTCTTAATCCTACAGCTCAATAAAAAGGATCAAGTTATATTTTGGCGGAATACTTTATATTAATACCGATAAATGCTAAAAGGTAATAAGGTTGTTTTGTTGTGAATTATATTCTACTGAGGTGCCTTCGACTAACTAAAAAGCATCCTTTGTTTCAAAATAATGTGCTTCCACAAATAGATGTCTGGATATTACAAAACCTTTTTGCAAAGATTATAAGTAAAAAAATAGCAACACAAATAACTCCGCCATTTATCTCAGCCAGAAATATTGGAAGATTGTACCTTTTGACCAAGAACTCTCTTCATAGTCAACATAATTAAGAAAGTACAGCTTCATCATATTAAGAAGAGCCCATTAACCTTTCCAAAAATAAGATGAAAAAAGAAGAATAACAGTAAATAATTCCAAACGACCTACTAACATTAAAAAAGCCAAAAACCACTTGCCCAATGTCGGGATATAATAAAAATTTGCAGCAGGACCCACCTCTCCGAATCCGGGTCCAATGTTACCTATTGATGTTGCTACAGCTCCAAGTGAAGTATCTAGTTCTAATCCCATCATGGACATAATGACCATACTAACCCCAATAATGAGCATATATATAACAATAAACGCCAATACATTATTAACGATATTGGGTGCTACAGCTCTGGAATTATAGCGTACAGGAATTATGGCATTGGGATGGATTAAACGTTTCAATTCATAATAACTATTCTTCATTAACAATACGATTCGCACTACTTTTATTCCACCTCCGGTTGAACCTGCCGATCCTCCAAG
This sequence comes from Bacteroidales bacterium, assembly GCA_003249255.1. Classification (GTDB taxonomy): domain Bacteria; phylum Bacteroidota; class Bacteroidia; order Bacteroidales; family Marinilabiliaceae; genus SZUA-582. The sequence continues at coordinate 146,518 of QKJP01000031.1, forward strand.
GAACATTAACAACAAAACAATGACACTCAAAAATGGGAGCCAAACCAAATAATCAGCTGTGGCATACCCTGTTGTTGTAATTAAAGAAACCACCTGAAACAAAGAATCACGCCATGCCTTTTCAACAGTTGCAACATCTCCAGAAAAATAAAGGACAGAACCAATTATAATACTAACCCCAATAGTAATCCAAAAATAATTACGAAATTCTTCATCCTGTATTACCTTTTTCATTTTACCATGCAAAGCACTGTACGACAAGGTAAAATTCGTTCCTGCTATGAACATGAACAAGATTATAACATACTGCAAAAAGGGTGATGAAAAATATGCTACACTCGCTTGTTTAGTAGAATAACCACCTGTTGCCATTGTTGTAAAACTATGGCATATAGCATCAAAAAAACTCATCCCTCCAACCCACAATAACACAGTCTCCATCAATGTATAAGCCACATATATAGAATACAAACGCTTAGCAGTCTCCGTAATACGAGGATGCAATTTATCCGGCACTATCCCGGGAACTTCAGCCACAAACATTTGCATACCACCAACTCCCAAAAAAGGCAGAATTGCAAGGGACAGAACAATGATTCCCATGCCCCCTAACCATTGAATTAAGCTACGCCAAAACAAGATTCCATGAGGCAAGGCTTCAATATCATTGAGTATACTACTTCCTGTAGTGGTAAAACCAGACATCGTTTCAAAAAAAGCATCGGTAAAGGAAGGAATGGCATTACTCAACCAAAAAGGTAAAAGTCCAAATAAAGAAAACACTATCCACACCATGGAAACGACTAAATAACCTTCTCGTTTCCCTATATTTTTTGGGGCGTCTTTTAATATGGCGGCTATAATCATACCGGGAACGATACAAATTCCTGCCGAAGTTAAATGATAAGGCAAATCATACTCTCCATACAATAGGGCTACAAAACCTGACAATAACATAAAAACACCTTCTACAACAAGTAGTAATCCTAATACTAAAAGTATAAACCGATAATTAAGCATACGGAGCTGTTTGAAATTTTAATCGCTATCTTAACGAATATAAAAAAAGCCGGATGAATTCCGGCTGCAAATATCTTACTTTTTTCATAATTATTTCCCCTGAACCGACCATACAAATTCTATTCTTCAAATATGAATACAAGTAAATGCTCGAATTTAGGTGCGAGTTCAAAAATAATTATCTAATTCTAAAACAAGAGATAACTAATTGTTGTGAACTTTAATTAAACATCTTCTCTATTTTTGAAATCCCAGAAGGCAGGACGAATAACACCACTTTATCCTGTGGCTGAATTCGTGTTAAACCGGTAGCTAAAATGGCAGAATCACTTCTAATTATTCCACCAATGTATACGTCTTTAGGTAGCTTTAATTCTTTGAGTTGATCTTTGGTGATTTTCGATCCCGGTTGGGCAATTAACTCTAACACCTCTGCATCCGTGGAAATTAAACATTTCACATTGGAAACATGTGCACGCACTGTATATCGATAAATGTGACTTGCTGCAATCAATTTTTTATTGATAAGGGTACCAATACCAATATTCTCTGCTAAATCAATATAATCCATGTTCTCAACTTCAGCAACAGTCTTTTTAATTCCCATTTTTTTAGCTAACTGACAAGCCAAAATATTGACTTCTGAATTAGCAGTCACAGCAACAAAAGCATCCATTTTATGAATTCCTTCATCGCGTAACAACTCAAGATTTCGACCATCCCCATTAATCACCAATGTACGCTCTAATTCATCAGCTAATTTCGCAGACTTTTCTTTATCAATCTCAATTAACTTTATATTGTAATTACCTTCCAGCTGTTGGGCAACTTTCTTTCCGATTCGGCTCCCCCCAAGAATCATTACATTTTTAATTTCGAATTGCGTCTTTCCGGCATCTAATAAAACCTGATCAACAGCTGATTTAGTTGTTAAAACATATATTAAGTCATTATGCAGCACAACCTCACTTCCTCTTGGAATAATGGTTTCACCATGCCTATTTATAGCCACAATGTTATATTGCTGAGTCTCGTACATGGCAGAAATTTCAGCCATAGTTTTATCTACTATCAAAGCATTATCTCGAACCTTAATTGCAAATAACACCAATTTACTACCACTAAACTCAACCATTTGTCGAGTTCCAACTTGCTTAAGAGAAGCTACAGTTTCTGAGGCTCCTAATTGCTCGGGATAAATCAACTCATCGATCCCTAACTGACGGAAAAACTCTTTATTTTCAGGCAATAGGTACTCATGATTATTAACTCTGGCTACGGTGGTAGTGGCACCTAATTTTTTTGCCAAAATGCAAGATAAAATACTCATATCCTGATAAGGCGGTACAGCAATAAATAAATCACATGATTTTACATTAGCTTCCTTTAAATCTTCTATGGAAGAAATCGTTCCAACAATTGTCATTAAATCAAAATGAGAATCAATCTGCTTCAGCTTCTCCTCATCTTCATCCATTAAAATGACATCATGCTTAGCATTACACAGCATTTTTGCTAAATGCGTTCCTACTTCACCAGCTCCTGCAATAAAAATCCTCATATCGAAATATTATATTCTTTGGAAAAATTGACGCAAATTAAATTATTCTAAGTCCATACTTCCAAATAAAAACGAATTGTTTTTGGTTATTAAGAATCATTTAACACTACTAAAGCACCGGAATCATTTACACAAAAACATCCTACTTTTTTGAAATGACTTTTCATTTTATTGTATTTTCCTTTCGGGGCTTTTGTAGATATTACAACCTTACATTCCTTTAATAAACCATTCACATTTAAAAGCTCATTATCAGGAAAGTTACAACATATCATCCACTTTTCACTATCCTTAGTGTGAAATGATGTTAAGCGTTGTGGACGATCAACTATTAAAACCTCCATTCGACCTACTTTCTTAGAGACGAATTCGCTATTCAACAATTTCACTTCCACCTTAGTAGGCAAATGATACTTAGTCCATAAACCGCCTAAACAATATTTCAATTGCTGAACTGATAAATCTCCGTCAACCCATACTTCATTTGTATTACGATCAAAAACATTAACAACCGTATAGCCCGGATAATGGGCGACAATAAAACCTGATTTAGGTCGATTGAAATAATGCACCTCTAAACTAAGAACAAACACAATACTTAAAAACAATATTCTTTTGATGTACTGTAACCGCCGATATTCTTTTAAGAAGATCAAGTTTAGAACAACGAGATAAAGTATTATCAAATCATACCATTCATAATGTAAGTTTTCCAGGCTTGAAAAGGGTAAGTTGCTAATAAACATAGTCACCTTATTCATAAACATCAAAACATCTTGCAAGCCACCTCCTAACATTAGAGTAAAGAATGTCGAAAACTGAAAACACATAATCGAAATAGATAATATCAAAACAGGAGCCACAACAGGAACTAACAGAAAATTAGTTATTAAAAAATATGTTGGAAAATAATTAAACATATATATACCCAGAGGTATAGTACCAATCTGTGCAGAGAGTGATAATGCTGTTAAAGACCAAAGCCATCTAAAGCCAACAAAGCGAAAGGTAAACCAATTATTAATCTCCGGATAAAACACAACAATTGTTAGCACAGCTAAATGTGATAACCAACAGCCAATATGATAAACACACAACGGATCAACCAATAGAATCACAAAAAAAGAAATAGAAAGCAAATTATAAATATTCACCTTTCTGCTCACAATTTCACTAATTCCAACTATTGAAAACATTATGGTCGCCCGCATTACAGAAGGTGATAATCCAGTAATAAAAGCGTAGCTCCATAGAATAATCACAATGAGCAGAAACCTAAACCATTCTTTCTTTAAAGAAAGAATTCGTTTAAAAAACCCATGTAGTAGTAAAAAAATTATTCCAACATGCAAACCAGAAACGGCCAAAATATGAAAAGCCCCTGCAGTTGCGAAACACTCTTTTTGTTCAACATTCAACAACGTCTTATCTCCTAAAAACAAAGCATTTAAAACGGCAAGTTCATTCTCTCTCAGGCCACTTTTAACAAAAGTTTCTAATAAGCTTTCTTTAAATTGCGAACTTAAAACAGAAATATTAAAATGCTCTTCATTGAGTCGGGTACTTTCATATTCTATTAGTCGAAAACTAATACGGCTATTTTTTAAATACTCTGCATAATCAAAAGCATAAGGATTTTTACTTTTCTCAAAATTAATGAGCGTACCTTTTACCTTATAAATCTCTCCGACTCTTGGTTCTGAAAAATATCTTTTCTTTGAAAAGTATACATGACCAGTCACACTGTGTTTATAAATCCTCTGAGGTGTTTCTGATAAAATTTGCACTTCGGTTTTATAACTCTTCTCAGTTTCGTCTAAGTTACTTATAAGCTGAACTTTCATTTCAACGAGCTCATCGCTTTCCAACAACAAAGGTTTACGTAAAGCAGAATACGAGTATCCGAACAAAAGAAAAACAACTAATAATAAAACACCCGGCACTTTCCGCCAAGCATATAAGGCTTTCTTTTTAATTTGATAAACGATTATTACATAACTTATCACCAACACTACAAACACCCCAATTACAATAGGTAACTGAAATACAAACCATTCTTGAAGAATAATCCCAATAAGAAAGGGGATGAAAATTCTACAATATGGACTATGACTAATTGAAAATAACTTATCTGCCATTTATTATCAAAGAAAAATATTAACAGCTTAAATGTTGATTTCAACACCGATGTACAACATGAAAAAACCTGAATTTTTAAAGCACATTAAAGTCTATTTTCTAATTAGCCTTTTCGTTATAAGTACCTCCTTTTACTTTCTTTCCGGTAGCACTAACGTTCATTCGGTCTACAAATTCAAAATACCCCGGCACTTTATAGCTTGCCAGACGTTCACTACAATAAGCTTTTACAAAGGATTCATCCAACCCATTGTTTAATTCTTTAACCACTAATGTTGCTTTTATGGCTTCTCCTAACACCTCATCATCTATAGCTTCTATGGTACAATCCACAACACCTTGAATGGAAACCAGTACTTCTTCAATCTCTTTCGGACTTACCCTTTTACCACCAACTTTTATTATTTCCTTTTTTCGCGCAGTGTGATAAATAAATCCATCCTCATCAACAGTTGCTAAATCGCCTGTATAAAGCCAACTATCTTTAATGGTAGTAGCCGTAGACTCTTCATCCAAATAATACCCCAGCATTACATTGTCCCCCTTTGCAATAATTTCGCCAACTTCGCCAGGCTTAATTTGCTCTCCATCAAGAGACACGACTTGCAATTCAACATTTGGTATCCCTTTTCCAATAGAGCCTAATTTGGATAATAAATATTCTGGTGGCAAATAGGATAATCTCGCAGTTGCTTCTGTCTGACCATACATCACTACAAACTCAACATTGGGAAAATACTCTTTAAATTCCTTTATAAATACGGGATGTAACTTACCTCCTGCTTGAGTGACATATTTTAAGGAAGGATAATCAGATTTTATAAATGTGTCAGATTTTCGTAACAACACCTGAAAGTGACTTGGTACTCCTGCAAACCCGGTACAATTATATTTAGATAAGTCTTTTAATACAGAACCAATAAACATAAAATTATTATTCAGAACAATACTACCTTTCACTCGTAAGTGAGTATGCAACAATGACAAACCATAACAATAATAAAAAGGCAGTACCACCTCCATAATATCTTTATCAGAAAGATTTAAATATTCGATGATGGAATTCGTATTGGCCATTATGTTTTTATGGGAAAGCATTACACCTTTAGGTAGTGCTGTTGATCCAGAAGTATAAATAATTTGAGCTAACTGTTCCGAATCAAAATCTGCTTCCGATTTATAAGCATTATTTGGCTCTAAAAGGATTTCTTTTAAATCCATTTCATTGACAACCTTTTCTAAATTATGCTCTAGCCTTCGCAAAACATTATTTGCAATAAAACCACAGGTCGCCTCAACCTGCTCCGAGATATAATTAAAATTTTCTTTTTCGATTACTGGATTTAATGGAACAACAGTATTCCCAGACTTCATGATTGCTAAATAAGCCACAATAAAAAATAAACTATTGGATGACAAGAGTAGTATTTTCTGACCATGTCCCATTTCATTTCGCAACCAAGAAGATACCTTTCCCACTTGAATCTCCAACTCAATAAAACTAATGCTCTCCTTCTGTCCTAAAACAAAAAGTTTATCATTTGTTTTTCGATCTCCAAATAAATAATCTACACAATTCATAAGTCTGGGGGTTTACTGTTAAAATTCCTTTTTCAATTCAAATAATTATGTACCGGAGGTGTACGCAAATAATCAGTCGTTTTCTTTTTCCTCTCAAAATTCCTATAAATTTTCAATACTTCATCAGCAGATTTTCCCATAACTGAGCCAACTTCATCCGGCGAATACCCTTGTTCCCAACCGTACCAGAATAAATCCATTTCTTCAAATGGCATTTGATAGAAAAATTCCTCCTGTGTTTGTTCTGCGGTATAAGTATCTGTAGTTGGTGGTCTTTTTATGATTTCATCCGGAACTCCTAAGTACCTGGCAATTTGATACACTTGAGTTTTAAACAAATTCCCGATCGGCATCACATCTGCAGCACCATCTCCATATTTCACAAAAAAACCTTGTTGAACTTCATGCTTATTGGGGGTTCCAATAACCGCATAATGAAGTGCTTCTGCATGGTAATATAACATGGAAGCACGACTGCGCTGTTTAAAATTAGAAGATGCCACTATTTGTAAATATTCATTCAGAGGTAAACGCGCCTGTTTTTCTGTTCCATCAGCAAAAACCACAGCTACATAATGTACAGGAGGTAAATTTTTACCTACAAACTCCTTTGGAATAATTACTTTCATTTTATCTATGGCAGGATTATATTCCGGTATCACCCTTTTAACCGCTTCATCACGCCGTGAATAACAGCCAAATCCATCTAAAGCACCACTAATATTTTCTACTATTGCTTTTACTTTAAATTTATCCGTTAATTGGCGAGCTAAGGCCTCACTATCAGGACTTGAATCTGTTTCCGGCAGCATCACTGCTAATATTTTATCAGCCCCAAAGGCCTTTACTGCAAGAGCCAAAGTTACAGAAGAATCAATACCTCCACTTACACCAATAACAGCTCCCTGACGACGAAAACGTTTAAACACATCATCTCTCAGTTTTTCACATATAGATTCTACAACCTCATCAATGTTCTGAAGCTGGATTATTTCTCTAGAAAAGTTAGGTCGATTATTCATATTTCTGTTTTTTTTATTCAACAACTAAAAACTATATTTTAGAATACTCCTTATTCATCACAACACCCTTTTTCTCTTCTCCAGGTAAAATCCTTTTAAAATCAGAGATAAAAAGCTTATTTATAATTTGAGTTGATAAAATGGCCATCAATGCCATATTATCTATTTCGGAAATTTGTCCATTAAAATTCTTCGCACTTGTAAAAATCTTTGAAACAGAAACTGAATCAAAAATTCCGATTTTAGAAATTTCAGAGGACGAAAGCATATGCTCAACAAAGCCACTTTTGTCATTCACCAGCGCTGATGCAATAGGCGCTCTATAAGCTTGTTTTGACCGATTTAAAACAGAGTCAGGTATTTGATCTTTCACGATAGACTTTAACAAATACTTTTCATTCAAGCCTTTCAACTTAAGGTCATCGGGCAATTGAGTACAAAACTCAATTAATCGATAATCTAAAAATGGATATCTGCCTTCAACAGAATTAGCCATTGCCATCCTATCTCCTTGAGATGAAAGTAAGTATCCCGGTAAGAAAAGCGTAGATTCTATATACTGCGCTTTAGACACACCACTTAAACCGGATACCGACTGCTCTATAGAAGAAGCATATTCTGAAACGGGATCATAACCATTAATATGGGCTTTTAAGCTTGGAGACAAATGATTAATTAATTTCTGAGAGTTTTTCCACCGTAGTAAATGTGAATATACCGGAGAATCAGTGTTTTTAAGTTGGTAACCAAAAAACATTCTTAATGCACCTGGACTTCCATTTTTTATTTGCGGTATATATGGATAAAGTTTTTTCAGTAATAATGGTCGTAATTTTGATTCCGGAAATTTTGACCAAAATAAACGAATCAGTGTTTCTTTAAAGATATTATATCCACCCAGCATTTCATCTGCACCTTCTCCGGTAATTACAACTTTTATTCCTGATTGGCGTACCATTTCAGACAAACGAAACATCGGAAATGGTCCTGTTCGTAATAAAGGAATCTCAGAATGCCATAAAACTTTCTCTAACAAGGAAGGCAGATCACTATTATTAAAAACCATCGATTGATGATTGGTTTGGAAATAGGCTGCAACTTCCTTTTGAAAATGTGTTTCGTCAAAAGCAGCATCAGCAAATCCAATGGAATAAGTATTTAGGACATCCGGGAATAGTTGTTTTATCAAAGCTGTGGTACTTGTAGAGTCAAGCCCTCCACTTAAATAAGCAGCAACTGGCACATCTGCTCGCAAACGCAATGCTACTGAATCTTTTAACAAAGCATGAAAGGTTTCTTTTATTTCATTAACATTTGTGAGTCTATCAACTTTCTTTGCGTAATTCAATGTCCAGTACCGCTCTATTTTCAATTTTCCATTTTTATACTCTGCGTAATGACCTGCCGGTAATTCAAACACACCTTCAAAAGAGGTTTGTGGACTCAAAGCATTCCAAAAGCGATATACTTGGACTAAACCTTTATAAGACAATTCTCTTTTGACATCAGGGTATTGAAAAAGTGATTTCATCTCGGAAGCAAAAACCAAACGCCCCTGACTATCACTATAATACAAAGGACGTATTCCCATTCGATCTCGAGCTATAAATAAAGAAGATTCCTTTTCATTCCAAATCGCAAAAGCAAACTGCCCATTGAAATAATTCAAGCAATCTTTTCCAAACTCTTGATACATCAGTAAAACCACTTCCGTATCGCTATTTGTTTTAAACACATATCCTTTTTGCTCTAACAATGCTTTTAATTCAGGATAATTAAAAACCTCTCCGTTATAAGCGATCCACAAATACCCCTCAGTATTACATAACGGTTGCTGGCCATGTGCCAAATCAACAATACTAAGACGCACATTTCCAATACATGCTTTATCTCCTAAATATAAACCCGTTTCATCAGGACCACGGTGCTGTATGCTTGTTAGCATACTATTTAGTAGAAATTCTCTATCATGGTAATAGTTGTGATCTACAAAGCCGGCAATTCCACACATAAACTTTAGGTTAGGTTATAATATTCTTCTTGTAATGGCTCCAATAAATTAAAGATGAACCACATCAAGCCATTCAAACTGAAATAATAATCGACTTGCATCTTCTGAAACTTACCACACATTTCAATGAACATCCAGAAAATGAATATTCTTGCCTAAAATTATTATTCTCAACTTATGCTTTAAAAAAAGAAAAACTTACTAATTCATTTGATGAATTTTACGATCGACAAAGGCAGCTATTCGCTCAACACTTCCAAAATTCTCTTCTTGAAGCTCTACATCTTCTGTAACAACGCCATACTCAGACTCTAAATAATTTATCAATCCTAATAAACCCATAGAATCAAAAATTCCATCTTCAAAAATCATTGTATTATCAAGAATAATTTCTGGATCTGTAAAAGTAGTTTCCGCAATGAAACCTCTAATCTTCTCTTTCATAACAATTCGGTTTAGGTTAAAATTAAAACTATTTATTCTTCGGTAAGACTTAAATGCTTTCCGGTTAATTCTGTTAATTCTCCTTTATTATTTACCACATCTATTATTCGATTACAAAATAATGGTGCGGTTTGAGCGCTGAAAATTCGGTTCGGATGTGAATCTTTTTTTCCGGCGGCGTATTCATCTTTAAAATACAAACCTCCTTCTGTTTGTAAATCATAAAAATCCCATAAAAAGATATTATCACCCGGCTCATCCCAATCATTAATAACCCAATTGAAAAATTCTTTAGCACGTAAAGCTTTGGGTTCATCAGTGGCATTTTTCACCAAAGCGGCTCCTGTCCAAACAATAAATTTAGTATCCGGATATTCTCGTAATTTATTTTTCAATGCCTCATATTGCATTTTATAATTAGTGAGATTCTTTTGGTTAGAATCTATCGAAACCTCTTGGTCTTCTTTGATTGAACTAACAGGATAACAATGCTTAAACACAATAACATCCCATAAAGGAGTAAGTACTTTTAAAGTTGGTTCGTTTTTAAAAGAATTATCCTCACCATGCTTAACCCATATATTATAATAATCGTAGGGATAATTTTTCCACCCATAACCAGATAAAATCATATACCGTTTGCTTAGAGGAAAAGATCTCTCTACAAAATTTATCTTTAAATCATGCTTTTCATTATAATCCAAAAACCATTTTTTCACATCAGGCTGACCATCATTCATAGCTCCTTTGTAAATGTTATTTCCAGTACTGTGATGTAGAAACAACACATTGGTCACTTTTTCATCGTGTACTACCGCTTCCTTATAACCGTCATGACTACAAGAGCTACTTAGTATTACCACCAGACCAACTACTAATAGTGCGTTAATAGATTTCATACACATAGTTTCTGTTTTTGAAGTTTAATCAAGAGATAATTTACAAAAGACAATTCCTAAAGGCATCTCGTTTTTGAGTAACTAACCAAAAGCTTTGATTAATAAAATATCTTGTTTTAAATCAATGTTCTTAAGTGATTCGTAAACCATTTTTTTCCTTTTATAAAAAAGCCAAATTTATATGACCGATTCCCATTGTCCCCGGTCGCATTATTTCGTAACTTATTTGACGAACATTCCATAATCTTGGATAAAACATAAAATCATGAAGGATAGAGGTGTATGGGTAATTGTTTTTCTATTTTGTTTTCTACAATTTACCTTGGGTAAGCAATATCATATTAGCACAACAGGAAATAGCAACGGTGACGGAAGCATTAATAACCCATGGAGTATCGATTACGGACTCACGCGAACTGCTAGTATACAGGGAGGTGACTCAGTTTGTTTTCACGCAGGAACATACAAAGGGAATTGGGATGTTTATCTAAGTGGATCTTCTGGAAAATACATTACCATTATTCCTTTTGAAAATGATGAGGTCATTCTTGATGGCGTCGCTGCTGACGACCATCACGCAACCCTAGACATTAGAGGTAATTACATTATTGTAAAAGATTTGCGAATTACAAATACATTACAAAACAGATACTCCTCAGAAGCAGGAAGTGACCCCACTGATTACAATGAGACAAATGGTATTGCCGTAGCTAGTAACTATGTGAAAATCATCAATTGCATCATTGACAATAGTACAGGTACCGGTATAGGAAGTGGAGTAGCAGCCATTGGAACAGAAATATATGGTAATATTATTTACCATTTTGGATGGCAAGGTACTGATCGTGGTCATTCACATGGAATATATTGTAAAAACTCCACCGGACTAAAAATCATTGAAAATAACATTAGTTTTAATGGCTTTCAATACCCTTTACAAGTTGGAGGGACTAACACAGCATCAGTAACAGGCTTTAAAATATCCGGAAACATTGGATTTGGAGATGGTGCACTTCAAATTGATGCGGCTCCGGAAGGCGTTTTTCTTATTGGAGGTGGAAACCCTGCTGAAAATGTTGTCGTTAGCAATAATTATTTATACCAACCTAAACGAGCAACAAACATTCAATTAGGCTATTCTGAAACCACTATTAATAACGACATTACACTAACAAACAACGTATTTGCAGGGGGCTATTACAGCGTGGAAGTAAGAAAGTTTCAGAACATGGAATTCACTGACAATGTCCTAGTTGCAGGATATCGAAACATTAGAATGCTAACGATTAGTGATCTAAGGGGGTATAACTTTAGTGGAAATCAATATTATTACAACAGTACTTCAACTTTTCATTTTAATGGAACTACCAGCACCTTTAGCACTTGGCAATCCAACACTTCCCTCGATGCTAACAGTAACGCGATAAACGGCAAACCGGCAAATATTATTCGAATAGAACCTAATAAATATGAGAGAAACAGAGCCCATATTGCCATTTTTAATTTTGAAAACAGATCAAGTGTAACCGTGGATCTTTCCTCTGCACTTGAAAAAGGTGTAGAATTTGAAATTTATGACGTGGAAAACTTATTAGGCAATCCTGTTGTGAGTGGTACTTATAATGGCGGAAGCATTAGCATTCCTATGAATTTAACAGAAATTATTAATCCTATTGCTCCTACACCCTCAGTTCCAAGTCATACATCTAGTGAGTTTGGTGCTTTTTTATTAAAAGCAAAAAATCCTGATAAAACAGTAGTCTCTCAACCATGCGCTATTCAATTTGATAATATAACAGCAGAAACAGATCAATTTGTAGACATTGACTTTTCATTTACAGGAAATTGCTCCTCAACAAATGCCTACCTATATAATAGTGACAATCAACTAATCGCCTCTTTTGACAACATTAATAGTGGCAATACCATTAACTTGCCCAACTCATGTTTAAACTGTCCTAGCGGGACTTATTCGATTACTATTCAAAACAATGGCTCACAGGAAAACAAAAAATTCACATACAATAAACCTGACTGCTTTGACCTAACACTAAACAGTTACAGCCCTCAAACAATTACTGATACTCTATTGGTCGATTTCTGTACGTATAATCAAAATAACATTAGCTATTTTATAACAGATAGTAACTCTAATAAAATCGAAACAAAAAATTATTTGGCACAAAACGGAGTAAATTATATTAAAATCCCTTTTGTCGATTATGAAAATGGTCTTTATAAGGTATATTTTTCAGATGGCATAAATAGTTTTGATTTTGAGGTTATTGTTGATATCCCGTTAAATCCGCTTACAATTTCAGCATATTCCCCAAAAACAACTTATAATTCAGTCACTATCTCCTATTATTCTCCAATTGACCAAATTATCAACTGGAATATAACAGACAGTAACAATACAACCGTAAAAAACAATACGACAAACGCCCGGGCCGGATTTGATAATTCCGCAACAATAGATGTATCAGAATTAAACAATGGTACATATACAATCACTTTAAGTGACCCAAATTCATATGCACAATGTATAATTATAAAGGAAGATGCACCTCTACCTCTAGAAATAACAAATACAATCCCAACAGAAACAACACATACCGTAACTGTAACTTACTATTCACCAGTAACCGGGATCATTTCATCGAGCATTCTAGATGCAAATAATATAATTATAAATTCTGAAGAACATACTGCAATAAAAGGAGCAAACAATCAAATTGAAATTGACTTCATTAACTATCCTAACGGTGAATACTCCATCTTACTAAGCGATGGTAATACTGATGATTTAGCTACTATTTTTAAAGTTGATCCTCCTAGAGTATTAGAGCTTATAAGTTATAGTCCTCAGGCAACAACTCGTGAAATAAGTTTTAATTTTTTCTCTCCCAAAGACCAAATTATCAACTTACAAGTATTAGATCGAGAAAGGTTGCAAGTTTTAGTAGAACAAATTGAAGGAAAACAAGGTGAATTAAATCTCTCCACCCTAGATATTAGTAATCTTTGGCCCGGAGAATACACTGTTGTCATTAGTGATGAACAAAGCAGTGACTTCTTTAGCATTGAGCGTTTGGAAGATCCAAGATTCCTCGAAATTACCGATCATAATTTTGACACAAACACAAATATCTTTCAATTATATTTTTATTCAGAAATAGGCCAAAATGTAACTTTTGAAATTGATGATATTAATGGAAATCTCATCTACACCACAAACATGCAGATCACTCAAAATCAAAACACGACAACGTTCGACTTCTCAGAATATGAAGCAGGAACATATACAGTAATTCTGGACGACAACACAACTTCTGCTATTATATCAATAGAAAAGACTCAAATTTTAAGGACTCTTGAAGTGTTAAATGTAGCAGAATATGAAACATCTGCAAATACATCATTTACTTATTACTCCCCAAAAAACCAATTCATAACTATTGAGATATTCAATAGCCAGAACATTCGATTACAAACTAATACTATCCAAGCTACAGTAGGAGAGAATACTGATCAAATTGATTTGTCCATTTTTGATATAGGTGAATATACGGTATATATTTCAGATGATAGTACCAGTGATTCTTTTAATGTTTTAAGAATTGATGAACGCACGAATATTGAAATCACGAGCCACGCAACTTCCCCAATAAGTCATCAAGTTAATTTTGATTTTTATTCTCCCAAGAACCAAACCGTTAACATTGAAGTCATAAACAGCAGTAATAATCAAGTATATACAGAAAATACTAATGCAATTCAAGGATTCAATACCCGAAATATTGATTTATCTGAATTTGACGCAGATACATACACAATCATTTTAAGTGATGATATTTCAAGTGACTTTTTTACCATACAAAAGACTATCGAAGAATCAGATATTGAAATCATTTCTTTTTCACCACAAGTAACAATGCGTGAAATAGCATATACAGTATATTCTCCAAGTAACCAAATAATTTCAATATCAATCGTAGACACCAATAATAATAAGCTTTACCAGGAAACAATAAACGCTTCAATTGGAGAAAACCCCGGAACAATTAATCTAGCTAATTTCGAAACTGGTGATTACACGATAACTTTTAGTGGAAGTAACAATAGTGATTCATTCATTGCTACCAAAATTATTGAACGCAATAACTTGGAGATTTTAAGCTACGAACCATCAATCACTTTTGATTTAATAAACATTGAATTTTATTCTCCAAGCTATCAAAACATTGACATTACTGTTCGTAACAATTCCGGACAAGATGTTTATTCAGAAAATTTTGTGGCAATTGAAGGTGAAGAGAATAAAACCTCAATCAATCTTGAATCCATAAATGCAGGCGAATATATTGTTTATTTAGAAAGCGAACAAAGCACTGCTTATTTTCCAATTACCAAACAAGATAAACCAGATCCGCTTGAAATATTATCTCATCAATATTTTGCCAATAAAGACAGTTTTACATTATCATTCTACTCACCTGAAGATGTTGCGTATTTAGAAATACTTAATAATGAAAATGAAAGTTTTTTTGTCACCAAAATTCTTACAGTAGAAACTAAAGTAAACACTTATTCATATAGTTTAGCAAACTACCCCGCAAATGAATATACCATTCTTGTCTATAATGATTACGAATCTGATTCTTTTGTAATAACTAAAAATGAACAGAAACCTGAGAAAAAAGCTAAATATAGAATAATTAGACACTCACCAAGTCCAACTGCAGACCTTATGTCGGTAGAGTTTTATGCTCCACAGGATAGTTATATAGATATTCAAGTATTAGATATCAATGGTTCAAATAAAGCAGAATCCGTATTTTCCGCAAATAAAGGTGTGGATAATAAAATAGATATCGACATTAGCGAATTAGACGAAGGCGAATACACAATCCTAATTGGGGACAACGATACAGGAGATATGTTTTCTTTTGAAAAGGTTAATATCTTCCAACCCCTTGAAATTACATCCTGCATTCCAAACCCAACTAAGGGTCCAGTAAAAGTTTCGTACTTCTCACCGAAAGACAACCTTATCAGACTTAGCCTTTATAATTCCGATGGACAACTCCTGTTTTCTGAATTTTATGAGGCCGAAGCAGGTTATGGAAATATTGTTCATTTAAAAATTCCTGGATCATCTGAAGGTCATTATATTTTACAAATTAGTGATGGTAAAACTATTGACTCTTATAGAATTATAAGAGAATAAGACCATGATGCAACTTTAGATTTTCTAACAATTGATGACAATAACCATCAAGATCATTTATCCAGTTTATAACAAGCACTGAAATCAAAGTTTAACAAAAAACCAAAACTCCAATACATGGAGTTTTGGTTTTACTAAATACTTTATGCACACAAAGCAAGTAATTACATTTAGTTTTTATAATAGTCACTATTATAACCATACCCATACCCTTTTCTGGTAAAAGGAAAATCATTTAACAATAAACAGAAATGCCCATTATCTTTTATTCGAGGATCTTTTAACAAATGCCTTAACATGGGTTTAGGCGTACTATCATGTCTTGTAACCAAAATATTTACATCCGAATATTTTGTTAATAAATGCGCATCTGTAACCAAACCAATTGGGGGTGAATCAATTACGACCACATCATATAATTTCTTTAATTCTTCAAATAAATAATCAGTCTGAGAACCGGCAATTAATTCGACAGGATTTGGTGGTATATCTCCAGATAAAATAACCGATAAGTTAGGAATACTAGACATTTCAATTAAATGACTCCGATTCTCATCAATATTCTCAAGTAAGAAATGGCTCAAACCTTTTCCTTCATGATGTATATTAAGCAATTCTCCGATAGTAGGTTTACGCATATCAAAGTCTAACAATATCGTTTTCTTTCCAAGTTGAGCATAAGATATTGCTAACCCTAAGGCACAAAAGCTTTTACCTTCACCTGGCAACCCAGATGTTACTAAAAGGGTATTATCTTTACTACCATTTGATTTAAAATCAATTGAAGTTCGGATATTACGTATTGACTCTGATAAGAGAGACCTTGGATTATTTACTATCGACTCATGCGTTGTATGCTTATCTTTAGCAGTGATAGCACCAAGAACAGGAATTCCCAATACTTCTAGGTCATCTATATCTTGGATTCTATTATTCTGATAAACAATTAGAAAAACAACAACCGAAGGGAAAAATAAGCCAAAAATTACAACGATCATTACGAATCGTACCATATCCGGAGCCATTTGACTCCTAAACGTTGCTTCTTCAATAATTTCGTTATCTGGTACATTTGATGCCTTTGCTAATTGGGCATTTGACCTGCGCTCCATTAAATAAGTATACATTTTATCTGTTGAATGGAATTTACGTTCAATATCAATTAGCTTTTGTTCAGTTTTCGGCAAACGTCTAATTTGACTACTCAGATTCATTAGTTTACGATTAACAGCCGCGATAGAGTTTTGTGTAGACACAATATTGTTTTTAGCCTGCTGCAACACTGATTTCTTTAAACTTTCAATGCTTCTATTTATTCTAGAAATACTAGGATTTTCAATTTTAGAATTAAACTGCAAACTAGACCTTTCTGCACTTAAGGAACTTAATTCCGTTATCATTTGAGTAATAACGGGATCATTTACACCTCTTGCCGATGGTGGCACCAAATGTATTACATCCTGATCTACTACAACATAATCATTTAAATAATTATAATAATCAAGTTGTTTTAATAAAATATCCTTTTGATTTTCTAACTCCTGCGATTGCTCTATTATTACCTGTTCTTGCATTGAAACATTCATCATTTCATTTCGCGAGCGAAAATTCTCAAGCACATTTTTTGCAACAGATAAAGAGTCACTTACCCCTACCAATTGCCGCTCAATAAAATCTATGGTATTAATGGCTATTTGATTCTTTTTATCTAAGGTATAGTTTACTGAGTTCTTTGCTAATTGATTTAAAAAATCAATTCCCTTACGATAATTAGTTTCAACTAATGATATTTGGTAAATTGTAGCATCTTTTTGCACTGGCTCTACGGTAAGTTCTCTTTGATAATGGCGAATCATGCTACTTCTGGAATTAAACTGAAAACAATACTGTTTTTCTAAATAATTTCCATCTTCAATATTGGTAGGCACGGGTATTATTGAAAATGAAATATCACTCAATACTATCTTTTCAAAAAATTTATATTCTTCAATAAAGTCCTCCACATCGGATCTGGTTAGATAAAACTCCTTGTCTGAAATAAATTCTATACAAAATCTAGTTTCATCCAAATGATCCGTCTTTCCATCAGTAATGACTTTGAACGGACTTTTATCATAAATCTCATTATCAATAAACAATCCTTTTGAATAGTAAGATACATCAAACTCTAATTGATTTAAAGTCTTCTCAATCTGCCCATAAGATGTTAGTATTATTAATTGGTTTTCAATATTATTGGTCATTCCGAGATTAACTCCAGGTAAAGCTCCTTCTGAATTTCCTATGGTCGGTCCAGTTTCATGACCTCCTGAAATCAAAAGCTGTGTACTCACCAAATAAGTTGGCACAGTCGTCTTATAAATAAAAAAAGCTGTTACCAACGTAACAACAAATGCTATTGCGATATAGTACCAATATTTTAAAGCACGAAAAAAATAAACCTTAAAATCAAAAGGCTTATCATTATATATATCTTTTTCAGTATAATCCTCTCTCATCTTAATCTTGATTTAATGTTAAATAAAACGTCAACACTAACAATGTTGTATTTAGTACCGTTAATGACAGCCCAATAGGAATCGCACTTAGATTAACTGACTTCAAACGACTTGGCTCGACATAAATAATATCACCCGGCTTTAAATGAAAAAACGGTGAGTACAATAAATTATCATCTAAAGTGTTGATTACGACCATTTGTTGAACTTCTCCATCTTTACGAATTAACCTGACTTTTTTTCTATTAGCAAAATCTGTCATATCTCCCGCAAGAGATATCGCTTCCAAAAGATTAATATCTTCATCATATAATAGGAATCGCCCCGGTAATCGAACTTCACCGATGATTGTAATATTATCATTCAATAATTTTACTGTAATATGACATTCTTCAATATATTTAGAAACTGCCTCTTGAATTTTCTGCCTTATTTGATCAATTGTCAGATTAGCAACCATGATATTACCAACGAAAGGAAATTGAATAGACCCATCTTCTTCTACTCGATATCCAGACAAACTAGCAGCCATTGGATTATCAATCCTGGTTGTTGATTGTGATTCATTATTTAAAAAGGAAGAGGTGCGTTCATCCAAACTATTTATCCGTATATATAAATTATCATTAGGCTTTACTAAATACGAAGTTTTGTCAGGTTGATAATTCTTTTCTACTTCTGCTAAAGCTTGAGCCATATCGCCTTGTAAATAAATAGATCTATTCAGTGAAACACAGCGGCTAAAGAGAATTGTTAGTCCCAACAATAAAACATACTTTTTAAAAGAGAAGCTTGACATGAGTTTGAGGTTTAGGTTTTACTATGAAGTCTCTTAGATAATTTATAAAAAAAACTCTCCTTTAGCTACTCATTAGAAGTAATTAAGTGACCGACTGCACGTATTTCTTGATCAATCCATTCAGATACAACTTCAGCTCCACTCTTATTTAAATGAAGGTAATCGCTAAAATACAAAGTCTCTAATGAATCCATAAAATCATGAAAATAAACATTATCATACTTTTCTAATATCGAAACTTTTAAACTATCCGAAGCATGAATTATTTTTTCGGGAAAAAGCTTGCAAAACTCCTGATTAACAGGAAAAGTAACAAAAAACAGTTGAATATCATGATCATTTGCTAACCTCGCAATAGAATCTACATATCTAGGCATTTGCTCTGATATATACAATTCTTTATCTGAAGGAAAATAACGCTCCATCTTCTTTCTATAATCAACCTCTTTGTACTTCATCTTTTTATAAGGATAGAATCCTTCTATAAAAGGATATTCCTTAGTCATAAACTCTGTTTTTTCTGCAATATAATTTTTAAAATAATTGACATTAGGCAGCATTCTATATCTGTAATAAGTTGAGTATAATTTAGATTTATTACAACCCAAACCACTAAAATCACTTAAATCCAAGTAATTATGAATCCTACCAAATAAATCTAAAGCAGAATCATCATTGATCATTAAACTATCAATCTTCCCAGAATAGTACAAAGGTGAATAGGATACAACAACATTCTTCAAATGCCTATTTTCCTTATAACTTAATATATTCTTTAATTTAATATAAGAAACAAACATTGCATCTGCGGCCATAGAAATATTAAGCGAATTTCTAACAACTGAAGGATCTCCTCCACAAGTTACATTGGAATCTCCCATTAATAAGGTTTCTATTGAATCGGGCACAAGAAAGGGAGCCTCATCTAAAAGGTAATTATTCAACATATATGACATTGCATTAATTACAATAACGATCAGTAATAATATTACACTATTTTTTACTAGCTTTTTCATAACATCTGTTACTTAAAATTGTGCATAAACAAAGTGACCTTGATTCTTTCCCATATAAACAATCAAAAAGAACGAGAATAAATAAAGTGACCATCTAAAAAACACTCCCTTATCATTTAATAGAGATCCCATAACCCGGCCTTTATATATGAATTGCCACTCCAGACGAATAAAAAAGACCATTAAAACAAACGCGAGAATAAACTCGAAAAAGTCTACTCCAAAACCTACAGATGTTGAAAACACATCTAAGTTCACAAATAGATTTGATAAGAAGTAGCTTACGGTATTCATATCTGGAGCGTAGAAAAAAATAAGTGAGAATGCAAAAAACAAATACACATAAATACGATTCACCCAATCTCTAAATTCTGATTTTCCACTTCCTAGAATATACTTGAAAGTTTGAATCCTATATTTTTTCTTAAAATATTCTAATGTAATAGCAACTCCTTGTAACAAACCTAAGATTACAAAAGTCCACTTAGCTCCATGCCAAATTCCAATAATTATAAATGTTGCAAAAACCGCATATATTACAGCCCAATTATTCCATTTTCGATATTTCAACATGAGACGATTATAAATAAAATCATTACACCAGGAAGACAACGACATGTGCCACCTACGCCAAAAATCACCAACACTAGTTGCAAAAAATGGAGCATTGAAATTCTGGGAAAGTTGTATTCCAAACAAAGCACTTAATCCAATTGCAATATCTGTATATCCTGAAAAATCAAAATAGATTTGCATTGGTTGTATTAATAATGTGATGATTAAACCATACCCATCAAAAGAATCAATATTACCATAAACTCTATTAATAATGTAGAAAAAGGTATCTCCAACTACTACTTTTTTAAATAAACCTATAGTAATAAGGCGAACCCCAGAAACGACTCTGTCATAATCAAATTCAAGTTTTCCTTTTAATTGAGGCAAGAATTTTCGATGACGTTCGATAGGACCTGCAACTAATTTAGGAAAATAGATCATGTACAAGGCAAAATTGATAAAATTGCTTTCCGGCTTATCGCCCGCCTTATATATTAAATATAAATAACTGATTCCCTGAAATGTATAATACGATATCCCAATAGGTATAATATAATGAAGGGAAGATATTTGAAGCTCATTAAATAATCCTAAACCCAAGTTCAAATTCTCGATAAAGAAGTTGATATATTTATAAAAGATCAAACCTCCCAAGTTTAATGCTTGCCCAAACAATAACAGGTATTTTTTTTGTGGCTCGTTCGATGTACTTAATTTTAATCCAACCCAATAATTGTTGAGGATAAACAAAAAGACATAGACTAAAAAAGCAATGGATAAAAAGGAAACATACCCTATACTACCAAGTAAAAGAACAGCTGTTCTATACTTGGTCTTCACCGTATAAAAAACAATAAAAAGCAGTAACGAGAATAAAATAAATTCAAATGAAGCTGGTAACATATACATAAGTTTAAGGTTATCAATCGACTATTTTCTTCTTAATAGGATTTCTATCTAAGGCAGAAAATTCGCTATTCTGAGAAATAAATTCAGGAACGATTTCTTTCATCCTCATAACCAACAGCTCCTCGCTTTCCATATTCAAATAAAGCAGTAGATCGCCTACTTGTTTCTCTACTCTATCAATGTTTAATTGTCTCACTTTACCTATCATAATTTTCTCATGGTGAGTAGGTAATGTATTTTCTTTTGATGCTAATAACTCTTCATATTTTTTTTCACCTGGCCTTAACCCGGTGTAAACAATATCAATATCTTCACCTAAACTAAGTCCTGCCAAACGAATCATTTTTTTGGCTAAGTCACTAATCCGGACAGGTTCTCCCATATCAAATACAAATATTTCTCCACCCTTGCTTGTAAATCCCGCTTCTAGAACTAATTGGCAAGCTTCGGGAATTGTCATAAAGTATCTTGTAATATCAGGATCTGTAACTGTAACAGGGCCTCCTCGTTCGATTTGTTTTTTAAATAAAGGAACAACAGATCCATTTGATCCTAATACATTTCCAAAACGCGTTGTTATAAAACTTGTTGAAATATATTCTTTTTGTGCCTGAGCCTGAATATATATTTCACAAATCCTTTTCGTAGCTCCCATCACATTTGTTGGATTCACAGCTTTATCTGTAGATACCATTACAAATTTTTCCACATTATGCTTTATTGATAAATCAGCCAACAATTTGGTTCCGCCGATATTTACGCGAATTGCTTCAAAAGGAAATTTCTCCATCAATGGGACATGTTTATAGGCCGCAGCATTAAAGACAACGTCTGGCTTATGTTTCTCAAACAATGCCTCCATTCGTCTGACATTAGTGATATCGGCAATGATTACATCAAAAGGTGCATCATAATAACTTAATAACAATTCCTGTTGAAGCTCATATAAAGCAGACTCTGCTTGATCTACCATCAAAACTTTTTTAACCGGAAACTTTAAAACTTGCCGAACAATTTCTGATCCTATAGATCCTGCTGCACCCGAAATTAGAAGTGTTTTACCTTCTAGCCCCTCCATAATTTTCATTTGACTGAGCTTTATTTCATCTCTACCAAGTAAATCTTCTATTCGTATATTTCTAATTTGTCCTTGATTTGATATTCCATTAATCCAATTACCAACAGAAGGCATAACTTTCAATTGCCAATTTCGTTTTAAACATTCATCTGCGATTTTATACTTTTGCGGTGTAGAAATATTGGAAATTGCAAGAATCACGCAATTGATTCCCTTACGATCCCCCATCTTTAATACTTTTGACCAACTAGAAACAGGAATTGAATGCAAATTAATATTCCATTTAGTGGGATTATCATCTGCAAAACCAACTACATTATAATTCGTTTCACGATCATTTTTTAAAGCTTCCAAAGTTATTAAACCTAAATCACTTGCCCCGTAAATAACCACATTTACATTATTCTTCTTTTTAGTAAGTAAAACATAAGTCTCTTTTACCAATACTCTAAAGAGAAAAGTAAACACAAGTGTGAAAATAAAGTGAAATATCAACACTAATCCGGAGGTTATCATCCAACCAAAATCATACATTATAGCTACCCTATTTACAGCATATGAAAAAGAAAAGGCTGTAAAACAAGCTAACATTAACAGTTTTAATTCGGTATAATTGGTATGTCTGATTACACCTTTGTAAGATTTATAAATCATGAAAAAAGTAAGGTAAATTAATATTACCCAACTTCCGGTAGCAAAAAAATCCAGAAAGGTATACTCCGTCACCTGAAAGTTTAAACGCAACACAAATGCTATCACATAAGCATTAGCCGCCAAAACTAAATCTATTAGTAGTATCCACCATGGTGATACCACTCTCCCCTTAAACACGTTTAGTAAAATATGTTTCATAACTCCCCCCTTAAATTGGATAATGCAAAATTCTCATAAACAATTTAGTCCTTTGCGATACGGATGAAAAGAAGAATATGACCAATTAGCCAAATGATTATATTAACCCTTAGATTTATCTTACTAAAGAAAAATTTATTCGATTCACACACCTAAACTTTGCTTGAGGGAATCGCATACCACACGACACTCTTCCAACTGTAAATCAGGATATAACGGCAACGAAAAATTATTTTGCCAAATTTGTTCTGAGGTAGGATAGTCTTCTTTAATTAAGTTATATTTTTCCCTGTAATAGGTCATGTGATGAAGTGGTTTATAATGAACTGATGTTCCAATTCCTTCTTTTGCTAATTTATTAATTAACTCATTTCTACTTATAGGAGCATCCGGACTTAAAACCAAATGAAAAATATGCCAAGAATGATGCTTAAAAGGCACTTTACTAACAGGTAGATCTAAAAGATCCACATCCTTAAGCTCATCATAATAGAACTCTACAACTTTTTGTCTTTTTTCCCTCATTGATTCAGCCTTCTCCAATTGAGCGAGTCCTATTGCGGCATTAATATCTGGCATATTATATTTATATCCGGGAGCAATCACATCATACTCCCAACTTGCAGAATCTGTTGTAAATCGGCCCCAAACATCTCTATTAATCCCATGCAATCGCATTGTATTCGCACGCTTATAGATCTCTTCATTATTTGTTACTAACATTCCTCCTTCTCCTGTAGTAATGGTTTTATTTGCATAAAAACTAAAACACGTTACATCCCCCAAATTACCAACATACTTATCCCCAAGCTGAGATGGAAAGGCATGTGCAGCATCTTCTATTATTTGAATATGGTTTCGTTTACAAATATCAACAATTCCATTACCTTGCTGATTATACATTTCGGCTGCATGTCCTCCAAAATGAACAACAACTAAAGTCTTAACATCCGGATGCTTAACAATTGCATTTTCTAAAATTTCAGGAGTTATTAAGCATGTACCATATTCTACATCTAAAAAAACAGGATGACCTCCTAAATATCTAATCACTTCTGCACTAGCAGTAAAAGTCATATCAGGCACAAAGACCTTATCACCTTCGCTAATACCCATGGCTTCCAAGGCTAAATGAAGTGCAGCAGTGCAGCTATTAACAGCACAGGCATATTTGGCACCTACATACTCAGCCACCTTTTCTTCAAACGAACGGGCCTTTGATGCAGTGGTTAACCAACCACTGTCTATCACTTCTTTAATATACTTGAGTTCATTTCCATTACAGGAAACTTTTGAAAACGGGATTCTCATAAGAATTTTAGTTTACTAATTACTTTTTGATAACAACAACTATTGTTTTGAGTATAATACTTATATCTCGCCAAAAACTATGATGCTCTGCATAAGCTTCGTAATAGTCTAATTTTTTGGGTAAGATCACATCTCGATAAAAAGCTTCTGGTTCTTCTGCATGAGCGAGTAATTCTTCTTCGTTTCTAAATTCAATGGAAGCCCTATCTGTAATACCTGGTGCAACTGATAAAGCTTTTTCCCACCTTACAGGATAAAAATTTACCCACTTACGAATCTCTGGTCGAGGACCTACCAAAGACATTTGCCCATTCAAAACATTAAACAATTGTGGCAATTCGTCCAATTTTGTTTTTCGCAGAATCTTTCCTATGGGTGTAACACGCATGGTATTTCCTAAATCAAAACTACCTTTTTGTGCAGATTCAAGAACTGACATTGTTCTAAACTTCCAAATTATAAAATCTTTATTATTTCTCCCTACTCGTACTTGTTTAAAAAATACCGGCCGACCACTGGTAATTAATACCAGTATTGAAACCAGTAAAAAAATGGGAATCATGACAAAGATACACCCCAAGGAAACCATAAAATCAAAAGCTCTTTTTAACATTTTCATATGGTTTTACCGGCTTTTATTTTTGTCTTTAACCACCTAGATTCCACATCACTACGTTGTTTCGAAGACAAATCCGTAAGACCCTTTTTCTCCAATAAAAAAGTTAACACCTCAGAAACCGGAACATACCAGCCTCCCTTTAAACTTAAGCGTTCCATTAAATACACAAAACGTTTATTCAACTTCCCATTTTGCACAAATCCTTTTCCAAAATGAGTATACATTATACATAATCCACCTTCTTCTTCTAAGCGATCTTGATTATTCTCTTGGATCATTTTAACGAAAGAATCTACATCCCCTCCATCTGATGAGGCAAACCATGCATTCACATATTTTTTCTTGGAATCATGATACGGCATTTCAGGACAAGCTTTTAAAGTATTAATTTCGGGAAACACAAAATTTCTTACAAATTGAATCTGCTTTTGACAATGATCACCCCAAAAAAAAGGTGAGCTTTTAACATGTCCGGTGAAACGATTCATCTTTTTAAATTGAGTTAAAAGATTATAAATTACACGTCTACTACCAGAAAGCCTAGCATCTCCCCAATACAAAGCATCTTTACATCCTACATGATTACAATGAATTTTGGGATATTGTCCAAAATATTGCTTAAACAGATCAAGTCCTTTAATAATATTTTCTCTTTTTGTACTTCCCGCCGACACATTATGCAAAGCAATTTCAAAACCTTTTGCTTGGATATTTTGAACCCATTTTAAATAATCTCTATCCTGACAATTACTTCCTCCAACTATTGGAATTTCAAACTCTTGCAATATCCATACCGATTTTGTTGTAATAATGCCAACATCATATAAAAAATCATAAACTAAAGGTCCATTTTGAAGACTTGTCAAATCTGAATCATCAAAAACAGTAAAGGCAAATTTTTTTCCTTCAGGCCAAATTATTTTTTCCATTGTTATCGAGATATTAAAACTGTACGATTAAAACCTGATTTGATAAAAAACAAATCAAACATCCCTTTACAATAACCAATTCCGTATGAGAAATGAATAGTTGCGATTGTAATCATAACAGGTAAAAACTTTTTTAATTTAAATCTTGCCAACTTCACCCCTCCAATCAATAAAAAAACTAGATATAAACACAATACAAATCCCAATGCCCACAATGAACTAATCCAAAACAAACTAACCAATAGCATAATTAACAAATATAAAACCAGAGCCACAGGTATTATTTGCCGCACACTAGCAACCTGACGTAACTTATAATTTACCAATGGTTTAAATAATCCATATTGAAAAAACATACGACTCACCTGCTTATAGTACTGACGGGCATAATACTGAATTTTAACATTTGGGATTAAAAGAATTTTTTTTCCATTTTTGATCATTCGTGCGTTAAATTCATCATCTTGATTTCTAATAAAAGCTTCATCAAACAAACCTAATTCGTCAAAAATCTCACGCCTAAAGCATCCAAAAGGAACTGTATCTACTTCCTTTACTTTATTAACTCCAATTCTAAACAAGGCATTTCCCACTCCAAAAAAACTTGACATGACAGAGGCTATTGCTTCACTCTTTGGTAAATTGTCCATAGGAATAGTCTCTATAACTGCTCCTACATTATCAGCATTATATTCGTCTAAAGCTCTAACCAAGGTTAATACATAATCTTTGGGATATACTGAATGACAATCCATCCTGATTATAACATCTCCTTTTGCCTGCTGAATACAAAGATTAAGTCCATTTGGCACAACCTTTGCATTATTATCAATTAAAACAATATTGGAATTTTCATGAGCAAATTCTTGAATAATTTCTCTAGTACCATCGTCAGACAGACCATCTGCAACTAATATTTCCACTTTAATTCCTTCAAGATCTTGAGATAAAATAGAATCTAAGGTGGATTCTATAAAATCCTTTTCGTTTCTAACAGGAATAATTATTGAAACATTCCTTGTCATGATGGTTCTATTAATGAATGAAATGCACTGAATTTACCGCTTGAACTTCGTTCTATTTTATCTACTTCTTCTATAGACACTTCCACACCCTCACCTAAAGAACGAATAAATTGAATTTTCAACCTTTCATGATCTTTTGAATCTAATGGCTGATAACAAACTAGTTTTACGACAAAATGATCAACTGAAACTTGTACTACCTGATGCTCTAAAATCTTTCCTCTATATGCCAATGCTTCTTTAATGGCATAATTAAAGGTGGCAGGAGGAATTTTTTTACCTGAAGGTAAAACGCCAAAGTCATTAAGGCGGCCTTGCAAATGGGTGATATAAGTTCGTCCATCAGTATGCTCTATACTTCCAACATCTCCAAGTTCATACCGAATTAACGGGGTACATTTATTATGAAGAGAAGTAATTAAAAATCGTCCTATCTCGCCATCTGCCAATAATCTTCCCTTTTGATCAACCACTTCAATGTGCAATAACTCATCAACAACCCGCCAGCTATCCTGTATCTTAAATCCAATTATACCAACTTCTGAAGCTCCATATTCATTGTAAACTTTTACACCAAGATTACTTTCAATAAACTTCTCATCCTGAGGTAAAATAGATTCTGATGTTAAAACACAAGCAACCAAAGAGGGACTGTATTCCTTTAGTACAACATCCTTATTTTGTAAAAATTGACAAAAAGCTAATATTGAATTTGAATACCCATAAATATATTTAAATGAACGCCTTTTAAACTTAAGCAACCAAATATTAAAAACATCTTTACCTAAATCATTTACATATAATCGTTCTCGTCGAAGTATAAAATCTTTAACTTTTTCTTTATAAAAGGAAAATCCATTGGCAGGAATTCCAAACACTCGGGCTTCCAAGCTTTTCATTGAAACACCAGTTAAAGCATATAAATATTCAATATTTAGCCAGGTTAATGCATGAGAATATCTATCCTTCACATAATACATTGGTTTTCCTGAAGATCCGGAAGTATGCCCGAGGTAGTTTCGTTTAGTTCTATATGAGGCAGGGATTTTGCTATTGTAGTCTCCTTGTAAATTTTCCTTTTTGATAATAGGTATATCCTCCCAACGTTTGGGTTTATTTCCTACAAAAGTTTTATAAAACTCATTTTCGCTATACTGATAATTAAATATATCCCACTTCAATTGTTCATGACAGGCTAATAGATTTTTTTGCGTAATAAGTTCTTGAAAAATTCGATTAGCTTTCCGCACCGGGTAACCCAAAATATTTAAAAGTTTTAATGCTCCAATCATAACAATTATTTTTCAGACTTTTCCTTATAAAAAAGAATAACAAAAGAAGCTCCGTATAAAACTCCTGGTATTGCTAAACGCATTGCAGCATGAAACATAACAGTCATACTAAATATGATAAATCCTGCAAACAACCACAAATTGAAAGGATTATTACGCGTTTTATAAAAATGCTTTAGAGGTAAAATAATAAAAGCTATAATTATAAATATTAACCCTAACAGGCCATGTTCCGAAAGCAATCGAGCATATTCTGTATGCGCTGCAGCACGCATCCCAAAATATTTTTTATGCCAACTTACAGCCATTCCGTAACCAACACCTAATATCGGATAGGTTTTAAATGCGGCAAAATCACCCTTCATAATTTTGTCCCGGCCGGTTAAAATACTTTTCTCTTGTTTAACTCCTGACTCAACTTCGTTAGTCGTTTTCCCTTGATACCTGTATAACAAATAATTTCCGGTAAGATTATTGGCAAAAACCAAAATGCCAAAGATAAAGATGAAACCAGCAGTTATGCTTACAATTCTTTTGGATAACCAGGATCTAAATACATTGTCTTTGGTATACAAAAAATAACCTACAGCCAATAAACCTAATAAGGCACTTAAAATTCCTCCCCGAGAAAAGGTTAGCAATCCTCGTAAAACAAGCCCTCCAATAATCAACCAATCCATCCATTCAAATGGGCATATCCTAACCCTTTGAATTTTCAGCATTAGCATAACCATAATTAACCAACCAAAAGCTACAGAAACTTGATTAGCAGCAAAATCTCCAGATGCACCCTCATTTGATTGTACGCTTACAAACTCCATTTGATCGATTCCGGATTTTAACGAAATCGCAAAAAGCAATACAATTGCGGGCAATACAACAATTCTTAGTGCATTTGAAAAAAATTCAAATGAATACCTCTTCTTATAAAAATATAAGGCTGAGAAAATTAAACTTAATGGCCCTGAAATGTTAAACATGACCATTTTTCGCAATCGAACGGGATCAGGATGTGATGCTAAAAAAATGGAAGGAATTAATAAAAATAACAGAAACAAATAAACCATGGAAAAGGTCCTTTGGCGATTTACTAATATTCCGGTCACACTCATTAAAATTGCGACATATTTTCCAAACTCCCAAGAAATAACCTCTCCTCCCATTCGATAAACAACCTCATAACTAATCAAATAAAAGATATATATTCCAGCTCTTCCATCTATATCTTTCACCTTCACGGTATCTACTAGAAAATAGAGAAACATAACCACATACAGTAATGTAATAAGCCATGGATTTGCCATCACAGACAAACCTACAAGTACATGAATTACAATCATTAGCCAATAGAACTTGGGATATTTTTCGAAATGCAATAACATTTAATTATTTTTATATTTATTCATCTCCCAACCTTTCTGGTTCAAAAGCTCAACTGATTGTTGAATAACCTTTTCGATACTAAATTGAGATACAGCTTCTGTTATCCCTTTACTTAATTGATTCAGGTCTTCATTATCACCATTGAATACCTCATAAATTACATTTGATAATTGATCGACATTCTGAGTATCCACAAAGCGCACACTCTTGTAATCCTCAAAATATTCGGTTAACGAATTTATCCGAGTCGTAATAACTGGTAAGCCAACAAAACCTGCTTCAACCAAAACTCCAGGCAAGCCTTCTCCCGGATGAAAAGTTGGTAATGCAAAAACATGATAATTTAGCATCAACCGCTGTACATCACCGGGTTCAACCTCTCCCTTATAATTAATAATTCCCATATTTTCAATCAGTAAATTATTAACCTGTTCTCGACAGCCTTCATCCATTGGCCCCACAATATCCAGCTTGATATTTTCAACACCTTCACTCTTTAATTTCAATACTGCTTCTGCTAAATCAAAAACTCCTTTTGTAGCAGTAACCCGGGATAAAAACAAAACTCTATGTAGATTATCATTGGTCAATTTCCATTGAAAATTTAAGTTTTTCCTAGGATTAAAAACGACTTCACAATTATCCAACCCAAACTCTATAAGACCTTTGAGCATAATGTTAGATTCAACATATATCCCATCTAACCTTTTTAAAACTTTAATAAACATTTTTTTTAAAAAAGGATTCATTTTTTTTATTTGAGTATGAAAAGAACCTCCAATAACATATAATATGGCTTGTCGCCTTTTTCTTACTTTTTGAAGAAGAAAAAACAAGGGCAATAAAACATTACGTCCATTCCGATTTAAAGAAAATATAATTTTATCCGCTTGTGATAACTTCTTTAATAAATCCCAATAATAAGCCAATGCACCACCTTTTCTACGAATGGTATCAAAATATACGATATCCCGATACCCAAGAAATTTAAAGCCCTCTTGTAATGTACTGTTCTTCACTCCATCACCCTTGTAGGGCGGAGCAAATGGTCCTACAAATAAAATCACATCACCCTCCTTTCTTGTAACTCCGAATACAATTTTACTAAAGCTAAAATCACGCTTGATTCAGAGTAATTTTCAATAACCTCCTTCTGAAATTCAAGTGCCTGAATCTTTGCAGCTTCTTTATCCCTTAGCTTTTCTAATACAGCAGCTGAAAACGATTCTTTATTGGGTTCATTTACAACACTGCCAAACTTTCCATACTGTAGCACTCGCCCGCAATCTCCCACATTAGTACTAACTATAGGTATTCCGGCTAAACCATACTCTAATAGGGAAACAGGCAAACCTTCTCGTTGGGATGATAGCAGTGCTAAATCACATGTTTCTAGAAGATCAATAACATCATTCCGAGAACCTAAATAATGAACATCATTCTTTATATCTGGATTATCATTTATATAATTCATTACTTTCTCTAAATAGGCATCGGTAGAATATCCTCCAACTAGATACAATTGAGCATCTGCAAATTCCTTTTTTACTTCCGAAAATGCATCCAACATTAAAAAATGATCTTTTTCAGGTCGAATATTAGCTACGCTTATTAATTTATTTTTTGAAATTTTGATTGGAAAATTATCCAATTCAAACGCGCCTTTCGCCTTACTTAAAATTGGAAAATTTTGTATGTAGCACACTTTTTTAAGATCCATTTTCAATGTATTTATCGCGTACTCTTTTAATTCTTCACTAACAACAATTGTGTAATCTAAAACATGTTTAAAACGGCGAAGCAGATAGTCATATAACTTACTGTTCCCTTGAATTCTCAATCCATAATGATCATGCCAAACGACAATCAGATGAGGAAGTAAAAGCTTCAAAAAAACAGCCCAAAAAAATGAAGTTGAATGAGCATGGATTAAATCTATCCTTTCACGTTTTACATAACGATACAAACGAATAAATCTAACAACATCAAAAGCATGGCGCTTTCCTAAAACAAATGATGTTACATCTGGATGAATAAAATCAACTAAAGGACCTGCCCTATGAGAAGCACATAAGTAGGTTTTCACTCCATTTTTTGCTAAGCCATTTGCAATATTTACAGCCATACGTTCTGATCCTGCAGCACGTAAAGAATCAATAATGCAAAGGACTCTTAATTTCATATTATTAGCTTTTTTATTTCGTTATCAAAGCGCTCCAAAGTGTATTCTCTTGCCCATGCCATTCCTTTTTGGGCTTTACTTAACCACATATCAGGCATATTCAAATATTTCTCAACTTCACTTACTGCCATTTCAGGATCAATTTCAATTAAACTACCACGTTCGGTTTGTCCAATCATATAACTAACACAGGATACATTAGTGGTAATAGGTACACATCCCCACCACATTGACTCTGCAACCGCCTTTGGCCACCCTTCTGAATGAGAAGCAAATAATAAAAAATGAGAGTGATGTAATTCGTCCTTCACCTTGTCTCTTGTTACATTTCCTAATAAAGAAACATGCTGTTGCAAATGATTTTCTTCAATAAATTGTTCCAATAAGGCTCTTTCTCTCCCTTCGCCCATCATTGTTAATTCAACTTCATAGCCTTTTTTCAAAAGCGAATGGATGACCTTTAAGCAAAAAAGGGGCTCTTTGTTCTTGGTTAAAGTTCCTACAAAAGCGAATTTTATTTTTTGAGGCAAGGCCATTTTTTTTAATTCAAGATCAACAAAAACCTTCTCGCTTTCATGATAACTAGCTGTGAAAAAAGGCTTTATATTCTTCGTTAGATCCGGCCATTTTCCGTAAACCAATACTGTCATGTTGTGAGTTAGCCTAGTGTTCCTAAGTATATATTGTTGAAGTCGGTATGTAAAAGGTTGTTTTGAGCCCCAATCCCAATTATTGGCATACTTCGCTGTTTTCTTTTTCCAAGGAAAAAACAGTTGCATGATTGAACCCAACAAACCATAATTATTAGGACAACGAATATGAATATGGTCTGACCATAACATCCAAAAAACCATTTTTAAAAAAATGTATGGCAAGGATAAAAAACTATATAAAGCACGCCCAATGGTTTTTGAATGCAAATAGGGAACTGATGAAATTTTAAAATGAGAACTTTCAAACTCTCGTGTTAAAAAAGGCTTAAATACAATGGTTGGAGATAAAATAACCACCTCTTCGAAATGATTAAACCACAAATCCATTTCTTTAACATAAGGACCATAAGACTTTACAGATCCATCAGAATTAGTTAAATGAGGGGCCGCAGTTATAACTAGTAAACGTGCCATACTACTTCGTATTCATTATCAAATCATCAGAATTGTAATCGCTTACTTTTACAGCAGGAACTCCTACTACGGTGCAATTTGGAGCAACATCCCGGGTTACCAATGAATTTGCTCCAACAACAGCTCCATTTCCAATTTTAATTTTCCCAACTACAACAGCATTAGTTCCAATGTAAACCCTATTGCCAATTTCAGGTACACCTCTATACTCCCCTCTCCCACTAATACCAATGGTTACGCCTTGAGATATATTGCAGTATTCGCCAATGATAGCTTGTGCACTGATCCGAATATTTCCCGTATGTCCAATATATAATCCTTTTCCAATAGTTGTTCCATACCGAATACTAATACCTGTTAACAACTCTACAAAAAACTTCCAAAGCAAACAGCCCTTTAACAATAAAGATTTAAGCACCCTTGGTATTCTGGATCGATATATAGCATTCGACACCCGGTATTGAAATATAGCCCAGACACACCTCTGGAGAAAAAAGTGCACCCAAAGAGGTTTATCATCATAAGCTTTATAGCGATATAAATCATGAATAAAAGCACCCATAACTCAACCTTTAGTTACAATATCTTGAAAATATCGATAATTTTCATCCATGAGACGGTCAATATCAAAGCGTTCAAAAACATCTTTTTGGGCATTAACTCCCATTTCCTTTGCTTTCTCTGGATCATTTAATAAAAACTCTATTTTCTCTGCAATATCACGAGGTTTATATGGATCACATAACAATCCTGTTTTGTTTGGAGTGACCACTTCAAATCCCGGTCCTGTTTTACTTGCTATCAAAGGTTTACCCATGGCAAGAACTTCTAACCATGCAATTGGCATTGCTTCCATAAATGAGGGTAAAACAACCATTTGAGATTGAGATAGCCATTTAGCGACTTCATGATGCGGTACCGCTCCTACGAAATCGATAAAAAGTTGGTACTTTTCCGGAATATGGGATTTTAAATACTCGATATAAGATTTTCCTGTTTTGGGATTTATCCAGTCCCGTCCCACTACCTTTAATTGGACATCATAACCCTTATCAATCAAAAGATACATTGCCTCGATTAATTTATGTACCCCTTTTTTTTCGCAAACAGTTCCAACATATAAAATTTGATTTTCAATCAAAGCAATACTATCATCCTGCTTAAAAACATCTAAATCCACAGGATTATAAATAATTTCGACTTTTTTTTCTCCTAGACTTAAGAGACGCTTGGTTTCATTGGCTACAAAATTACTTACCCCAATTAAGTAATCTGCATTTTTAAAGGAGCGTTTTTCCTGCCAACTTTTCCATTTATTAACGTCTCGACTTTCACTATTTGCAAAATAGTGATGCCCACCATGCATACGAATCACTTTTAAATAGTCGGTCTTACAAGGTATAAACGCTTGCCCAATTTCAGGAGTTTCTAAAACATCAATTGGGTGAATTTGATGAACTTCCTTTAACTTTTTTCTGAGCCGAATCATATTCGGAAGAAACCTCAAGTACTTGATTTTTGGTTTAGCCAAGCGAATCACATGAACACCTTGATCATTAATTTCTTCTTCCTTTGTAACATCACCAAATAGAATGACAGTCACCCGACAACCTTTCTTTACTAATGCAATTCCCAAGGTTTGAATAAAGCTACCAATCCCTCCTGTATTCCATAAAGGATACTCTGGTGAAAAAAAACAGATATGCATTGCCATAAGTTTTCAATTTTGATCAGACTTCAATTCGTAAATATGGTTCATCACAGCCTTAACATTAATAAAGTCAGCTTCACTACTCACAACTGTATGTTTTCCTACCTGTATCGAACTCCGAAAGTACACGAACAAGATGAGCAACAAATACTGCAAACTATTCATCCCCAAATATTTTCGAACTTCTTCCATTGAATAAAAAAGTAGCTTTTCACTATTATTAGATATCCTGTGCAAACAAATAACATTAAATACCGAACGCACTTTTTGCGCATTAAACAATTTCTTCCACAACACAATATGATTTAATACCAAATCGTAAAACTGCCAATAATCCTTTTGAGCATGTTCCCAATCGAAAACCTGAAATTCATCTTTTTTATTGATAATGAAATTATAATAGCAATAGTCGCCATGAGATAAACAAGTGTATAAATCCCACTGAAACAACCTTGTAATATCAATAAGTTGATTTAACAGATCATTTACTGTCAAATTATTAGAATAATTGTTCCCCATTTCTCTCAGCTCACCTATTAATAAAGACGATGATATTTTCTTTCTAATTAAAAAAGCATGCAATTGAAATTGCCAATGAGTTGATAATTTTAAAATCTTTTCTAGAGTTTGTTCCGACATGATTTTAACATCAGCTAGATACTGAGAATTATCGCAGTACTCCTGTATCCGAAAACAATTTCTGCCAATGGAGATTGAATCAAATGAAAACAATATACTCTTTGAAATGCTAATTGGGATGTTATCAGCATTTAAAAAATTCAAAACCTCTTCTTCATTTTTAATTCTGTTTATAGAATCTTTACGGTATGAAGTAACCAGATATTTATATTCGCCTCCAATAAAAACTAAAAAATGATAAGTATCATTAAGCGTTACATTTCGCGAGTATTGAATTACTTCAACGTTTAAACTCTTTCTCTTAGATTTAATATACTCCTTTATTTCTTGTACCACATTCATTAATAACCCTAGATTCTAATTATCAATAATTCCAATGGCCATAAACTTTTGATCAAAAACCTCAATAATTTATTGTTTAGCAAGAAAGAAATTTTCTTAGCTCTTTGTCCTGAGGGAGCCCAATATTTATAATTCGTAAAAATACAAGTTGAATCAGACACACTTACAACCTCATTATTAACCTCATGTATGTATAGCTTTTTAAGCTCAATACTTCGTTGCCTTATAAACTTTACCGCTTTCCTGTAATTCTTTAATTTCTTTGTTTTAATGTATGGCTGGTAATACAATCGAAAAACTTTAGCTATTAAAAAGTGTGAAACCAAGTTTTTCTTAACATTAAAACAAACTACAATACAATGACTTAATCGTTTTATTTCTGTTAAGATATTAGCTGATGAAATATCTAAAATTAAAATTTCAACGTTTGATAAATCATAACTCCTGAATTCATTATAAGTTAGATTCAACAGACTGACACCTTCTACGGGTGATAAATAATTTCCTTTCTGATAATCACTTACGACCACAACCTTAGAATCTTTCTTTAAATCAATCCACGTCAAGCATTCTAAAACCATGATTACTAATATTTATCAGACATATACACCGATAAAATATC
This sequence comes from Bacteroidales bacterium, assembly GCA_003249255.1. Classification (GTDB taxonomy): domain Bacteria; phylum Bacteroidota; class Bacteroidia; order Bacteroidales; family Marinilabiliaceae; genus SZUA-582. Next base: position 183,317 of record QKJP01000031.1, read on the forward strand.
ATTAAATTCTTGACTTATTTGAGGGTGTTCACTATAGACATTTTCGATCTCTTGAGTATCTTGAGTTAAATTATATAAATGAGGCTGGAAATGATCTGTATCATTAGTTTTCACAAACTTCCAGTTTTTCCACCTTATTGAATGCAAATTTGGCAAGCCCTGTTTCTTTAAAATAGCACCACAAGCTTGAAGGTAAATTGGCTTTTCTTGATATTGACTTACGCCCTTATCATTTTGAATTAGGGATAATAAACTTTGTCCAGGTAAGCTCTTGTTTTCAATTCCAAGCATTTCCAATAGTGTTGGTAATATATCTATTGTTGAGGTATTTGAATATTCTTCTTTATTCTTAAGATCTATGTGGGGTGATATTAAAAGAAATGGGACACGAGTTAATAAATCATAAACATGAAAACCATGAGCTTCATCATAATTAAACCCATTTCTTGCGCCATCTATTTCCTTCACATAATGACCATGATCTGCCACTATAAGAACATGTGTATTATCAAAATCAACATTCTCCATAAGTTGTTCAAGAGTACGATCTAATTTCTCCACTGCACTTTCATACAAGGATAAATTTGACTTAGAAATATCCTGACGCCACCGATTATGTAGATCTAAAAAATGTATCCAATGGAACCAATTTCTACTTTGCCGGCTAGTAACCTCCTCAAAACTATTAAAGATCCCTTTTCTAATTGAATTAATTTGCTTAAACCTCAGAGAAAATCGTCCAAGCTTAAAAATCTTTTGAGGAGCTCTATAAATAAAAGTATCGAATCCTCTACTTATTTTTGTTTTGGGTTTTAAAGGTCCACTAACGGTTGCAGAACAATAGTAATTTTCCTTTTGTAATATTTCGGCGATGGTTTTAACAGTACTTGAAAGTTCATATCCATAAGTAGAAATAATCCCATGTTGCTGTGGATAATGACCAGTTAAAACAGACGCTATACTTGGTGTAGTAGAGCTTGTTGAAGAAAACATATTCCTAAAGAAAACACCTTTCTTTTTTAATTCGTCGAAGAAAGGAAGATTCAAGTTTTCTCTCAACAACTTGTCTGTCCCCATACAATCAATGGTAATCAATAGTACATTATTTTGTTGCATGCTTAAATTTTTGGTAAAAAAAGAAAGTGGCTATAAATAAGAGAAAGGAAGTTACTGAATAGGCAATGGCAGCACCAATAATATCATAACGCACAATAAAAAGATACATAAAAAGTAACTTTAAGGGTAATACTAATAACCGTACATAACTTTTAATCTCAGGTCTTCCAGAACTGGAAAACATTTTATTCAGCAATTTGGTCATTCCAAAAAACACTCCACCTACTAACATAATATTTGAAAACAAATAAGCTTGTTCAAACTCTGCGCCATATAAGCTTTTAATCAAAAAGTCGCCTGCGAAATAAAAAAATAACCAACCCACAAAGTATAGAGATAAAAACATTGCAGATGATTTAAATATTGTACGTGCACGATCCGTTTTTTTTTCGCGTACAAGTCGTGGAACCAGAATAATACCAATAGACTCTGCAACAAAATCAAACATCCCAAGAATTGCTTCTGCAACCGAATAAACTCCGAGTACAGCGGGGGTAAAAAAACTAGCCAGAATAAGGATATCTAATTTGAAATTTAATCGATTCAATAGACCTCCAATATATTCACGAACTCCATACCAAACATTCGATTTTAGGGAATGAAAACTGAATAAATTTATTCTGAATTTAACATGGTTAAGTACCTTAATATGGGTATATGTTGCAGCTATTAACGATGAAAAAACAACTACATAAATCACATACTCAACTTGAAATATATCCAAATAGATTCCTAACAATAAAAGCATTACGTAGGCAAATGATTTTACTACGGCACTTAAATTATACGCGGTATATTTTTCAAATCCCCTTAAAAATCCTAAAGCCTGCAACCGATAACTTGATATAAACAACTGAATTAAAGAAAAATAAACTACAAGCTTACGGATACCAGGATAATACTGATCTCCAACAAATGGAATTACAACAAGAGCTACAAGAAAAGCACCCATTGAGATGCTAAACCAAAATACAACAGTATTGGTATACAACACATTCGGATCTTTACCTTTATTAAGGTAATAAACATTTGATAATGGAATTCCCAAATCTGAAAAAACACCTAAAACCCCAATAAAAGAAAGGACAATTGCCACTTGTCCTTTTCCTTCTGCACCTAAATAACGAGCAATAATAACCCCTGCGGCAATTTGAAATATAAAGCCGAATACTTTTGTTGAAAACACTTTATAAAAATTGGCTAAAAAGTGATTTTCAAGCAGTAATATTTTTACGCGATGAAGTAAAATGATAGGCATTGGTGTGAGTATTACCGGTTAGGCAAAATTTTTTGTTAAAGAATAAAAGTCGAGATACTGCTTCGCCTCCTCAATCCCAATATACTAATGAGAAGAGCAAATAAAATGTAGAACTAACGACTTCTTTCTTATCTAATTTACCACACTCTAAACTTGGTTGCACACAAAAATGATAAAGCGTTTCATTTTCTTGTTGAAGACCATTTTTAGCATGATGAACTAGATTTTTAATACAAAAACTGACTGCGATAAAAATCATTACAATGCCCACCCACTAAGCCTTTAATAACTATGTACCAGTAATTTACACAACACACAATCCAAACAATAGAATTTCAAAAAATCGCAACCCCCTTCTTTTCATGCCATTACGTACTCTTTTACAACTTTCTTTGAAACATAACTTTTCAGACTTCTAAATCTTCTTCTATGTTAAATCCGTAAAATGTTAAATCTTATAAAAAAATGATTTTTTGCACAATCTATTAATTGACAGAAGATGGCAATGTAATTAACTTACCTATTTAGAAATTTTAATTTTTGAGCCATGAAAAACCTTATTCACATCCTTTTCGTTTTTCATTGTCTATTAATTTCAGCACAATACAACACTTACCATGTAACCATTAACGGAACTGACAATGGCAAGGGCACGTTAAACTCTCCATTAAGCTTACAAGCAGCCTTAAACCAACCCTCATTCATTTTACCGGGAGACACTATTCTGATACACGATGGGACATACAGAGGTAATTTCGAAAGTGAGTTAAAAGGTTCTGAAAGTGCATTTATAACGGTTAAAAATTACAATCGGGATCAAGTAATTCTTGATGGTAATATTGCCATTGACCCTAGCCGTGCACTTACTATAAATGGGGCATACACGATCTATAGAAACCTCATCATAACAAATTCCACACCTTTTAGAGATGCGAGTCAACCAAACTTCCAATCTACATCAGGCATACGCATTTATGGGCATCATGTAAAATGCATTAACCTCATCGTACATAATAATCCGGGCACTGGCATAGGATTTTGGACAAGTGCAATTGATTCCGAAATATATGGATGCATTATCTTTCATAATGGATACCAAGGCGGGGACAGAGGACATGGGCATGGCATTTATACACAAAATAAAACTGGAACTAAAAAAATATATGATAACATTATCTTTTCGGGTTTTCAATATGGCATACATGCCTATACCGAGAGCGGAGACATTGAAGGTTTTGATATTCAGGGAAATATTTGCTTCAACAATGGAATTTTACAAGAAGGAGGTAATCTTAAAGCCAATATTCTTATTGGTGGTAAACAGCCGGTTGATCGATTAAACATTAGCCATAACCATTTTTTTCATGATTTAAACAAAAGTGGAAACAACCTAGATTTGGGTTATTCGGTTGATAATTATTCTGCTAATGTATCAAGTAATCATATTGTTGGGGGAAGATACACTTGCGAATTCCTAAACTTTGATGCGATCAGTTTTGAAAACAACCTTATTGTTTCTGAAAAAACATTGGTAAAACTAACTGATGCGAACCACAAAGCGCCTGCATACAAATGGAATAATAACAAATATTTTTCAACATCTAGCGCTGGGTTTGATGACGAAACATTTAACAATTGGCAAAACACCTATGGATTTGATCTTAAAAGCTCTTCATCTGACGATTTACCAGAGGTAAATGAAGTTATTATAAGGGCTAATAAGTACGTTAATGGAAGAGCTCATCTTATTATTTACAATTGGGAAGGTTTATCGGAAATGCGAGTGGATTTATCGTCGGCGCTTAAAGCCGGTGAATCTTTCAAAATAATTGATGTTCAAAACCTTTGGGGTACTCCTGTAATGGAAGGATATTATGATGGTAGCCTACAAACAATTCCATTGGGTCAAACTGAAATTACAATACCAAAGGGCATTGTTCCCACTATACCTGAACATACACCGGAAATATTTAACGTTTATCTGATTACTTCTGACCGAGATCATTTCACAGGTAAAATGGATTATTCAAGTAATGATTTTGAATGTAAACTCAAACAAAGTGATCAAAATATCATTATCACTCTTGACGATTACAAAAGCAATGAACCTGTTGATATTAAAATATTTGACCTATCAGGCAAACTAATGGATCATCAAAGTTTTGATCCCATGGATAATACCGAATTTAAAATCAATATCTATCATTATGAGCAGGGACTTTACATCATGGAATTAAGATATGAAGATAAAATATGCACGAAAAAGTTCGTCATTTCCTAATTCGTTATGATAACCCGATTAAAACCTAGCCTGATACCTCAATTCTACACCTTTAAAATCAAGCACTTCATAACATATACCGGCACTACAAGCCGGTCCACCGCGACGCTCACCTGCAAATATTTGAACAGAATTGTTAGAATTTATTTTATGACTAATAGAAGCACCTAACCAGGCTTTATTAGATTGTGAAGTCACAAAAACATCATTGCTAAATTCACTAATTAAACTTAAATAAGTTTTGGATAATCTACGTATAGTCAAAATTGCGACCACATTATTTACCCGTTCACCAAAACGTTGAAACGTTTGATATTCACCTTCTAGTTTTGTACCATATTTCTTTGCAATACTCTGATCCAATTGAAATCCAGTTGAAATGCGATTTTCATCTCCCTTAAGGGGATCTTGTGCAAAATCAGAAAATAGTTTCAAATCGGTCTTTTGTCCGATTGAAGTAGAAAGCTCAAGAAAATATTCCCGGTAAGAAAACTTCTTTCCAAAATCATTATCCGCCATCGTATAATTAAAAGTTAAAACTGTCCATAAACCCAATTGATAAAAAGCCTCAGCTTGAAAACCCTTTTCATTATCAGGCAATAACACATGTGTACTGCGATTTAACACTTTATAAGAATGCTCTTTTATTAAAGCAGGAGGCTCATTGATACCTGATCCGATTACAAAATTCTTATAATCTTTATATTCTAAGCTCATTCCAAAATTACCTAATGAATAATTTAAACTCCCATAAATAGCTCTGGAATCATTGGAAGAATACTCTTGAATATCGCCACCAACATAAGCGGCATAGGCACTATAATAAGAAAGACCGTTTGTAAGTTTACCTGTTAAACTACCTAAAGCATAACTTGCTTCTGATACTGAATTGTACAATTGAAGTCCACTTAATCCTACCGCTTGTTTAGCGATTTTATATTGGAAGGAAAAAGCAACGATTTCATCTGAGCGTCTTAAATCACGGGCTTGAGTGGGTGGATACAAATTATTTAATGAATACCCCCACAAGGCTTTAACTGTTACATTTTTTTTAGAATACCGAATAGCGGCTCCTTCAACATCTCGATAAAAATAATTTTTGCTTCTAAAACCTTGGTCTTCAAGCAGGGCACCAGGTATTTCATAGGAACGCAAGAGTATTCCTCGATCAAGAGTTTCATAAAAATTTCCCAGTTTTAAATCCCAACCTTTTTGAATATAATTAAGTCCTAACCAGGAGGGATGAAAATAATTACGGTCTTCGTAAGGTGAATAATACATTTGTCCGCCTGCAGTAACTTTCAAATTCTTATAGGTATAATTCAGCATTAATTTATTGTATACACTTTGGAAATTATCTTCAGTTTGGGTTGGCAAAGCACCATATTGATACTCGGTTAAATTAGTTCCTGAAAATTGTGCCTTGGAATAATGTACAAGCAATAGTAAAACAGCTAAAAGACTCAAACGCATATTCATAAACCGATTATTTCGTTAATAAGATTTCTATTTCTTCTTGAATTTTAAACTCATCTCCTTTGGCAAATCCTTCATGGCGGTAGACTACTTTTTTCTCGTTGTCTATAATAAGCAAAGTTGGTAAAGAAGTGACCTCCAAATCTTTCATTAAATCATTATTAACATCCAAGAGTATAGAATAACTAATACCAAGGGCATTAACCAAAGGAGCAACTTTTGAAACACTCCGGGGACCATCGCAATTAATTCCAATGATATTAACACCGGAGTTTTTATTCTTCAGATACATCTCTTCCATAACAGGCATTGCTTTTAAACAAGGTTTACACCATGAAGCCCAAAAATCGATAATCGTTAAATGTTCTCCTTTAAGTTGTGAAAAAGTATAGGTTTCGTTCTGAGTATCGGTAAGAGAAAAATCACGAATAGTTTGTGCAGGAGCCATCATAGCTCCCAACACAAAAATAGATATCATTATTAGTTTCATATCGCAGTTCTTATTTTGTAAGATATTCGTCAATAATTGCCTTAGCTGAACTCATATCTTTTCCGGCACCTTGCTTACCTAAAAACCTGATGTAACCCCCTTTATCAATCACAACAAGACGATCATAAGTTGTATTATATTCTTTGGACACACCACCTCCATTTAGCAATAAAGGAAAACTAACATTAGTACTGCTCTTAAAACTTTGTACTAAAGCTTCATTTCCATTCCACACATCCAAGCCAAGGAACATGATGTCACTTTTATCAGTATACATCTCCACCAATTGACTTTGCAACGTAAGGCCTGCTGACTTACAAGAAGGACATGTGTTTCCAAAAAAGAACAGAACGACTACTTTACCATCGAAATCAGACAAACTTACATCTGAACCTTCCAAGGATTTTAAGGTAAACCCGGGAGCCATCGTTCCGCCCTCAGCGTTCATATTTGTATTCATAACCTCATCGGCAGGATCATCGTCTTTAGAACAAGAACTTAAGCCCCAAAGTCCAAGGGCCAACACTGAAACTATCCACAGTAAAGATTTGATTTTTAACATTTTCTTTTTCATAATTATTTAATTAAAAGTTAATAACTACAGCATTAGTCATGACTAAATACAAATCCTTACAAAGATTTTAAGATTTTTTTTTCTTTTTATAAAAAAACTTAAACTTGAAGCCCCTCTTAATTAATTGTACATTTGTGTGAAACCAAAATATTTTAATAAATGACTTCACAACAATCAATGAAAACTTTTTTCGAAAAGCTTCTCAAAAACATCCGGATAGTTGTAATACTAGTCCTGGCAGTTTTTTTAATTGCCGGTTCAGTTTTCACTATTGATCCGGAAGAAGTAGGTGTTATTGTTCGTTTTGGCCAATACATCAAAACAGTAGATCCGGGATTAAATTTCAAAATTCCTTTCGCCGAAACCGTTTACAAAGTTCCGGTAGAAAAACAACAAAAATTGGAATTCGGTTTTAGAACAACCGATGCAAATGTACGATCTGAATACTCCAGATCAGGAACTTCTGACGAATCTCTTATGCTAACAGGAGACCTGAATCTGGCAGATGTTGAATGGGTCGTTCAGTTTAGAATTGACAACCCATATAACTATTTGTTTAAAGTCCGAAATCCGGAGGTAACATTAAGAGATATTTCCGAATCGGCCATGAGAGAAATAGTTGGAGACAGAACCGTTAACGAAGTTTTAACGGTTGGAAAAGCAGAAATCACCAATAAATCTCACGAACTGATTCAAAAAATTTGTGACGAATATTCACTGGGAGTAAAAATTGATCAGATTGTACTTCAGGATGTCAATCCTCCAGAACCTGTAAAAGAAGCCTTTAACGCAGTTAATGAAGCGCAACAAACAAAAGCTACTCTGATAAATCAAGCCAAAGCCGAATACAATAAAGTCATTCCCAAAGCATCGGGACAAGCCTTAGAAACTATTCAGATGGCAGAAGGTTATGCCACACAAAGGGTAAATAATGCCAAAGGTGATGTGGCTCGTTTTGTGGAATTATATAAAGAATTCATAAAAGCTCCGGAAGTAACTAAACAACGTATTTATCTGGAAACAATGGAAGAAATCATTCCAAAAATAGGCCAGAAAATAATTACAGATGAAAAAGGTGCAAGTGTTTTACCTTTACTACAAATGCAATTGAAACAATCAAAAACAACTAACAATGGCCAATAAGAAAATAAGCATCACGATCGTTTCCATACTGGCACTTATCTTTATACTTGAAGCTGGCACTTATGTGGTAAATGAAGCTGAACAAGTAGTCGTTACCCAATTTGGAAAACCGGTTGGAGAAGCCATTACTTCTCCCGGATTAAAATTTAAAATTCCTTTTATCCAGAAAACACACTTCTTCGACAAGCGTTATCTGGAGTGGGATGGAGACCCGAACCAAATTAACACAAAAGACAAAAAGTACATCTTCGTTGATACTTATGCCAGATGGCAAATAACAGATCCTCTGCAATTTTATAAAAGGATGACCAACGAAAGAGGAGCACAAACAAGATTAGATGATATTCTTGATGGAGAAACACGTAATTTTATTGCTAAACACAATATCGAAGAAACAGTTAGATCCAGTAACCGTATTCCATTTGCATCAGAAATTGGAGGGGAACAGATCAAAGACAGTTTAGTAAACATTACCGTTGGTAGAGAGCAAATACAAGAAATGATTCAGAACTCGGCCAATGAATTAGCAAAAGATCTGGGCATCATCATCTTAGACTTCCGCTTTAAACGCATCAACTACATTCAGGATGTCCAAAACAGAGTTTACGAGCGCATGAAAAGTGAACGTTACCGTATTGCTGACAAATTTAAATCAGAAGGTCAGGGAGAAGCATCAAAAATAAACGGTGAAAAAGAACGTGAGCTTAGAAGCATTGTATCTGAAGCTTATAAAAAAGCCGAAGAGATTAAGGGTAAAGCAGATGGTGAGGCAGCCGGTATTTATGCCAAAGCTTATAATCAAACTCCTAAAGCCCGTGAATTATATGCTTTTTTAAAATCAATGGATACTTACAAAAAAACCTTTGACGAAAACACTAATATCATTTTATCTACTGATAGCGAATTTTATAAATATTTAAATTCAAGTAAATAAAATACATCAAAGCGCCTCTATTCTATGCAGTAGAGGCATTTTTATTATGACATCCACTTATTGAAAACAAAAAAGGTTAGACATTTGCCTAACCTTACTTTGAGCCAACGATGAGATTTGAACTCACGACCTCTTCCTTACCAAGGAAACGCTCTACCCCTGAGCTACGTCGGCAAACTTGGAGCGAAAGACGGGGCTCAAACCCGCGACCCTCAGCTTGGAAGGCTGACGCTCTATCAACTGAGCTACTTTCGCAAAATACCCATCACTTTCGTGAGGAGAATACTGTTTTTCATAACAGCGCGACAAAAGTATAATTATTTTTCATTTTTCTCTCAAAAGACGTCGATTTTTTTTCAAAAATTTTCTTCTTTCAATTTTATCCACAAGCTCTTTTTTTAAGAAGGTTTAAAATAAATTAATATCCTCTCGTTCTATTTTATTCTTACAATCACTATTTTTGTGCTCCCAAATACCAAAAGGTATTACGTTTAATTTTTTAAAGAGATTGACCAATGAATCACGCAAGAGAAATAATACTGTTAAATGTTTTTGGAGGAGATAAACCGGGTGTTACAGCCTCGCTTACAGGTATATTAGGGCAGTACGATGCAAATATTTTAGACATTGGTCAGGCGGTGATACACGATGATTTAGGATTAGGGATTTTATTTGAAGTTCCTGAAAAAGAAGAAGCTTCACCGGTACTAAAAGACCTTCTTTTTAAATCCTATGAATTAGGGATCAACATCAAGTTTACACCGATTACCGAAGAAAGGTATAATGAATGGGTTAGTCACCAAGGTAAAAAAAGATTCATTATCACTCTGTTATCAAGCAAGTTAAAAGCAGAGCAAATATCTCATGTTACAAAAATAATATCAGAACAAGGTCTTAACATTGATAACATTACTCGCTTGAGTGGCCGTGTTGCCTTAGATCAAACAAACAATACAGATAAAGCTGTAATTGAGTTTTCAGTAAGAGGTGTACCGAAAAGCACTGAAAAAATGAAACAAGATTTCATTGAAATTTCTAAAGAACAAGAAATTGACATTGCTTTTCAAGCTGATAACATTTTCAGAAGAAATCGTCGCTTGGTATGTTTTGATATGGATTCTACTCTAATTCAAACTGAGGTTATTGATGAATTAGCAGAGAAAGCAGGCATTGGTGAAAAAGTAAAAGCCATTACTGAAGCTGCCATGAGGGGTGAAATTGACTTTAGCGAAAGTTTCATTCAACGCGTATCTCTTCTTAAAGGTTTAGACGAATCGGTAATGAAAGACATTGCGGAAAATTTACCTATTACCGAAGGTGCTGAACGCTTGTTCAAAACCCTCAAAAAATATGGTTACCGCACTGCCATTCTTTCAGGTGGGTTCAATTACTTTGGAAATTACCTGAAAAACAAACTTGGTATTGATTATGTATTTGCCAACGAACTGGAAATTGAAAATGGCAAATTAACCGGTAAACATCGGGGTGACATTGTTGATGGAGCTAAAAAAGCAGAACTTTTAAAACTTTTAGCTTTTAAAGAGGATATTCACTTAGAACAAGTAATTGCAGTTGGTGACGGTTCTAATGATTTACCCATGTTACACACGGCAGGATTAGGAATTGCCTTTCATGCAAAACCGAAAGTTCAGGAATCCGCAAAACACCATATTTCTTCTTCTGGTCTGGATGCCATTTTATACTTACTTGGTTTCCGCGATAGAGAAATGGATTAATAAGTTTACAATTAACTGTTTATACCCCAGCGGCCCTCGTATTTTGAGGGCTTTTTTTATACCCTTTTAACAGGATTTAATTCCCTCAATTATAAACCCTGTTTAAGAAACAAATTGCTATTTTTGCGCCACAAATGAATTTAAGACGGCGAGAATGGAAGGGATATATCTAAGATCCGAATTATTATTGGGAGAACAGGCTGTTCAAAAGCTACATGAAACTAAAGTGATCATTTTTGGACTGGGAGGCGTAGGAAGTTGGTGTGTTGAAAGCTTTGTCAGAACAGGGATAACAAACATCACGTTGGTAGATTGTGATAAAGTATGCATTACCAACATTAACCGTCAGCTCATGGCCACCACTAAAACCATTGGCCAAGAAAAAGCCATTGCTCTTAAAAATAGGCTATTAGACATTAATCCCAATGCCAACATCACAGCCTGCCATAAAGTATACTCTTTGCAAAACTGGCAAGAGTTTGATTTAACTCAATACGATGTTATTATTGATGCCATTGATAGCCCTTACAGCAAAGCCAAACTAATATTAGAAGCTAGTAATACCGATGCGATCTTTATCTCATCAATGGGAGCAGCCTTAAAAATAGATCCAACCAAAGTTCAAACAGGCAGTTTTTGGGAAGTTAAAGGCTGTCCTATGGCAAGACGCATTCGCAAACTAGTTCGCAAAATGGGCAAGCCAGCTCGAACATTCCCTGTAGTATATAGTGAAGAGGTACTTGAAAACAAAGGCTCCAATACGGCATGCACTTCGGCACACTGCACTTGCTCAGACCATAATTCTGACAAGAAAAAAGAAGACCTAATAAGCAAAAAAATTATCAATGGCTCTTTAGCCCATGTTACAGGTATTTTTGGTTTAACCATTGCCGGATTAGCCATTCAGGAAATCTGCTCAAGAATAAACGAAGAGTAAAGAATAAATTTTTGATCAGATGAATGAAGAACAATCAGTAAGAATAAATAAATACTTAAGCGAATTAGGTTATTGCTCAAGACGGGCAGCGGATAAGCTCATTGATGAACAGCGCATTACCATAAATGACAAAGTTCCTGAAATGGGAACAAAAGTTCAACCCGGTGATATTGTTAAAGTGGATGGAAAAATCATCCTTGAGCAAAGTAAAAAACCGGTATATATCGCATTTAATAAGCCGGTGGGCATTGTATGCACAACTGATACCCAAAGAGAAAAAAACAACATTATAGATTTCATCAATTACCCAACCCGAATTTTCCCTATTGGAAGACTGGATAAACCGAGTGAAGGATTAATTTTATTAACTGACCACGGAGATATTGTTAATAAAATACTACGAGCTCGTAATAATCATGAAAAAGAATATTTGGTAACTGTCAACAAACCCATTACTCAAGATTTCATTAACAAAATGAGTAATGGAGTTCCCATTTTAGATACAATTACACGAAAATGTGTAGTCGAAAAAATTAGTCGTTTTGAGTTTAAAATTATCTTAACCCAAGGTCTAAATCGTCAAATTCGTCGTATGTGTGAATACTTAAATTATGAGGTCACAAGGCTAAAACGCATTCGAATTATGAATATCAAATTGGATGTACCTGTAGGAAAATGGCGAGATCTCACTAAAAAAGAGCTCCAAGAACTCGACACTTTACTCACTGATTCTCACAAGACAACCACTGACAAAACATCAAAAGAACCAAAAACGCCATCTAAAAAGAAAAGCACTCGAAAATTGACAAGCAAAAGAAAAAACGACTAAAAGATTCACTTATTCTACAATCTAACCTAAGAACTCTAAGTCATTAACAAGAGAAAAATATTAACTTCGTGATTCAGAAAAGATAAAAGGTATGCAAATAACAATAAAAGAAGTAAGCGATAATAAAACACGAAACGATTTTGTGAAACTACCTTATAAGCTTTACAAAAACAACAAATTCTGGATACCACCTCTTATCAATGATGAATTAAATGCCCTTTTACCTGAAAAAAATCCGGCGTTTGACTTTTGCAAGGTTAAACTTTGGGTAGCCTATAAAGACAATAAGTGCGTAGGCCGAATTGGAGGTATCATAAATTCACTTTGGATAGAGAAAGAAAAAAGAAACATCGGCCGATTTACAAGAATCGAATTTATAGATGATAATGATGTCCCAAGACTTCTGTTAGAAACCGTTGAAAAATGGTTGAAGAATGAAGGCATGGAAGAAGTACAGGGACCACTGGGTTTCTCTAATTTAGATCATCAAGGTGTGCTAATCGAAGGTCACGACTGGTTGCCCTCGGTAGCCTCAGATTATCACCATGACTACTACTTAAAACACATCGAAGCTTCCGGATATGAAAAAGAAATTGATTGGTTGGAATTCCGCATTACATTCCCGGATGCCTTACCTGAGAAATCTTTTAAGGTGGCAGACATGCTAAAGACGCGTTATGGTTTAAAACCCTATAACTTTACTTCATCAAAAGAATTACAACCTTTTACACAAGAAGTATTTGATCTTTTTAACGAAGCATTTGCTAATCTTTTTGGAACATTTAAGCTAACTCAAAAAATGATTGAATTTTACAAAGCTAAATTTGTTCCAACCTTAAATCCAAGATATGTCAAACTTATCATGGATAAAGAGGATAAAATGGCAGGTTTTTTAATTGCCTTACCTTCCCTTTCAAAAGCTATGCAAAAAGCAAAAGGAAAACTATTCCCTTTCGGTTGGTGGTACATTATGAAAGCCTTAAAAAACCCAACTGAAATGGATTTAATGCTTACAGGGGTGAGACCTGAGTTTCAAAAACTTGGCGTTGCTGCACTTTTAATGAACGACCTGTGGCAAACTGCTAACGAAGATGGAATTAAATTTGTTGAAACTACCGGTATGTTGGAAAACAATCATGTCGCCATTCAAATGTGGAAATCATTTGACCACGTTCAGCACAAAAGAAAACGCTGTTTTAAGAAAATTTTATAATTATAAAAGGTGCTCAAAAGGCACCTTTTTTTTATATTCTTTATTTGAAATTAACCGAACTACTCTTCAACATGCTGATATTTGTAACCATCCAATTTGACTAACAAATTGCTATACTCCTCAGGAATACCTGTATCTATTGAAATTATTTCATTGGAAACAGGATGTTTAAATTTCAATTGCTGAGCGTGTAAAAAGAGCTTTTTATAACCAGTCAACTCTGTTACAATTCGATTTAAAGTCCAATCCCCATGTTGGGTATCACCAATAATATCGGTTCTGTTAAAAGCAAAATGTTGTCGTAACTGATGCCACTTTCCGGTTTTAGGAAAAGCTTGTACTAACGACAACTCTACCCCTTTAATATCGCGATAATCAATTGATGTTTGTAATGTCTGAACCGTATTGTAATGAGTAATTGCAGCAACCCTTTTTTTCTTCTTTTTAATGACAACAGGATTTTCAAAAACACCTGCTCCCGGATTTCCTTTCACCAACAAGAGATACTGCTTTTCAACCTCATGTTTTTCAAACTGTGTGGTTAAGACCCCTGCATGTTCTCTGGAAAACGCTAATACAATAGCACCAGTTGTTTTTGCATCTAATCGATGAACCGGAAAAACCGGTTTTTGAGTGTGCATGCCAACCAATTTAGTTAAATAATCTGCATCCACAGCCATAAACTCATTCTTATGAATCGGCAAATCCTCTGGTTTATTTACAACGATTAAATCTTCGTCAATGTATAAAACATCTTTTTGTGTTATTTCCATTTGGCAAAAGTAACATTACCAGTTTTAAGCACACTTACTTTTGCAAGATAACTTTCACATTTTCTACTTTTTGTTCGTAGTAAACCCGTAGCAAATAGGAACCTGAACTCAACGATGACAGATCTAAATCATTTTCAACATCCAACAAAACACCAGTCCTAACAAGTGATCCAGATAAGGAGTAAAGCTCATAAGTGGCAAATTTTAGAATAGGTACATTTACACTAATACTGCCTTTAGTTGGATTTGGAAAAACTTTAAATTGAACGCTTTCACCTTCTTCAATGTTTGTAATATCCAATTCAACTTGATGATTAACATCTGCTTCTACGTCAATATAATCATCAAATTCTCCGTAGCCATCTTTTATAACAACATAAGGCATCTTACTTCCGGTTAAAACATCTGAAAACTGAACTAATCCTGTTTCATCGGTCACAAGGACCTTGCCATTAAAAGATACACTTGCACCTACAATTGGCGATTTACCAGAACTCACAACAAACTCAACCAAATGAGTCTCGGCCTGAATTTCCTCAACCAACACATTGTCTAAAACAACTCCATGACCATAATTTGCAAAAGCCTCAAATGCTAAATAAAAATTAGCTCCGGGATTTAAACCAAACGACTCTAAAGTCCAATCACTTATATTTTCGGTATAACTAGCCAATTCAATCCATTGTTCTGAATCTGACAAACGATAAAAAACTTTTAAAGAATCCTGATCTTCTTCCCAAACTGTTTGAGCATGATAAAAACTAAAACGATACGCTTTACCTTCTGAAGCAATAAACTCCGGAGAAATTAATCTGGTTGACTTCCCCTTATTTTCCTCAAAAAATATGGCATTTGCAGCTCCCTCCTGCGCCTTTGCCGGAGAAGCAGCTTCAATTTCAGAACCTTCTGCTCCATTCTGCATATACCATTGTAACAACGTGCCGCTAACCTCTTCCTGAATCCAGTTACCTATACCGCTTTCAAAACCATCATTCCATGGATATGAATCTATCGGCTTCAAAAATGTAGTGGCATTCTTACCTAATGAAATGCTGTATTCATCGTTAGTATAGGCCCAAATTCGGTAAAAGTAAGTTGATTGCTCGGTCAAATTCAAATGCGCAAAAGACAACTCTTCTTCTCCATAATACAGAACAGTACCACCTCCTGAAATAGCATCACCGGCATTGTATATTGTTCCATCTTCAGGAATTCCAAAATTATTACTTGTATTCCACACGAGTAATATTGGACTGCTATCAATCGAGGACATCCACCTAACATCAATTTGATTATAAGCCATTACTGACAATTCTAATGATTGTGGAGAACCATTTTGAAGCGCCATAAAATCAAACACAATATTATTTCCATTTTTTACAATATCTGTAACTGATTTATTGGTTGTATTCTTAGCCCAATCCAAAGAAGCCGGATCTGATATATCGGTAAATTCACTGTTACGACTTGTAGGGTATGTACAAGTAGAACTATTTACATATCCCGCAGCAGCAATGGGATACATTCCTTGATGACTCCCGATATTAACTGCATTATCATCCCAATTGGCTTGGATATGATTCTCATCCACATGGTATATTAACAAGCCTTCTCCGGGAATTCCGACATCAAAACCCATTTGCCTTTTATTTTCAAGCAAAAAGTATTCTCCATCGGTACTGGTTGTTATTTTTGTTACTGTTTGAATAGAATTTGTTGGTTCTAAAATGATTTGCTGAGGCGTATTAATTGTATTAACACCCATCCAACCAAAACGCACTTTTAAATATGGATTAAAATGTGCCGGATATTCTCCTTTTCGAATCTTACCATCGACCCATACGCCATTGTAACATCCATTAGCCATACAATCCCAATTTCCGGTACCATCAAACAATTCGTTTTTTTCATTATCAGCATCATAAAAATCCGGTGCTCCAAGAGCATGTCCAAATTCATGACAAATAACACCTATGGTATTAATATCTCCATCGCGATCCAGCAGTTCTGGCTGCACCGTAAATTCATCCACAAGCACCCCATTAAAAGTTCTCTGCAACGAAGAATAGGTTTCTTCTAAACTATTTGAATGAGACCAAATATCGTTAAGATCCATTGTAACTTCTTGCCCCGCTCCTTGATGAATAATTGCAATTCCATCTACAATTCCATCAAAGTTATTATCAAATTGAGACAAATCTACACCTGCTTCGCTAGCAGCTTTGATAGCATCATAAGCAAATTGGTTCCACTTATTCTCTGGCGAATAATATTCTTTGGTATATGGTAAAGTGACCCACTGAGTAACTGTTGTAGTAATATCCAAAGGATTAGCTTTGCTTGAATTTTCTAAATAAAAATCTCGAAAACTACCAGTAGAATTATAATTTACTTTATTCATAAAATCATTAAAATCAGCTTGTGAATAAGTAGCCGTTGTATTACTAAAATTGGCTAATATCAACAAGTAACTTCTTGCTCCACTCTTTGGAAAACCATTGTTAATACGATTTGTACTTTTCAGCAAATTCGCGGATTTGACCTTTTTCCTTGATTCAATGAACCCCTGCTTTGAAATTCCGATATTTTTAGGCACACTTCCTAAAAATACGTATTCTTCTTTTGTTCTGCTTTTTAAATCATTTACTTTAATGCCAGTTGGGACTATTATACCGGATTTTAAATACGCTGCATATTCATAAATACCTTCTGAATTAGGCACAATTCGATAACCATCCTCTGTAGTCATCCAATTATACCATTCATCCCCATTCAAACAAACCTTTAAAGTTGATCCATCAGCTTGAGTTACTATTTTAGAACCCGGTCTGGCAGGAACTGCAAGTAGATTAAACGAAATCAACAATACACTCAGCAATAATATATTTGGTAAGATTTCTATAAGCATGGTTAAAACTTATTTAGACATCATAAAGTAAACGTACATATCTTAGCTTTGTTACTTTTTGATTTAGGTTATTTCATTCAAAAGTATTGAATTATCTTTCTAATAGCAACGACGAATTACAAGACATGCAATACAAATTGACCTTTAAACTATAGTTATTGTACTTTCTTTAGTTCACTCTCCCAAAATCGCACAATGCTTTTTATGGATTCTGCACCAATTTTAGAATAGTCTATTTCTCCAGGCCCAGCCCACTCATAGCCTGCTACATCATCTGCTACCTTCATGCCATCCCATGATTTGACCTGAGCAACAAATGCAAGGTCTGTTGTATATACAGTATAACCGGAATACTCATATTCATTACACTGAGAAATCAAATACCTAAGATGATGAACATCCAAATTCAACTCCTCTTTAACTTCTCGAACTGCTGCTTCTTCTACAGTTTCTCCTGGATCTACAAATCCACCCGGCAAATCCAACATCCCCTTTTGAGGCTCAAATGCCCGCTTGGTCAATAACAATTGCCCTTTATCATTAACCATCAAAACAGCTACCGCTGCCGCTGAATTAATAAAAAAATTGAACTTACATTTCCCGCATAAAAAAGATCGCTCTCCTTCAAAAACAAATTCATCGCTCCCACACTTAGGGCAATAGCTTATTACGTTCTCCGGACTAGTATTCATAATATAAATTTAACTCGACTAATTAATAAATTGCAACAACTTTTACAGACATCTAAGTGTTAAAAGTTTTTATTGCCAAAACGCTATTTACAAATATCACTATATATTTGAATTCTAAAATTTAAAATAATGGAAATAAACAATATATTATTCGCTTTCGGCCTGACTTTATTAGCCGGCCTAAGTACGGGAATTGGCAGTGCCATGGCGTTTTTTACCAAACGAACAAATACAAAATTCTTATCGCTGGCACTTGGTTTTTCTGCAGGTGTGATGATTTACGTATCCTTTGTTGAAATATTCATGAAAGCCAAAGATACCTTAATCAAATCCTATGGAAATGGACCGGGTACGACCTATACTGTCATTGCATTTTTCGGAGGAATTCTTTTCATCGCACTGATAGACAAACTCATACCCACTGAAGAAAACCCTCACGAGATGCATTTGATTGAAGAAATGAATACTTCGAATACGTCAAAACAAAAAGACCATAAATTAATGCGAATGGGGCTTTTTACAGCCTTAGCAATTGGCATCCACAATTTCCCGGAAGGATTGGCAACTTTTACGGCTGCTCTCCAGGATCCAAGTCTTGGTATTGCCATTGCAGTAGCTATTGCCATCCACAACATACCGGAAGGCATTGCCGTATCCATTCCAATCTACTACGCCACCGGAGACAAACGTAAAGCATTTAAATTAAGCTTTCTATCAGGTTTAGCAGAACCAATTGGAGCATTAATAGGATACTTAATATTGATGCCCTTCCTCACCCCTTTACTTTTCGGAATTATCTTTGCAGGTGTGGCTGGCATCATGGTTTTTATCAGCTTGGATGAACTTCTTCCAGCAGCACAGGAATATGGAGAACATCACCTTTCAATATATGGGTTGGTTACAGGTATGATAGTAATGGCCATCAGCTTACTTCTCTTTCTATAACACACTACTTTTAATTAATGACTAAAAAAGAACGATACAAACAAGTAATTGATTACTTCAGCAAACACATGCCAATTGCAGAAACAGAATTAAATTACTCCAATCCATATGAATTATTAGTTGCAGTTATTCTTTCAGCTCAATGTACTGATAAAAGAGTAAACCTGATAACTCCTGCGCTGTTTGAAAGATATCCAACGGCAAACGAATTAGCCGTGGCATCAACAGAAGAGGTTTTTGAATACATCCGCTCGTGCACTTATCCTAACAATAAAAGCAAACACCTTGTTGGCATGGCAAACATGCTTATTAACAATTTCAACAACATCGTCCCGGATGACCTAAAACAACTACAAAAACTACCTGGTGTTGGTCGAAAAACAGCTAACGTTATTGCTTCTGTAGTTTACGACAAACCTGCCATGGCAGTAGACACTCACGTTTTTAGAGTGGCAGCAAGATTAGGATTAACGAGCAATAGTAAAACACCGCTAGACACAGAGAAGCAATTGGTAAAATATTTCCCGGAGGAACTATTACCTATTGCGCACCACTGGCTTATTCTCCATGGCAGATATGTTTGCATTGCAAGAAATCCCAAATGCAAATCATGTGGTTTACAAGAACTTTGCCAACACTTCACCAATCAAAACTCAACTTCTTAACAAGGATTTAATAATTAATTCATGTGCATTAACATTAATTAACTAGATAAAATATGATAGTCCAATTTTTTAAATCATTTTTGTACTGGGATTTTTCATAAAAATTGGATTTAGTTAGCTGATTTTAAGGGTAAGGACAGAGTAACATCTGTCCTTTTCTTTTTTCACTTCTTTTTTTTACCTGAATTAGTTTTGATTTAATCTTTTCACCAATCAAACTACACTCAAAAAATCCACAATCAAAAACATCCAAGTAGTCCCCTTCCACAAACATCAAACTACACCTAGCCACAGTTTTACTTCCACTAAACCAGCCTCCGATTCAAACATTCTTTCATAAATTTCGACTTGAATAAATAAGTTATTATTACTATATTAAATCCATAATCATACCTGTTGCATCATGGAAAACTTATTTCTGAAATACATGAAAGAACGTTCTGGTCAAAAAAAGACTACAGAACGTAAAATGGCCACTCCGGGGCCTGTAATCACCATCTCTAGAGAGTACGGTTGCCCTGCCTTAAGAATTGCAGAAAAACTAACTGCAACTCTTTCCGCTAAAAATGAGCGCATGGGAGTCCACAAGGAATGGAGAACTGTCAGTAAAGAAATCATCGAACAATCTGCCAGAGCACTTAATCTAACACCTTCTGCAACACAAGACCTTAGCGAATACAAACACAATAATTTATTTGAAGATATCGCTTTGTTTTTTAGTGATAAATATTACCCCGGAGATGCCAAAATCAAAAATACCATTGCAAAATTTATTCACGACGAAGCAGCAGAAGGCAACGCAGTTATTGTTGGTCGAGGCGGTGAGGTTATTACCAAAAGCATTGCACACTCTTACCATGTAAAGCTTTATGCCCCTTTAGATTGGCGAGCCCAAATCGTAAGCTCTAACGAAGGCATGAATCTTGAAGAAGCACGCAAAACATGCATTGAAAATGACAAAAGACGCAGTCAATTTAGAGATTATTTTGAAAGAGGCATTCCGGAAACAGAGTTTTACGATGTCATCTTCAATTGCAAAAACATGACAGATGAAGAAATTGTAGAAATACTGGTTATAATTGCCGAAACCAGGGGCTTCGTCCTCTAAGTACCATAAACCTCATTGACACAAAGACAATGAGGTTTTTTTTCATTGATAATACAACATTAATTCCAAGGCTTGAGACTTATACATCTCTCCAAATAAATTCAAATGATTTAACACATGATATAACAAATATATCCTTTCACGATAATCATAACCTGCCAACAATGGGTGCTCATCATTATACCCTTGATAAAAATCAGTAGAAAACCCTCCAAACAATTTCGTCATGGCAATATCAGCCTCACGATGCCCATAATAAACGGCAGGATCAATCAACACACATTCCCCCTGAGTCCCAACCAAATAATTACCACCCCAAAGATCTCCATGTAATAAGGAAGGTCTTTCGTTACTTCCTTTTAAAATAGTTTCGATCTTATTCTCAATACTACCAAAACACTTTCGAAAAAAATGATCTACATAACCATTCTCCTCGGCAAGATAGAACTGATAAGCTAATCTTTTATTAAAATAAAACTTACACCAATCTTTACACTCTTCTTCATTCGGCACATTTAACTGAGGAGTAAGCCCAATAAAATTATCACTCTCAAAACCAAAAACTTGCGAATAATGCCGATGCATCTTACCTAAAGAATAACCAAAATCATATTGAAAACCCTCCCTAGCGTTACCCTGCTCTATCCTCTCTAAAAGCAAAAAGTCAGCACCATACAAAATCACTCGAGGCACAACAAATTCACCAGCCTTAGCTAATTCTTTCAAACCAACAGCTTCTGCTTCAAACTGCTTTTCATTAACACTTCCACTTTTAAGAAAAAAAGATCGACCGCTAGCAGTTGTAATCAATTCAGATTTACTTATACACCCACCACTTACAGGCGTAGAATCAATCACTTCGTCACCAAGAAAATTAGTTAGAAGTTTTGCGAGCTCAACCCCTGCCATTTGCTTCTATATGCTTTAGCAAGCCCTCGCAAGCATCCTCTAATATATCAAGGACCAATTCAAATCCAGCAGCACCTCCATAATAAGGATCAGGAACCGATGTTTCAGTATGCACTTGACAATAATCCGTCATGAGACTAAGTTTTCGAGCTAAATCCTCATTAGGAGCCATCCTCCGAAGATCTCTAATATTTTGATCATCCATAGCAATGATATAATCAAAAGTCGCAAAATCAACAATCGGCTGCACTTTACGACTTATACTCGTGAGAGTAAAACCTCTATTTACAGCATGTCGTTGCATCCTTCTATCTGCGGGCTCCCCGGCATGATAAGCCTCTGTACCAGCCGAATCAATAAAAAACCGATCAGCCTTTCCTTGTTTTTCAACCACAGCCTTCATTACTGCTTCAGCACTTGGACTTCTACATATATTGCCAAGACACACAAATAACAATTTCACTTTATCCATAGCTCATTTATATATCAATTATTAAAAATATGTATAAAGATCTATCGAATGTGTTTTTCAATAAAAAATCACAAAAAAAAGACTTCAGGTATTGAAGTCTTCATATGAAAAGAGGGCCAAAACCATTGAACTTTCTCGTTATCCCTTAATGGCAAAAACTTCACCAGGATCCTCATACCCTTATTATAGCGAGTACAATAGTTTTAGCTCCCTATTTTCACAAACCTTTTAATTAAACACAGTATTAAGATAAGATACAAATTAGGGAATGTCAATAAAATCATAAAAGATTATAATGAGATATTAAAACAAAAAAACCCACAAGTAAAACTTGTGGGTTTAGTACCGAGAGGCGGGCTTGAACCGCCGACCTCAGGATTATGAATCCTGCGCTCTAACCAGCTGAGCTACCTCGGCATTTGCAATTTTAAAGATATTTCCTTTTCTTTTGCGGTTGCAAATGTAGGGCAAATATCTATAACCACCAAATTATTTTAAAACTTTTATTTAACCCCACCTCACAGATACAACTAAACTCTCACACTATCAGAAACTTTGACATCAAAAAAAAATTACTTTTATTCCCTTCCTAATCCAAATCAATTTTTTTTCTAAGCAGAATTCTACTATATTGCGAGCTAATACAAAATACAACAAAAACTCAACCCATGGCAGGTAAAGAAAAATTTGAGTTAGAATACATAGTTACAACATCTGCACCAATACTTTTTGCAAGACTAAGCACACCCAGTGGGTTATCTGAGTGGTTTTCTGATGATGTAAACATAAAAGGTGACATGTTCACTTTTGTATGGGATGGTTCTGAACAGCAAGCAGAGTTACTATTTAGAAAAGAAAATAAAGCTATTCGTTTTCATTGGATAGATGATGAAGATGACGATTCATACTTTGAATTTCGGATTGAAAAAGACGAATTAACAGGTGACACAGCTCTTATCATTACAGATTATGCTGAACCCGACGAAAAAGAAGATGCAATTGAACTTTGGAATCAACAGATTGATGAATTAAAACATGGCCTAGGTTCGGCCTAAAAACACATAAAATAAAAATAAAAATACCCGGCTAAAAAAACCGGGTATTTTTTTTGTCAGTACATTCTTTGGATCAAATTATTTTTGAATAGTTTCAATTAACTTTGTTCTTTGATTTAAGCGCAGCGCAATAATGAAGAAACTACACCTCTTTATACTAAAAAATTATTTAGGGCCACTAACCATGACCCTATTCATTTGCTTATTCATCCTAGTCATGCAATTTCTATGGCGTTACATTGATGAATTAGTTGGAAAAGGCTTAGACTTTTTTGTTCTTCTGGAACTTTTATTTTACGCATCCATGCAAGTGGTGCCAATGGCATTACCTTTAGCTATATTATTAGCCTCTCTGATGTCATTTGGTAACCTAGGTGAACATTATGAATTAACGGCAATAAAAGCTTCCGGCATTTCATTACCACGATTAATGATGCCATTAATTTTATTCACAATTTTAACTTCAATAGGTGCATTTTGGTTTTCGAACAATGTTCTGCCTGTGGCTAATCTAAAATTATATTCTCTACTCTACGATGTAAAACTTGCCAAACCGGAACTTGAAATAAAAGAAAAAGTTTTTTACGATGGAATAGAAGATTTTAGCATCAAAATCAATGACAAAGATCCCAAAAGTAATATGCTCTATGACATCATGATTTATGACAATCGTGATAACCTCAACAAGAACTCCAATGTAACTCTCGCTGATTCCGGAAAGCTTCAGGTAGCCGGAAACAAAGCTTACATGCAGCTAACAATTTTTGATGGCGTTCGCTTTGATGAAAAAGTTGACACCAAACATAGCCGAATCAAAAACCGAGATAAACAACGTTTTAGAATTGATCATTTTAAAAAACAAGTTGTCATTAAAAAGATGGAAGGATATAATCTGGAAAGAACAGATGAAAAGCTGTTCACCCATAGTGACAAAATGAAAAATTACTCTCAACTAAGGTACGATAAAGACTCTTTGATCAAAATGAGAGATACTGTCATCATGAATCTATCTCATCAAACAAAAAATGCATACTTCGTAAAACAGGCCATTGAAAAGCAACACAAAAAGGAACATTACACTCCCATTGATTCGAGCAAACAATTAAATTCTGACTCACTATTTCAAGCCATTCCAAATAACATCCGAGCAAATGTAATCAGCTCTGCCCTATCAATGGCGAGAAGAAACAAAAACACTATTTCGGATCAAATGAGATCTTACATCAATAACTATGATGATAAAATAAATAGACACACCATAGAGCTTCACCGTAAATTTACCCTATCCTTTGCATGTTTAATTTTCTTTTTCATTGGTGCTCCATTAGGGGCAATTATTAGAAAAGGAGGACTTGGTATGCCGGTAGTTATATCGGTATTATTCTTTATTGTGTATTACATCATTGATACTTTTGGTGCCAAAATGGCCAGAGAAGGCGTATGGCCTGTATACCAAGGACTTTGGCTATCATCGGCCATACTATTTCCAGTAGGGGTATTTCTAACCTACAAATCCGCTACCGATTCTCCATTATTGAATTCTGATGCTTATGTCATCTTCTTTAAAAAACTATTCAGAAGAGAAAAATATGACCTTACAAACCGCTTAGACAAAGAGAAAAAGAACAACAACAATTAACACATTGCAGATACTTTGCATTGCAAAGCCTTAAGTTTTAACTATTTTTGCAGTCAAATTTATCGGGCAACCGAATAAAAACACAGACACATGTCAGAAAATCAAGAGTTTAAGCTAGACACCATTGAAGAGGCAATCGAAGCCATCAAAAATGGAGATTTAATCATCGTTATTGACGATGAAGACAGAGAGAATGAGGGCGATTTTGTTGCAGCAGCTGAATTGATGACACCTGAGAAGGTTAATTTTATGGCTACTCATGGAAGAGGATTAATTTGCACCCCACTTACCGAAGATCGATGTGACGAGCTTGACCTTGAATTAATGACCGGTAAAAATACGGCTACTCACGCTACACCGTTTACCATTTCAGTAGATTTACTTGGACATGGATGTACCACCGGAATATCAGCATCGGATAGAGCCAAAACCATTTTAGCACTTACTAATCCCGATACAAAACCTGAAGACTTAGGTCGTCCCGGACATATCTTTCCGTTAAAGGCAAAAGAAAGAGGTGTCTTACGCAGAACCGGACACACCGAGGCGGCTGTTGACTTAGCAAGATTAGCTGGTCTATCACCTGTTGGTGTACTGGTCGAAATAATGAATGAAGATGGTACCATGGCTCGTCTTCCCGACTTGGTTAAAATAGCCGAGAAGTTCAAGATGAAACTGATTACCATCAAAGACCTGATCGAATACCGATTAAGAACAGAAAGCCTAATAAAAAAAGGTGAGGAAGTTAATTTACCAACTGACTTCGGAGACTTTAGATTCATTCCTTTTAAGCAAAAATCAAATGGACTGGAGCACATGGCTCTCATCAAAGGTGAATGGAACGAAGATGAACCCATATTAGTTCGTGTACATTCTTCGTGCATCACGGGAGACATCTTCGGATCGAAGCGCTGCGAATGTGGTGAGCAATTACACAAAGCCATGCAAACAATAGAAAAAGAAGGCAAAGGGGTAATTGTTTACATGAATCAGGAAGGCCGTGGAATTGGCTTAATGAATAAAATTAAAGCCTACAAACTTCAGGAAGAAGGCCGTGATACGGTAGAAGCAAATATTGAACTTGGATTTGAAGCTGACGAAAGAGATTATGGAGTTGGGGCTCAAATATTAAGAGAATTAGGCGTTCACAAAATGCGCTTGATGACAAACAATCCGATTAAACGCATTGGCCTTGAAGGATATGGACTGGAGATCATTGAAAATGTAAATATCGAAATACAAACCAATCCTCACAATGAGTTTTACATGAAAACAAAACATGAGCGAATGGGACACGATCTGAATTTCTTTAAATTCAAAAAAGATAAAGAATAAAAAAGGAGGCTTAAGCCTCCTTTTTTTTATTTTACCAAATTAATAACGCCACTACAATTATCCATCCTGGCTCCTGTTACGGATGACAAACAATTTATTTGTTCTTCCCAGCGTAACACGCCTAAGAAAGCAAAAATCAACGCTTCTTTATATTCAATTAACTCATCCCCTGGATTAACTACTTCCAAGTCTACTTTTTCTTTAATCAACTCCATCAAGAATTCGTTATACACGCCTCCTCCGGTAAACAAAACTCTCCCGGACATGGCCTGACTTACATCACTGGCAATTCGCAAAGAAAAATGCTCATAACAAGTTCTTAACAAATCACTCAAACTTACCTTGTATGATTTCAATATGGGTTCAAAATGATTAGCTACCCATTCTTCTCCAAGTGATTTTGGTGCACTTTCGTAATAATACGGCAATTGCTCCAATTCATTTAATAGTCCGGATATCACATGACCATCTCGGCCAATAGCACCTTTGTCATCGTAAAATAACTGAACGGATTTCATCAATTTATTCGCAATAAAATTTACCGGACAAATATCCCATGCGATCCGTTCATTACCTTTTTGCATCGAAATATTAGCAAAACCGCCTAAATTAACGCAGGCTACATATTCACTAAATAAAAAATGATCACCTATTGGAACCAAAGGAGCTCCCTGCCCTCCAAGCGCAATATCTAAAGTACGAAAATCAGAAACTGTATTTATTCCTGAATAAGCTGCAATGGTGGCTCCATCTCCGATTTGTAAGGAGAGATTATTATACGGTTCATGAAAAACGGTATGCCCATGGGAAGAAATAAAATCAACCGGTTTTTCTCCGGCTACAAAAATTTTAACTTGAGTTCCTATCAACTCGCCAAATTGCCGATGCAAGTCTATTAGATCATAACCGGAAAGCGTTCGTGCCGATCTTAAACGCTGCTCCCATACCTCATCATAGGCAACTGTTGTAGACTTTAAAAGTTCATAATTCCACTTTCCATCCTTATAAAATATGTCACATAGTACCATATCCAAACCATCGCAAGACGTTCCCGACATAAGTCCCACACAACAATAACTTCTTTCCTTCTCCATAACAATAAGATTGTTTTGATTAAACCATTGCATTAAAATACAAATATCCTGATGGACTTTGAATATATTTATTAGAAAATTGTTTTTGAAAGTACTATTTCATAAAAAACTAATGATGTTACCTTTGTGAAAAAAGTAAAACAAATGTCTTACCTGGACGATTATTATCAGCCGGAACCATTAAAAGAAGGAGAAGACTTCTACATGGATCCTAGAGGATTTAGAATAATGACAGAAAAGTTCCTCCGTAACCGGGGCTATTGCTGTGGTAATGGATGTAAACATTGCCCTTATTTCCCTCTACACACCAAAGGTAATCGCTCCTTAAAAGAATAACAATTCATGACAGATTCTAAACTTCGTATTGTTTTCATGGGTACTCCAGACTTTGCTGTTGAAAGTCTAAAAGCCCTTGTTGAAAACAATTACAATATTGTCGGTGTCATTACCGCACCAGATCGTCCTGCCGGAAGAGGACAAAAGCTCAAGCAATCTCCTGTAAAAGAGTATGCGCTTACTCAAAACATTCCGGTATTACAACCTGAAAAACTAAAAAATGAAGATTTCTTAGCTGAGTTAAAAGCTTTGAAAGCCGATTTACAAGTCATCGTGGCCTTCAGAATGCTGCCGGAAGTGGTTTGGAACATGCCTCGCCTAGGCTCCTTTAACTTACACGGATCTTT
Organism: Bacteroidales bacterium; assembly: GCA_003249255.1. Lineage (GTDB taxonomy): Bacteria > Bacteroidota > Bacteroidia > Bacteroidales > Marinilabiliaceae > SZUA-582. The sequence goes on from QKJP01000031.1 coordinate 211,582, forward strand.
ACTCCCTCAGTACAGAGGAGCGGCTCCCATTAACTGGGCGGTTATTAATGGCGAAAAAGAAACCGGTGTTACAACCTTCTTTTTACGCCACGAGATTGATACAGGCAATGTTATTTTTAATGATAAAATAGCCATCGAAGAAGATGATGACGCTGGTTCGGTACATGATAAATTAATGGTTATTGGAGGAAAACTGGTTGTAAAAACCGTAAAAGCCATTGAAGAAAATAAAGTGGAAGCAGTACCTCAATCTGATTTGGAAAAGGAAAACTTAAAAGATGCTCCAAAAATCTTTAAAGAAGACTGTAAAATAGATTGGAACAATGATGCCATAAGCATTAGAAACAAGATTAGAGGCTTATCTCCATACCCAACTGCCTGGACAGAAATACTTCAAAATGACGGAAATAAAATTGGCTTAAAATTATTCAAAGTAAGCCATTGTGAAACAACTAATCTTGCTGAAGGCGAATTTGAAACCGATGGCAAAAACTATTTCAAGGTGGGAACAGCAAGTACTGACTTGCTTATCGATAGCCTACAAATGGCAGGTAAGAAAAGAATGGATGTAAAAAGTTTTCTACAAGGGTTTAAGGCAGAGAATTTCACGAAGTTATGCTAAATCATTACATTAAAAAAGCGGCAAATGCCGCTTTTTTTATCTTTTCTTATTCCTTAAAAACAATTGATCTCCCGCTTGTACTTTATCTCCCCTCTTCAGATTATTAAAGCGCAACAGCTTCTTTAATTTCATTCCATATTTCTGAGATATATAATGTAAAGTTTCACCTTCTTTTACAGTATGAACAGAATGAGAGCGGTGAGCTTTTCCTTTCTTTCTTTGGACATACAGTTTACTGTATTGAGCAATATCTGCATTTGATTCCAAATCGTTATAGTGGAAAATTTCCCATGAACGTAAACCAAATTCTTGAGAAATGCTTTCAAATGAATCTCCTTCTTCAATGTTTACATACTGGATTCCATTATTATATTCAACGGAGTGCGTAGTATACGGATTAATCTCAAAGTTATCTTTTCCACTTGATGAGGCATTCGATGGACGAGGCGATGGCTCCTTCACCTTTGGTGTAGACTCTTTAGCAGAAAGCGTTCCTTTATCCAACTCATACAACTGGTGTCTTTCAATGATATCAATAAGGCGCTTAGGATACTTAGGATCAGTTGCATAACCTGCCTTCTTTAAACCGTGTGCCCAGCCTTTATAATCGGTCACCTTTAAATCAAACAAAAAAGCATAACGCTGTTTTGTTACCAAAAAATCGGAATGATCGATGTATGATTCATAGACCGTTTTATATTTTCGAAAACACTCGCCTCTGGAATCATCATCGTGATAAACCGTCTTTCCTTTCCAGTCTCCATGGCATTTAATTCCAAAATGATTATTTGACCTTTTTGCCAAATCACTATTCCCATTACCGGATTCTAAAATCGCCTGCGCCATCGTGATACTAGCAGGTATCCTAACCCTTTCCATCTCTTTTATAGCAAGGTCTTTAAATTGATCAATATAATCCTGTGAAGAATATTTTCTTGCCGGAGCCTGAGCACTCAACTGACTTGCAACAACCAAAAACAAAATAATCAAACGAACATCCCAATTTTTTTTGCTCATACCCAATAAAAGCTTTTTAATTAAATAATTGACAAATATAAAAAAACGAAAAAGCACATTCTAATTCGTATTAAAAAGAATATTGTTATTTTGTCTTAAAGAATGCTACAAATATCGCTTATATATGAAGGAACTTAAGATATCCACCTCCATCCAGGTCTATGACAATGAAAACGAATTACCTGCCAAAGATAATAATCTAATTAACTGTGCAAAAAAAGTTTGTGCCAATGCCTATTCTCCATATTCAAAATTTAATGTTGGCGCCGCAGTACTATTAGAAGATGGAACAATTGTAACCGGAAGTAATCAAGAAAATGCAGCTTACCCATCCGGACTATGTGCTGAGCGCGTCGCATTGTTTGCCGCCAATTCTCAATACCCAAATTCTAAAGTTGTGGCAATGGCTGTAGCAGCACAAAATAAAAATGGATGGGTACACAATCCTATACCTCCATGTGGTTCGTGCCGTCAGGTTCTGGTTGAAACAGAAAACAGATTTAATCAGAAATACTACCTTTTATTACATGGTCAAAACAAAGTCTATAAAGTAAATGCAGCTTCAGACTTATTACCTTTATCTTTTATTGGTAAAGAGATTATAAAATAAAAATCTATTTTAAGTTTTTTTAGTAGATTTAACAGTACAATTTAGACCGTGTTTTTTTTCGTTAATGGTTGAATCATACTTTAAACAAACTTTAAAAATGAAACAATTCCTGAAGGTTTTATATACAATTCCTCTTTTTATTTTATTGATAAACTCCTCTTGTTCCAACAATCAATTCCCCGATCATCCTGAAAAACTGGTATCCGCCTTTATCGAGGGCTTTAACACCCGCAATTTCGAAATGATTTCAGAAGTCACTGCCGACAGTTTTCAAATTATTGATATTGACTACGTAGCTTGTAATGGCAAAGAGGATTTACATCTACAATTTAAAAAAGATTCCGTCTTTAAACCCAAATACCAATTAATTGATTATAAAACAGACAAAACCCTGTTTATTGCAAAAATTTCTAAAAGCAGTGATCGAATAGAATTTCTTCAAGACACGGCCATAACCAACCGGGTTATTTTTCTTTTTGAAAAAAATCAAATAAAAAAAATGAAAATCATTGATTACACTTATGTTGATTTCACCAAATGGAAACCGCGTAAAGACTCTTTAAACTTATGGCTAAAAGAAAACTACCCGGAACTAGAAGATTATACTAATCAAAAAACATTAGAAAACTCAATTAAATACAATGAGGCCATTCAACTTTGGAATAAGGCTCAAAAAAATAAAGAATAAAAAGCAGATGTAGTTTCTGCAATTAGAAATTACGCACTCTCTTTTTCCGTTAAAAGTACTACTTCCTTATAGAGATATTAATAAACATGTTATTCTTACAAAGTGTACATTTTACACTTATATAAAATCCACACATTATGAGAAAATTAATTCTGGTATTCTTTAGTATTTGTACAATATTCACAACAGCTTGTTCGAGGCACAAAAAACCATCAGATACGAAAGCTTATGAATCAGTACATCAACTCTACCAATTTTTATGCGACACAACGTCCAAAGGAATTATGTTTGGGCATCAAGACTCATTTTCTTACGGTATCGGCTGGAAATACAAAGATGACCCGGGTGCTTCAGACATAGAAAAAGTATGTGGTCAATACCCTGCAATATTTGGTTGGGATTTGGGTCATATAGAAACAGGCTCATCAGTAAATATCGACTCTGTTGATTTTAACTTAATGAGAAAGCAAATACTAAGAGTCCATAAAATGGGAGCCATCAACACCATCAGTTGGCACCCAACTAATCCAATAACAGGTGGAAGCACCTGGGATACAACCCACATTGTAGTAAAAGAAATTCTACCCGGAGGTTCACATGAACAAAAATTTAACAATTGGCTTCGGTCACTGGGGCACTTCTTTAATTCTCTAAAAGATGAAGAAGGCAATTATGTCCCTATCATATTCAGACCTTACCATGAACATACCGGAAATTGGTTTTGGTGGGGCAACAGCCATTGTTCGCAAGAAGAATTTAAAAAACTATGGCAACATACCGCCAGTTTTCTAAAAGACAGTGTGAACGTTCACAATCTACTCTATTGTTACTCCACAGACAAAGTACACAGCAGAGAAGAATATTTAGATAAATATCCCGGAGATGATATCATTGATATATTAGGAATTGATGTATATGACTTCCCGCATTATGGTGTAAACTACCCAAAAGTTTTGCCCGAATGTTTATCTGTTCTTCAAAAAGTAGGAAAAGAAAAGCAAATGCCCATAGCCTTAACCGAAACAGGTAATTTATGTGTGCAAGATGCAAAGTGGTGGACAAATTCACTTCTAAAACATGCCGGTGGCTATGGCATTAAATGGTTTTTAGTTTGGATAAACATCGAAGAAGCGCAATACTATGGACCATATCCGGGACAAATGAGCGCTGAAAACTTTCGGGATTTCGAAAAACATCCGGAAACCATATTTGCTAAAGATCTACCTAATATTTTCAACTAACAACAAAGTCACATCATGCACACATTAACTTTTTACAACGAAGTCAAAGAAGAACTCGATAGATTGTTTCAGTATTGGGCTACTGAAGCTATTAATCCACATAACAGGCTTTTTTATGGTTCAATTAACTACAAGGGAGATAAAAATCCGGAAGCAAACCTGGGGATCATCATGTACAGCAGACTATTATGGTCATTCTCGGCAGCAGCTAAACATTACAATTCAAACCCCTATAAAGAAATAGCCCAAACCTGTTACAACACTTTAGAATCTTATTTTTACGACAACAAACATGGAGGTTATTTTTGGGAGTGTACTGTAAAGGGTGAAATCGTTGATCATAAAAAACAAACTTATGCTCAAGCTTTTGCCTTATATGCACTCTGCGAATATTACAGCCTGACAACTCATGAAGAAATTAAACTCAAAGCTGAAAAACAATTTCAAATCCTAACTTGCAATTGTTTTGACAGCGAATTTGGCGGCTATTTAGAAGGCTTTACCCAAGATTGGAAATTCGACAAAAAAAATCGCCTAAGTGAAAAAGATCAGTTTGCCGAAAAAACCATGAATACGAATTTACATGTTCTTGAGGCTCTTACCCTGTATTACAAAATATTTAAAACAAACACTGCTAAAACAGCCTTAAAGAGAGTCGTATTAGATTTTTACCGATTCATAGTTGATCATGACAATCATTTAATTCTCTTCATGGATCGTAAATGGAAAAAACTCCATCACATTCATTCCTATGGACATGACGTAGAAGCAGCCTGGATGCTTTGGGAAGCCGCAGAACTCCTTGATGATGAAGCTCTCTTACTTCAAATTAAAACCTTGGTCATTGAGATGACTGATACCTTTATTCTAGAAGGAATTGATCACGAAGCTGTTATTCATGAAAAAAACATGACAACTAAGCATCTGGATGAAGATCGCCATTGGTGGCCACAATGTGAAGCCCTAGAAGGACTTGCAAACGCCTATGCCATAAGTAAAAATGAGCAATACCTTGATAAAATGGCGCTGATTTGGTCATATATTAAATTGAATTTCATTGATTATGAAAACGGAGAATGGCACACTCGGATCAGTGCAAAAGGAAAAATCTACGAAAACGAAAACAAGGGTGGTATGTGGAAAACACCCTATCATAACGGAAGAGCACTAATGAAACTTGTGCAAAGATTCAGGGTATAAAAGAATAATGACAAAAAAACCGACTTGTAAGTCGGTTTTTTATTAAAAAATATTTAGAGGTAAGTAGTTAAATACTTATCAATAGTAAGCTTACGTTAGTATCAAAGATGCGGTGTCATTAAGCGTAGCCTGAAGGGCTATGAATATCATGCCATGATATTGTTAGCGCCAATAGGTGCGTAGTCGTGTGATTAAGACTACGCATCTTTGGTGCTTAAATAAAATACCTGATAATATCCTAGCCCTTACAGGCTAGGCTTTGGGATATCGCCCACTTTGGGGCTTTTTTAGATTTATACAGAAATGTATGTACTTATCTACTGACCTCAAAAAATATTTTTAAACTCTTTCCATAAAGGATCATCTTCGGGAGTTCTGGCTTTAATCAATACTTTTTCTTGGGTAACAGGATGGATAAATTCAACTTTTCGTGCATGAAGGCAAATTCCTCCACCTTTATTTGAGCGCGGAAAACCATATTTTAAATCTCCTTTAATTGGGCTACCAATTTTAGCCAACTGACACCTAATTTGGTGATGTCTTCCGGTTTCCAAATCCACTTCTAACAAGTAATAATTTTTTAAGCCTGAGATCAATTTATAATTCAGAATCGCTTCTTTAGCACCACTCTTTTTTTTAGGAAAAGCATGGGATTTATTTTTCTCAGAATCTTTGACGATATAATGTATCAAACGCCCTTCGTCCTCTTTAGGTAACTCACCCACAATGGCCCAATACGTCTTTTTAATTTCCTTATCCTGAAACATTTTATTCATCCGCGCTAAAGCCTTACTTGTGCGAGCATAAATAACAACGCCACTTACCGGGCGATCTAAGCGGTGAACAACTCCAAGAAAAACATCTCCAGGTTTATTATATTTCTTTTTGATATAAGCTTTGACTTTATCAGCCAGCGTTTCATCTCCAGTCTTATCGCCCTGAACGATATCAGAATTCGTCTTATTGATCGCAATCAGGTGATTATCTTCGTAGAGTATATCTAACTTCTTCATTCCCTCTAAACTTTTAATCGCTAAATACTAATTTTAAGTTTCATCATTAGCACATCAGCATTTTGTTAAATACTTAAAATTAATATTGCTCTCGTTCGCTAGGGAAGTCTACACTTTTCACATCCTCAACATAGTTTCCCACAGCACCGGTAATCTCTGCAAATAAGTTATGGTAGCGTCTTAAAAAACGCGGAGAGAACTCCTGGTTAATTCCCAACATATCGTGCAATACCAATACCTGACCATCAACCTGATTACCTGCTCCAATTCCAATGACAGGAATTTTCACTTCTTGTGCAACTACAGCTCCAAGTCCTGCAGGAATTTTCTCAAGAACAATCGCAAAACAGCCTGCCTCTTCAAGTAATTTTGCATCCTCAACTAGCTTTTTAGCTTCTTCCTCTTGCTTCGCTCTTACCGTATATGTACCAAACTTATGAATGGACTGAGGCGTTAATCCTAAATGCCCCATTACAGGAATGCCCGCGGATAAAATACGATTAATTGATTCCAATATTTCACTTCCACCTTCAAGTTTTACAGCATCAGCCGCTGTTTCTTTCATAATCCGAATGGCAGAAGTCAAAGCTTCTTTGGAATTACCTTGGTAAGTTCCAAATGGCATATCTACAACTACTAATGACCGATGAACAGCACGAACCACAGAAGCTCCATGATAAATCATTTGATCTAAAGTGATGGGTAAAGTGGTTTCCCAACCTGCCATAACATTGGAGGCAGAGTCACCCACCAAAATTACATCAACACCTGCATTATCAACAATTTTTGCCAACGAATAATCATAAGCAGTTAACATGGCGATTTTCTCACCGCGCATTTTCATTTCACTTAATACGTGAGTGGTTACCTTTTTTGTACGCCCCTGTGCTACAGACATAGTCAATTACATTTTTTAATACTATAAATAGATGCGGCAAAGTTAAGAAATAGATATCAATAGATGGTTAGATATTTTTTTTAATGTACTGACGAACTCATTCCAACCTTAACGAACAGACTCAAAAACCACTTCGAACAAAAAACCACTACCCTTACTTCCATCGGTTATGAGTAAAGAACAGTATTTTTCTAGATTAGAAATTACTGCCTCGCTTTTTTTCGATTACTAATTACTAACACCAAACTTAACACCACGAGCGCAAGACTTACATATTTAAAATAGAACCACGGGTCATGTTCGATCACTAGATTCAAAGTTGGAGTATATTGACCATAAAATGGATTATAACCCATATTCTTCAGATACCAACCATTAAAATTATAGGCCATTGTATCATGTACAATTATTTCTTCATAACTAGAAGCCTTTGTAAACATTCTTAAATGAGCGTTCAAACTATCTGCACGAGGAACTAACATAGATACAGCTTTAAAATCGTCTATCATGTATGCACGCCCTTCCATTTTTGAACTCGATGTAGAAATCCATCTGCTCCCTAAATTCCTTCCATTACTAGTAACATTAATATATGCAGCATGAACAGCGCCAAGGGTATCATTATAAACAAAACCACTATCTGTTAAGATGGCATTGGAAAGATAATTACGAATTTCAATTTCTACATCACCTGAAATCAATGTTTCATTTTGTTTTATTTCGATAGAATTAGGTAAAGTATCCGAAATCAATTCATCCGGCTCATTTATTACTAGAGCCGGATGACCTTCTTGCATTTTAACATCTAAAAGCTTAATTGCAAATGGAATTTGATACAAGCGACCATCATAATTAACCCCCTTATAAACAGGCACTTCTTTATTAATCCTTACATCTAAGATTAAGTAATCATTTTTGAAACCGATGGTGGATATTACAAAAACAATTAGAGTTAAAACAAATAATGACACACTTGAGGCATAAGCATTTTTATCCCAAATCAAGTTTGCTACCGTAAAACCGGAACATAAAGTAAAAAACAAGGAAAGGAAGAAAACAGGGAATCCATCGAATATTAAGACATACATTTTAACCGGCGGATAATAATAACCTTTGGGATAATAAAAGTATAAACCGGCATATATAAGTAAGACGAAAGCCACCGGCCAAATCATAAAATGAGATGACAACCAAGAGGTAAACCTGTTTTTTACAAATAAGCCGTAAAAAAAAGGAAGTCCAAATACAACTGCGTAAATTATTAAGTTATGTGGCCATACAAACTCAAACCAGGCTGCTAAAATTGTATATTCTTTAATTAGAAATCCAATTCCTAAAAAAAATATAAGCATTAACACTCCACTAAAGTAGCCTAGCTTATTTGATTTTCTACTCATACTTTAGTTTTTTATAAAATTAAGAATCTGGTTCAAAATGTGTACGCAAGAATAGAAAACTTGTTCCTTTTTAATGCCAATATAGAACCTATCTGAATTGATCCTTTGACATTCTGTCATTTTTACTGCCATCATTTTTAATCCTTCAAATTGCAATATGTCATTTTTACTGAAAAATAGTCTATAAAATGATTGGCACAGCCTTTGAATAAAACACATCAGAATTAATTATCGAAAATCATAAATAAAATAATAATAGAACAATGGGAAAAATTATTGGTATCGATTTAGGAACAACCAACTCTTGTGTATCTGTAATGGAAGGTAGCGAGCCGGTTGTAATTCCTAACAGCGAAGGGAAAAGAACGACTCCATCTATTGTAGCTTTTATCGAAAACGGTGAGCGTAAAGTAGGTGATCCTGCAAAACGTCAGGCCATCACTAATCCACATAAAACGATTTACTCTATTAAACGCTTCATGGGTGCGATGTACGATGAAATTCCAAATGAAGTTTCTCGTGTACCTTATGAAGTTGTTAAGGGTGACAACAATACGCCACGTGTAAAAATAGATGACAGATTATATTCTGCTCAGGAGATTTCTGCAATGACACTTCAAAAAATGAAGAAAACTGCAGAAGATTATCTTGGACAAGAAGTAACAGAAGCCGTAATTACAGTTCCTGCTTATTTTAACGATGCAGAACGCCAGGCTACAAAAGAAGCTGGTGAAATTGCAGGCTTAAAAGTTCGCCGTATCATTAACGAGCCTACTGCTGCTGCTTTAGCTTATGGTCTTGACAAGCAAGATAAAGACATGAAAATCGCAGTATTTGACCTTGGTGGTGGTACTTTTGATATTTCCATCCTTGAGCTAGGCGATGGCGTATTTGAAGTAAAATCGACTAACGGTGATACTCACTTAGGTGGTGACGACTTTGATGATGCGATCATTAACTGGTTGGCAGATGAGTTTAAGAAAGATGAAAACATCGACTTGCGTAAAGATCCAATGGCTTTACAGCGATTAAAAGATGCTGCTGAAAAAGCTAAAATTGAGCTTTCCAGTTCTACATCTACAGAGATCAACTTACCATACATCATGCCTGTTGACGGTATTCCAAAGCACTTAGTACGTACATTATCCCGTGCACAATTTGAGCAAATTTGTGATACTTTAATCCAACGTACTATTCAGCCATGTATTACTGCATTAAAAGATGCCGGTTACACAGCTTCAGATATTGACGAAGTAATCTTAGTAGGTGGTTCAACTCGTATACCTGCGATTCAGGAAGTGGTACAAAAGCATTTCGGTAAAGCTCCTTCAAAAGGTGTAAACCCAGATGAAGTAGTAGCTGTAGGTGCTGCCATACAAGGTGGAGTATTATCCGGCGATGTAAAAGACGTGTTACTATTAGATGTAACTCCTCTTTCTTTAGGTATCGAAACAATGGGTAGTGTAATGACTAAGTTGATTGAGGCTAACACAACTATCCCAACTAAAAAATCGGAGACATTTACAACTGCTGTAGATAACCAACCATCTGTAGAGATTCACATCTTACAAGGTGAACGTCCAATGGCGAAAGACAATAAAACAATTGGTCGTTTCCACTTAGACGGTATTCCACCGGCGCCACGTGCAACTCCACAAATCGAAGTAACTTTCGACATTGATGCAAATGGTATCTTACACGTAACCGCTAAAGATAAAGCTACCGGTAAAGAGCAAAGTATCCGTATCGAGGCTTCTTCTGGTCTTTCTGATGACGAAATCAAACGAATGAAAACTGAAGCTGAAGCTAACGCCGAAGCTGATAAAAAAGAAAAAGAGAAAATCGATAAGTTAAATGGTGCTGACAGCATGATTTTCCAAACAGAAAAACAATTAAAAGAGTTTGGCGATAAATTACCTGCTGACAAAAAACAACCTATCGAAGCAGCTTTAGAAAAACTTAAAGAAGCACACAAAGCTCAAGACATTGCTGCAATTGATGCTGCAACTGAGGAATTAAATACGGTATTCCAGGCTGCATCTCAAGAAATGTACAATGCCAGTCAACAAGCACAAGGCGGTAGTAACGGCCAACCTCAAGGTGGAGCACAGGCTGAAGCAGGAGCTAAAGATGACGAAGTGACTGATGTTGATTTTGAAGAGGTAAAATAATAAACTCTCTTAAATACAATTTGATAGAAAAAAGTCCCCACTTAGGGGACTTTTTTTTTATTTTTGAAAACGAAACTGTTTCAAAAAAAAACAGTAATAGCTATTGACTAAACGTCAAATGGTTCAGATTTTGTTTGAATCCAACTATCCAATTCAAAAAGTAACAGGAATGAGTTTTTTTAAAGTAATAACTTTCATTGGTTTAATTTTCATAGGTGCTACAGCTTCCTTTTCTCAAACTGATGTTTTTGGTAACCCAATCCCAACAAAAAAGAAAACCATCAGACCTATCCCTGCCAACTACAACAAAACTGATCATCTGGGACGCAAACAAGGCCCTTGGGAAAAACGCTACACAGACGGCACAACCCTATATCGCGCGACGTTTAAAGACAATAACCCCATTGGTGAATATATCCGCTATTACCCAAATGGAAATATAAGTGCCAAAATAGTGTATGATAACCAAGGAGCAATTGGAAATGCCGAGCTTTATAATGAGGATGAAGAATTAGCCTCAAAAGGAAACTACAAAGGAAAACTTAAAGATAGCACCTGGACCTACTACACTCAAAAAGAAGTAATTGTATCTACCGAAGAATATATCAACGGAATTAAAGAAGGCCAAACGAAAGTCTACTTTCCGGATGGAAAAATCGCAGAAATCATAAATTGGAAAAATAACAAAAAAGAAGGCCCTTGGTTAAAATACTATGAAAGTGGAAAAATTCAATTAGAAGCCACTTATGCCAATGACCAACTTCAAGGTGCTTATTTGTTTTACTTCGAAAATGGCAAAATCAACATCAATGCCAATTATATAGATGATAAAGAGAATGGCGATTGGACTTTTTTCAAATCTAATGGTGAGATTAGCTATGTACTTAAATTTGAAAACGGCACTCTTCTCAATCCAGAAGTAATCGAAGCTCAGCGCCAGGAAGAACAAGAACAATACTTAAAGAACAAAGACAACTTTAAAGATCCTGAGAAATTTAAAAATGATCCTTCAGAACTGATGGGGCAATAAAGGACATGTTAGTCTATAGTCCTGTAGGTTAATAGGTTCAGAGATTATTATCTTTAGAAATTTGACTTTAATGTGATGATGTGCAAATGCAACAACATGCAATAGCACTTTTAAATAATTCTTTACTTAAAAATGTTATTCTACTCTATATCAAGCAAAAACCCGCACTTTTAAAGTAGAAGTCATATTTTGTAATCGTAACTTAACTATGGAAAAGTTATTTTGAAAAGCTTAAATTGTTATTAACTTAATGCATTAAGCGTATCAAACCTAATCCATTAGACTATGAAACGATCTTACTTCTTATTCCAATTTTTATTCTCTGTTGTCATTTCATACAATACTCTTTTTGCGCAAGATTACGGATACTTTATTGCATTTACAGACAAAGCCAATTCACAATATTCAATAACCAGTCCTGAAAAATTTCTATCGGCACGAGCGATTGAAAGACGAGCCAAACAAAACATTTCAATTACAGAAGAAGACCTTCCGGTTAATTCGGAGTATGTAGATAGTTTAAAAAAACTCGGAATACTAATTTCACACACTACTAAATGGCTAAATGGGGCCATTGCGTTTTCAAACGACGCGGCTTTAATGGATACTCTTACAAACATCCATTTCATATCCACCGTTGAGCTCACAAAATCTCCAATTACACTAAAAAACAGCAACAACAAGCTTAATCTCCAAAAAAACAAACTTGAAATCAGCTCTTACGGATCGGCTTGGAATCAGACACAAACACTGAACGTTCATCACTTACATCAAGCCGGATACAAGGGAGAAGGCATGCACATTGCAGTTATTGATGCAGGTTTTTATAAAGCAAATGAATTACCGGTATTTGAACACCTTTGGAGCAATGGTCAAATATTGGGCAGCAGAGATTTTGTTAATCCACAATCCAATATTTTTAAAGAACATGCTCATGGCATGATGGTACTTTCTACAATGGGAGGTTATATCGACAATACATTTTCAGGTACAGCACCGGAAGCCTCTTATTGGTTATTGCGAAGCGAAGATGCAGCCTCTGAGTTTCCGATAGAAGGTGACTACTGGATCCTGGCAGCAGAATTCGCAGATAGCGCCGGCGTAGATATAATCAATACTTCACTCGGATATAACCAATTTGATAATCCGTCTTTCAATTACAGCTATGATGAATTGAATGGTGAAACCTTACGAATTTCGAGAGCAGCAGACTTAGCGGCTTCCAAAGGCATGCTTATTATTATCAGCGCCGGTAACGAAGGTAGTAACCCATGGAAATACATTACCGCACCAGCCGATGCAAAAAATGTTATTTCTGTAGGAGCCATCCGATCTGATTCGATCAGAGCTAGTTTCTCCGGTTTTGGACCAAGTGCCGACGATCGAATTAAACCTGACTTATCAGCCATGGGCTACAATACAACCATTCAAGACATTAATGGGGAATTAAGTCATGCGTCCGGCACTTCCTTTTCTGCGCCAATATTATCAGGTTCTGCAGCGTGTTTTTGGCAAGCTAATCCCAATTTATCAGCAACTGAAATAAGAAATAAGCTAATCGAAAGTGCACATTTGCATTCCAATCCAAATAATGAATTGGGTTATGGCATACCAAATTTCAAAACCCTCATCTCAAGTTATATTTCTTTAACCCAAACAACTAACTTTAGAATAACTCCTAATCCGTTTAAGCATCAAATAGTTATTAACGGCCTGGACACTTTGGAGTCAAGTACTATTTACATTCACGATTTGCTAGGTAATCTACTAAAAATTATTCTTCACGAATCAGGACAACCTTCAAAAACAATTTCTAATTTAGATGATTTTCAAGTTGGATGTTATGTTATTTCGATCGTTAACCATAAACATCAAAAACAATTTAAACTTATTAAGTACTAATGAATGACCACATTTCGCTATATGAGCTTAATCACTCCATTAAAAATGAATTACAATCGGCTTTTCCAAATGCCGTATGGATTGTTGCAGAAATCAGTGAATTGCGAACTCATAGAAGTGGTCATTGCTATTTAGAACTCATTGAAAAAGATCCTAAAAACGATCAGATTATAGCAAAGGCTAAAGCAACAATTTGGGCTTTTACCTATCGAATGTTAAAACCTTATTTTGAAACATCAACCAAACAATCTTTAACAGTTGGCTTAAAAATATTAGTACGCGCTAAGGTTGAATACAATGAGCTCTATGGATTGAATTTGAATGTTAAAGACATTGATCCAACATTTACACTAGGAGACCTTGCTCAACGACGTTTGCAAATCATCAAACAATTGGAGGATGATGGTATCATTGATATGAATAAGGATTTAGAATTGCCCCTTGTTCCTCAGAAACTGGCCATTATCTCATCTCCCTCAGCTGCGGGTTATGAAGATTTCATCAATCAGATTAATAACAATACAAACGGGTATAAAATATACACTAAGCTATTTCCGGCAATTATGCAGGGAGATGAAACCGAAGCTTCTGTCATAAATGCACTAGATCGAATTTACGAATATGAAGATTTCTTTGATGCTGTGATTATCATTCGAGGCGGAGGCTCCACTGCTGATCTCATGTATTTTGACAGCTACGACATTGCTGTAAACATTGCCCAGTTTCCATTGCCGGTTATTACCGGGATAGGACACGAAAGGGATGAATCAATTGCAGATATGGTAGCTCATACTCCCGTTAAAACACCTACTGCTGCCGCCGAATTAATTATTGATATCATAGATGGTTTTTATGAATATCTGGAAGATTTAAGAGGACAAATTATCAACACTTCAAGAAACATTATTAAAGAAGATAAGCACCAGTTAGAATTAGTTACACATAAAATACCTTCGGTAGTGAAAGAAATCATTTCTACGCACAGAAGAAAACCACAGGAATTAGCACAAAAACTAAAATATTCATTAAAAACTTATTTTGATGATCAACAACACTACTTTTCTTCTGTCAAAGAATCTTTACAATACTTCACCCAAAAACAAATAAAATCGAAGCAAAGAGATTTGGTTTTTGTAAATTCGAAAGTTGCACTTGCAGCTAAATCTTTTATCAAATCAAAAAAGCATCAAATCGAAATATTGGAACAAAGTAATAATTTTGCCGACCCTATAAATATCCTAAATAAAGGTTATTCGATTACCTTATTCAATAACAAAACAGTAAAAGAAATCCATCAAATAAAACAAGGTGATTTTATTACAACCCGAATACAAAACGGTGAAATCATTAGTAAAGTCGAACAAATAAAAGCTCTTAAACATGTCCAAAAAGAAAATTAGTTACAACGAAGCAATACATGAAATTGAAAATATCTTAAACCAAATTGAAAACGAAGAACCGGATATTGATGAGCTTTCTGAAAATGTAAAAAAAGTAAGTGGCTTGATTAAGATTTGTAAAGAAAAGCTCTTTAAAGCCGAAGAAGAGGTAGAAAAAATTTTGAAGGAGATTGAGTAATAAGCTAACCTATTGATTAATTGATGTACTGATTACAATTAAAACCTGAATTGAAAAGAAAAAACCCTTTCTTTTATCAGACAAAAGATGTAATTTTTAGTTTTATAAAAAACTACAAACCTAAACTTACATCTTATGAATATTTTTACTATTGGTTTAGCAATGATTATTCTGGCAGGTATTTCTTGCTGGACGATCCTCTTCTTCATATTCAGGAGAACTTTTCTTATGGTGATTGCCACCATTTTCTGCTTAGTGATTGACTCCATTGCCTGTTATGGCTATATAGTAGGGCAAAAAGGGCTCATTCATTTATCATGGACTGTGCCATTTGCTCTAATTTCAATTATTGCAGCATTTTATTATTTATCGGCCAGAGTAAAAAATCCGATTCAGCATTTAACAAAAATAATTAAACTAATGAGTCAGAAAGACATGACTCAGGATGTGGACCAAAAATACATTAATCGGGAAAAATACGAAATAAAAGAAATGTTAGAAGCTGTTGATAACCTATTAAACAACAACAGAATACTTCTACACAAGCTATCACAAAGCTCGACTCAACTTTTAAATTCAGCGACCCATATTAATTCCGGTGCACAAGGCATAAGTACGGGAGCCACTCAACAGGCTAGTGGCATTGAGGAAATATCTGCCAATATTGAACAAATGACTGCAAACATTAACAACAATGCAAGCAATAGCCATGAAACAGAAAAATTAAGTTCTAAGTCAGAAGCCCAATTAACAAAGTCATTTGAAACAATTAAAGAGTCTGTAGCATTAATGAATGAGATTAATGAAAACATACTGTTAGTGAATGACATTGCCGAAAAAACCGATTTATTAGCCATCAATGCCGGAATTGAAGCCGCACGTGCCGGTGACGCAGGAAAAGGCTTTTCGGTAGTAGCAAATGAAGTCAGAAAATTAGCTGAGATTTCAGGTGAATCGGCCTATAAAATTACCAGACTTGGGCAGATGGGTGTTAAAAACATTAATCTAATCATGCAAGAAATAAACGAGATCCTATCTCAAACCAATGCCTCCACAAAACTTATAAAAGAAGTATCGGCAGCCGGCGGAGAAATGAGCATTGGAGCTGCTCAAATAAACTCAGCCATTAGTGAATTTAACACTGTAGTACAAGAAAATGCAGCATCTTCTGAAGAGTTAAATGCAACTTCTGAAAGCCTATTGGAACTGTCAAAAAACATTAAAGCGATTGTTGATGAATATTCTTTTCATCAGGCTCAAATTATCATGATGAACCCTCAATTAATCGAAGATAGCGTGAGCGCTTAAGGTATTACCAGATTAAATATGATATTAGTGTGATGTAGGCCGGTATAACAATGACATTGTGTAGCGTAGCGTCCCGCTACGAAGATCTACAATCGGCCTCAGGCCGTATGAGTACTGCTACCAAACTAAAAAATAGCCACTGTTTTTCTACAAAGGCTATTTTTTTATACAGGCCAGAGGCCTTTTTATTATGGGGGCACGACGTATCCCAGGCGTACGCTGAACAATTTACATTATTTATACACTACGACGAACTGGAGACTCTAAAAACATTTCGTAATCAAGTCCTACCTTTCCATTTTTTAGGATGAATATAAGTGCTTACTACTGCTAGAATAACAACATCGTTTCCGTTTATAACATAAACAACAATGTATGGAAAACGTTCTGTTTATATCCATCTAACATTCTTACGATACTTAACTTCAAACGAGTTAGCAGTTCTAGATAAAACAGTCTTAACTTTTTCAACTTCGGAATAAAATTCAGCACCTAGTCCTTTACGCTTGCTTTCATACCAAAGTACAGCTTCAAAAATGTCTTGATGAGCATCGAGTTTTAAATTAACTCGATATCTCATAGATATTTTTTCAATAAACGATTTGACTCTTCCCAGCTAAGTACATTTTTCGGATTTGCATGGTAATCGTCCAATCTTTCATCAATCAATTCTTTGTGAGATTGAGTAACTCAAAATCCTTACGACTTCCTAAAAAATCCTGAAAGATCGTATATACAGCCTCTAAAGTCTTTTCATCAAGATGATCTATTTGACTATGTAAGTCTTTCCTAAGTTCTCTTGCATCCATAACCCCTTGTTTTAACTAATACAAAGTTAACGAATAATAAGTGCTTTGGTTACTCCTTGTGGTTCATTGTTTAGTTCTGCTTAGCCTTACGCCGAACAATTTACATCATTTATTTGCTATGACGAACTGGGGAGTTTAATTATACTTTGATATTTCTCCTCGCAACTAATCTATGCATAACTATTCATCGCTTAACCTGCATGTTTAGTAACGAAACACTAGCAAAAAGTCTCTTAATAAATAAAAACAGTAAAAAGAAGATTAGTCTCTCTTTTTACTGTTTTATTTACTAAATGTCCACAATTATGCATAATGCAAAAGTGATTCGCATAACGTCAAAAAAACTCAACACAAAGTCACAGGGAAACAGAGTTTTATAGTTTCACTTCACAAACTCTGTGCTTTTGTGTCCCCGCCTACATTAGGAAGGTCTGTGTTGAAAAAATTATGTGTAAAAACGGATATCATTTTTTCTTTTTACATAAGAGTACATTAATGATAAATACAACAACTTTACATTTAGAACAACCTTCAATGATCAAAAAACTAAACAAGAACGCTGAATACAGATTTCTAAAGAATTATTTACCGGTAAAAAAGTAAAACACCCCGCCAATAAAACTCTTCAAAAGGAGCATTAATCATCGCAAACAAAACGATATAGCCAAAATAATGGTTGGTACTTGATGCGTCTGGGTTAAAAATACTGAAATAGGAAAACTGCCGGTATAAAAATAGCAGCTATTAATAGACCAGCTTTCGGAAAAGGTTTTATAGAAAGTGAGACTTCTTTTAGAAAAGACAATCAACATCCATATTTTAAAATAAAATAGGTAAATGCAATGGCCAGATAATACCCAAAGAACGCCGGGATCCAGGAAATCTTTAAGTCAAAAAAGCGGAAGAACACTTCTATCACCAAGCGTGTAAAACACAGTATTATTAATGGTAAAAACAAGACAAAACTTGGACAGACTTAGCTTTTTCATACTTCCTTTCTTTTATCTCTTCAAAAGATCTCCGTAAAAAAAGGCTGCCCTTTCAGGCAGCCTCAGTTTCACTAATTTCAAAACAATTAACAACAATTAATATCCTGGGTTTTGATCTGATGGACTAATACCCGGATTCAAATCAATTTCTTGCCTTGGAATTGGATACACTTCATGTTTCCCTTTAACAAACCCAAGATCTTTCAACTCTTTTTCAGCTTTATCCCAACGTACTAGATCCCAGAAACGATGACCTTCAAAAGCTAATTCTAAAGAACGCTCCTCTACAATAAATTCAAATAAAGCCGTTCCTGTTAAACTTTCCCATGAGCTATGATCATTAAGACCGGCACGCTCTCGTACTAACTTAATTAAAGCAACAGCTTTTGCATCTTCTTGTATAGCATTGTAAGCCTCAGCAGCCATTAATAACACATCTGCATAACGGATTAATTTAAATGATATAGCATGATTCATTTCATTAACAGGTCCACCTGTAGTTGTTGTTCTTGTACAGTACTTCAAGCGAATATAACCTTCGTAAGCATCCCAATTATTATTTCCTACCGTTCTTTCAGTACCAACAACATTCGCAGGACTATTTACTTCACCACCTCCAGCTACAAATACATCTTCAGGAATAACAGAAGCTTTGGCTCTAATATCACCTGCTTCATTAACCAATAAATCTCCAATTTTTTTTGTAGGCACTACAAAACCCCAACCATTAATATACCCACTTCCATAACCATCGATATATTGAATTGTATCAAGTTTATTAAAAGAATTATCACCACGTGGCCCCATTAACTGCATCATCATATTAGATTCAGCTGTACCATCCCAAGGCCCACTCCAATCATGACCATTTGTATTGGTATATACAACCTCAAATAGAGATTCATCACCGCCTCTTTCATCTAGTGAC
The DNA here is from genome assembly GCA_003249255.1 of Bacteroidales bacterium. GTDB lineage: Bacteria > Bacteroidota > Bacteroidia > Bacteroidales > Marinilabiliaceae > SZUA-582. The sequence continues at coordinate 230,983 of QKJP01000031.1, forward strand.
CAAATATTCTGGTATGGAGTTTTCATACTATATTCACCACTGCCAATTACTTGTTCAAACATATTGGCAGCCTTAGCATATTCCTTTTGGTACAAATAGACCTTACCTAATAATGCTTGAGCTGAACCTTTAGATGCTCTAAACTTCATTGCATCTGAGTATTCACTTTTAGACGGCAAATACTTGATAGCTTCTAATAAATCATCTTCAATTTCTTTATAAATGATTTTTTTGTCAGTTCGTGGCTTATTTTCATCCGCTTTACTTGCAGCATTTACCTCAAAAAAAGGTACGTTCCCAAACATCGTAACCAATTCAAAGTATGAAAAACCTCTAAAGAATTTAGCTTCGGCAATAATCCTATTTCTGCTTTTTAAATCTCCTACATTATTAATTATAGTGTTTGCAGAATTTACTAATCGATACTGAGACAACCATACATCTTGTAATGCAATGTTATCGGCTCCATGCTTAAACTTGCCTATAACCTGCCATTTCTCTTGATCTCCACTATTCCCACCCCCTGGATTAACGTCATCACCAGGCATTATTTTGGCAAAAAAGATACTCGACCAATCATTGTAATTATTATAACCTACAGAAAGAAAGTCATATAAACCAAACATAGCCAATTCTGCTTCTTCTTCTGTTTGTAAATAATTCGCATTGTCTATTAAGCCCACTGGCTTTTTATCTAACAGGTCTTCTGAACAAGAAGAAAACTGTAATAGCACTAATAAAAGCGCCGTATATTTATAAATTACTCTTTTCATTTTTTCTATGATTAAAGGATTTAGAAACTAACATTTAAACCAAACATTATTTTCTTTGTCAATGGATATAAACCTCTATCAAGTCCTTGACGATCATTACCAGAACTTCCTGCCTCAGGATCCATACCTGGGTAATCTGTAAAAGTAAAGTAATCATCTAATGATACATACCCACGAACTTTACTTAAGCCTATTTGCGAAGTAAGAGACTTTGGCAATGTATAACCTAATTGAATTTGTTTAATACGCAAATACGAACCATCTCGTACCATTAAATCACTATAATAATATCGATCATCAGAATCAGCTGTTTTATCAGGTTTTGGCATACTACCACCAGTATTTTGTGGTGTCCATGCATCATCTAAGAAGAAAGTTGGATGGTTTGAACCTTTTCGATCTGGACGGAACCATACCATGTATACATCATTACCAGATACACTTTGCAGGAATAAAGAAAAATCAAAGTTCTTATATTCTAAATCCAAAGTAAATCCATACATCAAATCTGGATGAGGAGATCCAATCTCAGTGATATCACTATCGTCAATAACACCATCATTGTTTTGATCAACATAAATAACTTTACCGGTTGCTTGATCTATACCTGCCGTTTCGTAACCTTTATAGAACCAAATTGGCTTACCTTCTTCGAAACCTGTTCTATAATTTCCTCGAACTAGTCCTCCAGATACTTTTGTATCATTTTTAACGGAAGTTACCTCATTGCTTAAAGTTGTTAAGTTTAATTTAGCAGAATATTTTAAGCCAAAATCTAAAGTACTCTTCCAACCCAATTCAACTTCAAAACCCTTATTTACAACATCTCCACCATTGACAGAAGGAACACCATTAAATCCACTACTTCGAGCTGGTGTATCTGGAATAATTAAGTCTTTTGTTTCTTTATTGAAGTAATCAAGAGAGAGACTTAATCGACTATTTAACGCTCTTAAATCAACACCAACATTGGTTTGTTGCGAGACTTCCCAACCTAAATCAGGATTGGCTGGATTTACAATTCTTGATCCAGTATGAACAACCCCATTTAAATCTGTAAAACTAACTCCTTCACTAGACCATGAGGTTTTTTCACTAAATGGAATCACATTGGAAATACTACCATTCTGTCCCCAGCTTGCTCTAACTTTTAAATGATCGATTGCTTCGATTGTCCAAAAATCTTCTTTTGAAATTAACCACCCTGCTGAAGCAGAATAAAAATTAGCTTCTCTGTTATCAGGAGGTAAAATACTGGATGCATCGCGACGTACCGTTCCTTCAAACATATACTTATCCATAAAGCTATAGCTTAATCTACCAAAATATGAAATCATGGTACGTTCATATAAGCCACCACCTACTCGTGCATCTTCCTGACTAACTGTTAAATCATGATAGGCATAATTTTCAAAACCATAAGGCATTTGAGAATACAAATAATAGTTAGGAATAAACATATCTTCATAAGACATACCTACTAAACCTGTAAGATCATGCCCATTAAATGATTTATTATAAGATGCAAAATTCTCCCATAAATTACGTTGAGCACGATAAATATTATCTGTCACATTGTTGATTTGATTACTCCTTTCAGATGAAAAGTGGTATTGCTCTGTCCATTGATGCCCCATACCAAATTGCATTTCAGTACCTCCACGTGAAGTAATAGTTAATCCTTTAATTGGGGTCAAGGTACCAAAGAACATTGCAGTTAATCGATCTTGTTTATCTACATTGTGGGTATTCTCTAAAAATGCTACAGGATTGGCAGTTTCTCCACTCACAACACGGTTCAAACCATAATATTGACCATCAGGATTTTTAAGTAAAACCTTACCGGCAGCTTCGTAATCGATAATGGTTTGAGTTCTTTTACCTTCTAATACAGGTGTAAAAGGGTCTATTAATAAAGCACTGTTTACAATTGAACGATACTCATCATCTTCAGGAAGCATATTTCGTTTTGTATGAGAATAATTAACATTTGCACCTACTGATAACCAGTCTTTCACATCTTGCTTGGCATTTAAACGGAATGTCACTCTCTCAAAATTAGCATTATCACCTCCAATTGCACCATCTTGAGTTAAATAAGAACCTGAAAGGTGATACTTTAATTTATCTTTTGCACCTGAAAAACTCAAACTGTGTTTTTGCATTGGAGCTGTCGATGAGATTTCATCAACCCAATCTGTATTATATCCATCGGTATTTGATACAGGACGACCAGCCAGTTTCATGTATTCGGTATACTGATCAGCATCCATTAAATCAACATTTGATGAAAGTTGCTGAATACCATACTGATAATTATAATTTACACTTGGTTCTCCTTCTTTGCCTAATTTTGTTGTAATCAATACAACTCCGTTAGCTCCTTCAGTACCATAGATAGCACATGAGGCTCCATCTTTTAATACTTCCATAGACTCTATATCATCTGGATTGATATCATCGATTTGTGAAACTTTTAATCCATCGACAATATAAAGTGGATCTGTGTTTCCATTAGAACCAGCACCACGTATACGCATCTTCACCGGAGCACCAGGGGCACCAGATGTAGGCAATACTGTTACTCCAGACGTTTGACCTTGCAATGCGGTTTCTACTCGACCAGTTGCAGCCGCTTTCACAAGACTTTCTCCTTTTACCGAAGAAATTGCTGCTGTTACAACACTCTTGCGTTTCACACCATAACCTACAACTACCACTTCATCCATTTCCTGGTCATCAGCTTTCATAATTACATTGAGTTCTGATTTAGCTAATAACTCTTGAGCTTTCATACCAATGTATGAAAAGACTAAGGTATCACCTTGTGAGGCACTTAAGTTAAAATCCCCATCAAAGTTGGTGATGGTACCGGTTGTGGTTCCTTTTAATAAGACACTAACGCCGGGAATAGGCAATCCGTCGGCTTCTCCGGTTACTTTCCCTTTAACAGCTAATCCTTGTGCATAGGCCTGCGGTAAAGCGGCCAAAGCCAGCAAGAATAGTACCGATATTCGAGGAAAAATCTTGCATTTGCCCTCGAAAGCAGATCGTGAAAATAAGGCACGATGCTTCAATAAACTAGACTTTTTCATAGTTTTGTAATGTTTAAAGTAATTCAACCCTTAACTATTAAGTGTTGATGAATTTAGGTACCGGAAATTAATGGGCTCCACTCCAAGATTCCGGTACTTTTTTCGGATTTTTCTAATTATTGTTTACTATCTATTTGTGTTACTAAAAATATTAATGGCACATTCCAATTAATAGCAATTTCATTTGTTGAGTAGCTGCATTCACTATCGGTGAATGACTTTGCAGGGTATGTTGAACGCACTACTTCCTCTCCACAATCTTGCAACACAATAGTATTGGGTCCTCCCACTAAGAAACCGGGCACCGGTTCATCAATCTTATCTGCTCCTGAAGGGCGATGATGAATATTTTTAGGACTTTTTATTCCAAAACCGGTCACAAAACAATAGCCGGTGGCGTTACGCCCTAACAAATAATCTAAATCATTTAAAGCTGATTTATAATAACTTTCATCTCCCGTAATAAAATGAGCAACAAGCTTTAGCATTCCCTGATTGGCCACATCAGAGTTACTTCCCCAAGCAAACTCATTTATACTAACGCCATAAGCAGCCTTTTCTTCAATTCCCTTTAGCTTATTGACAAATGAAACATAAGCATCCCTATATGAATTAAACTGATTATTTTCTTCAGCTGTTAAAAGTGACAAATAACCCAGAGTCCCCACCACATCCCACTTTGGCGTAGTTGGCTCTTCTTCATTCATTTGCATCACTTCCTTACAGTGATCATCTCCTGTCAAAAGATACATTTCTGAAGCTGCCCAAAACCATTCATCCACTAATGAAGTATCACCATAAGCTCCGGTAGAAACATCCTCAGGCTGAACATAAAAAATATTCGGGTTATATAAAGCCCATCGCCAGGCCTTATTTGCTTTAGCTTTTAATTCACCAATATACAAAGAATCTTTAAGTTTATACTTTTCAATAGTCCTGGCAGCAAAAGCCATGGTTGATGCAAAATCTAAGGTTGCCGATGTGCTCTTTTGAACCACATAACGCTTGTCGGTTGTTTCGTGTGGCATCACAAAATCAACGAAGTTTTTTGTCGTCAACTTATGATATACGCCTCCATCATTCGGATCTTGCATCGTTTGCATCCAATCCAGATTATATAAAGCTTCATCTATAATGTCCGGAGTTGAATTATCTGACTCCGGAATATGTATAGATTGCTTGTTATAATATTCCGGAGCCAGAGTATAAGCTAAGAATAAAGAATAGGTAGAAATACTACTATTAACAATATACTTTCCATAATCGCCGGCATCGTACCATCCTCCCGGTGAAGATATTTTACTACCCTCAGGTCGATTAGAATTAGCCGCAGACTGATGAACATAAACCACAGTATCAGGATGACCTGCAGGTCGACTCCATTGACCTCCATACAAAGAATCAATTTCGTAGCCTGAACGATTAAAATACAGTGCTTTTAATGATGCTTTAGCGATTTCACTAAAAGGTCTTTTCTTTATTAAAATAGGGTTAACACATAAAGAATCGTCTAACCAAAGCGAATACTTTCCGGCAGTTTTTAAGGCTGAAAAATCAACCAAGCGAACGGAATCACCGGATAAATCCCAGGATTTAAATTCATCAGGTTCACCTTTTAAAACTACCTTTCCAGCTTCATCCTTAATTTCGAACTTCTTTGCTGCGGTATATATATAAGCCTTTTTTGAATCATGGATCGCATACCCTACTTGGTTTAGTGCTGCAGAACGCAGCACCAAACCATCAGGTACTTCACTATGACTCGGTTTTTGTTGACATCCTATCAATAAACCTATAGGAAGTAACAGGCTAACTAACCAAATTTGAAATTTCATCCTGAGGTGATTTTAATTTTGAATTTGAATCTCCACCCAGCACAACATCCACCTTATATTTTCCTTCCGGCATTACAGGAATCAAATTTCCTTCAACCTCTTTTCCATCAACAAATAATTTTTCAACGCCCTTGTTTACGCCATTCGGATTTGCAATTTTTATTTCATACTCAGCCCCTCTAAAACGACGAACCATGGTATACCCTTTCCAGTCTTTAGGAATACAAGGATCTATCCTTAATCCTTTATAATCAGGCTGTATACCTAAAATATTCTGAACAATAACCTGAAAGTTCCAAGCAGCTGTTCCAGATAACCAGCTATTCTTACCTTCTCCCGGTTTGTAGGCATCTTTACCTGCAATCATTTGACAATATACATAAGGCTCTACCTTATGTAAATCATGAATTTCTTCTAAATAGGCAGGACAGATTTTTTTGTAATATTCCCAGGCTTCTTCTCCTCGTCCTAACTTCGTTTCCCCAATCATGATCCAAGGATTGTTATGACAGAAGATACCTGCATTTTCTTTATATCCTTTTGGGTAAGTTGAAATTTCACCATACTCAATGACATATCTTGTAAAGGCCGGATTATTTAACACAATACCATAAGGAGTATCTAAATATTTCTTGACGCTATTCAACGATTTTTCCACCATGCCTTCTTCCATGCCAATCTCTGCCATGGAACACCAGCCTTGGGATTCGATAAAGATTTTTCCTTCCTCATTTTGATTCGATCCCACTTTATTTCCATGAAAATCATAGGCACGTAAATACCATTCTCCATCCCATCCGTGAAGCTTAACAGCATCTTTCATTTTATCAACTTCTGCTTGGGCACGTTTGGCTTCATCATCTTTTCCAAGTTCTTTGCAAAGGTTTACATAATCAGTACCATAGACAACAAACAACCCGGCAATCATAACCGATTCAGCCTTTGACCCTTCGGTATTATTTTCGGTAGTTTGGAATGACTCATTTGGATTTGTCGAGAAACAATTCAAATTCAAACAGTCATTCCAATCAGCTCTACCTATCAATGGGAGGCCATTAGGGCCTAAATTATTCACTACATGGTTAAATGATATGGTTAAATGATCAAATAAAGACTTTGCTAAAGTAGGATCGTTATCAAAGGGAACCATCTCATCTAAAATCCCAAAATCACCCGATTCTTTTATATAGCTAACGGTTCCCAATATGAGCCACATTGGATCATCATTAAATCCTCCACCTATGGCATCATTACCTCTTTTGGTTAATGGTTGATATTGATGATAACACCCACCATCAGGAAACTGAGTAGAAGCAATGTCAATGATACGCTCACGAGCTCTTGCCGGAATTTGATGAACAAAACCTATCAAATCCTGGTTAGAATCACGGAAGCCCATTCCACGTCCAATTCCAACCTCGAAAAATGAAGCCGAGCGAGACATGTTAAAAGTTACCATACATTGGTACTGGTTCCAGATATTAACCATGCGCGATAACTTATCATCTTCGTGCTCGAGGTTAATAACACTTAATAACTCGTCCCAGTAAGAAGCCAATTCTAATAAAGCAGCATCTACTTTTTCTACGGTATCAAACTTAGCGATCATATCTTTCGCTGGTTTTTTATTAATTACACCATAGCTTTCCCACTTCTCTTCTTCGGGGTTTTCAATATATCCTAAGATGAAAATAAGATCCTTTGATTCATTAGGCTGAAGCGTAATCTCCATATAATGAGATGCAATGGGCGACCACCCATGAGCTTCAGAGTTTCTTGGAGCGCCATCAAGGACTGCTTGTGGCCCAGACATCTCATTGTATAACCCAACGAAAGATTCACGGTCAGTGTCAAATCCATCGATAGGTGCATTTACGTGATAAAATGCATAATGATTTCTACGCTCTTTATATTCTGTTTTATGATATAGGGTTGAGGCATCAATTTCGACCTCTCCCGTAGATAAATTACGTTGTAAGTTATTCTGGTCATCTTCGGCATTCCACAAACACCATTCGTTGTATGAAAACAACTTAAAAGTTTTTACTGAATCAGAATTATTTACCAGTTGCATCTTCTGAACCTCGCAACGATTCTTTAAGGGAATAAAACAAGTTACACTAGCTTCTAATCCATTTTTCTCACCGGTAATTTTACTGTAGCTCAAACCATGACGGCATTCATACTTATCCAATTCAGTTTTTACAGGTTTCCATCCGGGTGACCAGATAGTATCTTCATCTTTGATGTAAAAATAACGTCCTCCATTATCCATGGGTACATTATTATAACGGTAACGATTTAAGCGTCTAAACTTAGCATCTTTATAAAATGAATATCCTCCTGCTGTGTTAGATATTAGGGAAAAGAAATCTTCATTTCCAAGATAATTGATCCATGGAAAAGGTGTACTCGGGTTCGTTATAACGTATTCCCTTTGAGCATCATCGAAGAAACCGTACTTCATAGCAACTATAGGTTTTATATTATTCTAACTTTCAAAAGACTAAGCTTTTTGTGCTTCCAATTCTTTTGATATTTTTTCTAATTTACTATCAGATAAAGGATATAAGACTAATCCTGTAACACCTAAGACTGTTAAAATTACAGCCGGCACCCAACTCATCAACATGATTATGGCTGGTATAGCACCTGAGATGGTTGTTTCATCCATTCCATCGTAATTATAAGAGCTCAAAACCCATCCTATTATAGCCCCGGCAATACCACCTCCAAACTTAAAGGCAAAAGTACCCGCAGAATAGATTAACCCTGTAGCTCGTCTACCATTTTGGTATTCTGAAAAGTCAGCACAATCACCCAACATAGCGAAAAACAGTACCGGCATAATCCCTGCTCCAAATTCGGATAAAGCTCCTAGGCAGAAAATAATTGTTCCATCTCCGGGTTTAGCAATATATAATAGTGCATTACATACTGCAGAAAACAGCATAACGTATATAAACAAATTCTTCTTACCAAATTTCTTAACTAAGGGTGAGGTTAATAATGCTGCAATTCCAGACACAACAAGTAGTACAACCATGTAGGCAGCAGATAAAGCTTCATCATTTAAATAACGTTTAAAGTACATAACCGTTACTCCTTGCTTTATTCCATTATAAATACAAAATACAAATCCAACGAAAAGCAATATCAACCATGGCTTGTTTGTTAGAAGATCTTTAATATCATCCCAAACTTTTCCCTGCTGCTCTTTGTGCATAACAACTCGTTCTTTTGTACTATAGAAGGTTATTAATAAAAATACTACCAATAAACTCGACAATAGGTAAACTGAATTTTGGTAACCCTCTTTCTGATTGATACACTGAATATTATTAGCGTTTAATGCTGAAATATCTGAGACTATAAATGTATAAACAGAATCTTCTTTCATTGAAAAACTAACCTGAGAGGTTGGTGCAAGAGTATCGTTCTCCATTAAAAACAAAGCAGATAATCCACTTTTACACGTAATGGCTGCATTATCAACATCTCGACTAGCGACAACTGTAACTTTAAAGTCTTTCTCAGAATTTTTAGCAACAGTAATACTTGGTTCTGTATTACCGAAAAAGAGCACTAAATAAATCAATAAACCTTGTGTTAAAATCCCACCAAAATAAGCTCCTGCAAATCGAAAAGATGATAAAGATGTACGTTCTTGTTCATCCGCAGTCATAACCCCCATTAATGCACCGTAAGGCACATTATTGGCGGTATAAACAAGGGTATATAAAATATAAGTTACATACGCATAAATCAGCTTTCCCGTTAGACCAAATGGCGGAGTGGTAAAGGTAAGTGCCATAATTAGTCCAAACGGGATTGCTGTCCATAATATCCATGGACGAAATTTTCCTTTTGATGATTGCGTGCGATCTCCAATAATTCCCATAATCACATCCGTCACCCCATCACTCAAACGAGTCACAAGTAATAAAACCCCTGCCGCAGCAACAGGTAACCCATATACATCGATATAAAAAATCATAAGAAAAGTCGACATGGTTCGCCAGGCGATATTCGTACCAGCATCACCACAACCATAACCTATTTTTTCCCAAATTGATATTTTATTACTTTGTGTCATCACTAACGTCTTTAAACAATAAATCCAAATATATCTTTGCGTGTATTCTCATACACATCACAACTAAACATATACAAACGAGCCGGTTTATGTGCAACTCCCTTTTGCTTTTCGTCCAAGGGAATTAAGTATTTCATCCTCGCAACCTTCTTTCGAAAGTTTCGCTTATCTAACTCTGTACCTAAAATGATCTCGTATACTTTTTGCAATTGACTCAGCGTGAACTTATCAGGAAGTAACTCAAAACCAATTGGTTCTTGCAATAACTTATTCCTTAAGGCGATCAAAGCTTCATCCAAAATATCATTATGATCAAAAGCTAATTCTTTAACCTCATTTACAGGAACCCATTTAACGTTTCTTCCTTTCCATTCAAGGGTTACATCCTGAGTTGCCAACAATGCAAAAAAGCCAATAGATACAATTCTCTTATTCGGATCACGGCCATCATTAAGTAACCATGCACGATCATTAGGCTTTGATATCCTATCCGGATTGGCAAAAGTTTTAAATTGCTCTAAGTAAATACCTTCTAAACCAGTTAAATCAAATAAAACACGAGAAGCTGCATCTTCTATTTTCTCATCTTCATAAATGTGGTTCCCCGTCAAAGTCATATCAGAAAACAACACTTCTCCATTAACATCATTGTTTAAAGTTCGATCAACTAATAAAACATTAAGATTATCATAATCGAACCCAAAAATGACACAATCAACAGATATATATTTATTTAATTCTTTCACAATTTTTGAACTTTTTCGCTTTTCACGTATTCTTGAAGATTTAGTAATTGTATTTTCAACACTTACTAAAGTGATGGCAAAATAGAGAATAGATTTATTATTACCAAACATTTTTTTTATTTTTTTAACATCTCGATTAATTCTTTGTGTACTTTATACACTTAAAGCTCCCATAGATAAAGAGCGTAAGGAGAATTTGTATGAATTATTTTTTTTTGAAATAACTACTCCAGTTCAAATATTAATGGATAATTATTACGATATGTTTTTCGAATCTTTATATTTGTGTATTCTAATAAAAACAATGAGAAACTAACAATGCACAAAACAGTTTCTGAAAATATAATTAAAAATACAAACACTATGAAAGTAACCGTCGTAGGAGCAGGAAATGTAGGAGCTACTTGTGCTGATGTTCTTGCTTATCGTGAGATTGCCAACGAAGTAGTACTTGTTGATATTAAAGAAGGTGTTGCAGAAGGAAAAGCTTTAGATATCTGGCAAAAGGCACCAATTAATTTATACGATACAAGAACAGTAGGATCTACCAACGATTATTCGAAAACAGCAGATTCAGATGTAGTTGTAATAACATCAGGATTACCAAGAAAACCGGGCATGTCACGCGATGATCTAATCGAAACCAATGCAGGTATTGTAAAGGTCGTAACCGAACAAGTTGTAAAATATTCACCTAATGCAATTATCATTCTAGTATCTAACCCCTTAGATGTAATGACTTATCAGGCTCATTTAACATCTAAATTTCCTAGATCAAGAGTAATCGGCATGGCTGGTATATTAGATACTGCACGTTACCGTGCTTTTTTAGCTGAAGAGTTAAATGTATCTCCAAAGGATATTCAGGCTGTCTTAATGGGTGGACACGGAGATACAATGGTACCTCTGCCACGTTATACAACAGTTGGAGGTATCCCTGTTACAGAAATGATAGATGCAGACAAACTAGATGCGATCATTGAAAGAACAAAGTTTGGCGGTGGTGAATTAGTTAAACTAATGGGTACTTCTGCTTGGTATGCACCTGGTTCAGCAGCAGCTCAAATGGTTGAAGCTATCATTAAAGATCAAAAACGAGTATTCCCGGTATGCATAAAACTTGAAGGTGAATATGGAATTGATGACTGTTATTTAGGAGTACCGGTTATTTTAGGTAAAAACGGAGTTGAAAAAGTGATCGAACTTCAATTAAACGATGACGAAAAAGCATTATTACAGGAAAGTCGTAAACACGTTAAAGAAGTAATGGCTGTATTAGAAAAGAAATAATTTCTTAGCCATAAGCTACAAAATAGGAAATCCCATCTCATTAGAGGTGGGATTTTTTATTTCTAAAAGAAATAGATATCTTCTTTAGCACCAAAATATATAGTAATGAAAGTTATTAAAAATGAGCTCCCATTAAGAGGTAATCAAATATTTTTTTCTAAATCCCATCACATAATTTTTTTCATAAATATCAAGTTCAAATGATTAAGAGCTTATATTAGGGTGCTATTTTAGATTCGCTGATTTCCATTTTTTTTTAGGTTTTTAGTGTCTTTCGTGGTTGATAAAAAATGATTTTAGTGGTCAGGGAATAATCATTTCGCTAAAAGTGAAATCCCGATTACAAGTAAGCGTTCGGCAAAGTACACATTTCATACTATTGCAAGGTGACCTATCTTTGCCTAAGTTAGAGTCTTTACCGGCGTCCAATTTTGAGGGAGTAATTCCAGAAGTTTATTGGCTTTGTGTTCCTGTATTCTATTAAGTACATCGGTTAGCCATTACAATGGTTCTACTTCATTTGTTTTGCAGGTTGTAAAAAAGGAGTACATCATTACCACTTTTTGTCCGGCATCAAGAGAACCTGCAAACAGTAATTTTTATTCACTGAGTTAATGGGCAAACTACGTTTTAGATATGCTTGTTGTTAATTTGTAAGCGTTCGGTAAAGTACACATTTCATACTATTGCAAGGTGACCTATCTTTGCCTAAGTTAGAGTCTTTACCGGCGTCCAATTTTGAGGGAGTAATTCCAGAAGTTTATTGGCTTTGTGTTCCTGTATTCTATTCAGTACA
>QKJP01000007.1 GCA_003249255.1 Bacteroidales bacterium
TAAACTAACTAATACATAGAACATTCTTTTTCTAATCTTCAACAACGGCACAACATGAAGAAACTTCTATTTTTTTTATTTATAATTCAATTACTTGTATCGTGTAATAAGAACAAAGAGTTAGGCTCCCCTTTAGAGTTTTTCGATACTAAAATTGAGCTTAAAGGTGAATTGATTGAGCTAGACAAGGAATTCTTAGGCCTTCCTTGCTATAATTTGGCACTCTATGATTCTATTATACTCATAGCTGATTTTAATTCAGTAGATGGTAAGTTTTTATTTGTTGTAGATATTAAGAACCATAAGCTTTTAAAAAAAATTATCAATGTTGGTTGGGGCCCAAGTGAGCACAGTCTGATAACAAATATTACCGTAGACAAACCTAATGGTCGCATCCTATTTCATGAACCCAATAAAAAAAAGATGTATAGTATGCTAATGCAAGATATTTTGCATTCTGACTCGTTGGCAAATTTTACAAAAGAAGAATTTGACTTAGTGGATAGTTTTAATGAACCAACTAGTTATTATAAAATAATTTATGATGATAATTCAAAACGCTACATTGGCTATGGAAATTACTCCGATTCATGTATGTACTCTTTGATTAATGCCACTGGCGCTGTTATTAATTCAGGATGTATGTACCCCACATTTCCTAATTCAGATTCTTATGACCAGCGTTTTATAAGAAATTTATTTTATGGCAATATCACCTCTAGTGGAAATCGAGCATGTTGTGTTGCACAACCAGGTTTTTTTGAAATAGTTGAAATCAACGGAGATTCAATTTCAACCATTTGTCGCAAAATGTTTCTTTTGCCTGAGTTTACTGCAATGAACATGAACAATCATCAGGTTCCTAAAGTGAAAAGAGAGCGTCTTCTTGGTTTTGTAAATGTGGTTAGCAACACAAAGGAGATTTACACAACATTTAGTACTAACACCATGCAAGAAGTCATACAATCTGGCTCTTCTTTATCTAAAGATCTGCTTGTGTTTGATTGGGACGGTAACCCTGTTAAACATTACATCTTAGATCACGGGATTATAGGATTTGTACTTGATGGTAAAACAATATATGCTATAACCAATGCTCCTGAACCTAAATTAGTAAAATATGTACTGGATTAAAATAGTATTTTATCAATGATAGATAATAGAGTATACACTTGAAATCTATCTAAACTAACTAATAATGAAACATTCTTTTTCTAATCTTCAACAACGGCACAACATGAAGAAACTTCTATTTTTTTTATTTATAATTCAATTACTTGTATCGTGTAATAAGAACAAAGAGTTAGGCTCCCCTTTAGAGTTTTTCGATACTAAAGTTGAGCTTAAAGGTGAATTGATTGAGCTAGACAAAGAACTTTTAGGCCTTCCTGCCTATAATATGGCACTCTATGATTCTATTATGTTCGTATATGACGCTCAAAGAGTAGATAATAAGTTTTTATTTGTTATAGATATTAAAAACAATAAGCTTTTAAAGAAAATCATCAACGTAGGTTGGGGCCCAAGTGAGCACAGTATGTTATCAAATATTATTATAGACAAACCTAATGGTCGCATCCTATTTCATGAACCCAATAAAAAAAAGATGTATAGTATGCTAGTGCAAGATATTTTGCACTCTGACTCGTTGGCAAATTTTACAAAAGAAGAATTTGACTTAGTGGATAGATTTAATGAACCAAATAATTATTTCAAATTAATTAGTATTGATAATTCTAAACACTACATTGGCTATGGAAATTCCTCCGATTCATGTATGTACACTTTGGTGAATGCCACTGGCACTGTTATTAATTCAGGATGTATATACCCCACATTCCCTAATTCAGAGTCTTATGATCATCTCTTTATAAGTAATTTATTTTATGGAGATCTCACCTCTAGTGGAAATCGAGCATGTAGTGTTGCTCAACCTGGTTTTTTTGAAATAGTTGAAATCAATGGAAATTCAATTTCAACCATTTGTCGAAAACTATTTCTTTTGCCTGAGTTTACACCAATGAACATTGAAAATCGTCAGGTTCCTAAAAAGAATAGAGAGGGTATTGCTGGTTTTATAAATGTGGTTAGCAACACAAAGGAAATTTACACCACGTTTTGTAATAACACCATACAAGAAAGCATGCTAAGCGGCTGTGTATCTAAAGATATGCTTGTGTTTGATTGGGACGGTAACCCTGTTAAACATTACATCTTAGATCACGGAATTTTAGGATTTGTACTTGATGGTAAAACAATATACGCTATAACCAATGCTCCTGAACCTAAATTAGTAAAATATGTACTGGATTAAAATAGTATTTATCATAAACTTCACCTTACTATTAACCTGCTGTAATACAGACGGGAATAGCTCAAACAAAACAAACACAACAGCTGAAAAGGATACCACACACATTTTAGTACTACCGAACAACATTAGTAAAAATAACAAACTAGTAGTTTTTATTGATGCCGACTGTTTAAAGTGTGTTGGTACCTTGGTGGATTGGAAAGCATTTATAACTAATTATGATTTGTTATCTAAAAATAATTTAGACTTTGTTTTTTATGTGCACACCAGTAATTATCCGTTTTTTGAGCATATTAACAATAGCAAAATTCTGTTTCCTGTAGCTTTTGTAAATGATAGTTTAAACCTATTTCAAACAAAGAACCAGTTGTCTGATGACATGCGTCAAAACGCGTTTTTAGTAAATTCTAATAATGAAATTTTAGCAAGGGGCAATCCCCTTTTTTCACCTGATTTGCTAAATCGGTATATAGCAAATATAAAAAGCTTTTAAATGATTCGATTTGGTATTGAAATAAAACATAAGTTTCATTTGTTGGAACCTAGTTTTCAATTATTCAAATTCCCAACAACGAATTAACTTGGTGATTGTAGTATATTTTTTGATAAACGGTATTGGGGTCTAGGCTGAAATACTAAAAATCTTAATAATAATGAGTAAAGTGTTAAGTAGTGTTTTGTTTGTTTGCATAATGTTAGGTTGTGAAGTTAAGCAACCAGAAAATGACAGAAGGCAACGCTTTAAACAGGAGAAAGTAATTGTTAAAACCGTTACGCTTCGAAAAGAACCAATGATCGTAGAACGGGTTTCTAACGGCAAATTGATCTCTTATCGAAAGCAACAATTATCACTTAAAACATCTGGAGTTGTAAAAAACATTACAAAACAAAACGTAATACAACAAGGTTGTCTTATCCTAGATCTTGAAACTGAGGATGCTAAAATTGAATTAGATAACGCACGTTTGCAATTGGATAAAGCTAAACTTGATTTAGATGATTTTCTGTTAGGAAGAGGAATAAACACAAAAGACACCTCCCTCATTGATAAAGATTTATTAAAGTTGGCTACGATTAAAAGTGGTTATGCAATGGCCTTAAATACTTATCAAAAAACATTGTTGAAATACAACAATTCTAAACTGTATGCTCCCTTCTCTGGTAAAATAGTGCTAGAAAATTGTTTACCTGGAGCTTGGTTGGGTAACGGAGCCCTAATTGGTACAATATATGATGATACTAAGTTATTTGTCAATTTTAGCTTATTAGAATCGGAGGTTGGTAAGGTTAGTATCCATCAATCAATAGCTGTAAGTCCGTTCGCAATGCCTAACGACACCATTTTTGGAAAAATTACTTCCATTACTCCTTGTATAGACGAAAATGGACTAGTTAACATACAAGGGATTATTGACAATCCTGGAAACTTAGTTGATGGAATGAATACAAATGTAATCATAAAAAGCAAGGAGAAAGAGAGTTTTGTAGTACCAAGATCAGCCGTTGTACTGAGGCAGGGGCTTGAGGTTTTGTTTCGCTTAATTAATGGCAAAGCGTATTGGACATATGTTAATGTGATTAATGAAAATAGTACAAGTTATGCTGTAAAACCGAATCAAGAAAAACGCGCAGAGTTAAATGACGGAGATATTGTTATTACTTCTAATAACTTAAACTTAGCTCACGATACAGAGGTAATGGTTGACAATAAATAGAGGAAGCATAGTTGTATGGTTAAATATATTATTACTCGGCCCATTGCGGTATTTATGTTTCTGATATCCTTTCTTGTACTAGGAGGAGTTGCAATGTCTTTAATGCCTGTATCACTAATGCCCTCGGTAAAAATACCGAAAATAACAGTTAAATACACCGCAAATGGGTTATCTGCCTCAGACATTGAAAACACCTTACTAAAGCAAGTTCGATCTATCCTAATGCAAACTTCGCACTTTAAGGATGTCCGAAGTGAAGCCACTGATGGATATGCAACACTTGAAATTGATTATGAGTATGGTACAAATGTTGACTTGGCTTTTATTGATGTAAACGAAAAATTAGATCGGATTGCTGATGCATTTCCTACCATACCTCGCCCTAAAGTTATAAAGGCTAGTGCAACAGATATCCCTGTTTTTTATATTGACATAACATTAAACGACTCCTCAAATAACAGTTATGATTCCATTGCTGTGACTAATCGATTTATTGAGTTAGGTGGTTTTGTTAATTCGGTGGTTCGCAAACGAATAGAACAATTAGCTGATGTAGCTATGGTTGACATGAGCGGGACAATTCGTTCAGAAATAGTAGTTATTCCTGACCAACAAAAACTCATCGCTCACAACATTAGTATCTATGAGCTAGAGCAAGCTATTCAAGAAAGCAATGTTTCAAGCGGTAATATTACCATTCAAGATGGTTATTATCGTTTCAATATAATTTTGGGAAACAAACTTACCAACATCGATGATTTAGAAAACATATACATTACCGTTAAAAACAAAGTTGTAACATTAAAAGAGCTTGCCCAAGTGAAGAGTCAAGCACAAAAAATTGTAGGTCGCACTTTTCATAACGGCAAACCATCCATATCATTAGCAGTTATTAAACAATCCAACGCTCAAATGGGGGAATTAAAATCATCGATAGACGATTTGATTCATTTAATGGAGCAGGACTACCCAGATGTTAGTTTCAATATTACACAAAATCAAACCCGTTTGCTTGATTTCTCTATTGATAATTTACAACAAAGTTTAATATATGGAAGTTTGTTGGCCATATTCATTATGTTCTTCTTTTTGCGCGATTTTCGTGCTCCATTACTAATTATCATAAGCATACCCACATCACTAACAATCAGCATGTTGTCATTATACATGATTGGGATTAGTATTAATATAATATCCCTTTCTGGTCTTATTCTAGGAGTTGGAATGATGATTGACAATGCAATAATCGTAATTGACAACATCAATCAACATCACCTGAAAACTAACAACATCTTAAAAAGCTGTATTTTAGGAACCAACGAAGTATTCAGCCCATTATTAAGCTCTGTATTAACTACATGCTCTGTTTTTATACCACTTATTTTTATGCCTGGCATTACAGGTGCTTTGTTTTTCGATCAAGCGATGTCCATTGGTGTTGGCCTTTTGGTATCGTTAGTTATATCGGTCACTGTTTTACCTGTTTTGTACCATTTGATATATAAAGACAAAGCCATACATGAAAGTGCACTGTTAAAATATATCAACCAAATAAATTATACCAAACTATATCACAAAGGAATACTATATAGTTTTCGACATATTAAAGGGCTGTTCATTATTTCTATATGTATGATAGGTGGGTCCATTCTACTAATAAATATTTTACCAAAAGAACTATTTCCCCAATATTCGCAAGATGAAACCTTGTTACGCATTGATTGGAATGAAAAAATTAGTTTGAATGAGAACATTAAACGTAGCGAAAATTTAGTAAACACCTGTAAAGAGTTTATTCAAGAATACACTTTATTATCTGGTATTCAAGCTTATGTTCTAAACAACCATAATCTTAATGAAGAGTCACAATCGGTTATTTATTTAAGATGTTACAATAACAATCAGTTAAGCATTTTAAAAGAACGGTTAAGTGCTTCTTTAAACCAAACTCACAACGAAGCAATTTACGAATTTCAAGTAGTTGATAATCTTTTTGAAAAACTATTTGGCTCTCACAAACCTTATCTAGAAGCACGATTTAGAACGACCAGAGAACTAGGCAAAGACTATACAACAGAATTACACGCGATAATAGAAGAAGTGGACTCCTTATTAGGTACCAATGCTAGGGCTCACATCCCGATTCAGAATCGTAAAATATTCAAAATTGATCGTTCCAAATTAATGGCTTACAACATTGATTACAACACACTTTTCAAGACTTTAAAGATGGCTTTTCAAGAAGATGAAATCCTTATACTTAATAAAGGAAGTGAATTTACACCTGTTATTTTAGGGTACGAACAAACGTCTTTGAGTTCCATCATTAATAATCTAAAAATTAAGAATAAAAGTGGCTCCGAAGTGGCAATAAGCAATCTTATTGAACTAATGGATGAAGGTGGGTTAAAAAAAATAATAGCAGGAGTTGAAGGCGAATACTACCCTATCACTATAACCGAAAAAGAAGGGGATATTGAAGAACCTATGACTAAGATCATTAAAAAGATAGAAGATAATGAATCTTTCGAAGTGAGTTTTGTTGGTTCACACTTCGATAATCGTGAATTGATTAAATCCATGGGTATAATCTTCCTCATCTCACTATCTCTGCTCTATTTTATCTTAGCCGCAGAATTTGAGTCTTTGCTTTTACCTTTAATTGTATTAATAGAAATACCCATTAGCGCTTTTGGAGCCCTCTTTTTATTATATCTTTTCAACATGAGCATCAACCTAATGAGTATGATTGGTATTGTTGTAATGAGTGGAATTGTTATAAACGACTCAATTCTTAAAATAGATACCATAATACGCTTGCGAAAGGAAGGCTTTGGGTTACTCAAATCCATTATTTTAGCAGGAAACAGACGCCTAAACGCCATATTAATGACAAGTTTAACAACG
This sequence comes from Bacteroidales bacterium, assembly GCA_003249255.1. GTDB lineage: Bacteria > Bacteroidota > Bacteroidia > Bacteroidales > Marinilabiliaceae > SZUA-582. The sequence goes on from QKJP01000007.1 coordinate 6,937, forward strand.
ATTTTAGCATTAGCACCAATATTATTTATGCAGGGCATGGGCGCTGAAATACAAAAACCTTTAGCTATTACAGTCATTGGCAGCATGTGTCTTGGAACCATCGTTAGCCTATTCTTCATTCCTCTCTGTTACTATTTTATAGACAAATACATAAGTAAGAATTAGTATGACTAATAAAGATGTATATAAAAAGTATTTAATTCTAACTTCAATGTTAGTGGCACTTGTGGGGTGTTTTGTTATAGGGATTATTTGGCTTTTTTTCGTGTTCGTTTTTCTAACCTCGTTTTTATATTTTTTGTTTTTTATTAAAAAACACACACAGAAGAACCGTTATAAAGTAGGTTATTCCCTATTATATACCATATGGATTATTATGGTTTCTATTGTACTAAAGATTTGTCTTATGGACATCTATTTCGTACCAACCAACTCCATGGAAAATGCCATTAAACCAGGAGACCGAGTGCTAGTAAACAAATTAGCATATGGATGTATATTGCCTCAATCACCTTTTGAAATACCATGGATAAATTTGCTTTTTTTAACAAGCCATCAAGCGAGACAACGTATTAATGAGAAATGGTGGGGTGTATGTAGATTAACTGGATACACACTTCCTAAAGAAAATGATGTTTTAGTTTTTAAAAGCCCTCAATTTAACAAAGTAGTCCTAGTGAAACGTTGTGTTGCATTACCTGGAGATACATTTATGGTTAAAAATGATTCTGTTTATGTTAACAGCATTGCAAGTAATGATATTGGAGAGTTATATAATAGAGTCATTTTCTCATCCTCCCCCCAAAAAATTGACAGTGTTTTGCTACAAAATAACATCGTATATTATTCAGATATTAAAGATGGTAGAAAAAACATTTGTGCTTATGCAACAAGGTCTGAATTTCAAAAATTAAAGGAGAATTCGTTTGTTGATAGTCTTGTTGGAAATAAAGATACTTGTTCTGTTTTTCCTTATATAAAAACTCTATCATGGACTCGAAGCAATTATGGCTCAGTGATTATACCTAAAAAGGGAATGAGTATAGAATTGAATGATAGCAACGTAATGATATACTCATCTACCATTTCTAAATTTGAAGGCCATGATATATCCACAACTTCAAATGGCTATTTATTAGATGGTAAGCCAGCAAGTACCTATACATTTACGAATAATTATTATTGGTGCATGGGAGACAATCGAGATAATAGCTACGATTCGAGATACTTAGGCTTTATTCCTCAAGATTATATAATTGGCAAAGCTTCTCTTGTCTTATATTCATATTGGGACAATAAAATAAATTGGGTAAGGTCTCTAACTCGCTTAAATTAATTGATGTGAGTTTAAATAACAAACCATTCAAAAGGAAGTTATCCGATTTTTCGGTACTCATTACCTTTATTGCATTAACAATAGTGGGTTTTGCTTTTACACCGCTTCTAAATATTAGCTTAAAACCCAATAAGCAGTTACGGCAAATTGTTGTAGAGTTTTGGTGGCCCAATGCAGCCGCAAGTGTTATAGAAGTTGAGGTAACTTCTAAACTTGAACGCCTATTAAATGGCATTACAGGTTTAGAAGAAATAGTATCTATTTCAAAAAAAGAAGTTGGAACTATAACACTTTCCTTTGATAAAGAAACAGATATAGATATTGTAAATTTTGAGATATCTACCTTAATCCGGCGCATCTATCCAGAATTACCAACTGGAGTCTCTTACCCTTCTATAAGACAAGGATATGGCAATCGTCGAGAACCATTATTGCAATATTCTATCAGTGCACCGTCAAACACTCAGTACATATCTGAATATGCCAAAGCTAATTTAGTGCCAGCATTATCTTCGATGAAAGGTGTTGAGAAAGTAGAAGTATATGGCGCAACTCC
>QKJP01000069.1 GCA_003249255.1 Bacteroidales bacterium
TTAAGCTGGTTCATGGTGCTTGAGCAAGTCAAAGGAAAGACTGATAAAGTCAAGGAGTTTGCAGTAGCTGCACTAGTGTCAACTAGTGCGTGGGAACTATTTAAGAATATACCCCTAAATCATATCTAACTTAGAATATAGCCAACAATGATTATTATTGCTAAAATAACACCTAAATAGTGCCTCTAAGAAAACTCTATCTTTTTCGGTAGAGTTTTAAAGAGCGATGACGATGTATGGTATTTAGCGAACTTTTAAAATTTGGTTTTATTGCAAAAATGACATTGGAGGAAGAATTTTCAGATTTGTCAATGCATTATGTTTAATATATTAGCAAATGGGCGTACCTTCCCCATTAAAGCTTCTATTTGCTCGTGATTTATGCCGCTTTTTCTAATTCTAATTCAGCTTTTTGATTTTTTAGTATTTGCCTTCCCATTTTCTTTAGGTTGTAGGCACAAATACCCAAGCTTATGTATTTGATGAAATGATGTATTCCACGGTCAGGACATCGGTCTAAGCCTCGGTTTTCGAGTTCGTTAATATTTGACTCAATTGCACTGTGCTTGTTTTTTAAACGCTTGTATGATTTGCCGGCCTCTTCTTCTTTCTCTGAACTGCTGAGCCTGCCTAACTTGGGCATTATTACGTTGGGGACTTCTAGTTGCAATAATTCTTTGTTTTCCTTTTTCCAGAAACCTTTATCAAAACTCCAGGAATCGATGTTGTATTTCGACAGCAATCGATCAGCAAGTTCAATTACAACATCACGATCCTGTTGGTCGTTTAATATCTGATAATCAATAATTAGATTATATTGATCTGTGGTTATTAATAGTTTCTTTCCCAGTTCAACATTGGGTCTCATTTTTCCTTTTTTCACCCATTCGGTATAAGTTTCAAATACCGAAAACATCTTTTCTTCATGAGGAATGGATTCTCCTTTGAGTACACGTCTGTCTACCAGTTCAATGTGCTTGTTAAGCAGTGGCATAAAATGTTCCAGAGTAATAACAAGCGCCATGTCTTGCATGTCATTTAAAGGAAGACTGGGCAATTCTATTGTTAACTTGGCAACCAAGGCATTTGCTTTTGCCAAGTATTTCTTGGCCGCAGTAACCATTCTGTCCTGCTTATTCTTGCCACCGCCAGAAGATGCTTTACCCAACTCTCTCATCAATCCTTTCAGCTCAAAATTCCAGTTGGCAATCTTCCGCCAATTACCCATATTTTCATATTTGTCCAAAAATGTTGAAACAACATCAAGGCATTTGCGCGCACAGTCCCACAACAGGTTATAGTCGGTAGGGAAATGCACATTGTTTTCTACAACAAAACTATCCGACTTTAAGCGCAATGCTGTGTTTTCTTTTTTTTTAAACACTTCACGTTGACCAAATTCTAATATCACGGCATTTATCTCACGAACCATCTCATCTTTTAACATCGATACGTTATCGTAGATGTTTTGATATTCGAATTCTAATCGTTCATAACCGAAATCGCGCTCAACACCCATTAATTGCCTCAGAGTGTGGTGATTGTTCGCCAGATTGTGGATCATTTCGTAACTCGTATTCAGGCACAAACGCAATTGTGCCAATACAAAAATAACCCATAAATCCATTCCAGTTCGACCGGTGCTTTTCTTTCCGGCTCTGATGTACTTTTCTAATATACTGAATATCTTCTCGTTGTATTCTGCATTGCAATAGATTTCCTTAAGTGCAGCTAAAAGCTCGTCAACGGCATTCTTGCTTTTGGGGTTGATTCGTGTATCTTCTATTGGTCTTTGTCCGATTGTCAATTGCTGGGCGAATCTATTTCTCATATCCGAATGTTTTTCAGGGATTGCAGTGAAATATGCGAATCTCAAATTATTAACACACTGAAAATATGTATTTTAGATCAAATAACAAAGAAAACTTCAGGGTAGATTCAAACAAGTTATTAACAGTAACTAACTGTGTAATTGATTATTAATAGTTTTCTAGGGCAAACTAAATATATCCTTTTTTATATTAAAGTAAGGTTCTCCAATCAATAAATTTTTATCATCCAGATAATATATATAAATATCTGATCCTATTTCATATCGATTTGAATACAGATAAACTTCAGGTTCAATAACTCTCAACTCCTGTTGCTTTGTTGTGAACTCTATAATAGGATAATACAATATTTGACCATCTGAATTTTCCCATTCTCCGACATTAATAACTTTACCTTTTATCTTATATCCATTCTTGGTTACTTTTTTTATTAGAACTATTTCTTTTATTAATTTATACCACATTAACAACCAAGTCACTATGGTTCCTATTATTAACATTTCCATCCTAATACTCTAAAAACTAAAATGCTGAATTATTAATCTGATTATATGGTGCACTATGAGGAACTATTTAAGCTCAAAAGGAAAAGAAGAATCAATGTTTTTACCATTAATTTTTCTTGACAATAATACCATCCCTACAATTTTACCAGAATAAACTTCATCTAGTTTAAAACTAACTTCAGAATTTGTAAATTCAAAATTAAGAATAGGCTTTACTTCTTCTCTATTGATTTCTCCCAAAGGTGTTTTTGACAAAACAAAAACCTTATCTATTACTGTTCCTGCAATAAGTGTTTCATATCCTGAATAAGTTATTAAATCTAAATGCACAAGAATTAACTGTTTTTTCCAAAAACCAGAAATATCACCATTCAATATTAGGTTATATCCATTGCTGTTTTCCCCAGCAGGCTTAACTATTATCTTATTATGACTATCGATAGTTTTACCAGAATGATTATATTTCTCAAAATAAACAGCAATTCCTTTATTCATTATTGCGTCCATTTTAAGACTTCCCTCTTCATAGTATGACTTATATATTCCTTCTAAGGTATCTAAGGTGTAATGTTGTATTGATTCTATATTACCGTTACTATAATACTCTAAAAACTTCCCATTTTTATGATTATTTATAAAACTACCAACAACCTTCTTATTCCCCAAAGTATCATATCGAATATAATCTCCATTTAGTTTGTCATTCTTATATTCCGCATCTAATTCAACTTCGCCATTAATACCATACCACTTCCATTTCCCAACCTTTCTCCCCATTTCAAACTTTCCAAAGCTTTCAATAGTTCCATCTGAGTAATAACTTTTATAATCCCCATCTAAAACATCACCTGTCAACTCACCTTTAACTCGAATATTCCCATCAGCATAATACTCCTTACGCACTTTTACACAGGAGACTACCATCATCATCATAGATAAAAGTAATACCTCTTTAATTTTTTTCCTAATTTTCAAATACACCTGGATCATTTTCTAATTCTTGTTTATTATTATAAAATAAATTATCAAAAAAGTATTTAATACTTCCATCTGAATATATCAATCTTATATAAATATTATTTGTAGGGTCTATATATGTATCTGAACGGATAACTTTAACCTCGGAGATTTTATCTTTTTTAATTTCTACAATTTTAGAGACTCCATCATCTTTAGGTAACATCTTTCCTTCGTTCATTAAATCAAATTTAGTGCCTCTTACAGTCTTTTCAATATCCTCATCATTTGCTAATTCAATTAGAGGCTTAACAGCTTTTTCTATTAAATTCATTCCACGAACTCCTGCCTGTGCCATATTTGTGTTAAAAGTAACACCTCTACTATGTTTTCCATGTCCTGGCAATGAAAATAATATATCTTTATCAAGTCCTCCATAAGCAACTATTCCATTTGTTGTAAAACTATTTATAGGTACACCACCTTTGTCACTCCAATTGTCATTAAGCTCTCTGCGTAAATCTATATCTCCATTACTACTTGAGTATATATAATATCCATAAATTGTAGGACTATGTTCATCTATCCAGTTTCCAATATTCTCCCAGACACTTGGGGTGGTAACAAGATTAGCAGGGATGTTGACAGTTGTATTCGCTGGCATACCATCATTCCACTCAAATGTCACCATATCCTCTGGATTTGTACTTGATGTTTGGCCGGTTTTTGCGGCATAATCATCGGCTGCCTTTTGCGCTTGCGGCATATCACCGCCTTTACTTTCGCCTTCTGTACTCGCCCCCCAAGGATCTACCAACGCAATCGGATTACAATCCATACTACAATATGGGTTCTGCCAATGATGTACTTTCGGGTCCGGCGTAAACCATCTACCCAATCTCGGATCAAGTGCACGGAAGAAAGTCGTATACCCAGAACCACCAGCCAGACCGTTGTCTCGCTCACTACCTTGGTAACCATAACGGTAAGTACCAACACAACTTTTCAAACAGAATTTCAAACACTTAACACAACTCTTTCGTTAAAGAATTGCAGCCTAAAGATACTTTTTCTTTTCAAAAGAATTTTTCAAGTGAAAGGTTTCTAATGAAAGAAAAAAAAGCCATAGCTCGATTTTTTGCATAGAAGTTCTAAGGAAGCTGCACATACTTCTATGTAAAAAATGAGCATCCAACCGAGTGATTAAGTTTAAGATATGCGCGATTGCCTTTTCGAGGGCGGAAGGCTTGAGCTAAAGGTTTTCAAGATGATATAAATGGCTTAATATCGACAACAAGTGCCGCTTTTTCAGCGGTTCTTGTTACCGCTTATTTTTGGCACAAACAACTCTTTAAAAGACTTTGGATTTCGAGCGATGGATTTGCAGGGGTATTTTAAAGTGTTGTTTGGTAGCGTCGGAGTGTGATGGCCATCGGGGCTGTTTTACATAGTGGGCTTATGGGATAGCTTTGGCATTTAGAGAGCCGGCATTTCGTGAGGCTGTTCCATAAGATCCCATTATGTAATAGCAGCTTGGGGGTATTTTTTAGGCGGGTCTTTTTGCCTGCCTGACTTCATGGTGGCTTGTGGGACGGCAGGCAGGTTTTTCAGCATTGGGACAACTCTTTGTTTTTTCTTTTGAACCTTTAAAAATCAAATTCAATTGAAAAGAAAAAACAATGAGTTGTTTGTGTGATGGGACAAAAAGCATGACTAAAAAAATGCCGGAAGGGTCGGCAGCGGGGAAGCCAATAAAAGACGGGAGGAGTGTCGATTTTTCATCGGCACGGCCGGGTTTTATTGGCTGTGGGAGTGGGAAGACTTTCTGCTTAGAGTTTTCCGGTGAAAAAAAGCTAATCCGACAAACCACCTAACATTTTAACATCTTCTTTTACAAAGGCCTCTAATTCTTCAACTGAAGGAAGTACTAATTGATAACGACTTACAAACAACTGATTATCCAATGAGCCTGTAGCATATTTTACTGTTGAAGAAGTTTTGTCGGTACAAAGAACAATTCCAATAGGAGGATTATCTCCTTCATCCATTTCATTGTCCTTAAAATAGTTTAGGTAAAAATTCATTTGGCCGGCATCAGTATGTTTAAATTTTCGTGTCTTTAAATCAATCAGAACATGACATTTCAAAATGCGGTGATAAAAAACTAAGTCTATATTGTGATACTCTCCATCGATTGTTAAGCGCTTCTGTCTGGATTCAAAACAAAAACCCTTACCTAATTCCAGTAAAAAAGCCTGAAGGTCATTAACCAAAGCTTCTTCCAAATCACTTTCATTAAATTTTTCCTTTGGTTTCAAACCTACAAATTCAAAAATATAAGGGTCTCGCATAATGCCAACAGGCGTAAGTGGTTCTGCTACTTTATTAACATCCTTTATCAATCCGGTTTTATCAACAGATAAACCTGTTCGCTCATATAACAAACTCCCCATTTGACGCTGCAATTCCGATACAGACCAATTCCCCTTTATCGCTTGAGTTTCATAATAAAGTCTTTTTACTTCATCTGTCTCCCTTGATAATTCAATAAAGTGTGAAAATGACAATTTAGATAAAAGCATATTAACATCAACTATCTCTTTTTCAGCCCCAATAACACCCTCTAAAGATTTGGCAGACGCTGTCTGCCAAATTGATATAGGCAACTTAAGACCTGTTAATACTTGACTTATATATGGATAAACCAGATAAAACTGACGACAGTTTCGCAAACTGCGTTCTGACATGCCTTTAATACTTTTATGCTTTAATTTATCAGCCACATACTTTAATAGTTCACGCCCATATTCGGCTCTGTCTTTTCCATTCTGTTCATACTCCACAATATACTGCCCAAACAACCAATTCCTAATTGTTAAAGAATGATTTACTGCCGCAACCGCTTTCTTCTGCAAATGATTATGTGCATCCTCAAAAACTTGTATTAATTGTTCAAAGTCCATATGCTATTACTTTATGTTCCAAAATTAACCTTTTAATTATTCTCTTTTTTATTCCGGTTAGCTCTAATTAACTTTTGCAACAGCCTTATCTGTTCAGCTCGTTCTTTACTAATCATTATTCCATGGTTTTGTCCGGCTAGTTTTATTGTGGCTTTTACTTGCCTCTTTTCCATAACAATCTACTTTAAAGGATGATATTTCAAAACTTCATTCTTTAACTCTTCCCGTTCTGTTTGCCAATTATTCCCAGTAGTACCGAGACCTTTTTAATAATAAACGAAGACAGCCGTAAAACAAGCTTATTTTACACAAAAAGCCTTGCTACGCTTCTGCATTACAAGGCTTAGTTATTTTATCTTTGTTTACTTCAGTCCGCGATGCAATCGCGAACCAGCGCGTAATGGTGTTATTCTCGCGGCAGCGGGGGAATCAATATTTCATTTCAAAATCAGAACCACAACCTTCAGTATTACATTTTAATTCACCCTTTTTAGTTATAGTGAAATCTAAATTACACATACTTATTGCTTCTTTGTAGTTTTGGATAAAAGGACAGCCTATTCTAACATAATATCTACCTGTATTAAAATTAGGAAGTTCTATAATTGAAATTCCACCAACTACTTTCTTCTCTAAATACCACTCTGCTGTAATTTTAGATGTATCACCATTTGGTTTTACCTCATAAAATGCATACATAAGATCCTTATTCTCAGCACTATTATTAACCGTTTGGAAATCTACAACGAGTAAAGAATCTCCATTGCTATAAAAAGTATAATTACTTGAAAAATTAATAATATTCAGCATAGTATCATACTCAACCATACTAACCATGTAATCATCAAAAAAATAACCCTTAAACCTCATATCTCCATTATTATAATAGCCTAATTGTAACTTCCGCTCTTCCTCCAATATATGAGTTCTAAACCGAATTTTTCCATTAATATAATCTTCTAATAAAAAACTATCTTCTTTATTTGTTAATCTCTTTACAACTATGGAGTTTAATCTTTCATCAATCCAATATTCAGCAAAACTTTCAACTTTTTTACCAAACTTATAACGACCTAACAAAATAGTATCCGATATGCCATTATAAATTATTTCATTTCCATGTTTAAGGTTAAAAATTGTATTATACTCTAATTCCATCTTGTTATCTATCATTTCATGCCTTTTAACGCAACCGAACACTAATAATAGACACATTACAAATAATGCTTTCTTCATGATTTAATTATTAGGAAACATTTTTTCTTTATTAGCTACTTTATTAAAGAATACTTTTACTTCAGGATTTGAACGACCTTTGTTGTAGGTTTGATAATATATTGTATCTAATCCTTGGATCTTTATTGAATCAATCCTATAAAAACGTCTTCCTAATCTACGAGCATATTCTAATCTCTTCAATCCATCCAATTCCTCCTTTAGATCCAATAACTGATGATATAGCTCTTCGTCTATAACTACCTTTTCGACATTACCTTCTGTCTCAGCTGAATTAACTAAATTATTAAAGAAAGCCTTAAGCTCATCTTTATATAATTTCCAGATAGCATCATGTACATTTGAAGCTGCTTTTGAATAGAAGACTGCAATAGCATCTGTACCATCGCCCATTACAAAAAATTTCTCTATTAAATCTCCACCTGTACTTGGCATAGCGAACGGAGTAGACCATTCTGAATTGCCTTCAGGATCATACATTATGAATCCATCCTCAATAACAAAATCCAAAATATTATTTGTCGGTGTATCAACATTTTCATTAGGTAAATTCAATTGTTGCCATGCAGCTTCACCTGTATCTGGATCCGTGATTCTTTCCCATGTATTTCCATCTGCACCTTCAACTTGAGCTCCAACTTCATAATCAGAAGCAAACTCTACATCTTCAACCACATCTATATCATCAGTATATACAATTGACTCAGTACCATCATCTGCTACAAAAGTTTCTCCTTTTTGAGGATTATCTTCCGTAGCCGCCCCCCAAGGATCCACCAACGCAATAGGATTTCCATCCATACTACAATAAGGGCTCTGCCAAGGGTGCACTTTCGGATCCGGCGTAAACCATCGACCTAATCTTGAATCGAGAGCACGGAAGAAAGTACTATACCCAGAACCTCCTGCTAAACTCGCATCTCTTTCCGATCCTTGGTACCCGTAACGGTAAGTACCAACACAACTTTACAGACAGAATTTCAGCCACTTAACACAAGCTTTTCGTTAAAAACCTGCGATCCAAAGATACTTTTTCTTTTCAAAAGAATATTTTCAGTTGAAAGGATTTCTAATGAAAAAA
>QKJP01000012.1 GCA_003249255.1 Bacteroidales bacterium
ACTGGCGAAACAGCCAAACAAGTTACTGATGGGGTATTTACCGAGCTAAAAGTAATTAGCGAGTAACAACTTCAATACCAAACTAAAAAAGCAGGAAGGATGACCTTAGTCAAGCTTCCTGCTTTTTTAATATATTAGCAAGGTAAAAATTTAAAACTACTTACTCTGCTTAAAACAATACAACGTTTGGTTTCAAACTGATTATCTAGAAACTTTCACACGCATGGCCGTTGGTCCTTTTTGTCCCATCTCCACTTCGTAAGTCACCATGTTATTTTCTTTAATCTCTTCTAACACATTGTTAACGTGCACAAAAACACTTTCGCCAGTGGCTGAATCTTTAATAAAACCAAATCCTTTTGCTTCGTTAAAAAACGATACCACCCCTTTACGGATAGGATCAACTTCTTCGGCATCAGATAACTTAGGGCTACTTATCTCAATACTTTCAACATCAACAACTTTACGTTTAGTTGGATCTGGAGGGGTAGATGTAATCATTCCATTCTCATCCACATAGGCAATCATATCGTCCAAACTACTTGGTTTGTCGTTATCTTTTCGGGCAAGCTTTTTTAACTCTTTATCCTTCTTCTTTTTCTCTTTTTTATTGCGTACTTCCTTCTTATTGAATGTTTCTTGTGATCTACCCATAAATTACTTATTTCTTTTAATTAATATATTTTTACTAGTTTTCAACCAACGCTGGATTATCCACTAGCATCGTTTTCATTTTTTTAATGCCAGAATTTTTAATCTGACGTATTCGTTCCGAGGTCATCTCGTATTTTAATGCCACATCGTGTAATGAATACACGGGAGTACTTCCTAAACCATACAACATGGTTAACACCGTCGCTTCACGTTTACTCAACAAAAGCAAAGCTCTTGAGATATTAGTAGATTCCGAATCTAACATCAAACCGTTATCAGGAGATAATAGCTCTTCGGAAGGAACCAAATCGTACAAACTAAAATCGCCATCCGACCCCAAAGGTTTATCAAACGATATCTGTTTTGATTTTATTTCGTTAGCCGCTTTCACATCCTCATAACTAAGCTCTAAATATACAGCCAATTCGTCATCGGTTGGCTCACGGCCCAATTCTTGTTCTAAATAAGGGATGGCTTTGGTTATTTTATTAATCGAAGCCAGTCTATTTAGCGGTAAACGAACGATACGAGTATGCTCAGATATAGCTTGAATGATAGATTGTCTAATCCACCATACCGCATAAGATATGAATTTAAAACCACGTGTTTCGTCAAACTTCTTTGCAGCTTTTACTAAACCCACATTTCCTTCGTTAATAAGATCAGCAAATGAAAGTCCTTTATTTTGATATTGCTTAGCCACGGATATCACAAAACGAAGATTGGCGAGCACTAGCTTTTCAAGTGCTAAATCGTCACCATTCCTAATGCGTACCGTTAACTCAACCTCCTCTTCGGCCGTTATCATCGAATACTTATTAATCTCTTGAAAATAGCGATTAATAGATTCGTCTGGCCTCTGAGTTATTTGTTTGGTTATTTTTAGTTGTCGCATTAATTAGTTATTAGTTTCCCCCATCATAAGGTATATCTTATGAGCACTATTACTCTCATAATCTACAATTTAACGCACAAAATATTCAAATCTCACACTTAAATAAAGTAAAAGAAAGAACAATGGTAGTTAACCAAGTGTAACGAAAAATAAAACTACAACAGTGTTAAACGCATTAAATAGGTAAGCAAAAGATAACATTACATTCATCTTTAAACCTGACAAAAAAAGCCCATCAATTATGATAGGCTTTTTAAATCTTAAAAAATAAACTTGTAAAAATTAAATTACTTTAACGTTTACAGCGTTTAATCCTTTTTTACCTTCTTGTAATTCAAATTCAACTACATCACCTTCGCGAATTTCGTCGATTAAACCAGAAATGTGTACAAAATGTTCTTTGTTTGAACCTTCTTCACTGATGAATCCAAAACCTTTAGACTCATTGAAGAATTTTACTGTGCCTTTACTCATTGCTTAAAATTAAATATAAATATAATACGACAAATCTAACACTAATAAACTTCAAATAATACCTTTTAGCCAATTAATTTCAAATTAATATTGTGTGACGAATAAAAAAAACACTCTCAAAAAGACATTATCCACTAAAAAACAACCCCTTACAAGACACAAAAAGTTTTGTAATTATTTTTGCTTATTCACTCGTTTCGATTCAAAAAAGGGCAAATAACTAGTTAAAACTCATTATTAATCAATAAATCAGCTACAATTAGTACACATAACCTAACTAACCATCACCATGGGAGGTGAACCACTGAAAGGCGCTAAAGCCTTCCCCCCCCTTACATATATAGAACCAATAAAAACTCTCCCTTTAGGCTTGCCCTATCTTACCATGAGTATACCAAGTAAAGTCCACTTTTTAGGAATAATAAATCAACGTCTGCAGAGTTGGTGTTACTCGTTTTTTTTTGATTTAATAGCTTGGATATTTAGAATTTGCGCCCCTCACTCCTACTCACCTCTAGAAGGAGCTAAATACACAAACACCCATATCAGGAATTATACTTTTATAGATCAAGAAAATGCTCCTTATTATAGGGTTTCAGGTTTTAAGCAAACGAGGATATAAAGGCCTCAAACGATGAAAGCCTTAAACACAAAAATAAGTTGAGGTTTAATCGAACTATTGTCTTATTAAATTTGGTTTCAACCGTGTTTAATGCGACTTTAATCCGAGTTTAGTCCGACTTTACTCTGAGATTAATGCATTGAACCTATACAGAAGATAGGACGTGGCCTCGAACCTGAAACACCACTAAACCCCACTGAATTTAAATCTGTAAGAAAACCCCCATTTCCTGCAGGCTGCCTTAATTTCAAAGGCTGAATGAGGTTTACAAACATTGCTAGGTTATTTACCTCCTGAGTGAATTGAACAAAATATGAATACTAACACAGCCTATCTGTCTGTCTAGTTACTTAGTTGCATATCTAGTCTAATAGGTATGAAATCAAAATTAGTTGGCATAACTAACGCCTATTTTTGTCAACCGATGTTAGGACAAGCCTAATTCCTGCAAGTGACGTTTCTCTTTTATCATAAAAAAAGACACTGTAACTCAACACGATCAAAGAAAATACCTATCTTTTATTGAAAACCATGGTTGATTATACATTTATTATTCTATTTTTGCGTCCGCATTAAAAAACCGTGAACGAGGATTAAGAACGTTTAAAGACTCTTCACACCTTACAAAACAATAATGCAATACACGGGTGTAGCTCAGTTGGTAGAGCACTGGTCTCCAAAACCAGGTGTCGGGCGTTCGAGCCGCTCCTCCCGTGCATTTAATAGTCTCGGTGAAAACCGAGACTATTTTACTAAAAAAAGACACAATACAACAAGGAGAGGTGACAGAGTGGCCGATCGTGTGCGCTTGGAAAGCGTATGTACCGCAAGGTACCGGGGGTTCGAATCCCCCTCTCTCCGCTCAACAAACCCAGTAAACACAAGGGTTTTACGGTTTTTAACAACCCCTATAAACATCTCCAAAAAAACTGCTTTTTACCCATTTTAACCTACTTTTGCAGGCTAAACCTAGTCAAATCCTAGTCGAAAAAAGTATCAAAAAATGGCCACAGCAAAATTAACCATTCGTAGGGAACCAAATAAGGAAGGGCACTTTAATATTATTCTCATCTAATAACGAATGATAAGAATCCTCAAATCGATGCTATAACCTTCACCAAACTATCATCTCGATCCAGTTCCATTTTCTTTCTAATACGGTGACGTGCAACGTGCACGCTCGATACAGAAATATTTAATAACTGAGCCATTTCTTTGGAACTAAAATTCAGTTTCATTAAGGCGCAATGTTTCAATTCTGTTGCAGAAAGAACTGGGTATTTCTCACTCATTTTTTTATAAAAATCTTGATTAACAGAAAGAAATCGGGTGTTAAATTCCTCCCAATATTTTACTCTGCCATGCTTAGCCTTTTCTAGCAGCTCAACATTTCGTTTACTTTCTGGTAAACTCTTCTTAATATATTCTGCTAACTCTGTAATGTACTGTTCATTTTCTACAAACTGTAACGTATAGCTTGTTAATTCTTTATTCTTTACCCTTAACAATTGCTCATCCTCACTAGATTTCATCAAATGATTCTTACGCTGATTAATAATCCTCCAAACCAGTAAAAAAACAATTACGATCGCACCAATAATCAATACAACTACTCTAAAACGATAGGCCTCTCTCTCATTTTTAAACAGTACTGCATTTTGTTTAGCAATTTCTAAATCCTTATCATTTATCTCTTCGAGGTATTTGTTTTTAACTTCAAGTAATGAATTATTTCGACTATAAGCATTGTAATTACTATCGCTAATCATTTTAGAACGACTTAAATGTTCATGCGCTTTTTTATAATCCCCCAAAAAAGCAAAAGTATCTGATAGTTTATATAAAACATCAGATCGCATTCCCTGATGCCCTTTATACTTATCCATTGCCATTAGGCTCTTTTCAAAATATATCTTGGCAGCCTTATAGTTTTTTTGCCACAATTGAACATCACCCATTATGGAATACATTATCACTAAGTAACGTTTGTCTTTTAGGTGCAGACTTGAAGAATCAGGTATCGATTCAAATAGCTCTATAGCCGGATATAGTAACTCTTCGGCTTTCGAGTATTTATGTAAACAAAAATGCACATAACTTTTCTCTGTTTCTAAATAGGCTCTTTTCACCTTATCTTGTCCTAGGCGATCGGAATATATAAAACAAGTATCTAAATATTGCAAAGCCTTTTCGTAATGAGCAAACCGATTATTTATCATCGCCACGTTATAAAATTTAGAAATTAAATCCTGACCTGACTCATTTCCTTTTTCATATTGGACTTTCGCTAACTCTAAGGCCTTATTGAAACTTTCAAATGCCTCTGTTTCCTTATTAAAATAGGCATACAGATGACCCAAGTTTTCATATACTTCCTTTAATGCAGATGAATCTTTTAAATGAATGGCTAATGATAAAGATTTCCACATTTCATCGTAAGCCTTTTCAAAATTTAAATTGATACGATGTAATCTTCCTAATTCTAAAGTGGTCTTTAATAAAGCAATAGAATCGGCTCTTTCAATATATTTCTTTCGACTACACTCTAAATAATCAATCGCTTCTTTGATCTCCTTTTCTTCGAGAGTTAATGCTAAATTATATAAACTATCAGCACTTAACTTGGTGCAATCTTGGATTGATTCCGCCATTACATCAATTGTCCAAAACAAACATAAAACCACTACAAAGAGGGTGCAACACTTAAGATAATTCATACCAGCGCTTGTTTAATAAGTCATCTCAAAGATAATGACACAAAAATAAACTATGAAAGGTCGAAAATAAACTATGAAAGTTATAATCGGAGTAAAGTAATGTTTTTTTACCATTAAATACAAATCTATAACTATTGATTATTTGACACTTACAAACCATATAAGCATATACATAAAAAATTACAAAAAAAAAACATGTTAAGTTTTTGGAAGCACTAAAAACAGTTTTGTAAAGTTTTTGGAAGCACAAATACATCCATTATTAACAGTACATCTTATTATTTTGCAATTGTTATTGTGAAACTTATAATCCCGTTTACAATCACAACACTCTTTCGATTTCCATTCGAAAAAAGAAAAAAATAAGCTATTAACTAAAAATGTATTTAATGAAAAAATCTTTATTAGCGTTATCATTAACCAGCCTTATCGGAGCCAGCCAATTATCGTCTCAGGTAAGCGTATCTGTTAATTTTAACATCAAACACGAAGTCGGCGGTGTTTCGGACTTCGGACGAGAACGCCACATCACAGTGCACTCCACATTAGGAGAAAATGATTGGACCGGCGAATACGACAAAATGGATTATCTAATGAACGACTTAGATGTATATTTTGGGCGAGATAACGGTTCTTCCAATTGGCGTTTTAAAAGCACAAAACCGCAAACTGATCCTAATAAAATGCCCGATTATTTCACCTCTGCCATGCAAGAGGTAACCACATTCGGGGTTCCTGATCTCGAAGAATTAAAAAAGTTTGGAACTTGGAACAAAGAACAATACGGTAAAATTGATGAATTTAGATTAGGCTTTCAAGATCGTGCCAGAGAAATGATTTGTGGTACTCAACCTCACCCTACCTATCCAACTCTGGCTTGGCATGATGGCGCAATGACAGAAACCTCTCCCAAATGGAGACCTTTAGTAATTGAGACAACTACAGATTGGGTAACGAATTATCTGGATTATTTCTTTGCAAAAAATGATGGTGAGCAAGGGGAACCATTACCTAAATACTGGGAAGTTATTAATGAACCAGATATGGTATACATGACGGGGGCAGGTATGAATACCAGTCTTGAAGAGTTATTCCGTTACCATAATTTAGTAGCAGATGGTGTAAGAGAACGCTTAGGAGCAAACGCTCCTCTTATTGGGGGTATGACTTGGGGCTTACACGACTTAAACTGGGCCGATCCTCTAGGTAGATATTACCCAGCAAGCTGTCCGAATGATTACCACCCAGCTCTAAAAGAGGCATTTTATAAGGCAACAAAAACAAAATTTGAAGCAGGTAGAAGTAATCCTTTCTACCAATGGGATGCAATGTGGAAAGGTTTCATGGATGCTTCCGGCGATAAAATGGATTTCTATTCTATTCACATTTACGATTGGATAAACTGGGATACCTATAAGTATTCTAACCAACGTACCGGTGGTGCTACTGAAGCTATTTTAGATATGGTAGATTGGTATCAAAACTTCAAATACGGAAAATCTAAAGATATCATTATTTCAGAATACGGAGCGATTGTAGATCAGAGCAAACTTCCAAAATTAGATATGAAATTTGCTGATTGGTCAAACGTTCGTTCTTTCTCTAATATGATGATGCAATTTTTAGAGCGTCCTGATATTATTAAAAAATCCATGCCTTTTGCCCCAATTAAAGCAACGTGGGTCGATTACAAGGATGACCAAGGAACCTTGCACCGATATGGCTCAACCATGATGGATAATAACAATGGTACTACGGATTGGGAATGGAGAGAAAACATTAAGTTTTACGAACTATGGTCTGAAGTTAAAGGTACCAGAGTTGATACCAAAGCAAGCGATAGAGATATACAAGTAGATGCTTACGTTGATGGCAAAACTGTTTATCTAATATTAAACAGTTTAGAATTAAACAATAAAACAGTTGGACTTTCCTACTTTGGAGATCAGGGCAACGCCATTAAAAATGTTAGCATGAAGCGTCTGTTCCTTGACAAAACATTAGGTGCGAACGGACAGCCTGTTCTACAAAACATCTCTTTTGAATCGGCACCCACTGAAGTGATAATGAATCCTGAAGAAACATTAATTGTAAAGTATACTTTCGAAAAAGATGTGAACATTAATGAAACATCTAAAGAGAAAAAATATTACTCTCAAGCGCTTAATGGCGGTGTAGAACCTTATCGCGAAAAAAGTGATAAAATAAGTACTAAAATCAACGGTGTAACTGTTCCTGCATTAGGAGAAGCTACTTTGCGTATTGCAGGTGCATGGCATAAAAATTATGCCATGACTAAAAATGCGCAAAATTTAATTACGATCAATGGCCATAAAATTGTTCCCGATATGGATTGGCGTGGTAACCTCTCTAACCAAGAGTGGTTTGGTGTAATGGAAATTGATGTGCCGCTTGAGTACTTAAAAGATAACAATGATGTAGATATTAACATCATTGGCGGTGGCACTTTTACATGCGTAAGCCTTCAGGTTTGGAACATGTCAATAACTCCCGGACGTGAAACCAAATTACCGATTGCTGCCATTGGCATACCTAAAAAACAGATCTCTGCTGAAGAATTTTCAAAAAATTCAGGCGGTTTGGTTAAAGATGGAAAGGTTGAACAATTCAAAAACGGAAGTTGGTTGGAGTATAATGTAAAAGCACTTATTGCAGGTGATTATGATCTAAAATTTTACTATGCTTCCGGTGTAAATAATAATCAACTTAAGGTTTACGTGGATGATAACACAACTCCGGTTTTAACGGCTGACATACCGAGTTCAGGCGGTTGGAACAGTTTCAAATGGTCCTCAATATCAAAAGTAAACTTCACAAAAGGCTTACATACACTCCGCTTTCAAGTTGCCGGTGATGTACTTTTAGATGATTTTTATTTAAACATTGATGGTTCAATACCAGTAGAGTCCGTTTCTTTAAACACCTCATCGCTTACCATTGAGCCGGGTAAAAAAGCTACCATGATAGCTACCGTAAAGCCAATGGAAGCTGATGACACTAGTGTAAAATGGTCTTCTAGTGATGAAAAAATATTTACAGTAGATGCAAAAGGAAATATTACCGGAGTAACTGAAGGAAAAGCAACATTAACCGTTACTACAAACAGTGGTAATAAAATAGCGACTTGCGAAGTAACAGTGGCCATGATTAAAGTAAGCGCTGTAGAAATTA
>QKJP01000042.1 GCA_003249255.1 Bacteroidales bacterium
AAAACAGAAATACTATGTCTTCTGCTGACTTCTCAAAACCTTGCGCTGATTGTCTCCGCTCAGTTTGTTGTTTAATGCAACAGATTTTGAGATCTCTCGGGATAAGATAACATACTTTCGTCACGTCCTACTTGATTTACTCTAGGTGAATACGGTTGACTTTGGGGCTTTTCCAATCTATTGCTCGGTTACCCTTCACTAGTGAGCCTTATATCAAGTTTCTGTACGTTAGAACTGTGACTTTGCTGATGGCTTCCTTCAGATTTGGAGTCACCCCCAACACCCTTGCCAATTGCTAGTTCTTCCTGTCAACGAGGCGAACTCAAGAACGTTTCATCTTGATAGCACGTTACCATGCCCGACATACCAAAAAAGCCGCTTTTCATAGAAAAGCGGCTTTTGTATTTATGATAAAGATGTAATCTATTTCTTTTTAGAACCAATATTCTTTTGACGTTGCATATCTTCTAAACGTTGTTGAAAGCCAGATTTTTTAACTGGTTTTTTCTGATTTAGAGTGATCTTAGCTAACAAAGCTTTTTCATCTACAAAATTTCTAATCATTAAAGTTTGAATGATTGTAATTAACGTAGAAATAAAGTAGTAATAACTTAAACCAGCAGCGTAACTATTGAAGAAAAACAAGAACATCACAGGCATCATGTACATCATGGTTTTCATACCTGGCATTTGCTGACTGCTTTGAGTCATCTCTTGATTCATATAAGTATAAATCACGTTGGTTATAGACATCAACAAACAGAAAAGACTTACGTGATTACCATAAAAAGGAATATGCCATGGCAACGTTAAAATAGAATCATAACTTGATAAGTCGCTTGCCCATAAGAAGCTTTCCTGACGTAACTCGATAGAAGCTGGGAAAAACTGGAACATTGCAAACAAAATAGGCATCTGCAATAACATTGGCAAACATCCACCTAAAGGATTAACCCCAGCCTTGCGATAAAGCGCCATGGTAGCTTGTTGCCTTTCCATAGCTTTATCCTTTGGTATACGCTCGTTAATTTCGTCTATCTGAGGTTTTAACACCTTCATTTTAGCTGTAGAAACGTACGATTTATAGGTAAGCGGGAACAGTAAAAGCTTGATTAACAAGGTTAAAATCAAAATTATTAACCCATAATTGCCCATGAACTTTTCGAGGAAATGAAACACTTCAATAACACCTAAGTTGATGTATCTCAAAAAGCCCCATCCTAAATCAACTAATTTGCGTAAACCTAGTTCTTCGTAAGGCTTAAGTGCTTTAAAATCGTTAGGTCCAAAATAGTAGTTAAACTCCAATTTATCATTTCCTGTAAATGGAACAGACACTTTGGCTTGACCGTTCATAATCAACAAATCGGCCTTATCCTCTGGAACTTTAATTTTAACATCCCCACCAACGAAAGCATCTTTGGCAATAAGTACAGATGAGAAAAACTGATCTTTAAAAGCTACCCATTTTAATTTGGTGCTAAGTTCTTCAGAATTTGCCTTAGAAGCACTCATATGCTCTACTTCATCCTGAAAAAACTTGTAATAAATACCAGAATAACGTCTTTCAAAATCTACACCCTTTTCTTTAGAAATAACATCCATCATCCAATCTAACTCAATGGTTGATGAGTTGGTTGATATAATATTACCCATATTTGAAGTGGTAATATTAAAATCAGCCATGTAACTATTTTCTGGCAGGTTATAACTAAAAGTCATTTTTCCTTCGGCTGCCTCAACGGTAAAATCGGCTGATGAAGCAGTAACTTTTGCGGTCTTAAAGAATAAATCTTTCGTATTAAATACACGACTATTATGTACAAACGTAAATCCAAAAGAATTTTTACCTGGCTCAATAAGCATTAAAGGCTTAGCGTCAAACGTTTTATAATCTTTTAGTTCTACAGAATAGATACTACCACCTTGGGTAGACACCACCAGTTTAATCAACTTATTTTCAAGCGTTATAAACTCTTGCGTTCCTTCTGAAGCCTCAGTAAACACACCAAACTTAGCAGATGCATCGGCAGCTCTTTGAGCAGAGTCTAACACAACTTCTTCTGGTTTTGCAAGTTCACGCGCTTCTACTGCACGCTTTTCTGCTTCTACACGAGCAGCCTTATCAACTATGGCAACAGAATCTCTGTATTGTTGTTGTCTAGCCAATTCTATCTCTGATGGCTTATTCATCCACCAAAACATTCCAAGAATTGCTGTGATAAGAACAATTCCTGTTATCGAATTTTTATCCATTGTAATTTTTAATTATACATTATTCTGAAATAGCGGCTTTAATAAAAGCCATAAAAATAGGATGTGGTTTTAATACCGTACTGCTATATTCTGGATGAAATTGAACCCCAACAAACCACTTATGTGAAGGTATTTCCATAATTTCTACCAAACCAGTATCCGGATTAGTACCCGCTGCTTTCATACCTCCTGCTTCGTAGGCAGCTAAGTAATCGTTATTAAACTCATAACGATGGCGATGGCGCTCGCTAATAAGCTCTTTACCATAGGACTCAAAAGATTTAGAACCTTGCACCAAAGAACAATCATAGGCTCCCAAACGCATGGTACCCCCTTTATCCGTCACATTCTTTTGATCTTCCATCAAATCAATAACTGGATAATGAGTTGAGTAATTCATCTCACGTGAATTAGCATCGGCATACTTAAGCACATTACGAGCATATTCAATTACAGCACATTGCATTCCTAAACAAATACCTAAAAAAGGAACGTTGTTTTCGCGAGCATATTTAACGGCTAATAGTTTCCCTTCGATACCACGATGACCAAACCCAGGAGCTACCAAAATAGCATCTAATCCTTTAAGTTGATCAGCCACTGTTTTATCAGTTAAACTTTCGGAATGAATAAGCTCAATCTTAGCCTTTCTATTATTATAGGTTGAAGCATGAATCAAGGCTTCAATAATTGATTTATAAGCATCGGCTAATTCCACATACTTACCTACCAAACCAATAGTAACGGTTTTAGATGCTTTATTTAATTTATTTAAAAAGTCTTTCCACTCTTTTAACGAAGGACGTTCTTCAACGGGAAGATCCATTTTCTGAAGTACAATTTCATCCAATCCTTCTTCCTGCATCTTCACAGGTACTTCGTAAATCGTTTTCACGTCGATGGATTGTATCACCGCACGACTATCAACATTACAAAACAAGGCTACTTTTTTGCGGATATCAGGCGTTAACTCGTGCTCAGTACGTAACACCAAAACATCAGGTTGAACACCTGTTTCTAACAAGGCTTTAACCGAGTGTTGAGTAGGTTTAGTCTTTAACTCACCAGATGCATTTAGATAAGGAACTAATGTTAAATGAATAACTAATGCATGATGGCCAAGCTCCCATTTCATTTGACGAACAGCCTCTACATATGGCAACGATTCAATATCGCCAACAGTACCACCTATCTCAGTAATTACAAAATCATATTTATTTTTAGAGCCTAACAACTTGATGTTACGCTTTATCTCATCAGTGATGTGAGGTATAATCTGTACCGTCTTACCTAAATAATCACCTCTACGTTCTTTATTAATCACGTTTTGGTAAATGCGACCAGTAGTCACATTATTAGCTTGTGAGGTAGGTACATTTAAAAAACGTTCGTAATGACCTAGATCTAAATCTGTTTCAGCTCCATCATCAGTTACATAACACTCACCGTGTTCGTAAGGATTAAGAGTGCCTGGATCGACATTTAAATAAGGATCTAACTTTTGGATGGTAACCCTATAACCTCTTGATTGTAGCAACTTAGCTAACGACGCAGAAATTATACCTTTACCCAGTGAGGAGGCTACACCTCCGGTTACAAATACATATCTTGTTTCCGGCACGATAAACTATATTAAGAAATGAAACTTCGAATCTTATTTGGAAAAATTAAAAGCCACAAAGGTAGAAAAATACCAGCAATAATTGAAGAATGTTTTATCAATTGAAATAAAAAAAGGCCGATTCCACACCGACCTTTCTCCAAGTAGCTATTTCATTGAGCCATCCAGCATATCTAATTTTTTATTCAGCAATTTAATATTGGTTTTGCCTGTTTCTATTTTGTGGTTAAAGTCACGTATAAGTGCATCCGACTTTTTAGATTTAGCAAAGAAGCCAATATTATTCTCCCAAAGGGTGATATCTGACTCCAACTGTTTTAATTTTAAGATAATAGCAGACCGCTCTTGGCGTATTTTATCACCAGAATAATCAGCTTGTTTAAAATTCTCAACTTTATTTCTAAATTTTTGAATATTCTTATCAAAATCATCCATTTTAAGATTGTCAAAATGATGATTTATAAGATTTCTAAATTGATGACTCACCGTTTCTTTATCCTTGATGGGTACATGGCCAATTTCATTCCATCGATGTTGAAAGTCTTGTAACTTCTTAAAATTAACTTCAGAATCTTCACTTAAAACAAAGGCTTTCACCTCTTCAATCAACTGATTTTTAAGAGCTAAGTTTTCAGCCTGCGTTTCACCTGATTGACTAAAAAATAGTGTTTTTTGCTCAAAGAAATAGTCACAAGCAGCACGAAACCGTTTCCAAACCACATCTGATTGCTTACGCGGCACGGGGCCAATGTCTTTCCACTTTTTCTGAATCTTAATAAACTCATCGGTAGCGTGGCGCCAATCTTTATTATCTTTTAATGCCTCAGCATGTACACATAAATCTGTTTTAAGTTGTAGATTCTGCTGCTGATCGTCCTTATAATTTTTGAAATAATCTCTTTTGGTATTAAAGAAGGTATCACAGGCCTCACGAAAACGCTCATATACCGTTGCATTCTCACGCTTAGGTGCAAAACCAATTGTTTTCCAAGCACTTTGATACTCAATAAGCTCCGCACTTTTCTCTTCCCACTCTTTAGGTGTGTGCAATTCTAATTTACTTAAAGCCTCCGTTTTTTCACACAACTCAATTTTAGCCTCTAAATTCTTCTGCAATTGTGCTTTTAAGTTCTCAAAGTATTCTTGATGACGCTTATTAATAATAGTAGTGGCTTCTTTAAAACGAGTCCAGACTTCTTCTTTTGTCTCTTGAGGAGAGGGACCAATCTCGCGCCATTGTTCGTGGAATTTTTGTAATGTTTTGAAAGCCTTAAGGATAGATGGCTCTAGTAACAAGGCCTCTACTTTTTCACACAACCGTATTTTCAAATCCAAATTACGTTTCAAATCCAAATCACGTAACTCTTTATTAATCTTAATGTAACTATAAAAATTGTCAATATGAACATTATATGTTTCCCATAAATCGTGCACTCTACTTTGTGCCACAGGGCCAATATCGCGCCATTTCTGCTGCAATTCTCTAAACTCATTAAACGTATCGTTTAACGACTCTTGACGATTCAACAAATCTTTTAGGCCTTCAATAACAGCTAACTTATCTAACAAGTTTTTCTCCTTGTTATCTTCTTGTTTCTTATTAAACTGCTGTTTACGCTCTCTAAACTCGTCCAATAACTTTTTAAATTTTACCTCTATCTCATTTTGTGGTGGTGTAAAATCCTCCTCCAACTCACCCGACTCAACAAACTGACGTTTTAATTCACTCACCTCTGCCAAATGTCTTTTATAAAACACCGACTTAATAATATCTACCTCTTCCCTAAGTTGTTCTATAGGAAAATCGTGCATCACAGCTTGCAAACGTTCAACAAGCTGAATGTCAGTCAATAAATTACAATCTACTTTTTCAAGTTCCTTTTTGGCAGTCACATGAGTGGTTGTATCTGCATCATCCAAAGGTTTAACGACCTCATCTGTGGTCCGGTTCGTTGATGTGGTAATTTCAGAGTTTGGCTCTGAACTCAAGCCAGTTGGCTGTGCGACTGGGTTGTTTAGATCATTTGCTTCCATAAGCTTCTTGGTTCTAGTACAAACAATTAGTTTTTGTTTGTATGTTACAATTTTACACGAATATAACTATTACTTTTATATTTTGTTGACTTTCGGGCGTTTACTAATGTGTAAACTGGGGTGTACCTATAACTGTATGCTTAGGCGCACAAAAGATGCGTCCGCCTATCTGCAAAAAGTTACCCGTGTTAAGTACACCCTTAAGCTTTGATTGTTGCGCTTGTGGTTGAGCAATTAAACGGCTCATATTTACAAGGGCATCTGTCAACTCCCTTTCTCGTGTTTTTAAGGCTTTTACCTCTATATTAATTGCATTACTATCAATAATTGACTTCTCAAACTCCTGACCTATGCCAGTTAGTAGCCAATTAAGGTTTAAATCAGGTATAATCCTTTTTAGAATTACAAAAAATTCTTTATTTGGGAATGTTCTATCCGATAAATAAAAACTAACGGTTGATTTACTCACTCCTAAACTATCAGCTAAATCAATAGACTTAACCCCTCTCTTTTTTAAGGCATCCCTAAGCCTTTCTCCAAATGTACTCATAATTAGTTATTTAGAAACAAAAACGTTTTATTTACTAAAATTCACAGAAATTAAGTTTTATTTTTGAAAACTTTTGTTTTAATTTGCTTAACGTTTAACATTAAACGCTTCAAAACTAAGAAAATTATTCTACAATGGCAAAGAAAAATTTTATAGGCATTCGTCTGAACGATGAAATGTTTGAATTTCTAAAAGATACAAGCCTTAAAAATGGCATCCACCACAAACTAGGTAAAGATATACCAAACATTAATGCTACCATAGAAAAAATCATTGTTGATTCTATGAATAAGGAGTTAAAAAATGAATAGTTACGACCTTAGCCGAAAATGGTTTGATTGGTGCTTTGAAAATCCCGAAAAAGTTAAACCAATACATTCCGCTTTATATTTTTTTGCGATAGAGCATTGCAACCGCTTAGGGTGGAAAGAAAAATTTGGACTACCTACCGAAATGACAAAGGACGCAATAGGCGTAAAGTGTTGGAAAGCATACATAAAAGCGTTTAATGATTTAAGTGATTTCGGTTTTTTTATAATCATCGAGAGGTCAAAAAACCAATACTCATCAAACATTATTGCTTTGTCGTATAACACCAAAGCACACGACAAAGCACACGACAAAGCACTAGACAAAGCACTAGACAAAGCAATAGCAAAGCACACGACAAAGCACACCCAAAGCACACGACAAAGCAAACCTAGTATAAATAAACAGTTAACTAATAAACCTTTTAACAGTAAACAAGCCACCCCCTCCATTAAAAAAGAGGTTTTTGATAATGTTTTTTTAGAACAAAAAGAGATTGATAGTTTAATTGTGAAATATGGAGAAACCGACACACAAAAGATGTTTGAAAAGCTATCAAACTACAAAACACAGGAGGGGAAGCAATATAAGAGTGATTATGGCGCGATTAACAACTGGGTGGTTAAATGGCTTGCAAAAGAAAAACAGACGGCTCAAACGCCAAATTTAACCCCAAAAACAGACACAAAAGAACAGGCAAACAACCAACCAACACCAAAAAACTATAACGTTTACAGCTTCTAACATGACAACACTAACCCTAAAACACAGCTTAAGCGATGAGCAAATTTGTAACTTATGGCGAAGACATCACAACACTATCAAAATTAATAATTCAAAGTATGACCTATCAAATGAAAATGAATTTAAGGCGCATTCTAAGCTCATTTATGGCATTGGGAGCAATTTTGCAGATAGAGAGTTCAGGCGGTTTGAGATAGACGAAAATAACCGCCTTATTTTGCGTTTTTTGCTTTATTACTTCAATGGGTGCGAATTGGCACACTCTGTTTTTCCTGACCGTGGATATTCAGTACACAAAAACCTTTTGTTTGTGGGCGAAGCTGGAACAGGCAAAACAATGTTAATGCAGATTTTTGCCGATTATTTACGGCTTACGCAGTCAAAAAAGGCGTTTCAAAATATTTCGATAACTCAACTAATGAACACCTACAAATTAAGGGGCAATATTGACAAATATACGTTCAATGAGTTGGAAAGTAAAAACTATGAAGGTAGCCCCATGCACGTATGTTTAAACGATATAGGACTGGAGACTGAAAACCAAAAGAGCTACGGAACCGCCCTCGACACGGTTTTAGATGAGTTCCTTTATGCAAGGTATGAGATATACCAAAACAGCCTAACAAACTACCACTTAACGAGTAACCTAACAGCGGACGAATTTAAGGCCCGATTTGGATATAGGCTAGTTGATAGGTTCAAGAGTTTTAATATAATTCCTTTAAGTGGAGCAAGTCGCAGAAAATGAACAACAAACAAAATTAAAAACCCGATTCACTAATAATTCTCTTTATGACCGTTATGGATATTGATTCGTTTTCGCTTTTATCAAAAATAGCGACAAGAATAATTTTTTGCAGTTCAATTTCTGCAAATAAATTAAGTGA
>QKJP01000064.1 GCA_003249255.1 Bacteroidales bacterium
CAACTTAAAATAGCTGAGTGGCTATCTACATTGTTAGATATCTCCACTTCAAAATTAAAACGAGACTCTAAAAAGGGGGCACTATCACATAATCAAAGACTTAATGCTCTATATATTTCTTAGCTTGACGGCTATGGCGTCGGGTAGGCATGTGACCATTAAAAATAAATTTAAACACATGAAATATAAAATAAATATAATGAAGAGAAATATTTATACAATTACAATCCTACTGACCTCACTTGCTTTTCAATTCCAAAGTTATGCTCAACCTACATTTAATGAAGGTCAAGATCCGGTACCTGCCGGTAAAAAATGGACCATGGTCGAAAGCATGTCAGACGAATTTAACGACGGCTTTGATGATACCAAATGGCAAAAAGAGCCCATGGAAAATAACTGGGGTTGGATGGGGCGTGCACCCGGTTATTTTTCTGCCGATGCAGTAAGTGTTGCAGATGGCAACTTAAGAGTAACCGTTTCAAAATACGATGAGCCTTTTGTGTTAAACAATAAAACGTGGAAGTATCAAGGAGGAATCGTACGTTCGCTAGTGCCGGGAGAGGTAGGCTGGTATTACGAGTGCCGCATGCAGGCCAATGCCACAGAGATGTCTTCTACTTTTTGGTTGATGACTCAGAATAGTGATTGTATGAAAAAGAACGAGCTTGATATTCAGGAATGCGTTGGGGTTGTTTCTGCGAATGCTGATTCCTGGGCACGTAACTTTGATAAAATTTTTCATTCCAATGCGATTGATAGGAAGACGAGTTGTGTAGCAACTTCTACTCAAATTCAGGGATATGTAGGGACTGATGTAAAAAATCATGAACGTTATTTTGTTTATGGCTGCTGGTGGAAATCCCCTACCGAAATGCGATTTTATCTGGATGGTAAGTATGTTTATTCCATGACTCCAAGTAAAGATTTTGATATGCCGGCTTGGTATCAAATGGCTATAGAAACTTACGATTGGAATCCCGTGCCTGATGATGGGGGGATGGTCGCTGCCGGTACCTTGGAAGAGCGCACTACCAAATACGATTGGGTGCGTACCTGGAAATTAGAAGATGTATCAGATACATCAACAAAAGGTATTGATGATCAATTAAATAATCAGATAGCTGTCTATCCTGTGCCTTCAAAGGATATTATTAACATACAGAGTGATGTATTCTTTTCGAGTGCAAGAATTCTTTCTTTATCAGGGATGGTTTTAAATAATTGTAATGTAGAAAACAATACCATAAGTATTGCAAACCTCGTGGATGGACTTTACCTGTTAGAACTGATTGACGATAAAAGAAGTGTTCTTTCCAAATTTATGGTGAAGAATTAGTGAAGATACCAGGAATTCGAATAAAGAGATTTATTGCTTAGATTTCTTGTTACATAAAAGCATTAGGCCCGGAATCGAAATATCCGGGCTTTGTTTTGTGTAGTGGATCAAATCTTAGCTTAATGGACAATGTTTAGTTTTTTTACAATGCTGTCCACTTTAATAAAATAAACACCCGGAGTGAAATGTGAAACATTAATAATTCTATTTTTATCTAAATTTTTTGCGTAGAAAACAGCATTTCCACCGGTGTTATAAATGATGATTTCTGAGTTTTTATGAGCTTCTGAGTAAGTCGTAATCAGGTAAAGAAAGTCGTTTGCCGGGTTTGGAAACATTTGAATGCCACTCTTATCGGCTGAATTACTTGATGTGGATAGTTCAATTTTTTCATAATTATAACTTTAGTTGACAAATAAACCTTAATGCGAGCTTTTTTCGGTTATGAGTACACCGATGGCAAGGTGGGGTTTGTACAGTTTATCAGGTACTTAAAGTGGTGTTATTTGAGTAAGATAAGACGATGTATTTCAAATTTCATTATCTTTAACCGCTTTTTTCTCAGTGATTAAAGACTCAGCTACTAAACATTTTATTTATGAAAAACATCTTTATTGTTTTTGCGCTACTTATAAGTATTTCTATAAGTTCGCAAGTAATGCCTGATACTTTAGGCAATGCAGACGGATGGCGTTATGCCACTGAAATGGATGCGGCCTATTGGCACAATGTTAATTTAGGCGATGTCATTATCTTTCAAGGCGCATCTACACCCATACGTATTGATACAAGGCAGTACGATGAGCCGATCTCCATTTCCGGCGGACAAAAAATTCATATCTGGCGCGGTAAGTACGAACGCATCTTACTGGTAGGTAACGATGGGGTGAATGAAATTAATTCATCAATAGATAAACCTGTCATCATCACCAATCTGGGTGGACAAGTACGTTGGGGTGAGAATTATAACCACGACCAATACCGCAGTTTTGAAACCTGGAACCTCAAGCACATTTTTCTAACGGGAGAGTACAATCCCGATTTAGGTACCGGCGATGCCGCTTACCTTGGCTTAAAGGGAGATTTAACCAAGCATGGGTGGATTGAAAACTTTGGCTTGTTGGCCGACCAAAAATATACCTCTTTCGGTTGGGAAGAAATGTCACACGGCATGGGCGTAAAAATTACCGGATTTCTTTCTGCCAAAGTAAGAGGGGTTGCTGCATTGCATGGCTACTTTAGTGGGTTTAATATTAAAAACGGTGTTGGCGATTTAGACCCGCTTACCATAGATATTCAATATTGTCTCTCAGGCTGGCACGAGGGCGAAGGTTTTTACATCGGATACAATGGCAGCCAGAGTGGAGCTACGGTTAGTGAGAACCTGATCACTTTAAAAAACAACGTAGCCTTGTTTACCGGGGCAGAAGGGATACAAGTTGACTTTATGAGCAAAGGTTCAGTAGTGAAAAATAACTTTGTGTACAAAACGGCTTGTTTTTACCAAACGCCTTTTCAAGGAGCACAATATCAGGAAAACGGCTTGCAATGGTCTTTTACCGAAGGTGGAATTAATGTTAGCGACAATATACTATACACCGGTAATGCCGGTAATGTATTGGTAGGCCCACGTTATAAAGACCCCGGTGAAGAGCGTCGGGATAATACCGGTAACGTTACTTTTACCAATAACTTGTTAGGCCCTTCGCGCCGGGCTGTTGGTTATATTTTTGAAGGAGACATTGATGGTGGTATTACATACTACCTGGATAATAACGTGATTGACAGTATTACCGTTAGTACTACCAATGATGCTTATCCTGCAGAAGCATTATCGGGCTTCTTTAATTTGGGGAATACCAAAAACCCGATTTATTTACGAAACAACATTTATCCCGAAGGCAGGTCTTTGTTGCAGTACGGTAGCGGAACAGGAGCCAATGTTCTTTCGACCGAAGGTTCTGTATCTCGAAAAGCACCTTATTTATTGCTCCATGATCAATTTGGTTTCGACCCCAAGAACATTCTCAATTTTGTTGGAGTTTGGTATAATGGCTTGTATGACAATACTGTTACAACTGGTGCAATCAGCTATAAGGTTGGCGATATGGTGTATAAACTTTCTACCGGAAAAACGGCTTATTACGAATGTATTAAAGCTCACTCCGAAGTAAAAGACCCGGAAACAGAAAGCGATTACTGGAAAAAACTTAGCTGGCAAGGTGAAGATGAGCCGACTTATACACCTTTGTTAAAAGCCGAAACTTATTATAACTACCGCCATATGGGCTTAGAGCTTAATCCTAATTATACCGAAGCAGTAGACCTTGAAGCTCCTGTTCTAAAGCTAGAAAGTACACCTCAGTTATTGGTCGGAGACTATTTTGTATTGCCACAAGTAAGCGTATCTGATAATAAAGATACGGAGCTTACTTACCATGTAAGCTTTTTAAACGGCAAGCCTCAGTTAGATAACAATCTACGATTAGCCGAAACAGGATACATTCAACTTCAATTCGATGCCGTTGATAAGGCCGGTAACCGGGCAGAACCCTTAACGGTTACTTTAGCGGTTAGCTCTTGCGACATTGCCTATACGCAAACGGCTCAGTTGAATTTACATCGCTATGGAAGAGCCAACTTAGTATCATCTACAAATTATTGGACAGATGTTGTTGAAGATAATGCAGGTGTAGTGAATAGTGGCCTTACCCGGTCGATTCTTAAAAATAAAGCCGGCGAATTATTGCCTTGGCAAGTAACGATAGACGATAGTGCCGAAAATACCGATTCGAAACATTACGGAAGGTATTCCGATGCCAATGCAATTGACATAGGCTCTTTTCCGACTAAAATAATTGAGCAAGGATTGGCTTTGCGTGAAGGTATCGAAACACGTTGTGAAATTACCTTTACCGACCTTGATGCCTCTAAATATTACGATTTCTCTTTTACCGGACACGTAAAAGGGAGCGGTGAGATTAATATTGCATTGAGGGATTTGGCTTCAAATCGGATGGTTTCGTTTAATGTGATTAATAACACAGAAGTGTATCACTTGAATGATATTCAACCAAACCCGGACGGTTCTATTCAACTAACCTACGAATTTATTAGTGCGCTAAGGCAAGAAGGTGCTGCTATTTCTTCTCTGGCCGGGATTATTATTGACGAAAAAACCGGTTTTGGAGAGGTTTCTATACCCAAAAGCAAACCGGCAAATGTTCAATTGTCTGCAACCGATGTTAATAACGGTGATGGATTTGGAACATTTATTGGTAAACTATCAGCTACCGGCAAACCGCAAGCATTATTTAGTTTAGTTGATAAAGATGATGCCGATGCTTTTTATATTCGAAATGATAGTTTGTTTCTCAAAACCGAAACTAATTATGAAACGCAAAAATCGTATGCTATCACAGTGGAAGCTAGTAATTGCGTAGGAACGACACTTGAAAGTTTTAATATACCCGTTAGTCCGGCCACAGGGATATTTGACAATGAAATCAATGCTTTGCAAATGTATCCTAATCCGGTTAAAGAGATGGTGCATATTGTAGTACCGGAAGAGGAAGATGATTTTATTATAGAAGTTTTTGATATAATGGGCGTTAAACAAATTGATAAAGCAGGCAATAAGCAGTTTATTCAATTAGATGTATCCTCTTTAAAAGTTGGAGTTTTTTGGTTGAGGATTATTGGACGTCAAACTTATTCAGGCAAACTTATTAAAGAGTAAATCCAATAGATTGTTAGATTTTAGACCAAATTATATTAGATAAAAATTCAATGATTTAACTAGTTTGTGCTATTGGGTGTTATCAACTCAAATACAAAATCTTAACGAACTGCTAAAAAAGAAATTCACCAATAGAAAAGTGCATGAGAGATAATTACTCATGCACTTTTTTTATATCTGAATATAGTAACAATACCACCTTTTTAAAGAAAGGACATAGGGTATTACACATAATATATGTCATCTATTAAGGAAAACAAATCATACATAATAATGAAACACTCTTTATTATTTTCTTTATTTATTGCCATAGGATGTCTGTCTTATGCCCAGCTAAAACCTGCTGAAGCAGTTGCTTTAATGGGAATGGGTACCAACTTGGGGAATACCTTTGAGCCTCCACTAGAAGGCACTTGGAATAACCCGGTAGCCGAGGATTATTATATCGATGACATTGCTGCTGCCGGATTTAAAACTTTGCGTATTCCCATCAGGTGGGCTAATCATACTGCTACAACTGCTCCTTTTAAGATTGAGGATGAATGGATGAAACGCATGGAACATTTTGTTGACATGGCCTTGGCAAAAGGTATATTTGTCATCATCAACGCCCATCACGAAGATTGGTTTAAGGTCGATTACATCAATCAACGTCCAAGATTAGAAGCCATGTGGAGCCAAATTGCAGAAAGGTTTAAAGGTAAGTCTGAAAAACTCTTTTTTGAGCTTATTAACGAGCCGCGCACGCATGACCATAACGGTCTTACGCAAAATGAGATTAATGAACTGAACAGTCGTTTGATTAGTCAAATCAGAACCAATAACCCAACTCGTATTTTAATTTATTCGGGAGTAGGATGGACTTCGGCATGGGACATGATGAGTGCTGCCATTCCAAATGACGAATACATGATGGCATATTACCATTCTTATACTCCATGGAGTTTTGCCGGAGAAGGAAAGGGAACATGGGGCTCTCAATCAGATATCAATAATCTGAATAATGAGTTTAATAGCGTTAAATAATGGGCTACTCAAAACAATATCGCCGTTTTTGTTGGCGAATGGGGGTCTGTTAAGAAGTGCGATTTCAATTCACGCATGAAGCATTATTATCAGTATGTAAAAAATATCCGTACCAATGGTTTTGCAAATGCCGTATGGGACGATGGAGGTGACTTTGGGATGTATAAAAGAGCTCAAAGAACTTGGGATTATACAAAAGATGTTATTCTGTTATCGCACGAATCAGGCCCGGATGCTTTTAACATCAATTACGATGAAAATTCTTCTTCCATTGGTTTGAATTGGGTGAATAAAAGCTCTTACAACAGCATTATTATCGAGCGTAGCATAAATAATGCTGCCTTTACCCAATTAGCAACTCTTGATGCCGGAGCAACATCTTATACCGATAATTCTATTTCCGGATTTGGGTATTATGCCTATCGGGTAGTTGCTAATGTTAATCAATCAACTTCTTATTATTCATATCCGCAACAGCATTATATTATGCCAACCGAGCGTTCGGCCTATAATAATACACCGGCGGCTATACCGGGTGTGGTTGAAGCAGAGGCTTTTGATGAAGGTGGAGAAGGGTTAACCTTTCATGATGCAGATACCGAAAATTTAGGAGGTGCATTTAGAACCACCGAAGTCGATATTGCTCAAATGGATGCCGGAGGCTATCATGTGGCGTATGTGAATTATGGTGAATGGTTGGAGTATACCATAAATGTTGCAAAAGAAGCGACTTATGTTGTAAAAGCACTTGTGGCTTCGGATGATATGGGAGGTGCCTTTACCTTAAAAGTGGGCAATGAAACTTCGGGTTCAATTCAGTTTTCTGAAACAGGCGGATGGCAAGTTAACAACACCATCACTTTTGAGATGAAACTGCCTGCCGGAAAGCAAATTTTAAGGGTAGAGATGGATGCGAATGGTTTTAATCTGGATAAATTAATTTTTGAATCTAAAGAGAGTGATACGCCAACTGCCAGCCCAGCTTCTGTTAAGCCCAAAGCAAGCATTTATCCTAATCCGGTCGGTGATAGGCTAACTGTGGCATCGGATAAAGTGATTGAATGTGCTCACATACTTTCTATAAATGGTGTTCCGCTTATGGCACAGGAATTTAATGCTTCATCCATAAATATGAATACTTCAGAATTGACTCCCGGCTGCTATATGCTTGTTTTAGAGTATAAAGACGGCACTAAAGAAGTAGTTAAATTAATGAAGTAAGGTTTAGTACAGATTAATAGCAAAAAAAAGGCACAGAGGATGATTAAGAACTCTGTGCCTTTTAAATGTAAGAACTTCTTCACTTGAGTTGAGAATAAGTGCTATGCCAAGATAATCGGCTATTTCATTTCAAGGTAACTGTACAAACCTTCTTGCTTTACTTTAGTGGCATATTCGTTCAAACTTAGGTCCGGTTTGCCTAGTACATTATAAGTGCCGCACTCTTCAGCCAAAAACTCTTCCTTTGAAGCATACGAATACTCACACATCACTTTAACCAGTTTCATTTGTTTATTGAAAAGCGACAAAAATCTGATTACACCATAAGGCAGTTCGGAAACTTTACTTTTGGGTGAATAGATTCTCAGAAATGACTTTGCTGCATCGGGATGTTTATAACCCTCATTGCCCTGTATGGGAAATTCTTTGTAAAAAGCATTCTCATTTCCAATTGCCTGATCGAGATGAACCGAATAATTGTAGCAATTGGTAAAAAAGATAGGCTGAGTTGTATCTCCAATTACAGAATAAACCGCTTTGCGCTGATAGATAACAAAACAGTCGGCAAACCAGCTGCAATGCAAAAATGTGTAGGGTATGCCCGATTCTTTAATGAACTTGTGTCCCTGTTTGCGAATAATGTT
>QKJP01000044.1 GCA_003249255.1 Bacteroidales bacterium
ATCTCTGTTATTAGAGCGTCATCATCCGATCTGTTTTTAAGATTTGTGAGTACCTCTTCATCCTTCTCAAGACTTTTTATTGCTAAGTAGCGAAGCGACATCTTGTTTTTTAAATCGCCATCACCAGCAAGTTTTACTCTTATTTTAGATATAGCCGCTTCTATTGTATCTCCATAGTTTACATGGATGTGGCGTAAGATTGGATTTCTATCTTCGTAAACTTCTATAATTTCATCAAACAAATCTGATATACCTTTTCCTCGAGAACTTACAGTAGGCACAAAAGGAATGCCCAACATAGCCCCTAGTTGCTCATAGTTGAGTCGGTCTCCCTTGCGTTTTAATTCATCATACATATTTAAGGCCACTACCACCTTAATATCCATGTCTATAAGTTGTGTGGTGAGGTATAGGTTGCGCTCTAAGTTAGAGCCGTCAATCACGTTAACTACAATGTCTGGTACCTCATTTAAGATGTGGTTGCGCACAAATATTTCTTCTGGCGAATAGGCTGATATACTATAGGTGCCAGGTAAATCGTAGATGTTAAAGTGATAGTCTTTGTGTTTAAAGGTTGCTTGTTTAGAATCAATGGTTACTCCACTGTAATTGCCTACATGTTCTTTAGAACCACTGGCATAGTTAAATAGAGTTGTTTTTCCACAGTTTGGATTTCCTACCAGAGCTATGTTTATAACCTTACGTTTTTCATAGGCTGATGTTTTTAGTACATCGTCTGTGATGGTTCCTAGAAACAACTCGGTACTGGTCTCACTGGCTTCTACCTTTGTGACTACCTCAATCAATGAAGCCTCGCTGCGACGCAATGATACTTTATAATCTAATATCTTATATTCTATAGGATCTTTTAGAGGTGCGTTTTTAATCACAGTAATCTTTTTGCCCTTTACAAACCCCATTTCTATAATACGTTTTCTAAAGGCGCCATGTCCTTTTACTTTAACGATAATACCTTCTTCTCCGTTGGTTAGTTCTGATAACTTCATGCGTGTGGCATTGAATGATTACTACTATGATTTTATGTCAACAAAAATAGGGCTGAATTAATAGTCTCACAATACCTACTTATGGTGATTTTTTATTGTTTTTGATATTTATGCTATAAAAATAAAGGGGTATTTATACATTTGAGGTCAAAATAAGAAATGTAAACATGGTAAATTCGAATGAGTACGATAAGTTGCAAGGTCTAATCAATACGTATCAAGGCCAAATTGCTATTTTGGAGGATGAGATTGATGTCAATTTGCAATTCAAATATTTTAAAGTGAGTGAATCGGTTAAGAAAGACTTAGATAAAGAGGCTTGGCTTAGTTTAAAACATCACCTTACAGATGTGACCTACGGCATAGAGAATAAACGTATTTTACTCAATCGTTTAGCTTCGGTAGGTGGGGTTGATGCCTTTAGAACGCTCGAGGCTTACATGAAAAATCCGGATGCCGAATTGCGGGAGTGGTCTATTTTGGCTTATCAAGAGAGTCGTTTATTACTAGAAAGTGAATTGTTGGAGGAGGCGCCATTGTTTATTTCTACAGGACTGGGGGGGAAAGGACAATCACTGAGGTATTTTATTGCAGTAACAACCAATGATCGTTTGCCATTTAATGAGGTGCAACAGCATATTGTAGAAAGTGAGTTTGCCTATGGTCTAAAAGCGGAGGGGGGAGAGCTTGAAGAAGCTTTGTTTAACCAATACACTGTGGCCATTACTTGTCTTATTCCTTTTCGAATTCATTTACAGAATTGTATTGATGTCATTGTACAAAAATGTAATGAGTTAGGTAATTTTGTAAACGAATCGTATGTGGTTACCAATGTAAAGAAAATGACGTTTGAAGAAATTGAAAGTGCCTTAACAAACTACGAACAAAAAGAAGTTGAGAATGATAACGAATAATTCATTTAATCAGAAACAAGTTAATGTAGCCGTTCAGGTCTTACCTAGCTCAAAAACGAAAGACTCGTACGCTTTGGTTGATGCAGCCATTCAATATATAAAAGATTCTGGGGTAAACTATAAAGTTACACCTTTTGAAACAGTGATGGAAGGTACGTATCAGAGGTTGATGGAAATAGTAGAAGGTGTTCAACAAATATGTTACAATGCTGGTGCTGATAGTTTGATGTGTTATGTTAAGATACAGTCGCACCGCGTTAAAGATGTGACCATGGATGATAAATTAGCCAAGTACGAATAAAAAAAACTGCCCTAGGGCAGTTTTTCTAATCTACTAAATCTTCAAATTCTAAACTGGCATATTCTTTTTTCTCTTCAGGTTCGGCCATCTCATCCATTTCTTCTAGTTGGCCTAGTTTGGTTTTCATAAAATCAAGGGCGTCTACTAAACCGAGTTCAAATTTTTCAAAATCTTCTTTGTACAAAAATATTTTGTGTTTTTCATATTGAATTTTGCCGTCTGAAGTAAATTTCTTTTTGCTTTCGGTAATTATTAAATAAAAATCATCTTTTCTGGTGGTCTTCACATCAAAAAAATAGGTTCTCTTGCCTGCTCGAACTACATTAGCATAAACTTCCTCTCTGTCGTTCTTTTCAAAATTTTCATTCATTACTTTACCTTCCATCTTGTTTATTTTGTTTAGGAACCAACTTGTCTTCTTCAAATTTGGTAATTTTTTGGCAAAAACCCAACATTATTTTACATTTATTTTTAAATTTTAAGACACTCGTTCGTTGTTCTTTTATTAATTCTAATTTTGGTGGTAATTATCTTAATACGAAGCACTTTTGAATAGTGTGTTTTGCACTGGTTATTCTTTTTAACATTTATTACCACATGTCTTAATAATTGTGTTATAAGTAAGTAAATGAGTTAGATATCTAAGCGGTGGTAGGGTGTTTATTATGAGTCTGTTTTAATTTTATTTGTAGTATAGATGTTGTTTTGTTGTGTATGTGGTACTGTATTAGCGTAGTATGAATGTTTTAGTCCTAATAATTTGTTATTTAAGTTCCTTTTCGTTTTTAAAACTAAACTATTGATTACGCTTAAAAAAATACTAAATTTGTGGCCACTACAAAAAAGTTCTTATAAAGATGTTGAGCAGAAGATTGTTAAGAGTAAAAGTAATGCAAATGGTTTATGCGCATTACCAAAAGGGAGATTCTTCCATTGATCTGGCTGAAAAAGAGTTGTTTCACAGCGTAGCCAAATCACACGAAATGTATAACGCATTATTGCTACTTCTTTTAGAGTTAAAAGGCTTTGCAGATAAACGCATTGAGTTACGCAAAGACAAAAAACGTCCTTCTGAGGAAGATTTAAACCCAAACACCCGCTTTGTTAATAACGCTTTTTTATTACAATTAGCGGATAATGAAAACCTAGAATCGAGCATTCGTAAAAATGGTGCTTTTTGGTCTAATTATCCTGAGGTAGTAAAAGGCTTGTTTACAGTGGTTGAAGAGTCAAAGCTGTACATCGACTACATGGCTGCAGAGACTAGTAGTTATGCCGAAGACCAACGGTTCATTGCCAAATTAATGGAAAAAGTGATTGCTCCTCATGAGCCACTTTATGCTTTGTTTGAAGAAGAAAGTGTGTATTGGAATGACGAGTCTGAGTTTATCATTAGCATGGTGGTTAAAACCATTAAAGGCTTTTCGCAAGAAAATGGTACTCTAGAAGAGTTATTACCTGAATTTAAAGATGAAGAAGATATTGAATTCTTAAAACGTTTATGTCGTAAAGCCTTGATTAACAAGGTTGAATACATGGATTTAATTAAGAAATATACTAAGAATTGGGATTTTGATCGCGTAGCCTTTCTTGATATCGTGCTGATGCAAATTGCTATTGCTGAAGTTGTGGAATTTAAAAACATTCCAATTAATGTGTCGCTTAATGAATACATCGAAATAGCCAAGTATTATTCCACCTCTAAAAGTGGCATCTTTATTAATGGTATCCTCGATAAGATTGTTGAGCAGTTAGTGGCAGATAAAAAAGTTATGAAATTAATTCCTCAACCTATTAAGGACTAATCATTATGAAACACTATTTGTATGCTATCCTTTGCTTAGTTGTTTTTTATGCTTGTCAAAATCAAGTAAAAAATGAAGGTAACTCGAAAGGTGAACTTACATTTATTGAACAAAGTCATAAGTTAGGCCTTATTAAACAAGGTGATGCTGTAGGGCATTCCTTTAAGTTTTCTAACACGGGTAGTGAGGCTCTTGTTATTCAAGATGTTGTTAAAGGATGTGGATGTACGGACGTTAATTATCCAACAAACCCTATTTTTCCTGGTGAAACTGGTGTGGTGGAAGTGGTATTTAACTCAAAAGGTTGGCATGGTAAACAAGTTAAGAAAGTAACTGTTATTTCAAATGCCATTGAACCGCGTCAAGAGTTGCTCTTGTGGGCAGAAGTAAGTGAATAATTATAACCATTATATTTTTGATGTATGAATATTTTCAATTTTTTTCTAAGTGTGCCTCCTGCTGAGGCTCAGAATCCAATTATGGCCTTTGCTCCATTTGTATTAATCATCATTGTATTCTATTTCTTTATGATTCGTCCGCAGATGAAACGTCAAAAAGAACTACGTAAATACAGAGAAGCCCTTAAAAAAGGTGATGCAGTATTTACCTCAAGTGGTATTTATGGTAAAGTATCTGAGATTAAAGATGATTCTGTAATTGTTGAAATCGCAGATAACGTAAAAGTAAAAATGGATAAGTCTGCTATTGTTATTGATATGACTGACATAAATGCCAAAAAGTAATTTAAAATTTCAGGGCATTGATTACATTTGTTAATCAATGCCCTTTTCTATGAACTCAACTATAACTAATATTATCGCCTTCTTTCGTTTTCTAGCAAAACGAATCCTGCAACTGCGCTATAATAAAGATGTGTTCATTTTTATAGGTTTCTTCTTTTTAGCTTCTTGCTTTTGGGTGTTGAATGCGCTTCGAAAAGATAACTTCACCAACGAATTAAAATATCCTATTCGGTTTACAAATGTGGATGACCATTGGATTCTGGAAGAATCCAACTTCAATGAATTAACATTGACCGTTAAAGCAGATGGTTTGGATTTACTGCGTTACCATTTCTTAAACAAAATTGAAGTTAAAAATATTGATGTTTCAAAAATGAAACGTTTCACCAATTCTTCTGGTATAGGTGCTTATGCGGTAACAAAAGACTATATGCGTATTATCGCCAGTCAGTTACGTGCAAATAGTAATATGGAATTATTGAAGATTAGTCCCGATACCTTGTACCTATCTTTAATCGAAAAAAATACAAAGAAAGTACCCGTTGTACCTCAGGTAACGGTGAGTTTTAATAAATTGTGTCAGTTGTCTGATCGTTTGATTCTCGATCCTGACTCGGTTATAATCAGCGGGCCTCAGAGTTTTATAGATTCGACTCATTCTGTATTGACTTCTGTTGTTTCATTTACCGAATTAAAAGATACTTTAGTGACAACAATTCCTTTGTTGTTAAGTAAAGATGTGAGTTGTAGTTTTAAGAAGGTTAAATTAACCATTCCTGTAGAGCATTTTACCGAATCGTTTACCATGGTGCCTGTTATAGGGCATGGTCTAGCTGATGGTTGGTTACTCAAGACCTTCCCATCTGAGGTTAAAGTATCTTATCGGGTGGGTTTAACACGTAATCTTTATACCTCGTCCGATTTTAATGCTATCATTGATTTCTCATCTTTGGATATGAGTAATCTTCCTCCTAGGTTAAAAATTACACTTAACCATATTCCCAAAGGAGTTAGCTCGGTTACATATTCGCCTGTTTTTGTTGAGTATTTAATAGAAAAAAATAAACCATGAAAATAATAGGCTTAACTGGTGGTATTGGTAGTGGTAAGTCAACCATTGCTAAATGTTTGCAAATAATGGGTTATCCTGTTTATTCTGCCGATGAGGAAGCTCGACGACTCACAAACTCTCACCCGTCCATTATTGAAGGATTATATAAGATGTTTGGAGAAGCTATCTATGTGAATGGAAGTCTTAATAGAAAAGAAGTTGCGGCACGGGTTTTCTCAGATCCAGAATTACTGAAAAAAATAAATGCTTTGATTCACCCCATTGTTAAAAATGATTTTGATCTTTGGTGTGATAATAAAAATCATTTGTCTTATGTGTTTCAGGAGTCTGCCATATTGTTTGAACAAGCAAATCAGGCTCGTTTTTTTAAAACTATTTTGGTTGTGTCACCCCTTAAGTTACGTATTGAAAGGGTGATGAAGCGTGATGGTGTAACAGAGCAAGAGGTAATGAATAGAGTAAATTCACAGTTAGTGGATGATAAAAAAATAGATTTAGCTGATTTTGTAATACATTGCGATGAAAAGCAATTAGTATTGCCTCAAATTTTAGCAATTATTAAACATTTAGAAGAATAGTATGGGGTTGGTAGGTTCGTTTGTTGGAGCAGGTATTGGTTGGTGGATGGGCGGTCCAGTTGGTGCTGTATTAGGTTTTGTGGTGGGGCATCTCGCGGAGTCAAAAACTTCGTTGACAATAGATCCTGATGGAGACTATGATCAACAACAAGCACGTAATGGCTTTTTGGCCTCTTTACTTGTTTTAGTTGCTGCCGTAATGAAGGCGGATGGTAAAATTCTTCGTTCTGAACTTGATTTTGTAAGGGTTAATTTCACACATACATTTGGTGAGGCTAAAGCTAGGGAGGCAATATTGCATTTGCGTGATATTATTAAGAAAGACATCGATGTAACTTCCGTGACTGATCAGATGCGTGTTAATCTAGATTATTCATCCCGTTTGGAGTTATTACACTTATTGTATGGTATCGCTTTGTCTGATAATGAATTATCCACAGCGGAAACCGTAGTTATTCATCAGATTAGCGTAGGATTAGGCATTACAAATGCCGATTATATGTCTATTAAAAACATGATTCATAAGGATATAGACTCTGATTATAAGGTGTTAGAAGTTGATTCGTCCATCTCTGATGCTGACCTTAAAAAGGCGTATCGTAAATTAGCTGTGTTATATCATCCTGATAAAGTAGAACACCTCGGTGAGGATATTAAAAAGAGCGCTGAAGAAAAGTTTAAGCGCGTTAATGAAGCTTATGAGCGTGTAAAAAAATCACGTGGGATTAATTAGTTAATAAAATCCATCTTCTAAATGGTTGTTGATTAGTTAATTGTTTTTTTAGATGATATAATTGCGGCTATTATTGGTTTCTAGTGTTTCATTTTTCACTTCTATTATTATTTTTGTCAAAAATAAACTTGTATATATATGTTAAAAGGAATTTTATCCATCTCAGGACAACGTGGTTTGTTTAAGATGGTTTCTCAAGCAAAAAACTCAATTATTGTAGAATCTCTTCTTGATGGCAAACGCATGCCTGCTTACGCAACATCAAAAATAAGTGCCCTTGAAGATATCTCCATTTATACTGAAGAAGAAGATGTGAAGCTGGCTGATGTTTTTATTGCTATTCATAAGCACGAGAATGGAGCTGCTGTTTCAATATTGAAAGGAAGCAATGATGAATTAAAAAACTACTTCCAAAAAGTTATGCCTACCTATGATAAGGATAGAGTGTATGTTTCGGATATTAAGAAAGTACTTACATGGTATAATATTATAATAGAGAATAATCTATTTGACGCGAAGCAAGCCGAAGAAACCATTTCTGAAGAAACGGAAGCAAAAAACTAAAATCTATTAGCTTAATAAAGACAAATGACCGATGATCTCGGTCATTTGTTGTTTTAAAATCATTCTGTTTTATAGAATGGCATATTTATTATAGCCTTTTATA